>NZ_LR824569.1:1965000-2620000 GCF_903969135.1 Chryseobacterium sp. JV274 | reverse complement strand
CTATTTTAATAATAATGCGACTGATCAGCTTATAGCTATTCCGATAAACCCGCTATCCGGATATGAAAGAATGATGATTAATTCAGGAGGGCTGCATAATAAAGGATTTGAATTTGTTTTGAATACAGATATTTCTAAGAAGGAAAATTTTGCGTGGAACGTAAATGCTAATTTTTCAACTTTAAAAAGTAACATCGATAAAATTGATGGAAATATTTCAAAATATCCTCTATCAGGTTTTGATAACGTTGCTTTCTTCGCTGAAGTAGGAAAACCTTATGGTGCAATTTATGGAACGAAATTCTTGAGAGTAGAAGATACCGCTAGTCCTCATTACGGAAAACTGATTGTGGATCAAAATGGATTGCCACAGGCTACTCAAGACCAATATTATCTTGGAGATCAGACTCCGAGGGCTTTGTTTGGCTTTACCAACAGCTTTGTATATAAAAATATTGGACTTTCATTTTTAATTGACGGAAGAATCGGAGGTAAATTTTTCTCCGCAACGCAAGCAGCATTACAAGCTAATGGACTTGCTGCAGACACTGCGCCCGGAGGAAAACGTGATAATATGATTTTGGATGCCGTAGTGGAAGGAAATGGCGGTTATACAGCAAATACCAAAGAAATAACTCAGCAGGATTATTGGGGAGCTGTAACATCTGGAAATTTAGGAATTACGGAACAGAATATTTATGATGCTACCAACATTCGTTTAAGAAATATTCAGCTGACGTATAATTTCCCTAAAAGTATTTTCCAAAAATTAGCCTTGCAGAGTGCTAAAGTTGCTTTTACGGCCAATAATGTCTGGATGATCTACAGTAAAGCAAAAGGAATTGATCCGGAATCTGTATTCGCAATTAATTCTAATGCTACAGGATTTGAAAACCTTGCTTTTCCTACTTCAAGATCTTATTTATTTACAATTACTTTAGGCTTTTAATTAAAAACTGAAACAATGAAAAAATATATCTTATCATTTTTTACCATCGGTTTATTATGTACTTCATGCAATGATTTTGAAGAAATCAACAATAACCCATTTGCCGTAGACGCTAATAAGGCAGAACCTGAATATTTCTTAAATAACTCAATTCTTGGCGCTCAGCAGGATCCTAATATTGCAGAACGTGTTTTTGTTTTATACTGGAAAACGGCAGCGAGACAGCATTTATCAACAGGAATTGCAGGTGGAACTTACGACGATTCCTGGACTTCCGAATATTGGAAATACGTTTCAGATTGGCTGAATAATGCGAATGCGGCTATTCAATTGGCTAATGAAAAAAAGGCGGCCGGGCAAGGAAAACCTTATTATGACAATGTCATTCAGGTTTCCAGAATTTGGAGAGCTTATTTAATGAGTGAATTTTCGGATAATTTTGGACCTCAACCTATTCAGGCTTTTCAGGGAACGAATCCTACTTTTAATTCTGAAAAAGAAGTGTATTATTTTATTTTGGAAGAATTAAAAGATGCAGTCGCAAAAATGGACACAACCCAAGGAGCACCATCAAACGCTAATGCCCATGATATGGTGTATGGGTTCAATTGGACGCAATGGGTAAAGTATGCCAACTCTATGAGAATGAGAATTGCTATGAGAATTGCTGAAGTAGATCCTTCAAAAGCAAAAACAGAATTTGAAGCAGCTGCCAATTCAAATATGTTTATCGCTACAAATGCAGATAATTTTAAAGTGGCTGAAAAATCCGGTTGGGATGCCTTAACGGGTGTAATGTCCAGAGAATGGAACTCCCAAATCTTGTCAGCAACCCTTAATAATTTATACATTGGTTTAGGAGGAGTAAGTTCCACAGAGCAATTACCTGCAGCTCAACATACAGCAGTTAAGGCATCTGACTATGTTGGCATAAAGTATGATCAACAGTTCACCACAATGACCAACGATCCTAGTGCAGGATATTGGTTGGATGGACTACCCAATAAAATTGATCCGAGAGCGTATAAAACGTTCTATATTCCGGGTGATCTTACAAGCCCGGTTTATTCATTATATCCCACTTATACCAATCAGGCAACTACCAATCATGGAGATCTTACATTTGAAGATAACTCTAAAGTAACAATAAATACAGTAAATACCTGGAATGCCTATACCATTGGAAATTGGGGGGTAAAAGGACAGAGAAACGGCTTGAGAAATGTAGTAGGATGTATGCCGGCTTTGGGTAAGCAGTACCGGGAAAGTACGAATTCAAGAATATTTTTTGCAAGCTGGGAAACTTATTTCCTTTTGGCGGAAGCGGCATTGAAAGGCTGGGCTGTTCCAATGGGCGATGAAGCGGCATATAATAAAGGAATTCAGGAAAGTTTTGCTTATAATGGAGTTTCACAATTCTATGGTCAATATATTGCTTCAACAGATTATAACCGTGATGGGACTTCTGTTTCTTACAGTCATATTACAGAACCGGGAGTGAGCCATACGATGAAATATAAAGATCCTGTAAGCGGGAACTTAGTTTCGGTAGACATTAAATATCCTGTAAATACCATTTATAAAAATGGATCGGTAAAGAATGATAAACTGACAAAGATTATTACCCAGAAATATATTGCCAATATGCCTTGGTTACCGTTAGAGTCCTGGAGTGATCAGAGAAGGCTTGGACTGCCGTTTTTTGAAAATCCTGCCATCGAAACTCCATTGGCAAACCTTCCTAATCTGAGTTCAGGGAATTATATGACAAATTCTATTCAGAATTTCCCTCAGAGATTAAGATATCCAAGTACTTTCAGAAATACGGATCAGCCTGGATATGATAAGGCTGTACAGTTACTTGGTGGTGCAGATGCTGTACTGACTCCTCTTTGGTGGGCCAAACATTAATTAGTTTTAAATACAATAAAAAAACAATCCTTTTCTGATTTTGAAAAGGATTGTTTTTTTTTAGATATAAATTGACTGATTATGTCTTTAGCTGGATTGGTATTGGAGTATTTTTAATTGGGACCTATTGTGAAAACTATTTGCGTGTTATAGGTTGTTGCAGGAACGATTACAGAAACACCACTTATTTGTAATTGTCCATTAATGCCTGAAAAAGTAACACTATTACCCAATCCCAAAATTCCCGAGAAATTTATTGTAAAGAATGCTGTATCTACAGCTTGTGGTATTTCTACATAGGTTGTCCCACCATTGATCGTTGCAGTACAGCCAAGGCAAAGTCCACTGATACTGGTTGTCCCGCCACTTCTTTTGGCATAAAGGTGTAGATTGCTGTTCCAGGTGGTAGGAGTATGATGCATGCTTATTCTTGCCGCCCCACTTGTGAGCAGATTTAGAAAAGATCCTGGCAGTGTTCCTGATAATGTTATCAAATTAGTAGCGCTCTGATACGTTCCGGCATAGTTTGTCCCTGCTTCGGTAATAGAAGGTACGCTTACTGTCCAGTTACTTCCACCTACAGTTATTGTTTGGCCTGTCAAATAACTACTTATTATTAAAGGAATAACATATAGATATTTTTTTAAGAGGATTTCCCTGAAAAAGTGGCTGTAGACTTTCATTTTTCAATTTTATTCTGTGATGGTGTAGGTGATGACAATTGCTGTATTGGCCTGTGCCTGTAAATTAGCATAAGTATTGGTCGTTAGAGAAATAGTGAGCGCATGGCCATTGTTGGCACCATTTCCTGTGTAGGCACCTCCAATGCCGCTAATAATTGTAACAGGAGTCGTCGTAAGGGTAACCTGTCCTGAGGAAGTTCCCAATGTTCCGCCTCCAGCTCCGGAAGCGGCAGCTGCCTGTAATCTTATATTAACTCCTGCAATAACTTTATTCACAGATGCTGTAATTTTTCTGGTAAGCCCTCCGGGTGCAATTGCAGAGGTATAGTTGACCCATTTGGAAGTATTGGGTGTTGGATTACCAAGAGCATTTCCTGCTTCGGTAGGAGCTGTAAAATTGAGCGTAAAACTTCCTGTAGGTTCTATATCCATTAAAGTTACGATAGGTAAAGTCATCGTAACAGTAGTCTGGGAATAGAATACGCCCGAGAAGATGAAAAACACTAATAACAATAGGGAACGGATCAAAATCATTTTTTCTTTTTTATTTCATTATATCCTACCTTTAAGGATTCCTGCTGGTATTTTATTTCTATTTGCTGTTTGACAATATGAATATTTAATTTTTTTGTTTCCGAAGGGTTAAGCGTAAACTGAAATTTGTCGTTCGAGACTTTATAACGTTTATCAAGACCATTGCGATAGACTTTAACGGTCCAGTCTCCAGGTCTGAGGTAAGTAAAATCAAAATCTTCACCTATAAAACATATTTTACGGTAGGTCTGATCCTTACCTGTAGCTTCTATAATAATACTTTCTTTTTTCTTTTTCTCTTTTTTAGCAAGTAGTTCAGTAAGTCCGGTCTGATCTTTATCTTCTGTTTCTACAAACTGAATATGACCCTGAACATTAGCCGCTGTCGTTAATCCGAAATTAAAAATATTTTCCTTATTACTTAAAGAAAGAGCTGCCGGAATAGCCAATGTGGGAATATCATTGATCTCAGTTGTTGAACGGTCGATTTCCAGAAAATAATTTCCGGGAATCACATTTTTGAATAAATAATTTCCTTCCTGATCGGTAACTGAAAGGTAGCTTCCCAACATGAGTCTTATCCCTTCCGTCTTTTTTATCCCAAGATTACTGATATTTCCGGATAACGAAATATATTCAGCGGTTTTCTGTACCGGAATATTGGGACGCCAGGTATAACGCATGGAGAATATAAAATCTTTATCCCCAATTTCTCCCCTCTGCAATGAATATCTGCCGGAAAGATCAATTTCATTTCCGGGAAACAGCTGCTGGTGGAAGAGAAGTTCAAATAAATTTCTGTCTTTAAAATATTCTTCCGGCATATAATTGTTCTGATAAAAAATACTTAAACTAGTCTTATCAGAAAAACGACTGTAAATTCTTGCCCCATAATAGAGCTGTTTCTGGTTCTGCAGCTGGTATCTCGAGCTGATAGCATAGCTTCCGAATACATTAAAATAGGTCCTGAATTTTTGAAATGAAAGATTGGCAGAATAAAAACTTGAATTACCACTAAACCCTGTCAGATAATTATCTGTTTTACCAAACTGTCCTTCAATATTTACTTGAAACATTCCGACCTGCTGATCAATGCTCACCTTGAAAAAACGCTCATAATAATCAAACTGTTTTGGTTCTAAACGATCCTGATACTTTTGATAACCGCTATTAACGATAACATATCCATTGGAGCGGTATTTATATTGTACTCCATATTGCAGATACTGTCTGTAAGGAGCTGCTAAAAACAGCGTATCTCTCTGGAAATTTTTAACATCCTGTGTATAGTTGACAAAAGCACTGAGCTTTCTGGAAATTTTATAGCTAATGTTCCCGTTAAAGGTATTTGTATTCGTAAAATATCCTGCAAATTCCGGACTTGCTTTTACATACATTAAACTTCCGTTGAACTTTTCAAAAATAGCATCAGCCTGAAGCATGTAAGCTGTTCCATCCGTTTTTTTTGTAGTACTGTAGGCCAATTCTCCAGATACATTAATGTTTCTTGATATCTTGAATTTTCCTTTGGCATAAGGAAGATGTGCATCCGAATCCAGCCTTAGATCTCCATATCGGATTTCCTCCTTTCTTGGAGTTTTGTAAAGATATCCAACCGAAATTTCTGATTCCTTCCGGATTTTGAAACTGGAATAAAGGTTAAATTCATCCTTAATATCTCTGAAAAATCTTGGATGATTATAGAAGCCGCCCAGACTGAATTTGTTAAAATCATAGCGGATTTCTGCCCCGCGGCCATATCTTGCAAACTCCGTTAAATAAGATGAAGAATACGTTTTATCACCAAGATGAATAAAGAACTTATCCCGTTTATAATTCACAAAATATTCTTCATATTGAGTAAATGTATTGAGATCTACAGGATTGTGGGTTACCGCCCGGAATTCGATCTGGTTTTTGTTGTCTTTATCCAGAGTCCCTTTCCCATAAATTTCTCCCTGAAAGCCATCATTGTAAACCCCCATATTCTGCATTCCGATAAAAGATAATGAAACGGCAACAGGAAGTCTGTGGTAGATATCGTTTTCAGATGGTTTTACGGATATAATCTGAGTACTTACATAAACATTTTGAACTTCCTTAAGATTACCTTTTGAGTATACCGAAAGATTAAGGTTCTGAAATTCATTTTGACTGAGTTCAGGGTTTGTTACTTTGTGTATTGTAATGATTTTTGATTCATTGGGTTCCAGTACTAATGAAGTATCATTGTCAAGAATGGCATTTTTACTTTCAAGATGAATATCCTCTGTTATATTACCATTATTTTTTAAGAGAAAAGAAGCCCGAATCATTTCTCCGGCCCTTACAAACTCAGGTGAATTCAAAGGAGTCAGGGAAATATTTCTGTTTCCTGAAACTGTTATTTTTGATGTTTTTGTAAAGGATATTCCGTTATTGCGGTCAGTAATGTTCAATGTTACAGAATAATTTCCCTGGCTCGTTTCCGTTGCAATACGCAAAGGAACCAGATAAACTGATGCTTCATGTGCCGCAATCTGAAATTCTCCTTTTGCTAAAATAGGTGTAATAGAAGGACTTGAGGTGGTAACTGATATCTCATAAGTCCTGTTTTCATCCGAATTATTTTCTAATGTAAAAGGAATAGAAGTTGACATTCCCGGTAATATACTATCTTTTTTACTGGACAATCGGTTCGATTGCTGTTGAGAAAAAATAAATATCGGGAATAATGATATGATAATAAATATAGTCCAAGTTCTAATCATTTTTTACTTCTAATTCCACATTGAGTGCAAATGCATTCTCTTCTTCATCCGTAGCTATTATGGCGGCTTTGTATTTGTCCGGCGGTATTTTACTGATATCAATGTAAAATGTTTTGGAGGTGTCAGGCAGCAGTCCCATCGTTAAACTTGAATACGTTCCTATTTTTTCACCTGTTTTACGGTTATAAATTTCAATGGCTGTTGTCGGTTTACAGTAAAGATTACCATTATTGGCTACAGCAATCTTCACGGTTTGCTTTCCCTCCTGTTTCTCTACTTTTACACTCTCAAACTTAAGGTCCGGTTTGGCCTTTTCTGTTTCAAAATCTGTAATGACCTGAATCGCGTAACGTATCACAGAAGTGATATTCACTCCTGCCTTACTGTCGCTGGGCTTTATATCCTCTACCGGTTCTACAATAATGACACTCCAATAGCTTCCGGGATCTCTGTTTTGATTGGGAACTGTAATCTCATAAAAAACCTCAGTTTTCTCCTTACCTTTCAGGGTAATCAGGTTGGTATTGAGTTTAATCCATTCTCCATTGGTCCGTTTATTTGTACGCAAAGCCGAATAATTGATCGTTCCGTCAGCATGGTAAGCAAAGTCCTGTAAAAATAATTTTACACTCTGAGGATTATTGCTTGTGTTTTCAATGGCTACTTTTCCCTTGTAAACCTTTCCGTTTTCAATTTTGTAAGAATGTGTAAGTCCATTGAGAATCACAATGCCCGCATGTAAAAAGCTAAACTGCAAAATCAAGGTAATCAACAGAAGAATACGCTTTATCATTATGTAAAGTTTGGAGTTAAATGATGAGTAATACAAAAACAGGAAGAAACTGAATGACAACTTCTTCTTGTTTTTGAAATAGAGAATAAAATTTTATTTAAATTCTAATTGTCGGATATCGTATAAGTAACGGTAGCTGCTACAGTGGCTGTTGCCTGTAAATCTGCGTAGGCTGCTACCCCTCCAGGACCACTTCCTGCAGCAATTGCGTACGTAAGATTGTGTCCGTTGTTGGCACCATTTCCTGTATAAGCACTTCCGATTCCTGAAATGATAGTCTGGTTGGCAGCACTTAAAGTCAACAGACCTGCAGATGTTCCCAATGTTCCTGCTCCTGCTCCGGTAGCTGCTGCTGCTGTTACCTGAAGATCAACTCCGGGAATGATAGCATTCATGGTTACACTTATATTACGGGTAGGATCTGCAACAGATTTAATGGATGAATAATTAAGCCATAAAGTAGTGTTGGCTGTTGCCGGAACGATAGGATTTCCTGCTTCAGTAGGTGCTGTAAATCCAAGAGTAATGTTTTTGGTGGCAGATGGTTCAATATCTACCAATGCAACTTCGGGAATAGAAATGGTAACCGTATGGTTATCTGTAGCGAGGTCTTGGGCGCTCATATTCCCGGATAGAGCCAATGCAAATACAGACACTGCAATAGTTAAATTTAGTTTTTTCATGATGCAAATAATTAGTTAAGTGAATATAACAAAATTCAGTGCATTGTGAAAAAAATATATTATAATTTTTATATTATTGCTTATTTGCACTATGTAATGCATTATATTTAAAGAATAACTCAAAAAAACCTGTGCTTTTTTGGTACAGGTTTTTATTAAATTGTAAGCGTTTTTCTATGCCCAGTGTGGATCAGAAACAGAAACCTTTCCCGTTTCTACTCTTCCGGCAAAATGCCACAGACATTCATCTGACGTTAATTTCAAATCATACCAGCCTTTAAATTTATCAAGATCAATAATTATTTTTTCTTCTGTTTTTTGTACAGAAATTGTTTTTTTATTTTTTGTGTACAAATCTTCCAGATTGATGGAGAAATTTTTCTTTTTGTTATTTCTTATAGTCAGTTCCACTTGGTTTTTTGTGGTCATATTCTCTAAAATTATCTCTATTTCCGGTGAAATACTTCCCTGAAATCTCCTGAAAAAGCCATTGGGACCGAAAATTTCATAATAATAAGCTCCGGAATGTACAGCATGGGATAATTCCTGCTTTGAATATAAGGCATATGAAAAATGATAATCCTTACTGTCGAATTGAGTCCTGTCATACACCAAAAGCGGAACGCCATTCTCTTTTAAATTGGACATTTTTATCTGTTCACCTTCTAAATTGACATGGAAATGATACGGAAGCGGATTTGATGGCTTCAGACCTCTTTCCTGAATTTCAAGTAAATTACCGTTAAGTTCATTTTCAGAATACCATTTCAGATCAGGAACAGGTTTGTTTTTGGCTGCATTGATGGTTTTAGCATAGTCTTTCTGATCCAGATAATTTATTTGTGGAACTTTTACACTGGAAGAATTGAAGGCAGACGTAAGATCACCGCATACCGCTCTTCTCCAGTCACTGATATTGTCAACATGCACATCCTTTTTGAATTTTTTCATGATAAATTTCTCCAGAAACTGCAGTACAGAAGTGTGATCCGATACTTCGGAATTTACAAATCCTCCTTTCGTCCATGGGGAAGCGATGATCATTGGAACCCTGTAACCCAATCCAACGGTTCCTTCAATTTTTTCATAATTTTTTAAAGAAGGATTGCTCATGTATTCCTGGGATTGATTCACATATTCCACGCCTTCTTTGCCGTTCATATCAACAGGCTGGCTTGGATTTACGGGTGGCGCGAAAGGGAGTACATGATCGAAATATCCGTCGTTTTCATCATAATTGATGATGAATATGGTTTTTTTCCAGGTTTCAGGATCTTTGGTCAGAATATTCAAAACCTCAGAAATATACCACGCGCCATACCATGGTGATCCCGGGTGGTCTGAGAAATGTTCAGGAGCTACCAGCCAGGAAACCAGCGGGAGTTTCTTCTCTTCCACATCTTTTCGGAACTGAAACAGTACGTCACCTTCAGGAACAACCAGCCTTTCTCCGTTTTCATCCTTTCCGATTTCCAGTTTCCAGTAATCAGGATCATTGGAGTTGGTGGTGAAGGCTTTTTCGTGAAGGTTTTTTTCCTCTTTTGAAAGTTTTGAATAATTATCCGGATGGTATTTCACCTGATCTTCCTGAACTTCAGCGAGCATAGTTTCCAGCCTTTCTTTCTGTTGAGGATTTTTTTCAATTTCCTGCTTCAGATACGCTATGATATTAGGAATATTCTGATAATATCCTTTTGAAAATTTAACGTTGAATTTTGAAAACCATTCAATAGGGTTATCGGTAAAATTACTTAACCATGCTTCCTGTTCTCCGGACATTCCTTTTGGAAGACTGATTTCATTCTGATAAATTCTCCACGAAACATTCTGTTGTTCTAAAATTTCCGGGAAACTTTTCCATTTGGCCTGCCTTGCTTTGTCATAATCAATATTTTCATTCACAACATTAGCCTTTACCTTTCCATTCTGCTGCGCTCTCAACGTTCCGGACCATAGAAATAATCTGTTTGGAGTAGTCCCGGTAAGTGAAGAGCAGAAATATTGGTCGAATATGGTAAATGCATCTGCCAGCTGATAATAAAACGGAAGATCTTCACGGTTGTAATATCCTAATGTCAGCGGAATATTTTTGTAATCTTTATTCCCTGAAGCTTTAGCCTGAAGCCACTGGTCGTATTTTCCCTTGTTCAGTGCTTTTTGCTGATCAGCCCATGAATGAGGCAGTGAGCTCATCCAGGTTGATTTGGTATTTCTTAAATCCAGGCGGGCTGGGGATGCATATTTCCCGTCATCATTCTTTTGAAAGAAAACGGATTGCCCATCCTGTTTTACAAAGGCTCTTTTATCTAAAAAACCTCTCACTCCTTTGAGAGCACCGAATGCATGATCAAATGAACGGTTCTCCTGCATCAGGATTACAACATGCTCTGCATCATAAAATGTAGACTGGGCAGCCGGATCAATGGCTAAAGCTTTTAAAATGGAAGGATGCAGAACACTTGAAGTTCCCAATCCGGCTAATAAAAGACTTGATTTTTCTAAAAATTCTCTTCTGTTCATGTTCAATCGAAATAAGAAAGAAACCGCAAGTTAATAGGATTTTCCTGCGGTTTCTTTGTTTTATATAAAATTAATCAGATTTCTATTGTAACCACCAAGGTTTAGAGTTAATATTATCATTCCCTCCATACTGAGCAGCTAAAGCAGATTTTAAATTACTGCTGTTATAGTTGTACTCAGACTGTGGATATCTGAATCTAAATGGTGCAGCAACTCCAGCTTTTAAAGGATAGTTTGGATATCCGGTTCTCAGATAGTCATAATAAGAAGTCCATTGTGCCTGATGAAACATTGTCATGTATTTTTGAGTCATGATTTTTTCCAGCTGTGTCTGTAAAGGATCAGCATTATTATAAACTACTAAAGGCGTTGCCAGATATTGATTCACATCAAATCCTGAGAAATATTGTCCCGGATTTTTCACATAAGTCTGATAAAAATTGAAACTGGCTTTGATTGCATTGTCGTAATGTGTTTTTGCAGATCCGGAAATCCAGCCTCTTGCAGCAGCTTCAGCCAGGATAAACTCAAGCTCTGAATAACTTAATACAGAAGCAGGTTCATTGGTAGGATCTTTATAAAAACGATCGTTTACTTTGGAAATATTCTTAGCCGTGATCAGAGCGGCATTGTCAGAATATGGAGAAGTAGGATTTCCACCGTTATATGCTGTATAATCAGTAATAGCTTTTCCTGCTTCTTTTGCTCCGGTAGTCTGTGCAGCAAAAGTGAACAAACGTGGATCATGTCTGTCTTTGAACATATTGATGAAATAATCCGCCATATATAAGCTGGAACCATATCCGCTGTTGTTAAACATTGTATATCTGCTGTCGGCAGCATCAGCAAACTTAAGTTCACCGTTATCTGCAATGGAGGTCATTAAAGACTGGCTTCCTGCAATAGATGCAAATTCTGTAGCAATATTATAATTTCCTAACGTAGTTTTCTTAGATAAAGTAATCAGGATTTTAAGACGGAATGAGTTAATCAGTTTTTTCCACTTCAAAGCATCCCCGTTGTACACAATGTCACCCTCAATTTTATCATTGGTATTAATGAGATCATTGGCTTCTTTTAATTCTGATAAAATTCCGGACATAATCGCTTCCTGAGTGTCATACTTAGGCTGTGTAATTCCTGATTCACCCTTAGCAGCTTCAGAATAGGGAGCGCTTCCTACTTTTAAGCTGATATTGAAGAAATGATAAGCTCTCAAAAATTTTCCGATTGCCAGATAATTTTTATTTCCTCTCTTTTCTGCTTCCTGCATCATTTTTCCTGTATTCAAGAGGCCTTTTGTGTAAACTTCAAAAGAAGCATCATTCCATTTCATATACTGGTATGAATTCTCACCATCAGTACCAATCATCATTCTTGACGCATACATATTCTCACCATTTACCTGAAATGTATATTTTTCAACGTAAGTAAGAAGGTTTTTCGGATCAATGCTTGCCTGGTCATTAGGGTTCTCATTGATCGTATCAAGGCTGGTTTCGCATGAAGCCAGTGTCAGAAGTCCTGCCGCAAATAGAGACCTCATCAGCCACTTTGCCGTTTTACCCTTTTGCCCTTTTATATTGTTTATATTATTTTTCATTGTCTTGACGTACTTTTTAGTTAAAACTTAAGATTAAATCCGATTCCGAACCATCTGCTGGACGGATCCTGGATATCATTAGCGATATCTCCACTTCTACCTGATCTTATCTGGAAATCCGGATCGGAGTAAAGGTTCTTCGATTTTTTCCACATGGCTAAGTTGTAGGCAGAAATATTGGCAGTGAAACCTTTCACCATCCCTTTCGGATTAAGCAGCGAAGAAAAATCATACTCCAATACTACAGATCTCAGCTTGATGAAAGTTCTGTCAAAAACGTTGGCAAACTCTTCACTTTCATCCTGCGTTACCCTTGCCTGGTATGGATAATTCTGTGCCCAGTCCTGGAAACTGATAGCTTTTGTGTGTGGAGTATAAAGACCGGTAGCAGGATTGTAATTAACTCCATCCGGCACAAAATAATATGTTCCCGGATTGGCATATTCAAGATCTCTGTACGCTACAGAATTAGGATGTTTTCCTCCCCACCACATCTTCTCAACAACCTGCGACCTCATCACACCTCCGATGCTTCCATCAATTCCTATATTTAAAGAGAATTTTTTGTATTTAAACGTGTTGTTGAAACCAAAAGTCCAGTCCGGATTGAAATGTCCAAGGTTACTTGGGGTATTGGCTCTTGTCGGCATTCCTGAATTGACATCAAGAATTACTTTTCCGTCCGGAGACTTTTGCCATGTATAGTCATAATAACTGTCCATTCTTTCGCCTAACTTAATATTTTTGTAGTTCGGCATATTATCATAAATGGAAGTAAGCTTTTGCTCATATGTACTCCAGTTGATCAAGGTTTTCCAGGTGAAATCAGAGGTTTTTATGGGAACTAAACCTAACGAAACTTCAAATCCTTTCGTAGTATATTCATTTCCGTTTACATATTGTGAAGTGAAACCTGATGATTCAGCAGCCGGGAATTCAAGAATGTTATTATAATCTAATGTTCTGAAATAAGTAGCATCTAAAGTAATCCTGTTGTTCAGGAAGCCGGCACTTAATCCTAGCTCATAAGATTTTGTCTGTTCAGGTTTCAGAGAGTTTTCTACATTCAGCGTGGTAGGATAATAAGAAGTAGGATTTCCGTTGAATGTAATTCCCTCATTATTCAGATAATAATTTCTGATGGAATAAGGCTGGAAATCATACGCCACTTTAGCCCATGAAGCAGAAAGCTTCAACATATTGATAGACTCAGGTAATTTTACCAGGTTTGAAATAACAGCACTGATGGATGCAGAAGGGTAGAAGTAAGATCTGTTGGCCTTAGGAAGGGTAGAAGACCAGTCATTACGTCCTGAAATATTGATGAAGAAAGCATTGTACAATCCGATATCAATCGTTGAATAAGCACTATAAATCAACTTTTCCTTCAGATAGGTATAATTTTTAAGCGCTCCGATAGAGTTTTCAAATGTGTATACTTCAGGAGTTATCAATCCGTCCGTAGATCTTTCATTGTTATTGTTTTTGAAATAAAAAGCTGAACCTCCTGCATTGATTGTGAAATCAAAGTTTTCAGATATCTTTTTCTTGTAAGTAGCCAGAACATCATAGTTAAGATTCCATGTTTTATTATCTTTCAGAATATATCCTCCACTTCTTGGCGCACTGTAATTGAAATAAGAATAAGGACTTAGTATTTCCGTTTTGCTGTGGTTTTCCACGAGGGATACTTTCCCTTTTACTGAAAGATCCTGAGTAGCCTTATATTCTAATCCTGTCTGAGCATTGATGATATTCGTTCTGTTCTGATTTTTATAATACTCAGCGCCGAACCATGGGTTGTTGTACCATGCATAGTTCCAGTTGGCCTGTGCTCTTCCTTCTTGTCCGGGAATCCACATATGATTTTTCAGTGCCTTTCCATCTACGTCGCCTCCCATCCAGATCAGAATGGTATACATATGTCCGCTTGGGTTGTAATCGTAGTTAGGGACATTAGGCGTAAAAGCCTGATTGAAATTGAATTTCGTATTAAAGATTAATTTATCCCCCAAATGGTTTTCAGACGAAAAGTTGAGCCCATATTTTTGAAGATAAGAATTCGGAACTCTGTCATCGTAGTTCATGAAGTTTCCTGAAAACCTGTAGATATCTTTATTATTTCTATAGCTTATGGCGAAATTATTGTTGTTGATAACCGCAGGCTTTAAGAATGTGCTTAAGTTATCGTGGTATTTCCAGTCAATGGGAACTCTTTCATACCTTGATTTATTATCATATTGAGTTCCTGTCACTGCTCCATACCATGGAATTACCTGTCCTGTTACTTTATCTCTGATCGGGCTGTTCCATTGGGCAATTTGTAAACCAGGAACGAATTTTGGTCCCCAGATCATATCCCCGTCATTCACCCCGCCATCGGCTCCATCCCAGAATTCGTACTTTCCATGAGATCCGTTTCCGTATTCCGTTTGGGTTTTTGGAAGATTGGTAAATCCTGCCGTAATCATGGTGTTCTGAGAAAACTCTACAGAGAATCCTTTCTTCTTAGCTGTTTTTGTTGTTATTAAAACAGCTCCGTAACGGCCTCTGGAACCATACAGTGCAGAAGCAGTGGCACCTTTCAGTACATTGATATTCTCAATATTGTTTGGATCTAAATTCTGAAAAACTTCCTTTTCTACAATTACTCCGTCAATCACAAAAACTACATTGGAATTTCCTCTCAAGGTAAATTGTGGTGCCTGCTGCATTCCTGTCGGATTGGAAACACTCAGACCGGCAACCTGTCCTGAGAATAAATTACCAATACTCGGTGTTGTAATGGTTTCAAACTGTTTGGTTCCCACTTCCTGAGTAGAATAACCGATTTTTTCTTTCTTCTTGGCAATACCTAATGCGGTGATGACAACCCCTTCAATCTGCTTTTCGTTTGGCTTTTTTAAGACAACAGAATACTGTTTTTTTGAAGAAACCTCAACGGTATAAACAGAAAAATCAGGAGCAAAAAACTCAAGAATGTCTTTCGGGTTTGCAGAAATGGTAAAATTACCATTTTCATCTGTAGTGGCAGTCTTTCCTGTATTTTTATCAGTGATGTTTACACCGGAAACACTAGAGCCGTTTTCTGATTTTACATTTCCGGAAATATTGATTTCCTGTGCGGAAAAATATAGAGGAAGTAAAAAAACGGCAAAAGTAGCTAGAGTCTTCTTCATTTTTTTTGAAGGCAAATTTAGCGGAGCACTGTTACCTGTACTTTAATGATGTATTAAAATAAAAATACGATTTAATATTTTTTAACATGAAGAGTTAATAGAAAGGTAAAATGAAAAATATCCTTTGTATGGGAATTTTTGTTTTATTCTATAAGTATTACTATAAGGTAGGAAGCTGGAAGAGCGAGGCTGGAAGTTACTGTGGTGTTGTCAACTTCTTGCAATCCTTAGTAATAAATTTTGAAAAAACTTCGGTCTTATGAAAGAAATAAATTGCGAAACCAAGACTCCGATAACTTCTATCCTCCAGCTTCCTTCTTCTTTTCTTTTTTAAAACCTGCTCAGGATTCCCCAGTGAATTTTGGTATCATTAAACTTAAAAGGATTTCCAAACTCGTTACCATTAGACAGCTGAAAGCTCATCAGACCGATAGGAATGAAGAAATTGAAACCGAGTCCGACACTGTAGAGTTTGGGCCTTACATTCAGTGATTTATTATTAAGCTGTCCATATTGTCCAAAGATGTCGAAGAATGCCTGACTGCCAATCAGATACCGGTATTCCAGACTTCCATAATAGTAGAAATCGGCTGCCAGTGATTTTTCATTGAATCCCCGCATGGAGTTCCAGCCCCCGAAACGGTATAATTCGTTGGTGGTGAACTCTACTTTAGAATCCATCATGGCACCTTCTCCCTTAATGTTCAGGAAGTGGTTTCCGGAGATATGGTAATTGTGTTCTCCAAAGAAATAAAACTGGTTTTGGTTGGCTTTGATATTGTCTTTAGAATAGGTGGTTGTTAAAAAATCGTAACCAGCATTGATCCTTGTCTTATAAAGGAAAAGGTCAATATCAGTAGGCTCTGTCATTTCAAACCATACTCCGAGTCCCTTTTTGTTATAATCTTTCCCCTGCACATACAGCGTGTCAATAATGGTAGAGGATTCCAAAGTTGCCCTTAAACCTATTTTGTTACGGTTGTTGATATGGTAATAGAAGGCAGGCAGGAATTTTACATTGGCAAATGTAGAATCCTGGCGATAGATATTCACTTTTGCATTCATCCCGACATTCGATTTGAACAGATATGGGATATCCACCTGAAGATCAAAAGTCTGCCCTCTATCCGGGTTTCTCTGCCAGTATAAATTGACGGTTTCAAAACCGTTGAACATATTCCTGAAATTTACATTCATGGTTCCGTTTAACGTAAACTTGGAGGTTTTGTCATTCCCGAAACCGATTACTCCGTCAAAAGTATTGGTCTTTTTCTTTTCCAGGAACAGGTAAATACTTGTAGAGTCTTTTGTAAATAAAGTTTGCGGCTGCCGTTCAAGAGTCAGAAAAGGATGGCTCTGAAATGTTTTATTGATGGCCAAAAGATTTTTATCATCGTAGTTTTTGCCTTTAAATTCCTTTTCAAGATTTTTGATGAATCTTTTAGGAACTTTTTCATATCCTTTTACGACAAAATTATTGATCGTTCTTTTATCGTTCTTGTTAATGTCAAGTTCTACGATGGGGTAGCCGTTTTTCTGTCCCTTATATTTGGATTTGATTCTGCTGAAAGAATATCCGTCATCAATATAAGTTTTGTTGATGCTTTTCTTGGTGGAATCTAAGTTTTTAGTGAAAAAATCTTTCTGAATCTTTAGCTTCTGAACAAGAGAATCAGTGAGGTTTACATAGGTTTCATTGAAATTCTTGCCTTTGTCAAAGAAAATTTCAGTGCTGTCACCCTTTACTTTTACATCCTTAAGTTTGGTAAAGAAATAATTATTCTGAGCTAATGAATCCAGAAACTTTACTGCGGAAGTAGAATCTTTTACTTTTTTCCTGACATTGGTTTCTGTATCAATCAGCCAATACTGCTTTTTCTGCGCTTGTGTAAAAACGCAGAACAGCACAAAAAATATTTTTAAAAGTAATTTCAATTTATCAGCTTCTGAATGTGAAGAGGATTGAGAAATCTTCAGTACAAAAGATTCTTCACTGCATCGCATTCTGTTCAGAATAACTATGCGCCCTATCAATCAACTAATTTTTATCCAGTTTATTATATTTTTTCATTAAATTCTCATAAGTTCCCTGTGGAAGAATCCATTTCAAAGGAACCCCGATTTTCTGCCCGAATTTACCAAAATAATAATGAGCTTTCCACTTATTTTTTGCTAAAAGTTTTTCAATGTATTCTGCAACTTCCAAAGGTTCAGTTCCATCGTTCACATGAGAGTTCATCAGAGCATATACTTTATCAAAAACATTTTTATAAGGTTGGGAAACTTGTGCAATAACTCTGTTGTCTGCAATATTGGTTTTGATATCTCCCAAATGCAGTGAACATACTTCAATATTCCAAGGATAAACTTCATACCTCATCGCTTCCGTTACTTTATCCAGCGCAGATTTTGAAGCCGAATAAAATCCGCGGAAAGGCAGACCCATCTCACTTCCGATGCTGGAAACATTGATGATCTTCCCAAATTTGTGTTCACGCATTTTCGGAAGAACAGCGCTCATCATCTGTACAGGTCCGGCAAGATTTAGGCTGAACAATTTTAAAATATCTTCTTTCGTAGAATCTTCTACTGCTCCTACCATTCCCATTCCAGCATTATTGATCAGAACATCAATTCTGGATTCTGTTTTTAAAACCTCAGCGATAGCATTCTGAACGGCTGTGTTATCGGTAACATCAGTGGGTATAGATCTGAAATACTCACTTTCTGTATGCTTTCTGCTTAATCCGTATACTTTATGCCCTTTTTTACCAAAATATTCGGCCAATGCAAACCCGATCCCTGATGAGGTTCCTGTAATAATGATGGTCATTGAATTTGTCTGATTTTATTGTTTTTATTTTTCTTCTGATGCCAGTGAGACGTTTTTAAAGGTCTGTGTTCAAAAGTAAAATCTATTTTCAGCAAATGTAAAAAAAGAAAAATGAACTCAGTTATTTATTATTCCTGAAATAATTTTAATGATTTACTGATCTATTGCTATCAGTTCATAATAAACTTAAGACAAACTTAATCTCAATTCTGCATGCAATATCAGAGAAATGATTACTTTTAATTACTTATATAATTGATATACAATGTTTTACTTACAACGTGTGGTAGGTGGTGTCTTAAAAAAGCTAAAATTTATTAATAAAAACATAAGGAAACCTTAATGGGGCGGGGGAGCGGACTGATCTAATTTTGCACCTAATCAAAAAGGAGATCATGAATGTATTTAAAATCCCTGTCTCAGTAACGTATTTAACGGGAAGGGTATTACTTATTGGTGCAATATCAGCTTCACCGATGTTCCTCGCTCAGAAAAAAGACAGCTTAAAAGAAAAATCCATCGACGAGATTGTTGTTGTAGGATACGGAACACAGAAAAAAAGTAAAGTTTCCGGCGCTGTTTCGGAGGCTTCGCTGGATAAGCTTACTTCCAGATCTTTGTCTGGTGTAGGAGAGGTTCTTCAGGGTAAAGCTCCCGGAGTAACTGTAGTGAACGAAGGTGGAGATCCTAACGGCTCACCTAAAGTAAATATTCGTGGTCTGGGAGGAATCAATGGAGAAACTCCTCTTTATGTAGTAGACGGAGTAGTTTTTAATGGAACACCCTCTATTAACCCAAATGATATACAGGATATTTCTGTACTTAAAGATGCTTCTGCAGCCATTTATGGAGCAAGATCTTCCGGAGGGGTTATCCTGATCACCACTAAAAAGGGGAAAAAAGGAAATCTTACCGTAGATTTTGATGTAAAATATGGAGTGAACCAGGCATGGAGGCTAAAAGAGTCTCTGAATGCAGCGGAATTTCAGGATGTAATGTACAAAGCATATGAAAATGCCGGGAAACTGGGAAGTTTACCCATTGCTTTTAATCCTAACCAATATCCGGACGGAAGAATTACCAGAACAGACTGGATGAAAGAAATTTTCAGAACAGGAACTATTCAGGAATACAATGTTAACCTAAGCGGAGGAAGTGAGAAATCCAGATATTTTGTGGGAATGAACCATAGAAATCTGGAAGGAATCTTACTGAATACGCAGGCAAAACGATATAATTTCAGAGTCAATTCTGAACATAAAGTAAAAGATTGGCTGACGATTGGAGAAAATATGTATTATAATTACTCTGACGGCAATACAGCAGATACAAAAAGTGGTTATACGGGAGCTTTAGTGGCTGCAATGTACTATCCACCGAATGTTCCGGTATACACACCAAGCGGAGCTTTTTCCGGATTACCAATTGATGTGGCAGGAGGTTACGGAGATATGATCAATCCGGTAGCTTATCTTAAAAGGATCAGTATCAGAAATCCTACGCATGAGATCTTGATCAATCCATATGCTGAGATTACGTTGGCTAAGGATTTAAAATTCCGTTCTAACTTTTCGCAGACTTTTAAACTGGGTGATGTAAAAAACTTTACCTATAGAGTATTGGAAGTCGGGAAGATTTTTGATACGAATAATTTAGAGTACCAGTCCAATAACTCATCTACAGCACTTGCAGAGCAATTGCTTACCTATAAAATTGCTGCAGGAAAACATAATTTTGATTTCCTGGGAGGGTTTACTTTCCAGAAAACAATTGATGATGGTTTTGTAGCAAAAGCCTATGATTTCAGAAGTGAAGCTGAGGTTTTCCAACATCTTCAGAATGCTGCAGATACCAATAAAGATGTTTCCAGTTACAGATTCAAGCAATCTTTGGTTTCTTATCTGGCGAGAGTAAATTATGACTATGCAGGAAAGTATATCATAAGTGTATTGGGAAGACGTGATGGTTCTTCACTGGTAGCAAAACAGAACAGATTTGCTAACTATTATGCGGTTTCCGGTGCATGGGTAGTTTCGAAAGAAAATTTTATGAAAGATATTTCATGGCTTTCCAGTCTTAAACTGAGAGGAAGTTATGGTATTCTGGGTAACCTTGGAGGGATTTCTCCACAAGCTGTTAATCCATTAATGACCAGAGATAATAATGTGATTTTCGGACAGGATCCTTCTCAAAATATTGCTTATTACGCAACTACACGTCCGAACCCGGATCTGAAATGGGGGAAATCTGAGCAGACTAACTTTGGGGTAGATGCTTCATTCCTCCACAACAGCCTTTCTTTACAGTTTGATTATTTCGTAAAGAATTCCAAAGATCAGATTTTCAATGTAAGCTTACCAAGTACGGCAACATATAATAATCAGTATGTGAATGCAGGATTATTTCAGGATAAAGGATTCGAGTTGGGAATCAATTACAACAAAGTAGTTTCTGATGATTTCACATTCTCTGTCGGAGCTACAATGAGTCAACTAAAAAACACGGTGAAGCAGCTTGCCAATGTGAATGAGATCTTTATCAATGATAATGGAGTAAGAGGTGTGCTGAAACCAACACGCGTGAAAGTGGGTGATCCTCTCTATTCTTTCTATGGTTACAAGACCGGAGGAATTTTCCAGACTCAGGAAGAGATCAACAATTATAAAGATGCCAACGGAAATCTTATCCAGCCGAATGCAAAACCAGGTGATATCAAGTTCCTGAAGAAAGAAGGTAACACAGGAGTGCTTAATAATAATGACTTTGTTAATCTTGGTAGCCCATATCCTAAGTTTTCTTACGGATTTTCTTACAACATGACATGGAAAAACTTTGATCTGAACTTATTCTTCCAGGGCGTATACGGAAATAAAATATTCAACGGGATGAAGTTTATTTCTTTGAACCCGGGTGGTACAGGGCAGAACTACAACATGGATAAAGATATCCTTAATGCATGGACTCCTCAGAATACGAACACCGATATTCCAAGACTGGTACACGGAGACCCAAGCGGTAATTATTCCAAAGTATCGGATTTCTATGTGGAAGACGGATCTTATCTAAGGCTGAAGAACCTTACCATTGGTTACTCATTACCAAAAGAATTGTACAGCAAGCTGGATGTGAATAAGGTGAGAATCTATATGACTTCCAATAACCTGTTTACGATTACGAAATATACAGGATTTGATCCTGAAGTAGGAATGAATTCTTATGGTGTAGATACCGGAAGATATCCTCAGGCACGCTCATTCATCTTTGGGGTGGAGATCGGGTTATAATTTTTAACTAACAAAAAAGTAAAAAATGAAATTTTTCAATAAAATATTTTTAGTATCAGGAATATCCGTAATGCTTTTATCATGTACAGGAGAGTTGGATGTTCAGCCGGAAGGAACACCTACTGAAGCCAGTTTCTGGAAAACGGAAAATGACCTGATTACCGGTGCTAATGCCATGTATAAACCTTTGTTCGACGGTGAATTTTACGGAAGAGGACTATTTTGGTTTATCAACGCCAGTGATGATATGGTAACCGGAAGAGCAAAGAGCGAAGCGGATAACGCAAAAAACTTCAGCAGTAATTACATCGCAGCGGGAGATCTTGAAACTCAATGGAACAAAAGATATAATGTAATTGGGGTGGCCAACCGTGTGATCCGTAATATTGATAACATCCAGACTTCACAAGCCATTAAAAATAAATACCTGGGAGAAGCTTTGTTCATGAGCAGCAGAATGTATTTTGAACTTTCTTATTCTTACGGAAATGAAAAAGCGGGAGTACCTATTATCGACCGTTCTAAGGATCCTGATCCAAACCCGATTCCGAGAGCAGCCAATGTGATGGAAAATTACACCTACATTGTAAACGACCTGAAAAGAGCAGCCGAATTATTACCTACTCAGGCAGAACTTCCTGCAAAAGATTACGGCAGACCACATAAAGCTGCAGCATGGGCACTTTTGGCAAAAGTATACTTGTTTATGAAAGACTGGAAGAATGCAGAATTCTGGGCTAATGAAGTGATGACAAAAGGAAACAGAGCTTTGCTGGGTAATTTTGCTGACGTCTTCAAAGCTGAAAACAACTACAGCTCAGAATATATCTGGTCTGTCCCCGGGACACCTAAGTTTACAGCATGGGGAAGTATTCTTCCGGGCGTAATGCTTGAAAATAAAGGATGGGGCGAATATAACGGATGGGGATATTTTCAGCCTACAAAAGAACTTTATGACGAATATGAAACAGGGGATCTTAGAAGAAGTGCATCCATCCTGAAAATAGGTGACAAATTTACCTTTAACGGGAAAGAAAGAATATATGCTTCTACCAATTCACTTACCGGATATCAGTTCAATAAATATATGGATGCTTTCAAATATCAGCTTAACAGCGGTCATGTGAGTGCCAACGGAGATTATCCGTGTACGGATCTTGCCGTTCCGATCATGCGTTATGCTGAGGTTATCCTTATCAAAGCAGAAGCTGCATTGATGCAGGGGAAATCTGCAGATCAGGAAATCAATATGATCAGAGTACGTGCAGGTTTATCTCCGAAAAACGGATGTACAATGGCAGACCTTAAACATGAAAGACGCTGTGAGCTGGCAGGTGAATGGGCAGACAGACACAGAGACCTTGTACGTTGGGGAGATGCACAGGCAGCTTATGCCAAGCCTCTGCATGGTATTAACGGACAGGAGGTTTGGGCAGCAAGAAATTTTAATCCAGCTGTACATAATGTTTGGGCAGTTCCGCAGGCTGAAATCGTAAACAGTCATGGAATCATCAAGCAAAATGAAGGCTGGTAACATCTTAATCTTATATATTATCCACTATATCATTGCAGAAACTTCTGTGATGATATAGTTTTTTACAGAAATTATGAAACGGAAACTATCAAAAATTTTGGCTGTACTGGCCCTGGCTGTTTTTTCTGAAAATCAGGCACAGAATTATTTAAACTACAATGTTGGCAATGCACATTCACATAATGATTACATGCAGGAGATCCCTTTCTGGCAGGCTTATTATGCCAACTTTGGTTCCATAGAAGCAGATGTATTTCTTGTAAAAGGTAATCTTTGGGTAGCTCATACCGAAAAAGAACTTTCTGCAGACAGAACACTGGAAAACCTTTATCTCGATAATATTTCAAAACAGATTAAGCTGAACAAAGGGAATATCTATCCGGATGCCGGCAAAAAACTCCAGCTGCTGATTGATATTAAGCAGGATTATAAAACATCATTGGATGCTTTGGTGGCTACATTAAAAAAATATCCTGAGATCACGGGAAATTCAGGAATTAAAATTGTGATTACCGGCGGAAGACCCCAACCGACAGATTTTAAAAACTATCCAGACTATCTTTACTTTGATGGAGATCTTGACAAAAATTATTCTGCAGACCAGTTAAAAAGAGTAGGAATGTTCAGTGCAGATCTTCCCGGATTGGTAAAATGGAATGGAAAAGGAATCCCAAGAGACGAGGAAACGGCAAGGATTAGAACTGCTGTTGAAAAAGCACATTCCCAGCAAAAACCAGTGCGTTTTTACGGGGCTCCGGACTTTCCTAATGCATGGGTGAATTTTATGGATATGGGAGTAGATTATATCAATACCGACCATATTCCGGATCTAAAAAAATTCATGAACTCTATCCCGAAAAACTTTTATAAAAATACAAAAGAATACAGCACCTATACTCCGACTTATGCATCAGACGGAGTGGTTAAAAAGGTAAAGAATGTGATCCTTCTTATACCAGACGGAACTTCTCTTCCGCAATACTATGCTGCCTTTACAGCCAACAAAGGAAAGTTAAATGTTTTCAATATGAAAGCTACAGGACTTTCCAAAACCAATTCATCCAATGCCTATATTACAGATTCAGCACCGGGTTCTACAGCATTTGCAACAGGAGTGAAAACTAAAAATACTTTTGTAGGAGTTGACAATATGGGAAAAGCACTCGCACAAATTCCTGATATTATCGCTGAGAAAGGAATGGTCTCCGGATTGATTTCTACGGGTGATGTTACAGATGCAACGCCTGCTGATTTCTATGCACACTCAGACAATAGAAATAGTTCCGAACCTATTTTGAAAGATTTCGCAGCTTCAAAAACGAGAATTCTTATCGGAGGCCCTACAAACGGACTGTCTCAGGAAAATGTACAGAAATTTAAAGATGCCAAAGTCGATTTGTATAAAGATTTGAAATCAGTTACTGCAATTAAGAACCGTACTTTGGTGATTGATCCTCTGGCTTCACAAAGAATAACCAACGGAAGAGGAAACTGGCTTTCCGATGCGTTCGATCTTACCTTAAATAATTTAAAGAATAATAAAAACGGATTCTTTATGATGATAGAAGCTTCTCAGACTGATGGAGGAGGTCATAGCAACAATATTGAGCAGCTGGTTACAGAATTACTGGACTTTGATCATGTGGTTGGTAAGGCAATGAAATTTGCTGATGAAAATAAAGAAACCCTGGTAATCGTGGTGGGAGATCATGAAACAGGTGGTTTGACGCTATTGGACGGAAGCCTGAAAGATGGCTGGATATTCGGAAACTTCAGTACGAATGATCATACCTCCATTCCGTCAAGTGTTTTTGCATACGGTCCGAACTCTAAAGAATTTACAGGATTATTTGAAAATACAGAGATTTTCAACAAGATATTGGCAGCCTACGGAATACAGAAATAACTTTTGATTTTAATACTTTTACTTTTACAAAGAGAGACTGTTTCAAAAAAGAAACAGTCTTTTTTGTGTATTGATTTAAAGCCTGAGATAAAACAAGAACAAAATTTAAAAAGGCTGCCTCAAAAAAGAAACAGCCTATAAATATATCTAACAAATAATGAATTAGAAATTGGTCTTCACTATTAATTCAGACAGTTCCGCATTTACAAAGTCAATCGGCATTATTCCATATGAACCCTGAGTATTCGTCTGGAAGAAGGTCTTAAGTTTTGGATTAATGGTATTGGATACTGTAGGAATACTTGGGATCCCAAAGATTCCCGGTTTATAACCGCTGGTGAAATTCACGAAAAGCTTTCCGTTAGTATCATTTTTGGCTTCATTAAGCAGGCTGGAAATTCCATTCCACTTATCATCATTGTTGGTAACCTTATAATAATCCTGAACTTTTAATTGTACGCCGGAATTGTTGATATCAAATGTCGTATTATCTGCCCACGGAGAAGCATTGATTCCTTTAGTTGTTCCTGAAGAAAACCTTCTCAACAATTTGATCTTTCCTCTTACAGCTCCTAATGCAGGAATGTTTGCCCCAAGATCCCATTTAGAAGGATTTTTCTGTACATAAGAATCGAAGGTCTGCTCAAAACTTCTGGTAGTGTTGGATGCGTCATATTCTTCCTTTACAGACATGATAATTGTTTCTGATGGATGGCTGTTAAGGAACGTATAGCAGGCATTAAGCACATCATCAAAATTCAGATTTTGGTAAATCGCACCGTGATGAATGGTGAAAGAATTGTCAATATGTCTGCAACGGATATCCAGAAAACGGACTCCTGCATTCAGTTGTTCTGCAATGCTGAGGTCTTGAGTTTTAGCCGTACCTGATACAACAGGAGCATCTACACGTGCACCGGAATCATGAGTCCCGGGAATAGAGATTTTTGAAATTGAAATATTATCCTGAAGACCAGACATCCAGCTATTCATGGCAATAGGTAATAATGAAGCCTTATTACTTGTTTTTGCTAAAGAGGCTGCAAGAGTTTCATTATCTCTTTCCATCATGCTGTCATTTGAACAGGAAAAGAAGATCGACGCAGTAACAACCCCAAGAGTGATGGCTGTAAAACGTTTCATGCTTTGTTTGAACATAGTTTTTTTATTTTTTAATGCAGCTTAAAAATAAGAATATATCAAAGTACAAGGAGTTAATTTAATCTTAAGAGATGATTAAGTTGCTATAAAGTCAGGAAGTTGGGGGATGGATGGTGGAAAAAGAGAAATCGTTACTAGTTAAATAGTAATGGATTTACAATAAAGCAGCTATGATAGATCAACCACCTAACAGTAACCTCCAGCTTCAATCTTCCATCCTAAAACACAAAATCCTCCTTCGACCCGGGAACTTTGAACTTGTGGTCTCCGATAAAGAAATCATTCATTTTAATAAGAGCCGGGAATTTATGAGAAAACTCTTTGTGTGAGTTTTCGGGTACTTTGGTGCCATCATCACAGGATGAATATTCTCTGTCAACAATTACTTGCCCTGTAGAAAAATTGATTTCATTTGTAAAACTGAATTCACAGGTGTCTTCAAAATGATCGTGCGAACCTATAAGATAAAAATCTCCGTTCTGAAATCTGAAGGTATGTTTATATTGCTGGGTATGCCTTGAATTGGTAAAAAACTGCTGTTCAATAATAAGACAGTTATTTTTTATATTGATTTCAAGAGTATTATCAGAAGGATAAAATCCGAATCCGCTTGAAAAAAGGAGGGTAGAATTTTCGTTCCATACTTTTAGACCGCTGTTTCCTTTTTTCAGAATATAGAAAACCCTTTTATAGTCATTTGTACCTTCCAGGTTTTGCTTGTCTGATGCTTTTATATTCGTATTAAATATCAGGATAGTTTCATCTTTTCCATCTTTGTCAAGATCGCCTTTGGCTTCCACAATCTGGGTATAACCTTTCGGAACAGAAAAATTTTTCAGATTCTGAGCAGGTAAGCTCGTCACAGATAAGAAAGCCAAAAAGAGAAAGATGAGTCTCATTATTAGTAGTATGATTAAAATGTGGTAATCCAGAATGAAACCATTTCCAAATTACCACATTTTTAAATTAATTTGTTACAATACTTTCAAGGTCTTCCCAAAACATTGGATAAGATTTTTCAACTACATTTTCATCCTCAATAGTAAGCTCATTAATCAGGCAGAACGGAGCAAAACTCATTGCCATTCTGTGATCCTGATACGTTTTGATAGAAATATGATCCTGTGGCTCTCCAAAACGGATTGATTTAATCGTTAAATCTGTAATTTCTGTTTCAGTGCCCAGTTTTTCAAGCTCATTATATAAGGCAAGAAGTCTGTCGGTTTCTTTTACTCTTAAAGTTCCCAATCCGGAAATATCAAAAGGTATTTTTAAGGCTGCGGCTGTTACACAAAGAGTTTGTGCAATATCAGGACAGTCATTCATATCCAGGATAATTTTTTCCGGAAAAGAAAAATCTGGCTGAGGTTCCAGCGTTAGTTGATGCTCATCTTCAGAGAATGTTGTTTTGATTCCGAAGAACTTCTCATAGATATTGGCAATTGCAGAATCTCCCTGCGTTGACTCTTTGTAAAAACTTTTCAGGTGGATGGTTTCTCTTCCCAAAGCACAGATAGAGTAGAAGTAAGAAGCCGAACTCCAGTCACTCTCTACTTCATAATGTACTTCTGCATTATGGTCAGGAGTGAAGGGGGCTACTTTGATCGAATTTCCTTCAAAACTGCTTTGGATACCAAATTTTGTCAGAATATCAAGGGTCATTTCAATATAAGACCTAGATGTAACCTTCCCTACAAGATTAATTTCCATTCCGTTTTCAAGTTTTCCTGCAACAAGAAGCAGAGAGGTAATAAACTGGCTTGAAATATTGGCCGGAACATTCACAGAAGTCTGGGTGATCTTTTTTCCTGTAATTTTTAAAGGAGGAAAGCCTTCATTCTCCAAATACTCAATTTCTACCCCAAGATCCCTCAAGGCACTTACCAGATTTTTGATCGGTCTTTCTTTCATTCTTCCTGAGCCGGTAAGAATAGTAGTCTTTCCTTCCTGGATAGAATAATAAGAAGTAAGAAAGCGCATTGCCGTTCCTGCATGGTGAATGTCTACCACTTCTATATTTTCAGATAATGCTTTTTTCAGCAACTGAGTATCCTGAGAATTGGATAGATTTCCGATTTTTATATTGCTAAACAGACTTTCCAGAATCAATAAACGATTCGAAATACTTTTCGAA
Source organism: Chryseobacterium sp. JV274 (assembly GCF_903969135.1). Lineage (NCBI taxonomy): Bacteria > Pseudomonadati > Bacteroidota > Flavobacteriia > Flavobacteriales > Weeksellaceae > Chryseobacterium > Chryseobacterium sp. JV274. The sequence goes on along the minus strand of NZ_LR824569.1, from coordinate 2,591,543 downwards.
CCGCTGATCTGTACTGTTTTTCCTCCTGATAACTTTGATTTTTCTAGCTTCTTCATTATTATCTACATGATATTAAAAAAATTATGAGTTACAAATTCATCTATAATTCATAACTCATCATTTATAATTATTTCAATTTTTCATTATTCTGATGCCGGTCTTTATCCCGGTCAGTCTTGATTTTCATTTTTCTGTCAAAAGCGTCCTGTAAATTAACTCCCGTCTGATTAGCCAGGCATAATGTTACAAAAAGTACATCAGCCAGTTCTTCGCCAAGATCTTTTGTTTTATCGCTTTCCTTTTCGCTTTGTTCACCATACCTTCTGGCAATGATTCTCGCTACTTCACCTACTTCTTCTGTCAGCATCGCCATATTCGTAAGCTCATTAAAGTATCTTACGCCAATGGTTTTGATCCATTCATCAACCTGCTGTTGTAACTGGGTAATTTCCATTATTGATAAGCTCCCAGCGTTGGGTTTGTAGTTCTGGATACATTCACAATATCGAAAGGTACTGTTGCTGCAACAGCCGCATTTCCTTTTCCAAGAGCTGGAGAACCTGGTTTTACCCTTAAATTCATTTTAGCCATAAAATAGTTGACAAACTGTGGATCAGTATTCTTGGTTGTTTGTATTACGTTTGGATTATTGTCAAAAGTGAAACCTGCTCCTGTTGCACTGGTATATTTTATTAATGAATTTTGAAGTAAGAATTCAAACTGCTGTCCCGGAGTCTGTTCAAAATGAATAGCATCATCCCTATCAGAATATATGATACTGTTTTTAATATCAAGCAGCTGTAAAGCGCCCTGTTCTGATTGTCCTGCATCATTCTTCCATTCATTGGCTGCAAAAATTCCGCTTCTGTCAAAAGAGCTCATTGTTCTGGAATAATTGGCAATCGTAGCGTGAGTATAGCTGTGTTTTCCTCCTCTGAAAATACCGATACATGATAAACCGCAATTGTTCATCACAAGGTTATTGGCATTCACAGTAGAACCTACCGCATAGATACCGTATTCAAAGAAAGTATGGATGAATGAATTGGTGATAGTAGCATTGGTTTGTCTCATATCAAAACCTCTTGTTCCTCCGAAAAGTCTTGCATGGTTCATCTTGAGCGTAGAATTTGCTTCCATTTTAATAGAATTCCAGTTTTTAGGAATCGTATCATAATAAGGATCATTTCTGTCTCCACGAAGAATAACCTGATCGGTCTGAGTTCCATTGATATTTAAAACAGCTCCGGAAGAAACTTTCATTCCACTGTTTTTGTGGAAGTATACCTTAGTTCCAGGATTTATGTCCAGTGTTACACTTGGGTTGATGGTAAGATTCCCGTAGATGATCTTTGCTTTATTGTTATTCCATGTAGTGGAATTGGTAATTTCATTAGGGTTGCCGGGAGTCTGAATAAAAAATTCAGCATCCTGAACTACAGAAAATAAGGTCACATGCTGCTGTCCTGCAGGCCCTGTGAAAATAACTTTGTCCTCAGCAATCGCTTCTGGTCCGGTAGCTTCAGGGGCAATTTCAACAAAAATATAAAGACTGTCTTTCTTTCTTAAAGGAACATTTTGAAAATCATATCCAGGTTTTCCATCTACATTGATTCTATATAATGAAGAGGCACCTTTCTCAAGATTTACTCTTGGGATCATGATATCCTTATCTTCATTATTATATACTTTTACTACATAGGTTTCTGAACGTACCTGATGATATACCGTATCACAGAATACTGTGTCTCTTGAGAAACTTAGCTGCTGCGTAGGGCTGTCAAACGTAATATCATCCTTATTACATGATACTGCTACAAGTAACATCCAGAAGGAAAAAGCCAGTAATAATTTGAATTTCATTGAAATTAAGGTTTAAGTAAGTTCCAAATTTAACGAAAATACTTTAAATTTCTTACCAATAAAAAAAAATGAATTCAGTATTTGGAATTTTAAAAAAATGTTGTATTTTTGCAACCTAAAATTTAGCAGAGAAATATCCATTACTATTTCGAAAGCAAACTTAATTTTTTTAAAAATAGTATTATGAAAAACGGAATCCACCCAGAAAATTATAGACTTGTTGTTTTCAAAGATATGAGTAACGACGAGGTGTTTCTTTGCAAGTCTACTGCAGAAACAAAAGACACTATCGAGTACGAAGGACAAGAGTATCCACTAATCAAAATGGAAATCTCTTCAACTTCTCACCCTTTCTACACTGGTAAAGTAAAACTAGTTGACACTGCAGGTAGAGTTGATAAGTTCATGAACAAATACAAAAAATTCGCTAAGTAATTTTTGTATACTTAAAAATATAGAAGTCTTCCAATTTTTTGGAAGACTTTTTTTATTGTAAATTTGTTAACCTTGAATTTTAAACTTTAAACCAAAACCTGAATGATGCAGTTAGTATTTTCAGACGCACAATATTGGGAAGATTTTCTTCCGCTTACTTTTACCCGCCCTGTTGCTGCCATGCGATGCGGAATTCTTACATTCTCCGAAAGATGGCAGAAAATCCTTGAAAACACGGAAATTTCCTACTTCACGGAAACGTATCTTCAGGATAAATTTAAAAGTCCGGAGGAAAAAGAAAGTCTCTTTTTAGTTCCGAATTTCATTCCTACAGAAACCGTAATTCAACAGATTAAAGATCTTAAGCTGGGAGAAGCGTTGGTTTATGAAGATGAATTGATCGCCGCTAAAATCAATATGAAAGATTTCTCTCTGAATCAGATTGAAAAAATGACAGACATTAAGGAGGATCTTATTTTCTTTAAAAGACCAAAAGATCTGTTTACCTATAATCATCATGCTATTGATTTTGACTTTGATCTGCTTACCAAAGGAAGAACTTCACAGGAGTTATCTTCAACCAATGGTTTTTTAGGAGATAAAAAAGATCTGTTTATTGAAGAAGGTGCAGAAATTGAATTCTCTACTTTAAATACTAAGACCGGGAAAATTTATATCGGTAAAAATGCTGAAGTGATGGAAGGCTGTCACCTTAGAGGTCCTATTACCCTTGGAGAAGATTCTAAATTTAATCTTGGGGCTAAAATTTACGGAGCAACTACCATTGGTCCACATTGTAAAGTGGGAGGGGAAGCCAATAATATTATCATTTTTGGTTACACCAGTAAAGGACATGAAGGTTTCGTTGGAAACTCTGTAATCGGGGAATGGTGCAATTTCGGTGCTGATACCAATTCTTCCAATCTTAAAAATAATTACAGCCATGTAAAACTGTGGAATTACAGAACAAAAGCTTTTGAAGATACGGGCTTACAGTTTGCTGGTCTGATCATGGGAGATCATTCCAAAACAGCAATTAACACTCAATTGAATACCGGAACGGTGATAGGAGTAGCATCCAATATATTCAAACCTGGTTTTCCACCCAATCTTGTGGAAAACTTTTCATGGGGAGGGTTGAAAGATGATGAAAGATTCAGGCTGGATAAAGTATATGAAGTGGCAGAAAGAGCAATGGCGAGGAGAAAAGTTCCTTTAACAGAAGAAGATAAAGCTATTTTGAAACATATTTTTGATACGTATTAATTCGATTATAATAAAAAACTTCAATTTTTTTTGAAGTTTTTTTATTTTTGATGTAATAGATCTGTAACGGCAATTGTCTTACCTATAAGAAACAAAACTCATGACCCAAGAAACTTTCAAGAATACGGTGTTTATTCTCAAAGACGAGATGTATCGTTTTGCGAAGCGGTTTGTCATGAGCAGTGATGAAGCAGAAGATGTAGTGCAGGATCTCATGATAAAGTTTTGGCAGAAGAGGGATGAACTGGGGCAATTCGGAAATTTTAAATCCTATGCGCTGAAGTCTGTCCGGAACGAATGCCTGAACCGGCTGAAACATCACGATGTCAAGATCGGCTTTGCGGATATGCAGCTTCATCGCTCGGAGCTTTATAGTATGGAAGTTGATAACCTTAAGGAACATATTATAGGATTTATCAATCAGCTCCCCGAAAAACAGAAGATGGTCATCCACTTGAAAGATGTAGAAGAGTATGATGTTTCTGAAATTTCTGAAATGCTGGAAATGGAGGAAAATGCAGTAAGGGTAAACCTGATGCGTGCGAGACAAAAAGTAAAAGAACAAATCTCACAACTGATGAGCTATGAAAAAAGATCAATTACAAGATAAATACAACGAAGTCTTCCGGGATATTAAGGAAGAAAAAATGGACTGGAGTTTTGAAGACTTTCTTCAGACTGCTGAAGGCGCGGAGCCTGAACAGAATGCAACACCTGTTATTCCATTGCAAGAAAAGAAGAAACCCTCCTTTCCTAAATGGTTCTGGATGGCCGCCAGTGTAATGCTGGTCTTAAGTATCGGATTTTTCCTGAATAACAATAATAAGAATGCGCAGGATAAAGAAAAGCTGGTAAAAGATGAAATCTTAAAGCAGAAGTCCGGATTCATTGAAGAAAACAGTGATCACCAGGAACAGGTTGCCATAAATCATACAGATTCTATTTCCGGTGTGAAAAAAGATTCTGTTTTTCAGGATAACCAGGTAGCGGAAAAAGATGTAATGGATGAAATCCTGCCAAAAAGAGGAAGACTTAAAAAGGAAACAAGACCCAGATACGTAAGTAATTCCTCAAACAGTAAAAGTTTAAATGATTCTGCTACAGCATACAATGACTCCTATGTAATTGTAAACGGCAAAAGAATCAGCAGTGAAAAAGAAGCCATAGATGTTGCTAAATATTCCTTTATGAAATTAGGAACTGAGTTTAAAAAAACAGTAGCATCTTCTCAAAAAAATGAAAATCTTGACAGCGAATACTAAAAATCAGAACAATCCCATGAAAAAAATATTTTTTATAATAGCCGTAATGCTAAGCAGCTTTGCAACTTATTCTGCACAGACTGAGAAATTAGACAAGCTTTTTCAGGATTTTGAAAAAAAGGGTAGAGTGACCTCTATCAATATTAAAAAACCGATGTTCAAGCTATTGAATACCATTGATGTTGATGATGCCTATGTCGGAAAAATAAAACCGATTTTGAACGATGTGGATGGGCTTAAAATTTTAATTATTCCTAAAATTACCTTCCCAGATCGTTTAAAAGATGAGAATCTTGCCAATATAAAAATGAACGAGGATAAAACGGCGAGAATAAATGATGCCTTAAAATCATTAAACTTCAACGAGCTGATGTCTATGAGCAGCGATGGAACTTCTATGAAATTTCTGGCTGAAGATGAGAAAGATAACTATCTTGAAAATTTGGTGTTCAATGTTGATTCTAAAGAAGAAAATATTATTTTTATCCTTAATGGAAAAATGAAATTATCTGATGTTAACAAGATTATTAATTCCGGCGAAACAACCACTTCTTCTGTAACAACTTCCGTGAGAAATGATCTTACTTCGGGTAATACATCGTCTTACCTGAATGGAGATAACAGAAATGTGGGTGAATTTTCCAAGATAGATGCCAGCGTAGGAGTAAATGTTACCTATAAACAGGAAAATACAAAAAGTGTAAAAGTTATTGCGGATGCTGATAAGCTTCAATATGTGATCACAAAGGTGGAAAACGGAGTTTTAAAAATATATGTTGACAATAAAGGAGTTCGGAACCTGAGATTTAAAAATCTTAATGTTAATGTTTCTGCACCTAGTATTAACGCTATAAAAACATCATCAGGAAGTGTCTTTACAGCTGTGAATCCGGTTACAGAAAACAGTTTGGCAATTGAAGCAGATTCTGGTTCTATTATTAAAGGAACATTCAATGTAAAAGATGCTACAGCAGTGCAGGTAAGCTCAGGATCTGTACTGGATGTTGATATTAAAACGCCAAAGCTTGCATTGGATACTTCCAGTGGCGCAAGTGTTAGCATATCCGGAGAGGCAGCCTCTGCCGTAATTGATATCAGCAGTGGAGCCTCTTGTAAAGCAGATGATCTTAAGATCGCTACAGCAGTGGTAGAATCTACTTCAGGAGCAAGTCTTTCCTTACTGGTAACAGATAAGCTGAAAGTAAGTGTTTCATCTGGAGCGGCAGTAAAATTGAGAGGAAACCCTGAACTGGATGCCAAAGTAGATAAAATTTCAGGAGGAAGTTTCAGACAAATCAAATAAAAAACTAAACTATGAAGACTCTTAAAAACATTTTCCTAGCTATTCTGACAATAGGTATGCTTCAGTCGTGTATTGTATCAGAAAAGCCGAATATCGATTTTTTTCAAAATTCAAAATATGATTTCAAAGGAGCGCGGTTTGCAAGTATTAATGTACCTATGGCTCTTGCTAAATCGTATATTAAGAAAGCGTTAAGGGAAGAAGGAGAAAGTGAGGAAACAGTCAACCTGGTAAAGAAAGCTTCAAAAATAAAAGTTCTTACCGTAACAAACGGGAGTAAGGAAATGCTGAATGATTATAGCCAATATTTGAGTGATAATCACTACGAAGAATGGGCTACCATTAAGCACGATGGAGATAATGTCAATATAAAGGTAAAACAAGACGGAGAAGCTATTAAAAATATGCTGATCACTGTAGGTTCCAATAGCCAGGATATGGTTTTTGTGGATGTGAAAGGGAACTTTACTCCTGATGATATTTCAAAAATGATTAATTCAGTTTCTGCTAAATAATCCTTGCACTAATCTCAAAACTTTCGCAGCCTGGAAAAACTAATACATTATACATCCATAAAAATAATTTAGGTGAAAATGAAAACCAGGTCAAGTAAGCCTTTTAACAACCAGTTTAATCAGATTTAACAAGTAGTTTCTACATATTCAATTATTTTGTACCGTAACCGTTCTGATAAAAGAACGGTTTTTTCGATTTAAGTTATTGATTATTAAATTTTATTTAAACTATTAAAAAGGATTTTCATATCTCACTAAAATAACCTAATTTTGCAAAGAAAGTAAAGATGTCTATTCATAACAAAATTGTAGAGACAGCCATCACTTTCGATGACGTTCTTCTAGTCCCTTCTTATTCAGAAGTTTTACCTAACCAGGTTTCATTAAAATCAAGACTTACCGACAAAATCACGCTGAATGTTCCGATAGTTTCCGCTGCGATGGACACTGTTACTGAAGCTGATCTGGCTATTGCTTTAGCAAGAGTTGGAGGATTAGGTTTTATCCACAAAAACATGACGATCGATGAGCAGGCAGCTCAGGTAAACCGTGTAAAGCGTTCCGAAAACGGAATGATCTCAGATCCGGTTACATTATCTAAAGATCATACTTTAGGTGAAGCTAGAGATCTTATGTCAAGATATAAGATTTCCGGTCTTCCGGTGGTAGATCCTAATAATGTTCTGATCGGAATTATTACCAACAGAGATGTAAAATATCAGGAAAACCTTGATATGAAAGTGGAAGAGATCATGACCAAAGAAAATCTGATCACTTCAGACAAAGATACCAACCTTGAAAAGGCAAAAGAAATCCTTCTTAAAAACAGAGTTGAAAAACTTCCTATTGTAGATAAAGATAATAAGCTTGTAGGATTAATCACGATCAAGGATATTGATAATCAATTGGAATATCCAAACGCTAATAAAGACCAGAATGGTCGTCTTATCGTAGGAGCAGGAGTAGGAGTAGGAGAAGATACATTGGCAAGAATTGAGGCTTTGGTACAGGCAGGAGTTGATATTGTAGCAATTGATTCAGCTCACGGTCATTCTAAAGGAGTTTTAGATAAAATCTCAGAAATCAGAAAAGCATATCCAAACCTTGATGTTGTAGGTGGAAATATTGTAACTGCAGAAGCTGCTAAAGACCTTATTAAAGCTGGAGCTAACGTACTGAAAGTTGGAGTAGGCCCGGGTTCTATCTGTACAACAAGAGTAGTTGCAGGAGTAGGGGTTCCTCAGTTATCTGCGATCTATAACGTTTACGAATATGCTAAGTCACAAAATGTAACGGTAATTGCTGATGGTGGAATCAAACTTTCAGGAGATATTGTTAAAGCGATTGCAAGTGGAGCAGGAGCAGTAATGCTTGGTTCTCTTTTAGCGGGTACAGATGAAGCACCAGGGGAAGAAATTATTTTCCAGGGAAGAAAATTCAAGTCTTACCAAGGTATGGGAAGTCTTTCTGCTATGAAGAGAGGAGGCAAAGAGAGATATTTCCAAAGTGAAGCTAAAAAATTCGTTCCGGAAGGAATCGAAGGAAGGGTTCCGCATAAAGGAAAATTGGAAGATGTAATTTTCCAGTTGACAGGAGGTCTAAGAGCCGGTATGGGATACTGTGGATCTAAGGATATTGAAACACTGCAAAGAGATTCTAAACTGGTAATGATTACAGGAAGCGGATTGAAAGAATCCCACCCTCATGATGTAATTATTACACAGGAGGCTCCGAATTATTCTTTATAAAATTATAATTGAATTTATATATTAAAAACCGCACAATTAGTGCGGTTTTTTTATTTTGCATTTGTATTTTAACTTATTGATTAATAGTAATTTGCTTTTATATGTTTGGTTTTTAAAATTATATATTTCTCTTTATTCTGTGTATTTTTTTAAGGAAAAATTAAATAAAGTAATAGTAGTTTGAAGTGATGTTAATTTTATTTTCGTTTAAAAATGTAACAATAATGAACTTTTTTCTACTAACTGAAGTGAAATTTAAAATTTTACATTGGTTTTGATGATAAATATTGTTGATTGATATGTGAAATTAATGAATTTTCAACTTGTTTAATTTTTTTAAATTATTGTAATGAAGAAAACTATCCTTTGTGGGGCATTGCTACTATCCCTTTCAATATCAGCACAGCAAAAAAAAGAATGGTGTGACTTTGATAATGAACAGAGAGTACACCAGAAACAGAATGCGGAAATTGATGAAATGGTTCGCAATATGCGTAACAAAATTATTAGCAGTAATCAAAATACTACTGCTAAAGGTGGAAGTGCATACAAAATTGTAAATGGAGTTTATGAAATTCCTGTTGTAGTACACGTAATAGCACCTACAGGAGCTGCTATTGGAACTACTTATAATAAGAGTGATGCACAAATTCAGGCGTGGTTGGATCATTGCAATCAAATGTATGCAGGTACTTATCAGTGGGCTCAGGGAATTCCCGCAGATTTTGGTACTGCAGCTACAATGCCGATTAAATTGGTGTTGGCTAAAAGGGATCCTAACTGTAATGCTACTACAGGTATTGTTAGATATAACGGGGGAGCTCTTACAGGATATGATACTTATGGGGTGAAACGTAGTGGTACAAATGGTGTTACTACAGATCAGATTAAATCAATTGCTCCGCACTGGTCTGAGGCATCTTACTTTAATATTTATATTATGAATAAAGTAGATGGTGGTGGAACATATGGTATTATGGGATGGGCAGGTCTGCCTCAAAATTCTGATGATAACTACGAATCGTTTATGAAATCTTTTGTAGTTACTTTACAGGATGATATTACATTAGCACACGAATTTGGACATAGTATGGGATTACTTCATACATTTGGTAATGCTAACGCTCAACCGCCACAAGGTACTACTTCTACTACCTACTGCCCGGCGATGACTTATAATGATTGTAATAAAGATGATGATCAGGTATGTGATACAGAAAGATCAAGAAGCTTACTGAATGATCCTGCACCTACTAACAATGATATGAATTATTGTACAGGAGCAAACTATCAGGGAGTACAGTATAACATGATGAATTATACCAATCCAATAGCATTTAAGTTTACCAATGGACAGCATGACAGGGCTGCTCTTTACTTCTTTTTAATGAGAGGATCTTTGAGTTCTTCATTAGGAGGAACAGCTCCATCTACTGCTGCTGCGATTGGAACGCCTATTGCTGCAACATGTAATCCCGCAGGTATTACTACAGCAGATGATTATTTTGTAGGACCAACTCTTGTAAAACTGGGAAGTATTAATAATGCAACTACTGGATATTGGCATAATAATGCTAGTTTTTATGAAGACTATACAGGAGCAAGCTGCCTGAAAGCTACATCAACTGAACTTTCATCAACGGGAACACATAACCTTCAGGTAAATGTATCAGGTTCAAATAATGAAATAAGAGTTTGGATTGACTATAATAATAATGGAACGTTTGAAGCTTCTGAACTTGTAGCTTCTGCTGATAATATTATAGCAGATCCAGCTACAGAAATAGGTACTTACAGTACTACAATTACAGCTCCAGCTTCAACGGTATTGAATACTCCATTAAGAATGAGAGTTCTTGTAGATGATGAGAATCCTAACATGACCCCTTGTGGACAATTAATGTACGGACAGGTTGAAGATTATACAGTGAAATTTGTTACTAACTTAGGAACAAACGAAGTGAAAGCTGATAATAGTGATTTGACAGTGTATCCTAACCCGGTAGCAACCGGAGATAAAATCTTCATTAAAGCTAAAAATGGTAAAAACCTGAAAGTTTCTATTTCTGATATGGCAGGAAGATTGGTAGCAAGCCCGTCTGCAACTGAAGAAGGAAATGGTATTTTCAAAGTAGATCAGCAGTTAGGAAAAGGAGTATATATGATTCAGGTTTCTAACGGAAAAGACTCTAAAACTTCAAAATTGATCATCAAATAAATTGATCAAATTTTAAAATAATATAAATGTCTCCATTTCAATGGGGACATTTTTTTATTCAATCCTAATATATTTAAATCTGGGCTTTATGACTTTGTTCAGAAACTGTCCTTTAGATTTTGCCTTTCCGAACTTTTCTATGATATCAGAGGGTACTTTAAAATAGTCATAAACCGCTCCTGACTGATATATAATCCTCAATATTTCAGTACCCGGGAAATAGATGAAATGATGTACAACACTTGAAGGCATGCTACAGTTCATACAATAAATGTTCCTTATCATCAAAAATAAAAAGCTTCCGGTAATTCCGAAAGCTTCAAAGATGTGCTCCTGTAAAATAGTAGTTTATTTTTTCACGAATTTAAATTGATGAGTTTGGAAATTCCTGGTATTTATTTTTAATATATAACCACCTGGAATAAGTTGTGAGACATCAATTTTTGAATCAAACATTTCAGTTTTTACAAGTCGTCCGTCCATATTATAAATTTGGATAGATAATCCGTCATCAATGCCGGAAATACGAATGAAATCTGTCACAGGGTTCGGGAAGATCTGGATTTTATGTTGAGAAAGATCTGAAGTTCCCAATGTTGTGGTCTGTACGTCACCCGTCATGGTGGAATTTACCGCAGTAAGGTTTCCGCCACATTGTCCGTTAGTCATTACTGTATTTTCAACCCAGGTTCCGACGCTGTTGCCTGGTGGTATCGGAACAGAATTGTTTCCTGTTGAATTATAATAAATCAGATAAGGGGTCGTAAAAGTTCCGTTTCCTTCATCACCAAGAAATTCCCATCTTGTAAGAGTGTTGTTCCATTGGATTTTAAATTCACAGGTGCCTAATCCATCACAATCTTGTCCGCCGTCAATAGGGGTCGTCATATAAATATTTTTGTTAAAAGCATCTACTCCGGTTTTGTTAAAAGTATATGTATTCGGCGGGCTGCTAAACAGATTAGGACATCCATTAAACGTTATGGTCTGTGCAAAAGCTGAGCTTCCGGCGAGCAGACATAATAAGTAAAGAATTTTCATAACCGTTAATTTTGTGATGGGAAAACTCCGGCCAATGCAATGATGCATTTCAGCGTGATAAAGGGAGGTCTGTTTTCATGAGGCTGGCTTCCTCCTGTGTTTCCTACCATTGTGCTTTTCATCGTAGTATTGGCCGCTGCGTCGGAATATTCTTTATCGAGAATTTTGGTGTCTGCCGGAAGATTATTTGTTGGTGAATTTTGATTTCCTTCCGCTGTTACGGCATTTACAGTATGATTGTGAGCTGGCATTTGTGTTATCAATAATGTTACACTTTCAGTTCCGCCGGTTTCTCCCATAGTGTAGCTTGTTGGCCCTCCAGGAGCCTGTCCGTTATGAACAAGAACTCTTCCCCTCATATCGGGTAAAGCAAATGTGGTTGTTCCATTTCCTCCATAAGTAGTTCCTAACAATGAAAAAAGTGCTTGATTTTGAGCGATAGGCAGGATCTGCCCATTACATTCTGCCCAGTATTTTGGTGCAAAATTATAAGGTACAAAGGCTATTTGCCCTAAAAATGGTTCTGATGCCTGAGCTTTTAAAGCAGGGGCAAATGCACCGCAGATCAGCAGTGTACATGCAAGAAATAAATTTTTCATGATGACAAGGTTTTAAGTAATATAAAATTAGAAAATATTTCACATATAATCAATTATAAAAATAAAAACCTTTCATTAATTTAATGAAAGGTAGATTTTATTAATGAAATATTAATTTTTTATAGATTTTTTCTCTAATGTTTAAATTGCTCAATAGCCAATGCAGATGATCATTAATTTTTCAGATTATCCTTAAAATCTTCAATTCTGAAATCTGTCAGAGCGTTTCCTTTTTCAATTTTCTCTTTGGAATACAACCTGAAATCATTTTCTGTTTTTTCTAAAAGATAATCGTAAGGCCCTATATGAGAAATTAATTTTACCAGAACCGGAGAGATCTCAAGACAGATGAACAGTCCCATAATAAAAGCTGCTGCCAATCCTATAATCGCTGAATTCTTACCCAGTTCATCCAGTGCCTGAAGTCTTGCTGCAAACCCATTGAATTTGTCCTCAAAAGTCTCTGTAGATTTTCTTTCTGTTTCCAGATTCGTATATACCTTGGATATTTCTTTGTCTAAATATTCCAGTCTGGGAGCAGCTTGTTTTTGATAATTCTCAAGATCCTGTCTGCGTTGCACTTTTAATTCCTGTTTACGTTTAGCATTCGGTCCGTAACCCTCTTTTCCACTGGTTAGACCCGATTGTTTTCCCAGAATTTCTTTTTCAAGTTCTACTGAAGCAGAATCATAGGATTTCTGATACTGTGCTATTTTTCCTGAAATCTGCTGTTTTTCGGTTTCAAAAGGGCCGCTCTGTTGAAGAATCCTTCCATTCATTTCACCCTGAAGCTGCTTTTTATTCCTTTGAATGATGGTATTCAACTGTTTATTTACCTCTTTCTCAAAAATTTTAAGCTCTAATGGTTTAGAAATAATAATCCCTAAAAATGTGGCTAGGATAAGACGGGGAATAGCCATCAGAATCTGATTCCACCATGTTCCTGTTTTTTTAATGGAAGAAACGATATAACGGTCAAGATTAAAAATCATCAATCCCCAAAGAATTCCAAATCCTACAGCTGCCCAAATGTTGTCAAAAACGGTATACATCGCGTAGCCTGCAGATAAAGTGGCAAATACTGCAGTGAAAAGTACAATCCCTCCAATCCCTGAAAATTTATTCCATTCACTCGGAGTCTTTCTTAAGATATGGATGTTCCCGCCGGAACACACCATCAGAAACTTTTGGAACCAGTTTATTTTATGAGTCCCTTGATTTATAGTTTGTTGGTTTGTTTTCATAACTGAAAATTTATACAAAGGTAATACTAAAAATCATACCAATGTAAAAGATAGTATTATGTTTTACCAAGTAATTGAATGTGTTTTCGTAAAAAACTGTTTTTAAGACGATTAAATTTACTTTTTTGAAATTTTCAAGGAGAAGATCAAGATCACTTCAATCTATCAGGATTCTGTTTCAAAAAACTATCCCATCCGGAATATGATTTGGTATCTGCTATTGTTCCGGAATTAAAATGATGACATACGGCAACGGCAAGCCCGTCAGAGGCATCCAGGTATTTGGTAGGGAATTCTTTTAAATTAAGAAGATTCTGAAGCATCCCTGCCACCTGTTCTTTACTGGCGTTTCCGTTTCCGGTGATGGCCATTTTAATTTTTTTCGGAGAATATTCGGTGATAGGGATATTTCTGTAAAGGCTGGCAGCCATGGCAACTCCCTGTGCACGGCCAAGTTTAAGCATACTCTGTACGTTTTTTCCAAAGAAAGGAGCTTCAAGAGCAACTTCATCAGGATGAAACTCATCGATGAGAGACAGCGTTCTTTCAAAAATATATTTGAGCTTTGTTTCGTGGTTGGGATATTTTTTTAAGATCAGTTCATGGATAGAAACCATCTCCATTTTTCCTTTTTTTACGGAGATAATGCCAAACCCCATCACAGCTGTTCCCGGGTCAATACCTAAAATTATTTTCTCTGAAATCATTGCCCCAAAGATAGGACTTTCTGTGTTTTAAGCTGAAAAAAGTATTTGCAATGATTTTCGTTCATATTTAAAACTTTAGTAACTTTAAACAAAAATGATTATGAAAAATGTATTTAATGTACTCATTGTTCCTGTTTTTCTGTTCTGCAGCTTTCAGAAAGAAAATGGATTAACTCAAAAAAGGCAATCGCTTTCAGAAACTGTGGCAAGAAAAGGCGATAGGATTATTTATTTGTTTTTCAAGGCAGATAAAGATCAGTCAGGAAATGCAAAAATTACCCTGCAAAGTTCTAAAATTACAGATGGCAGGTTGAAACACACCCCTTATTTTGAAAGAAATGGAGTGGATAAGGGAGATCTTATCATCACATTAACAGAGTCTGGTGGGAAAGAAGTTGCCAAACAGCTTGTAAAAGATCCTTTTAATCCTGAATTGGAAGTGTATGAAAAAGAAGGTATTTCCCGACATAAAGCTTCCCTTCAAAGCGCGGAATTCAGTGCCCGTTTTTCCTATTCTGAAAATGTTCAGACTATAAAGATTGAAAAGGCAACTGATGATGGAGCACAACTATTATTCACACAAAAACTATAATTATGGAAAAAGTTTTATTATCCCTTTTAATAGGAAGCAGCTGTTTTGCCCAGTCATTTGAGACTGTTCCTCTTTTACAGAACGGAGACAACAGTAAGCGGGTTGTGATTGCTGTGTTAGGAGACGGGTTTACCGCTGCACAGCAGGCTGCTTTCACAACATCAGCTCAGAATACGGTCAACTATCTTTTTACAAAAAGTCCCTATACAGAATATAAAAATTATTTTAATGCCTATGCGGTAAAAGTGATTTCTACAGAATCAGGAGTGAAGCACCCGGGAACTGCCACAGATGTTACTGAACCCGTAATTCCTGTAACCAATCCTAATAACTATCTTGGTTCTACCTTCGATGTTGGAGTTCACAGATGTATATACAGTAATACAACCAATAAGGTAGGGCAGGTTTTGGCGGCCAATATCCCGGATTATGATATCACCTATGTATTGGGTAATTCTACGGAATACGGAGGTTGTGGAGGTACCTATGCCTTTGCTTCCTTAAATGGTTCTTCTAATGAAATTGTGGTACATGAGCTAGGACATTCCTTTGGTAAATTAGCTGATGAATATTGGTTTTCAGGTACATTGGAATCCGCAAATAAAACCCAAAACTCCAATCCTGCGACGATCAAATGGAAAAATTGGGTAGGATTAAACGGGGTAGGTGTCTATGCTCATGCTGAAAGCCCAACCTGGTTCCGTCCGCATCAGAGTTGTGAGATGAGATATCTTAACCAGCAGTTTTGCTCCGTATGCAAAGAAGCAATTATCGAAAAAATCCATAGTTTAGTGTCTCCTGTAGATTCCTATACACCGGCAAATAACACTTCAGTAGATGCCACATCAAATGTTACTTTCACGGTCACTGAAATTCTTCCTATTCCTAATACATTGGTCAACACCTGGACATTAAATGGAACAGCTTTGGGGGCTACAGGAAATAGTGTTACCATTACTCCCGGACAACTTAACAATGGAAATAATACTTTGACATTTTCGGTCGTAGATAATAACCCGCTTTTAAAAGTTGATAATCACAGCACCCTTCATGTTACCAATGTTTCCTGGACTCTGAGTAAATCAACTCTTAAACTTTCAGAAGTAAAAGCTGAAGAAAGACGTTTCAGTATTTATCCGAATCCTACAGATGGTGAATTTTTCATTAAAGGAAAACAGGATTTTTCAAAAGATGTAAAAATAGAAATCTATGATACTTCCGGAAAATTGATTCCATCCAGATTTGAATTCAAAGATGCCGGGATAAGAATTGATATTAAAAACTTTCCGGCAGGTGCTTATCTGCTGAATGTAAAAGAAAACAAAAATCTGATTCTCTCTCAGAAAATCATAAAAGAATAAATTTGAACTTAACCGGCTCCTGCAGCCGGTTTTATTTTTCCAGTTTTTTTTCTGCTATAGGCACCCATTGTCCATCGTGGCGGAGAAGTATTATTTTATCAACTAAGAATTTAGTTTTATAATCCTTTGTTTCATATTTTTCCCAGGCTTTAAGATAATTTTCCCAACTCAGATCTCTGTAGCCTACAGTCATATGTGGGCTAAAAGAATAAGGGACAAAATTAAAATACTCTTTTACCCTATGATAAAGCTCAGTTAAATGAATATTTGCTTTTGGCTGAATATAGAGTACAGGATTTTTAGGATTAGGAAAGCTTCCAAAGCCATCCAGTTCTACTTCAAAAGGGTTGATTTCCGTATTGATCTTCTGAAAAGCAATATGAATATCGTCCTCCATTTCAATTTCTCTGGAAAAGGGAGGGAATAGTGTAATATGGGCTTCATTTTTCAAAGCCTTGGAATTGGCATAATTCATTACCAGATCTCTTTTAAAGGCTTTTATTTCTTCAATAATCTCCTGAGGAGGATAAATGGCTATGAAGTACATTTTTTTCATAAGACAAATTAAAAGTTTTTACATTAAATTTATATACATAAGAAAATTATGCATATGTTTGCAATGTATAAATCATTCTATGAAAAAGAATAGTCTTTATAAAGGTACCCTGCAGAATATTATTTTGAAGCTTCTTTCAAAAGAAATCAAAATGTACGGATATCAGATTACTCAAAGGGCAAAAGAACTCACGGAAGGTGAGCTTGAAATGACGGAAGGAGCACTTTATCCATTATTGCACAAACTGGAGGGTGACGGAATGATTATTTCTGAAATTCAGAAAATCAACGGAAGAGACCGTAAATATTATCTGCTGACTGAAAAAGGGAAAAAACAACAGGAAGAAAAAGAGACTGAGATGAAAAGCTACTTATTAAACCTACAAACCATATTCAATTTATGATAACGGAGGAACAGGAAAATAAAATTACAGATTATCTGGTAGCTCAACAGCTCTCATTGGATATTCTGGTAGAAATCAGAGACCATATGATCAGCCAGATTTCAGATCTTCAGTATAAAGAGAATATCAGTTTCGAGGAAGCTTTCTTACAGATAAAAGAATCCTGGAGTGGAGAATTTAAATTAGTTAACTATCTGCTATTCTATCCAACGACAATCCCTTTGATTGCCAAAAAGATTATACAGGAAAAATATGCCGGACTTTTCAGAAAATCTTTAATAATAGGATTGCTGGCTTTAGGAATTAATTTATTGCTGATTTTTACAGCACAAAACCAGGAAGTTTATAATATATTTTTTAAACTGCTTAACGGATCATTTTTATTGGGATCAGTATTGATATTGGTTTTTAATTATAAGATCTGGAAATACCTGAAAGCAGATTTCAAATACAAGGAAAAAAGCCTTTATACAATGTATCAGCAGAATATAGGATTATTGGTTGTTTGTGCTTCTTCAATGGTACAGATTGTAATGAAGAACGGGACTTATGCTTATCAGTTTTTCAGAGAACACAATCATTCTGAAGTTGCTCTGACCTTAATTACATTGATCTTCCCTTTCATATTGCAGACGGCACTTGTTTTTGCTGTATTCAATTTTATGGAACACAAAAAGAATTTAGTGAAAATGCAGGAATTCCTTAAACCCGCATAAATAGCACGTTATTCAACTAGTGTTGTGATCTTAGCTGCGTAAGAGTGTTCTCAAGATGATCTGTAATCTTTTTTACTTCAATATGAGGTCTGAAGATAACTCCTTTTCCCTTTTCTTCATCGGCAATATTAGAAAGGATGATTACTGAAGTTTTGGTGTCGGGATAATAGATATTTAATGAAGGGGAACCTTTTATATAACCGCTGTGGAAATAAGAATTGGGTTGGCCAATATTAAGCATGATGCCGTAAGCGTAGCCCATCTTTCCAAAGATTGCATGACGTCTTTCTGCGCTTTTTGCCATGAATAGCTTCTGCGTTTCTGGTTTTAAAATTTTCCCACCATACAAAGCATTGTTCCATGAATGAAGATCCTGAATAGTGGATAATATTCCACCAGCCGGAGTTCCTATTTCCTGTCCGCCTAATCTTTTCGGCATATTGGGAACTTCCTGAAATCTAGCAGGTGTACCGAGATAAGCACTGGCAAAGTTATTTCCTTTAAAAGTATCTCCGGTTGAAGAATGGTTCATTCCTGCTTTTTGAAAAAGTTCCTGAACGTTTTCAGCATATGATCTTCCGGAAACTTTTTCCACAATCTTTCCAAGGGTATTGAATCCGTCGTTGGAATAGAAGAAGTCAGAACCGCTTTTAAACATAAGCTTTCCTCCCACCATATTTAACCCTGAAGTATGGTTCAATAGCTGATGAATTGTAATGTTTTCATATTCTTTGATCTGGAATTCCTTTAAATATTTTGAAACTTTATCTGTCACGTTCAGTTTTCCCTGTTCCATTTGAAGTAATACCAAAACAGCGGTAAACTGCTTGCTTACAGAACCTATGGCAAAAATGGTATTACTGTCAATTTTAGTTTTCTTTTTAAAATCAGAATATCCGTTTTCTCTTCTGTAAAGGGATATGGTGTCTTTAAAAACAGCAATACTTCCATTGAAATGGTACTTTTTGAAAGCAGAATCAATCTGTTGTTCTAAAAGTGTTTTCTGAAAAGCGGCAACAGTAGAATCGATAATGGCTTTTTTATCAACAGGAGAAGCCTTTGGAGCCTCAGTTGTTGTACAGGAAAATAAAAAACAGAATAGAGTCAGGAATACTAAATTTTTGATCACAGGTGTTGTATTTTTATATGATGGTTGTTACCCTTAAAGATACTAAAATATCCAGGAGCATTTAGGGATGCAAATTGCGTGCTAGGACGGGATTTGGATCAATTTAATATTAAATTTAATAATTCTTTAGCAGGTATTTTTAATACATTTGATATAGAAATGTATCACAAAGTATGAATGAACACTTGAAAAATGATTCAGCAAACATCGGATACCTGCTGAATATCATCAAAGAACAGGGGACGGATTATCTGAACTCTATTGAAGACAGATCAACATCGGTAATCAATAACAATCTAAACACTCTATTGGAAAAACAGGAACTCCCGGAATCAGGATTAGGAGCAGAAGAGGCTTTGCGGATTTTCAACGAAAAATTTGAACCGATCATGGTGGGTTCCGGAGGGCCCCGATACTGGGGATTTGTGACGGGAGGTGCTACACCGGCATCGGTAGCTGGTGACTGGCTGGCGACGGTTTATGATCAGAATACCCAGTCTGTAAAAGGACAGGGAGATATTTCCGCAACCATAGAAATGGAAACCGTACAGCTTTTGCTAAAACTTCTTAAGCTTCCGGAAAGTTTCTTTTGTGGTTTTGTATCAGGAGCTACAATGTCTAATTTTACCTGTTTGGCTGTGGGCCGTCAATGGCTGGGAAAAGAGCAGGGAAGAGATATTGCGAAAGAAGGCATTTCGGGAACAGTAAAGATACTCACAGCGACTCCTCACTCTTCTTCTATAAAATCATTGTCATTATTAGGACTGGGAAGCGCCAATATTATTAAGATTAAAACGGAAGAAGGAAACCGGGAAGCCATCCATATCAAGGATCTGGAAGAAAATATTCTAAAGCTTTATGGGGAGCCATTTATATTGATTTCAAGTGGAGGAACAGTAAATACGGTGGATTTTGATGATTTCAAAGCGATCAGCAAATTAAAAGAAAAATACAATTTCTGGTGGCACATCGATGCCGCTTTTGGTGGTTTTGCAGCTTGTTCGGAAACCCATCATCATCTTGTGGAAGGTTGGGAATATGCCGACAGTATCACAGTAGATTGTCACAAATGGCTGAATGTACCTTATGAAAGTGCCGTATTTTTCATTAAAGAGCAATATAAAATTTTACAGATAGAAACTTTTCAGAATTCAAATGCCCCTTATCTGGGAGATCCGTTGGATAATTTCAACTATTTAAATTTCCTTCCTGAAAACTCAAGAAGATTAAAGGCGCTTCCTGCATGGTTCTCTCTTATGGCTTATGGTAAAAAGGGGTATCAGGAGATTGTGGATAAGAATATATCATGGGCGAAACAGTTTGGACAGCTGATTGAAAACAGTCATGATTTTAAACTGCTGGCTCCGGTAAGACTGAACACAGTTTGCTTTACATTGAAAGATGATGCAAAGCAGGATGCGGTAGGACGATTTCTTGAAAAGCTAAATAATACAGGAAAAGTCTTTATGACCCCTACTTTTTATAATCAGCATAAAGGAGTAAGAGCTGCTTTTGTAAACTGGATGACTAGTGAAAACGATATCAGACAGGTATTTGATCTGATGAATGAAATCATTACTGAAATACAATAATCTATTGAAAAGCCTGTGAAGATTTATCCACAGGCTTATTTTGACAGCAGATCACAAAACCAGAAAACATATTCGCCGTCTTCTTCTTCAGCAGAGGTTTTAGGTTTAGGATAAGTTTTTTTAACTGTTTCCCCGATTTCAAAGTTTACCGGATTTTTGAAAATAGGTCCATCAAAAGTGAAGGTGTGAAACTCACCGTTTTCTCCGCATGGATCTACATTTTCAGGAAGATCATCTATAAATTTCTGATCAATGATTCGTCCTGCAAAGCTTTTATCCAGATAAGTTCCGTTTACACAGGTTACAATGGTTTTAAAACCAAGCTCTAAAAATTCATGGATGAGGTTGGAGGTATCTTGTTTCCAGAGGGGAAATAGAGCCTTCATACCGATGGCATTTAATTGGTCTTCCCTGTATTTTCGCAGATCTTCCAGGAAAATATCACCAAAAACGGAATGGGTAATCCCCTGAGCCTGAATTCCGGCCATTGTTTTGCTCATGATTTGCTGGTATTCTTCCATTGATGGTTCTTTGGGAAGCTCCATTTTAATTAACGAAATCCCGAGGCTTTCGGTCTGTTTTTCCAACAGAGAAACATGAACACCATGCATGGAAATCCTTTGAAATTCTTCATTAATACTTGTAAGCAAAGTAGAAATTTCATATTGATCTGCCTGTAGTATTTTATAAAGAGCAAGCGCAGAATCTTTTCCGCTGCTCCAGTTGAATAAAGCTTTTGGTTTCATTTTAAAAATAAAAAACTCCCAAAAGTAAGGAGATTTTGTGGGTTAATAATTTTTGTTTTGAATTTCTTTGATCGGAACAAATCCACCATTGAAGTAATCTATCTTCATTTCAAAAGGATAGGCTGGATTGCTCATAATCAGAACACCAATGGCACCAAAGAATGCAGCTCCAGTCAGCATCATACTTCCCGTATTGGGATTCGACCTTATTTTTCCGATAAAATAGTAATCATTATCTTTCTTTACCGCCTTGGTAAAAAGGTTTTCTATGGAAAGGTAGATGTATGGTTCTCCTTTATACACGATAGCATAGATATTATCTTTTTTGATTTCTTTTTCTTTGCCGTCTGCCATTTCATAGATTCTTACAATTTTTGGAGCATTACCGTAGAATTTGACATTTGCGATTTCTTGGTCCGGCTGTTGATTCTTTAAAGAGTTATAGTTTTTATATACTCCATCTTTCAGTTGAGGTGAATTGTAAAAACTGATTGACTGCTTGGCGGTATTATCAAAGTTCTTTACTTGTTCAATTGTATAAGAATTGGTTGTTTCTGGCTTTTTAGATGCGTTTTTACTGATGAAATCTACGAGCATTTCGCTTCCTTTTTCAAGTGTTTTTGTGGTAACATCAGTTGCTTTGATATCAATTACTGTATCGGTCTGATCCATCAAAGAGTAAGTTCCATCATTGTTTTTTGAAAACAGAAACCCCTGAAAATAGCAGTAGCCATGCTCGCTGAGTTTGGCAGTAACCTCCGCAAAGTATAATTGTTTCAGGTACAGAACCATCATTCCATCTTCGGTATCATCTCCATTGATGCTGTTCAGGATACTTTGAAATTGGCTTGATATACTGGAGGTGGGAATCACTTTAGCTTTGGCATTCAGCATTCCCTGCTGTACAATTCCTAAAGAAGTGGTATCTTCTCTTTTATCAATAAGTGTTATCATTTTATAGTAGCTTTTCTCTACTTTGTGGCTGGGAAGGCTTATAGTAAATGGTTCGGTACGTTTCTGGCTCCATAAAGCAGATGTAAGACAAATGAGGATTAAGAGCAGGGTTTTCTCAAAATTAATGTTCATGGTTATCTTTTTCATTGTTAATTAGTTTTTAAAATTAAAAATACAAAAAAACCTCAAAGAATTTCTTTGAGGTTTGATTTATAAAAAATGTATGCCCAATTACGGTTTACATATTTCTTCTGTATTTACCACCCACTTCAAATAAAGCGTTGGTAATTTGTCCTAGAGAGCAGTATTTTACAGCATCCATCATTACTTCAAATAAATTTTGCTGGTTGATGGCTGCATGCTGAAGTTGTTTCAGAGCTTCTTCAGATCTGTCGTCATTCGCTTGCTGGAAGTTGTGTAGAGATTCAATCTGTGATTGTTTTTCTTCTTCAGTAGAACGGATAACTTCCCCTGGTAAAACAGTTGGTGAGCCATCTTTTCCTAAGAATGTATTTACCCCGATAATCGGATATTCACCGGTGTGCTTCAGCCATTCGTAATGCATAGATTCTTCCTGGATTTTTGAACGCTGATACATTGTTTCCATAGCTCCAAGAACACCACCTCTTTCAGTAATTCTGTCAAATTCTGTATATACAGCTTCTTCCACAAGATCCGTTAATTCTTCAATGATAAATGATCCCTGAAGCGGATTTTCGTTTTTAGCCAGTCCTAATTCCTTGTTGATGATCAACTGAATTGCCATCGCTCTTCTTACAGATTGCTCAGTAGGAGTCGTGATCGCCTCATCATAAGCATTGGTATGAAGTGAATTACAGTTATCATAGATCGCATAAAGCGCCTGAAGAGTTGTTCTGATGTCATTGAAATCAATTTCCTGAGCGTGAAGAGAACGTCCTGAAGTTTGAATGTGATATTTCAGCATCTGGCTTCTTTCGTCAGCTCCGTATTTTAATTTCATAGCTTTTGCCCAGATTCTTCTTGCTACACGTCCGATTACCGAATACTCAGGGTCGATACCATTGGAGAAGAAGAAAGATAAGTTCGGTGCAAAATCATTGATGTCCATTCCACGGCTTAAGTAATATTCCACATAAGTGAAACCGTTGGCCAGGGTGAATGCCAATTGAGAAACTGGGTTTGCTCCTGCTTCAGCAATATGATATCCTGAAATGGAAACAGAGTAGAAGTTTCTTACTTTCTCTCGGATGAAATATTCCTGAACGTCACCCATGAGTCTAAGGGCAAATTCAGTAGAGAAGATACACGTATTCTGAGCCTGGTCTTCTTTTAAGATATCAGCCTGAACGGTACCACGAACGGTAGCAATCGTTTTAGCTTTAATTTCTGCGTATACATTTGCAGGAATTACTTCATCACCCGTTAATCCTAAAAGCTGTAATCCTAAACCATTATTGGATGGAGGAAGTTCGCCTTTATATTTTGGTCTTTCTAAACCTTTATCGTCAAATTTCTCCTTAAGTTTAGCCTCTACTTTAGCTTCTAAACCGTTTTCTTTGATATATTTTTCAACATTCTGATCAATGGCAGCATTCATAAAGAAAGCCAATAGCATCGGTGCAGGACCGTTGATCGTCATGGAAACCGAAGTCAGTGCATTAACCAGATCAAATCCGGAATACAGTTTTTTAGCATCATCCAATGTTGCAATAGAAACTCCTGCATTTCCGATTTTACCATAAATATCCGGTGGTAAAGCAGGATCCTGACCATATAAAGTTACCGAGTCAAATGCTGTGGATAAACGTTTTGCAGGCATTTCTGCAGAAACATAATGGAATCTTCTGTTGGTTCTTTCGGGACCTCCTTCTCCAGCAAACATTCTTGTCGGATCCTCACCGGTTCTCTTGAACGGATAAATTCCTGCTGTATAAGGGAAACTTCCCGGAAGGTTTTCCTGTCCTTTCCATTGGATCAGATCACCCCAGTCATTGTATTTTGGTAATGCAATTTTTGGAATTCTCAAATGAGATAAGGATTCTGTAGAAGTTTCCACCTTAATCTCTTTTCCTCTTACAAAATAAGAGTAGAATTCTTCCTGGAAAGCTTTTTTAGTATCATCCCATGTCTTCAGGAAGTCGATATTATCCTGTTGAAGATGTTTTTCTGCCTTTTGATATTCAGCCTCTAACACCTCATTGGAAATTATTTTTTTTACGCCTTCAATATGATACATTGTTCTGGCCAGCTCAGCCTGTTTTTCGATATTGATGTCGTATTGCTTGTTGTTTTCAACAATTTCAGAAAGGTAACGAACTCTTTTTGGAGGAATAATTGTTACTTCGTCTGTGATTTCCTGTTCTACGAATGTATTTAGTTTTAAATCAGCAAACTTTTCGTTTACTTTAGAAACCAATCTGTTGTAGAGTTCCGTTGTTCCGTGGTCATTAAACTGAGATGCTTTTGTAGCATATACAGGCATATCTTCTAATGGACTTTCCCATAAAAGGTGGTTTCTCTGGAACTGTTTTCTTACCGCCTGAAGAGCATCAAGAGCCCCTCTTTTGTCAGATTTATTTAATGCGACAAGATCCGCATAGTCCAACATGTCGATTTTTTCCAGCTGTGTAGACGCTCCATATTCAGGAGTCATTACATACATAGAAACATCGGCAAAATCTGATACTTCTGAACCAGACTGCCCGATCCCTGAAGTTTCAAGGATGATAACATCAGGATGAGCCAGTTTCAGTACATTCAAAGCAGAATGAATGAATGGAGAAACGGAAACGTTATTTTCTCTCGTTGCCATAGAACGCATATACACTCTAGGATCATTGATCGCGTTCATACGGATTCTGTCTCCTAATAAAGCCCCTCCGGTTTTCTTTTTTGAAGGGTCAATAGAGATAATGGCAATTTTCTTATCAGTATTTGAACGTAAGAAACGTCTTACCAATTCATCTGTTAAAGAAGACTTACCAGCTCCTCCAGTACCTGTAATACCAATAATTGGAATGGTTAAATCTTTAGACTTTTCGTCAATTGCTTTTACAAGCTCAGGTTTTTCTTCTGAGAAGTTTTCAACAGCAGAGATAATACTGGCGATGCTTGTTGAGTTTTCAAAACTGATGGCATCCAGGTCTTCTGCAGTTACATCTTTTCCTGTCGCAAAATCTGATCTGTGCACAAGATCATCAATCATTCCCTGAAGACCAAGTTCACGACCGTCATCCGGAGAATAAATTCTGTCTATTCCATAAGACATCAGATCTTTGATCTCTTCCGGAAGGATTACACCGCCACCACCGCCAAAAATTTTGATCTGTGGTGAATTTTTTTCTCTCAACAGGTCGTAGATATATTTGAAATATTCTGTGTGACCTCCCTGATATGAAGTTAATGCAATAGCATTGGCATCTTCCTGGATTGCTGTATTTACAACTTCCTCTGCTGATTTATCGTGTCCTAAATGGATCACTTCGCATCCTGTTCCCTGAATAACACGACGCATAATATTGATCGCAGCATCATGCCCATCAAATAATGAGGCAGCAGTTACGATTCTTACCTTGTTGGTTGGAGTATATTTTTGGGTTTCCATAAAAATTCTAGAAAGTTTCTAAGTTTTCAAATATAACAATAAAAAAAGAACCATGTGTTTGATTTTATTCTTTTGATTATCAATTGATTGTTTGTGTTTATTTAATTATATATCCCCTTTTTGAGCAGGATACTTTGAAAGTTGGGAAACCACAGAGTTAAAACAAGTTGCAGTGACTTCGCTTTCAAAGCTCCTCATCTTTACATTCTCAAATTAAATTCTCTACTTTTGCAGAATATTTTTACAGACATGCAAAAAGCTTTGATGTACTTTGGATTAGGAACCGTAATTAGCTTCCTGATCAACTATTTCTTTTTAAGTTCAGAGAATATCGGACTGGATATTTATTATGCTGTTGCCTTTGGTTCTGCCTGGGGACTTGCTTATTATCTTGATACACCCAATTTTTCACTACCTAAGAAATTAGGACTGTCTTTTATAGGAATGGGAATTCTTGTTCTTGTAGGAGCTTTAATTTTTAATCTTGAATTGGCAATTCCATCTATCCTGAAATTTTCTACTGTTTTCGTTGCGTATTATTTATTTGCGAGTTTCAGAGGGAATAAATCCCTTAGAAATTAATGAAGCATAATAAAGCTTAAGTACATCAGTATCATAAACATCAGAAGTAATCCGATATAGTTAATAATAAATAATAAGGAACCTTTGAGTATGCTTATTCTTTTTTTTGTTTCATATACCCTGTGATGTGCTACAAAGAAATAGATCGTCATATAGACTGCCAGTGCTATACAGGCTAAAACATATAACAGGGTAAGTATATTATTGTCCGGAAGAAAGCTTACTATCTTTTCTCCTACTATAAATACTAATATTCCTAATAAAAGGAAAGAGAAATAGTGAAGGGTAAATATACCGTGGTCAAAGTACCACCATTTTTTCTTGTTATGGAATAGCCATAAAAAGAATGCAAATATAGGAAGGTATACAAAGAGCGCTTTAGGAATCGTATGAATGAAATTGTCTTTATATTTTTCCCAGATCTGATGTTTGCTGTATCCTTCTTCCTTTAAAGAAAAAGCTTTTTCTGCCAGGGGTCTCGCTAATGAATATATCCCTGTTTTATCCTTTGCAAGTATAGAATCATACTGTTTTATTGTATAGGCATTCATAATAGACTCTTCTTTCGTATCGAACGTACGGTCAAAAAGTTCAGTCTTTTCTCGGGTGTCTTTAATTTTTAGGGTATCCAAAGTTTTTAAAGTATCCAACACCTTTTGAGTATTTGTTGCTACTTCATGGGACAGAACGCCTTCTTTTTGTAAATCTTTTACAATGTCTTGTGAAATTTCTTTTGGCTTTTTTGCCTTTGTTTCTTTTTTTATCTGGCTTGGTCTTTCTGTTTCTTCTTTGGCGTGAGGTAAGATGTTGGGTAGAAAAAATGTAATGAAGCTTATGAATATGTACAGCTTTACAGGAGCAACATACAATTGTCTTTTACCAGCCAGATATTCTTTGGTAAGTGTCCCCGGACGGGTAAACAGATACTGCATAGTTTTCCAGAACTGCCCGTCATAATGGGTGAAATCCTCAATGAAATGAGTAAAGAGAAAATGAAAGGGCTGTCTGCTTTCAATATTTTCCTGTCCGCAGTGTGGGCAAAATCTTTCATCAACCTGATGTCCGCAGTTCAGGCAGGTTTTATCATCTCTTAGTTTTCCGTGGCTCATGGATTATGAAATATGATTGACACAAATATAATTATTTCAGCGAAACTGTAATTATATTAATGTCTTTTATGGAAATCTTTAAAGTAAATTTAATAAAAGAAAGAGTTGAGGGAATGAACTCTTTGCTGTATCACTTGTGTTTTTAGAATCTTCTGAGCGTTTTTTTCATCGCCACAACATTTTACAAGATGCATGCCAAATTATAATAGTGTTAAAATCTATTGATATAGGGGTGTGTAACCATGATTATATAGATAAAATAAAATATGTTTTTGGGTTACAAAAATAATGTGTACCTTTGCACACCCTTTTAGGGGTAAATTATGTTTAATCTTTAACTAAAACGTGTGAATACATTAAGTTACAAAACTGTTTCAGCGAACAAAGCTACTGCGAATAAAGAATGGGTTGTGGTAGACGCTGAAGGACAGCCGTTAGGTAGACTAGCTTCTACGGTTGCAAAGATTTTGAGAGGTAAGCACAAAACGAACTTTACACCTCACGTAGATTGTGGTGATAACGTTATCGTTTTGAATGCTGGGAAAATTACACTTTCCGGAAACAAGTGGGCTGATAAGACTTATATCTGGCATACAGGATACCCTGGTGGACAGAAGTCTATGACTGCGGCTGAACTTCAAAAGAAAGATTCTTTAAAGGTATTAGAGAAGTCTGTAAAAGGTATGTTGCCTAAAAACAGATTAGGATCTGCTATCCTTAAGAACCTTTATTTATATGAAGGAACTGAGCACAAACATGAAGCTCAACAGCCTAAAACAATTAATGTTAACGAATTTAAATAATTAATTATGTCTATAGTTCACAAAATCGGAAGAAGAAAAACTTCTGTAGCAAGAGTTTATGTAAGACCAGGTTCTGGTGTTATTACAGTAAACGGTAAAGATGCTAAAGAATATTTCTCTACAGACGTGATGGTTTATAAATTGAACCAACCGTTTATCCTTTCTGAGACTGTTGGCCAGTATGACGTTACCGTAAACGTATTCGGTGGTGGTAATACAGGTCAGGCAGAGGCTATCAGATTGGGTATTTCAAGAGCTTTATGCGAAATCAACGCTGAATTCAGATTAGCATTGAAACCAGCTGGTTTACTTACAAGAGACGCAAGAATGGTGGAAAGAAAGAAGCCAGGTCAGAAAAAAGCAAGAAAGAGATTCCAATTCTCAAAACGTTAATTTCGGGATTCAGGATATCATACACAAGATTCAAGACTTTGCTCTCAGATCTTGGCTCATGGTTCTTGGTTCTATTTTATCTAAACAAAAAAATTGCCCGTTACGTTTAGCATCCAAACGCTTCTCCCATCTAAAGAAGTTGTTGATTGTTTAAAAGACGGAAAGTAAACTAACAAAAACAGAAAACATGGCAAAAGCAAATGTAAAAGACCTTTTAGAGGCTGGCGTACACTTCGGTCACATGACTAGAAAGTGGAACCCAAATATGGCTCCATACATTTTTATGGAGAAAAACGGTATTCACATTGTAGACTTACATAAAACAGCAGTTAAATTAGATGAAGCTTGCAGCGCTTTAGAAAAATTAACTTCTGCAGGTAAAAAAGTTCTTTTCGTAGCTACTAAGAAGCAAGCGAAAGAAGTTGTTGCAAAACACGCTTCTGAACTTAATATGCCTTATATTACAGAAAGATGGCCAGGAGGTATGTTAACGAATTTCGTTACTATCAGAAAGGCTGTAAAGAAGATGAATGCTATCGACAAAATGAAAAAAGACGGTACGTTCGAAACTTTATCTAAAAAAGAAAGATTACAAGTTGACAGACAAAGAGCTAACTTAGAAAAGAACTTAGGTTCTATCTCTGACATGGTTCGTCTTCCTTCTGCAATCTTCGTTGTAGATATCTTGAGAGAACACATCGCTGTAACTGAAGCTAAGAAATTAGGTATTCCAGTTTTCGGTATTGTTGATACAAACTCTGACCCTAGAAAAGTTGATTTCGTTATCCCAGGAAACGATGATGCTTCTAAATCTATCGATATGATCTTGAGCATTGTTTCAGAATCTATCAAAGAAGGTCAGTCTCAAAGAAAAGCTGATAAAGAAAAATCTAAAGAAGAAGGAGAAGTAGTATCTGCTGATAAAGATGCTGACTTCGATGCAGAATAATTAAAGATTTTCTTTACTATAGGAAAAACGCTGGATTTCGATCCAGCGTTTTTTTGTTGTTTATAACTAAGGTTTTTTAGGGCATACCGTTAATTCAGGGAAATCAGGATCTGTTGTTGGTACAACGACTCCAATTCTGCATACGCCGCTGCAGCACATTTCTCCCATTTCTATATTACAGCCGTCTATACAACTTCTGTATCCTCCTTTGATGGTTCTTAGCTCACTTCTTGAGACTTTTTTTAAATTTTTCATGGTTTTAGTTTTAGCTTTTTTCCTACTCTATATGCTTTTCGGATACCGCAATTATATTTCTAAATATATGGAAATATTTTTATGTGTATGATTTACAATGAGATATTTTTCATTTTACTTCGTTTAAACTTTTAATAATGGGATTTTGTGATCGCTTTTAAAGCGATGAAATGAGTCTGTTCAGACGACTTTAACGTTTTTAGTTGGTTTAGAATAAGAAAGAACATTAAAAATAAAAACCCACAGAAATCTGTGGGTCATATTTTAGTTTGAAAGCTTTATAGAATATGAGGTTGTGACAAACTTTGTAGACTGATAGGTCGAGTTACAAATAAGTCCGGATAATCTGTAGTTTTGATTTTTAGGAACCATTGTATATCCTACTTTTCCAGAGCCGATAGGGATTTTCTTGAAGAAATTATTTCCGCTTACCGTAAGTACCATGTTGCATGGAGATTTGTTTTCTACTGAAATGGAGGTTCTGGGATTTTTCGGATCATCATTGTTAAGAAGATCATTAAGAACGTCTGCTGTTTCCGGTTTATAGGTCTTTATAAGTTCGTTATATTCTCTTTCCGTATTGGCTCCGTTACCTGAATTACTGGTAGAGGAAGGGTAGGAGGTTCTTACCGGATAACTGCCATAATTTACATTACAGCTGGCAAGGATCATTGAAATCCCGGCAAAAACTAATAGTCTTTTCATACTAGTTTACTTTTTGGTTTTTCTTTTTTTCGAAGACTTCTTTACTTTGGCAGGTTCCTTTTTGGAGGGTTTTGCTTCTGTGTCAGGGAGTCTTGGATTATCAATCGTTACAAATATACTTTTTTTAATGTCTTTCTGGGAGATGTATTTCATATCGCAGATATTGCTGTTGAGCATATATGAACCCTTATTGATCACAATGAAATTTTCTCCGTGAGCGGGAACGGCAAGATTGTAATAATCTTTTCCTTCAATCCTCAGTACAATATTGCAGTCTGAATTATTTTTGAATAAGAGTATTGCTTCCTTGCGGGTAATATCTTCATTGAACATTGCATTCAGAAGTTTCACCGTTTTTTCTTTGTGCTCAGCAGAGGTTTCAGCGATGAGCTTTTTAAACTCCTCAGCATCATCTGAATGAGGGTTTCTCATGATACTTTTAGGAATATCGGAGATAATAGGCCTTGCTTCCATCGGCTTGGCTGTACGGGCTCCTTTTGTCCATTCTGCGTTTTTTAAAGCGATAAGCTTAGGTTTTAGCACGCTTTTCTTTGGATCATCAGGATGGGTGTTCTTAATATACTCTTCAATTTCTTTAATATCAATGCTTTTCAGGATGTCATTACCTCCTTTTTTCTGAGCAGATATTGAGTTGGGGAACAAAAATGTGAAGAATAAAAAGAAAACAGGGAAAAGTTTTTTTTTCATCAATTATTATTTTACTTCATCAGCTTATCCGGAATTTAATGTAAGTAATTGTTTTTCCTTTCGCTGAGAAAAGTTCTTCATAATAGGTTTTAATGTCTCTAAGGTGCTCCGTATCAGGGTCATATTCTGGTGCTCCGTAGATATCATGATGGGCACTAATGATTTCATAGCCAGCCCCCTGCAGATATCCCAGTGTATATCCATGTAAAAATTCTGAATCAGTTTTTAAATGAATAATACCGCCAGGCTTCAGAAACTTTTTGTATCGGTTTAAGAAATCAGGGTGAGTCAATCTGTGCTTTGTTCTTCTGTATTTGATCTGTGGATCCGGGAATGTAATCCAGATTTCATCTACTTCATTTTCAGCAAAAAAATGATCAACAAGCTCGATCTGTGATCTCAGAAAAGCCACATTATTCATGTTGCTGTCTACCGCTTCTTTAGCTCCAAACCAGAATCTTGCCCCTTTAATATCAATTCCGATAAAGTTTTTTTCAGGAAATGTTTTTGCGAGTCCTACAGAATATTCTCCTTTTCCACAACCTAATTCCAATACAATTGGATTGTCATTTTTGAAGAAATTTTCTCTCCATTTTCCCTTAAGTTTAAAACCTTGTAAGGCATCTTCCCTTGTAGGTTGGATTACATTTGGTAATATTTTGTTTTCTGCAAATCTTGCTAATTTATTCTTGCCCATTGAGTTATAAAATGAGTGCAAAAATAGTGAAAATTTATGGAGAATCTCTGTCTTTTGAAAGTAAAAGACAGAGAGATAATCCGTGTATGATTGTAGCTACTGGCTTCCTAAAGCCACCATAATAGGTCTTTCAATTGTTTTTTGTGAAGCATATTGAGCACCACAAACCAGGCTGGTGAAAAGATACTGGCCTTTTTCTATAACAATTGAACCTTCACCCTGAGCAGGTACTGCCAGTCTGTACTTGGTTGTACCTACACCTTCCATTCTTACAATGATATTACAATCTGATTTATTTTGAATCAGAACAATACATTCTTTAGAATTGGGGTCATTATCAAACAAAGAGTTGAGGATTTTTACCGTTTTATTTTTGTGCTCTATGGGAGATACAGTCATAAGCATATTGAATTCTTCTGCTTCAGCATTGGGAATTGCTGTATTGGCTGAAGCATTTACAACAAATGTATTCTGTGCGGTGCTCGGAGTATAAGCAGTGCTAGGCTGTTTTGCAGCTAATTCGGCCTTGTATTTGGCAATTTGCTTCTGCTTGATGATCGCATTCATTTCATCAAAGGTGATCTTTGTGGAAGGTCTTCTCCTTAGCATGGCAAGCATTTCCTGCATATCTTTTACTTTCTGATCGGCTGGATGTGCATCTTTGATGTATTCTTTCATCATATCCATTACCCTTGGTTTCAGAACAGATCTCCGCGGATCATCAGGATGGGCATCTCTTAAGAAGGCATTGATTTCATAGATATTCTTACTTTTCAGAATATTACTATAGTCTTTCCCTTTTTTTTGAGCAGACATAGTAAAGAAAAACATACAGCAAAGAAGTAAAAGTACTTGTTTCATTAATTAATATTAAGTTAAAAAATAGGTGCTTCTCTCTTAATTTGCGTTTTGGGTTGGTTAGTTTTTATTTGGATAACGAAATACAAGTGTTTTTATTTTTAAACACCTGTTTGTGAGATAAAATTAAACATATTTTTGAATATTGAAGAATGATATGTAATAAAAGTTGAATAATCTGTATTGGATGTAGTGTGGAAGGGTTATACCACGGAATTTCTGTTTATTTCAAAAAAAATAATCCATGTGAAAGACATGGATTATTTATATATATTGGAATTATTTCTTTAATTACTGCTTACAACTTCCTGAAGATGTGAACTTCTAAGTCTCTTCTGATAGATTGGCAGATATTTTTCAATAGGAATCTTTATGGCTTCAAAATTTCCGGCCAATACATAAGCCTGAATATTTTCAGAAGTATAAACGAATTGAAGGAAATTATCAATTAAATTCTCAGGAATTTTAAACCTTGTGAAATAATCTTTCCCCAGATAGTTTTTGATCTGTGTAACGGAACTGTTCATTCTTTCGTATTCCTGATAACGCTGTTTTTTCTTTCTCTCACCGGAAAGAATATCATAGATACTTTCAAGACTGAAGGTAAGCCCGCCATCTCGCAATCCGGCAACAGGAAGTTCAGGAGGAGTTCCGTCACCTTTGGGCTCCGGAAGCCCGATTACTTTCTTAAGAGCATGTGCTTTGTCTTCTTTTCTTAAAGAATTGACATCATACCGAAGGTTTCCGGTAGGTTTGAACCTGCTGAGTACAATTTCCTGAATTTCATAGTACGCAATTTTTAGCTCAACCAGATTTTTTTGTGTCATAGATTGAGGCGTGAGCTTAATATCTTTTCTTTCCGTAACAATAGAAGTAAACCGGATCACATCTCCGGTATTGGCAGGGATATTAAAATTACCATTAAAGTCCGTAAGAACGGTTTTCTGGGTATTTAGGTTAGTGACATATACCTGATTGAGATATAAAATAGAGTTGTCTCTCAGAAATACCTCTCCGGAATATATTTGAGCATTAATTTTTGCCAGAAAAACCAATAGCAGTAGAGTAAACAGTTTCTTCATATAATGCGCAAAATTACATAGAAATATAGCAATTTTGTCTAGTTAGATGAAGAATAGTGGTTAAAGTTATATTAAACTTTAACATTAAACTGTTAAGGACTGTTAGAAATTTACAGTTGCCTTAAAAAAGTGTGTATATAAGTAAAGAAGCCGGAAGAAAGCACCGCTGAAAATTCAGCTTTCTTTCTTCCGGCTTCTTTTTTACCTATGTTTTACAAGCAGCCAGCTTGAATATTTTACAGTGAGGGAAGAACCATACTCTGTCCAGGTGATAAAATACCAATAGGTTGCTGTAGGGACATATCTTCCACCTATTCTTCCGTCCCAGGTATATCTGTTTTCAGGAGTTCCTCTGAAGACTTCCGCACCGTACCGGTCAAAGATCCTGAATACAAGATTATCATTGGCCATTAAAGCAGAATAGTCTATTCCTTCGTTATAACCATCTCCATTCGGAGTAATTGTGTTGATCAGGTTAATAATGGCAAATGGTTTCTTTACTTCTTCACACATTTTAGAGTCTCTTACAAATACATTGTGCGCTCCTCTTGGTACATTGTAGAATACATTGGAACTCTGCCATACCACACCATCCAAAGAATATTCATAAGGCGGGATACCACCACTTACTCCGACTTTTACCGTTGTACCATCAATTTCAATAGACGTAATCATAGGAAGCGGCAATTCTGTAACATTCACATATTGTTTGTAAACACAGCCATTGAAGGTAAGCTCTACCCAATAACTTCCAGGGGCAACATTGGTGATGGAAGGGGTAGTAGCTCCCGTGCTCCACAAGTATCTTTCAAAGCCAGGTCCTGCATCCAGTGTGGTAGTGGTTTTCGGACAAATGGCTTTATCTTGTAATACATCCGACTTTTTAGGAATTTTAATGTTGATTTTAAGAGTCCCTACTTCCGGACAAACCCCATTTTTTTCAAAACGGATATAATAGATTTGTGAATTTGTAATATTAACAGGTGATGAAACGATGTTCACATTATTCTGAGCATCCGCCAAGGTTGCATGAAAAGTGAAAGTAACATTGGGATCTAAAGTAAACTGGGGGATAAACTGAGCCAAGTTCACACTTTTTATTCCATCCAGGTCATCATCACAAACACTTTCCGTAACAGTTTTGGTAATTAATGTTACTTTAGCTCCGATACTGAACTGTAAAGGCTTGATCACAGAAGCACAGCCATCCGGAGAATCTACTCTGATGTAAATGGTAGTTGTTGCGGTATAACTCCAGCTGTTAGGAAGAGTATTATTGTTTCCTGCGTTAGCATCCGCCAGATTTGCATAATATCTTACATTGGTAAAATAATTAGGATTATTAAGTACAATAGGAGTGACATTGGAAAGGATGAGAGTAACAGTTCCGTCCAGGTTATCATCACAGAAAATACCATTGTAGTTGTCCAGGACAATCGCTTTATTGTAAAGAGACAATGTGATCTGCGCGATACTTTTACATCCAATATTGTTCTTTACAACAGCATATATGATTGTTCCATTAGGTGCAGGATAAGCTGTAGTATTGGTGATCAATGCTGCGGCATTTTCATTCTGAGCATCCAGAAGAGTAGGATAGTAAGTAATTGTAACGGGGGAGTTATTAGTAATATTTGCTGTCGTCAAATTGAATGTTCCCTGTCCGTTGATATCACAGGCAAATAATGTTGTATTCATTACTGTAAGCGCCTGAATATTGATGGTAACTGTTATTGTTTCACAATCCGGAAAGTCCGGATCATTTCCGCAGAATGTATAAGTGAATGTATCTGTTCCTGATGTACCGGGAGTATTTACAGTATAAGTAATGATTCCTGTAACAGGGTTTATCACAGCAGTACCCAAAGAAGGAGCTGTTGTAATCGCTACCGTGCCAGGAACAGGAGTTTGTGATGAAGTACTGAAGGTAGGTGTTATAGTCTGTGAAGTGCATACATTGTAGGAAGCATTGCTGAGTTTTGTACAATTCAGAACCTTAAATTTTTCAGTAATTAAAGGTGCGCAGCTTCCCATTGTTACAGAACAGGTATAATTTCCGGGTAGTGTAGGGGTAATTGAAGATGCCGTAGCTCCCGGAACAAGTGTGCCGTTTCTATACCATTGATAAGTGTCATAGATAAGTGGATCCACAGTAAGAACAATACCAGGAATACAGCCGTCGCCTGATTGTAAGATAACGGGCTGCGTAGGAAAACCGGCGAAAAAACCTCCATATCCTACGGCATCACTTCCGGCAGTTATGCCTGCCATAATGGCCTTGTTTGAAACCACAGTAATAGTACCCGTCACATTGGGAATTCCATAAGTAACCCAGTTGGTAGTTCCGGTCATATTGTAAGGACCTGTTACCGCAGGAGGATTGGCTCCATTTACTGTAATAATCGCTCCCCTTTCTGTTATAAGATTTAGTTTTGTTGGGATGTTCAGAATACCGCTGGGATTACCATTGGAATGAACAAAATTTTCATTGATAAGCCCCAGTTCATTAATCTGTTTCGGAAGGTAGCAGTTCAAAGCCGGAATGAAATTGAATCCTCCGGTAGCCGTTTCATTTCCCGAATTTGAATCTCCGGCTAAAATCTGGTAGACATAAGCATTTTTTGATGTTTTTAGATATAAATTATAATGTCCGTTTCCCTGAAGGATATATTTGGAATCAGGAATAACGAAGTATTTTCCTGCATTAATGGTAGCTACGGGAGGTATTTCATTATTGACAAAGATCTGAGTGTTGTCCTCTGTAGCAATAACGACAGCGCCTTCCATATTGGAACCAAGCGGGCCGTTACCTTTTACAAGGGCAAATTCATTTCCAAGCCTGTTGACAGGTACTGCCTGGTCCATTAAAATATCAGAACTGGAGGGGAAATTTCCTGCATATTGCCCGTTAAAATTTCCATTGGTAACATTGACAGGTTTGTTTGAAATAATTTTAGAGCCGATGAAACCATCAAAGTTTCCTGCTATATCCCCCATTCCGTCAATGATGTAAGACTGTCCCTTATTTAAAGTGAAAGTCATTGTCGGATTGGTGGCTCCTGTTGTTCCATTAGAAAACTGAACGGCAGGGTTGTATCCGGAAATGGTAACGGTTGTGTTATCTTCAGTTGCCAGTACACTGGTCATGAAGTTCAGAATATTGTTGCTCACCGTAATAGGAGCGGAGGCTGCATAAAATGTTTTTCCTGTGGAAGGAATCCCTTTGGAAGTGATAATTTCTGCGTGGTTGAATACCGAGAACCTTAAATTGGCATAAAAAGGAAATTCTGCTTTAAGATATAACCCTTTGGTTGTAGGGGTAAATAAATCCGTCTGCTGTGTGGTAATTATATAATTCCTTAGTACATCGAATTTCTGTGGATTATTTTTACTGATGTTCACCGTTCCGATGAGAACATTATTGTTATAAATATTTACAGGAAAAGGAGTTGTTCTGCTGGTGGATAAATACAGTTTCTGATAAGGATTGGGAGCGCCGGTCCTGTCTACCATCGGAGAAAACCAATGCTCTCGGTCCAATTGGGCAAAAGCAGAGGTGAAAATATAAAATATAAATAAAAAAGATAGAATTTTCTTCATTCAGTAGTAGTATTTATCACAAATTTAATAATAAAAAGTATTAAATGCTTGAAAATGTAATAAAAAAGCCACGATTATGAAATCGTGGCTTACCATTATGGTTTTAACTAATTATTACTCTCTGTTTTTAACAAGAATCCAACCTGTATATTTTATTGGAGTCTTTTCTTTATTGGATTCAGTCCAGTTGATATGATACCAATATGTTCCTGTTCCAAGTTTCTTATCAAAGTGTTTTCCGTCCCATCTGTAGTTGTTGAATTTATTTCCGGTAAATACCATATTTCCATATCTGTCATATACTACAAAACTTAGGTTTTCTTTATAAGCAAGCTCACTGTAATCTATATAGTCATTTACGTTATCTCCATTAGGAGTAATGGCATTCAATAGATTAGGAACTGTAATTTCTACCTCAGTAGGAGTACAGTTATAGAAGTCTTTTACATAGAAAGTATGTTGTCCTCTTGTTAAGCCTGTGAAGGTATTTGAATCCTGCCAGTTAGCAGTTCCGTCAACGGCATATTTATAAGGTGCTTTACCTCCGCTTACAATTACTGTTGCGGTATTGTTGTTGAGCTCAATCGTTTGGATTACCGGATCTTCAACTTTTTTAACTTTTACTGTCTGAGTAAGGAAACATCCGTTCTTACCAAGTATTACCGTGTATTCTCCAACACCTATATCTCTGATACCTGAAGTGGTAGCGCCTGTGCTCCATTGGTAAGAGTCATATCCGGAACCAGCATCCAGGTTGGTTTTAGCATCCATACAGATATATTGATCTACCAATATCGGAGATTTTTTGATTGGAAGTACAATTAATTCGATTTTTGCATTTGCTGTACATCCTTCAGCAGTTGTTACTTTCACATATACAAATCCTCCTGTTGAAGGGAAGTTATCTGGTGTTGTGATTTCATTGATACCTGCAGTAAGGTCATTCAGAGTACGGTAGTATTTTTTAGTAACGGCATTATAATCTGTTACTTTAGCTTTCGTAAGATCAAAATAAGCGTATGGAGCTACATCATACCAGCATGCCTTAATAGAAGTATCCGTTACAATGAATGGTACTACAGTAAGGTTTAGTGTTATCTGCTCACAATCTGTAAACTCAACTGAGTTTCCACAGAATTTATAAACTATTTTATCAGGTCCTAAATATCCAGGATTTGGGGTATAAGTGATTGTTCCGTTTGGATTAACCACTGCTGTTCCTTTTGTAGGAGGAGTTAAAATTACTACGGTAGTCGGTACCACAGTCTGTGTTGACGAAGTAAACGCAGGGGTAATAATTTTAGTAGAACAAGCATTAAGCGCTTGAGTTGTTTCCTTTAAACAGGTTTGTACTTTATAGATAGGAGTTGTCACAGGAGGGCATGTTCCCATTGTTACTTTTACGGTATAATTTCCTGATTGTGTAGGAGTATAGGTATAAGAAGTTGCACCCGGAATAATTACTCCGTCACGGTACCATTGGTATGTTTCATACCCATCATCAAGTTCAAGAACGATTCCCGGTACACATTCACCTGTCTTTTTAGCAATTACAGGGATAGATGAGAATCCGGCAAAGTAACCTCCGTATCCTGCGGAACTAAATCCTCCGTTGATACCTGCTGTTACAGCCTTTGTAGAAGTAATTTTAATATTTCCTGTTACTCCGGTGATCCCATACGTTACCCAGTTAGTATTTCCTGCTACCGGATAGGGGCCGTCTGTCGCTGCAACTGGGTTATCATTTACCATTACTGTTGCTCCTGTCTCTGTTAAAATATTTAATTTTACAATAATATCCTGAACAGCACTGGCTCCTCCTGTACCAATAGGCATTTCATTGATCTTTCCGATTTCATCAATTTTTCTCGGAAGGAAACAGTTCAATGGGGGTATATAGTTGAATCCGTTCGTAGCATCACTTCCCATAATTCCAATAAATTGGTATAGGTATACATTTTTAGTAGTAGAAATGAACATATTTGAATGCCCTGAAGTACCTTGAGCCACATAGCTGGTTTCATTTATTCTGTACCATTCTCCGGCAGCAAGTGTCGCAACAGAAGTACCACCTCCATTTAAAAACACATCAGTATTATCTTCAGTGGCAACAATAAGCCCTCCTTCCATATTTAGGTTAGGAGCAGTAGACCTTGTTTTTACCATTGCAAAAGTATTTCCAAGCCTGTCAACAGGTACAGACTGATCCAGAACCGGATCACTTCCTGAAGGGGCAGTGGAGAAGTTAGCATTACAGCTTCCGTTGGTAAGTGTTACCGGTTTGTCAGCAACTATTTTTGCACCGATAAAGCCTGTCTTGTTTGCAGACTGAGTTCCGGATCCTGCAAGAATGAAAGATTGTCCTTTCTGCAATGTAAAAGATTGAGTGTTACCAGTAGGAGTTCCATTGATAAAAACTACTCCGGCAGTAGGGTTCCATGAAACGGTTACATTGGTATTATCTTCAGTGGCAAGTACACCTGCTGTAAAGTTTTGAATACTGCTGGTATTGGTATTGGGAGCAGTAGCAACAAAGAATGTTTTTCCAATTCCTGCCCTTCCTTTACTGGTAATTACTTCCCCGTGAACACTTTGAGCAAGTCTTAAACTGCAGTAGAAAGGTTTTGCTGCTTTTAGATAAAGTCCTTTATTGCCCACATTGAATGCATCAGTAGAGGTACCTGTAGAAATAAGGCTGTTAGTAACCTTATAGGTTTGTGGGTTAGTTTTACTGATGGTAACCGTAGTAACTACGGCGTTATTATTGTAAATGGTTACATCAATGGGAGTTGGTGAATCAGTGGATAGGTATAGCATATTGTTATACCCTCCGACACTGTCATAATAAGGAGCAATCCAATGCTCGGTATCCCTTTGTGCAAAGAGTGTATTAATTGTAAAAAAAATTAATACCAAACTGAGTAGAAATCTTTTCATGTGTATGGAATTAGGATTTCTACAAAATTAAAATAAAAAATGAAATACTTTTAATAAAATGTAAATAAATGTTAAAAAAATATTACCAATTTTTAAATAAATGCCATCTTGAATATGAAACTGGTAATTCGATTTCAAATCAGTCTGTCTGATAATATGTAAATATATCTCTTTATTAGGACTTATTTTATTCGATTTTCCGATGAATACAATTTTATCAGAAAGGCTTATAAATGGATGCTCTTTACCGGCCAGCAGCTTCAATGGTGAGATTCTGCTTAATTCCGCCCGATATCAGTTTGTGTAATATTGTAGTTGAAGGGTTTTGTGAATAAAAAAATCCCGGTGAAATTCACCGGGATTCAATATTTTTTTGAAGATAATAAGCTTATAGGCTTACTCTTACAAATCCTGTTACTTTTAGATCTGCATTTACAGATTTTACATAATCAGCAACTGAGATACTTCCGTCTTTAATGAAGTCCTGGTGTACCAAAGTGTTATCTTTGTAGAATCTCTGCATTTTACCTTTAAGGATATTGTCGATAATGTTAGCAGGCTTACCTTCTTCAGTAAGTTTATGTCTTTCGATCTCTAATTCTTTATCAATAGTCTCCTGAGAAACTCTTGTTTCGTCCAAAGCAATTGGGTTCATAGCAGCAACCTGCATAGAAACAGCTTTAGCAGCTTCGTCAGCTCCGTCTACTTTAGCAGAAAGAGAAGAGATTGCAGCGATTTTGTTTCCAGCGTGGATGTAAGCTCCTAAGAAATCTCCCTGGATTCTTTCGAAAGATCCGATTTCGATTTTCTCACCGATAACTCCTGTTTGCTCTACTAATTTCTCAGCAACAGTCATTCCGTGGAAATCAGTAGCTAAAAGCTCTTCTTTAGTAGCAGCGAAGATAGCCATCTCAGCTAATTCGTAAGCTAGCTCGATGAAAGCTTCATTTTTAGCAACGAAGTCAGTTTCGCAGTTTAGAGAGATAACTACACCTAAAGTGTTGTCTTCGTTTACTCTTGCGATTACTGCACCTTCAGCAGATTCTCTGTCAGCTCTGTTAGCAGCAACTTTTTGTCCTTTTTTTCTAAGGATATCTACCGCTTTTTCGAAGTCTCCTTCAGCTTCAACTAGAGCTTTCTTGCAGTCCATCATACCTGCACCTGTTTGGTTTCTCAATTTTGCTACGTCTGCAGCAGCTGGTGTATAAGACATAATATCTATTATTTTTTTTATTTAAGATTAGTATTAATTTTTAGCTTAAATTTAGAGCAGTGCAAAGATAATGATTTTAATGATAAACTAAAAAATGACTTTTCACGTTATTAATATATTTAATACTATTTTAAAGATTTGATTAATGAAAAAAATCTTATTCCTTCTATTTATATGCATTTTCTCACTTGGTTTTTCCCAAAAAAAGAAAAAAACAAAATCTAAAGCTGTTGTTGAAAAAGAAACTGTAATTATCTATACAGAGCAGGAAGCTGAGATTTCAAAAGAAGCCAGAGTAATTGCAGGCTTTTTGAAGCAGAATCCTGGACATGCTAAAACTGATTATTTTAAAAGAAAACTTATTGATATTATTATGGCAGGTAATTCTCCGGAAGCAAAACCTACAATTAGACCAATCAGTAAAGAAAAAATTGAAAATATCGTTAAGAATAATGAGTTAAACAGCGGTAAAACACTTGCTGCAAATAAAACTTATACAGCGAATGGCAAGCCTGTTTCTAATAATACAGCAGCTGCTATTGAAGCTTTAAAAGAAGAAAGAAGAACAACTACGTTTGCATCGGTAGGTTCTGCCGGCTCAGCAAAAAGTGCCGGTACTTCTACAGGAGCATCTAAAGCAGGCCCAAGTGAAGAAAATAAAAGAACAGCAGCAATGCTTACCCATCTTTTTAATAATGACACTAGCAAAAATGAAGCTTATATCAATATTAAAAACAGATCTACCTGCAATCTTATTGTAAAGATAAGCGGTAAAAAATATTATAATCTGAGTGTTCCTGCAAAAGGAGAGAACTTTATTCTGGTAGATAAAGGAGAGTATGTCATGACAACAATGGTATGTGATGCCAAATATTCTGCTTTGAAAAAGATTAGCCAGGATATTGAAATAGCACTTAATGTTGCAGATTAGAATAGAAGAAAGCTAAAGTAAAAAAGGTTAAGAAGAAATTCTTAACCTTTTTATTTTTATCCTTTAAACTGACCCATCGCAATGAATTTATCTTGTCTCTGGGTTTCAAGCTCCTGTCCTGTAAATTTGGAGAAAGCTTTGATGTTTTGTAAAATTGAATTTTTCAGATTTAGGTAGGTAGTCTCCTGATCATACTGAGCTCCACCAAGTGGTTCCTCAATGATTCCGTCGATGAACTTTTCTCTTAAGGCATCTGCTGGAGTAAGGTTCAATGCATTGGCTGCATCTTCCTTGTGATCCCAGTTTCTCCATAAGATAGAAGAGCAACTTTCCGGTGCAATTACAGTATACCATGTATTTTCCAACATATACACTTTATTTCCAACACCTATTCCTAATGCACCACCACTGGCACCTTCTCCAATGATGTAAGTGAAGATAGGAGTTTTCAGCTGAACCATTTCA
The DNA here is from genome assembly GCF_903969135.1 of Chryseobacterium sp. JV274. Classification (NCBI taxonomy): domain Bacteria; kingdom Pseudomonadati; phylum Bacteroidota; class Flavobacteriia; order Flavobacteriales; family Weeksellaceae; genus Chryseobacterium; species Chryseobacterium sp. JV274. The sequence continues at coordinate 2,548,420 of NZ_LR824569.1, read as the reverse complement.
AAAATATTTCTTGCAATAGCTTCTCCCTGTCCTCTTTCTTCAGCTTCCAATCCTGGATATGCTCCCGGTGTATCTACCAAAGTTACCACAGGAATATTGAATTTTTCAGCAAGCTTCATTAGTCTTAAAGCTTTTCTGTATCCCTCAGGATTTGGCATCCCAAATCTTCTGTACTGTCTTTCTTTAGTTGTTCTTCCTTTTTGAGTCCCTATGATCATTACTTTTTGACCATCAAGGGTAATCAATCCTCCAATCATTGCCGGATCATCAGCGAAATTTCTATCTCCATGAAGTTCTAAGAAACTGCCTTTGTCTGCCATTCCGTTGATATAATCCAATGTATAAGGACGATCCGGGTGACGGGACAGTTGTACTCTTTGCCAAGGTGTAAGATTTCCATAGATTTCTTTTTTCTTTTCTAAAATCTTATCCTCAATCTGGCTGCATGCTAATTTTACATCAACACCACTTTCTTCTCCTACTAAAGAACACGTCTGGTATTGATCCATCAATTCTTTGATAGGAAGTTCGAAACTTAAATATTCCATTTCTTGAAGTAAATTAAATCTTTCAAATGTATGAAAAATTATGGTTATTCTATTTAAAATTATTTATAGCATTGCTTATTCTGGAGGTACTTTCCTCTTTACCAAGGGTTTCCAGGATATCGGGAACGTCCGGTCCTTTTAATTCTCCTACTAAAGCCAAACGTAGCGGCATCATTACTTTACCCATACCCAGTCCTTTGCTTTCCGCGAAATCATGCATTGTATGTTTCAATGTCTCTGAAGTAAAGTCTGTAGATGCAAAAGCTGATGCCAATTCTGCTAAAATTGCAGATGTTTCATCATTCCATGCTTTTTTAGATGCTTTTTCATCATAAGAAGCCGGAGCTTCAAAGAAGAATTTTCCGTTTTCATAGATGTCTTTAGGGAAAGTTGCTCTTTCTTTCATCAGATGAATTACTTTCAACAGTTTTTCATCAGAAGCTCCTGCAAAATCAATAGCTGTGTTTTTCAATATCTGAAGAAGCTCTTCGTCAGATTTCATCTGAATATACTGATGGTTGAACCACTCCGATTTTTCTTTACTAAATCTTGCTCCCGCTTTATGTACTTTATGAAGGTCAAATTCCTTAATCATTTCCTCTAAAGGAAGAATTTCTTTATCATCTGCCGGAGACCATCCCAATAATGCTACCATATTGATGAAAGCATCAGGAAGATAACCGTTTTCTCTGTATCCTTTGGAAACTATGCCAGTAGCTGGATCTTTGAAGTCAAGCGGGAATACCGGAAATCCAAATTTATCTCCATCTCTTTTACTTAGTTTTCCTTTTCCTTCAGGTTTTAAAATTAAAGAAAGGTGTGCAAACTGTGGTGCTTCCCACTGCATTGCTTCATATAATAAAGTGTGGAGTCCTAAAGATGGCAGCCATTCTTCTCCACGGATGACGTGAGAGATTTCCATTTCATGGTCATCAATGATGTTGGCGAAATGATAAGTCGGCATTCCGTCATTCTTTACCAAAACTTTATCATCTAAAGTATTTGTATTTACAGAGAATTTTCCACGAATGATATCCTCAAGATTTAATACTCTGTCAACAGGCATTTTGAATCTTACGACATACGGAGTCTTTTCGTCTAGTAGTTTTTTAACTTCTTCTTCAGAAAGTGTCAGGCTGTTTCTAAGACCGTTTCTTGTTTTATTGTCATATGAGAAAACATCACCTTTGGCTTCATATTGTGCACGAATGGCATCCAGTTCTTCTGCAGTATCAAAAGCAATATAAGCATAATCTGTTTTTAAAATCTGCTCCGTATAGCGGTCATAGATGTCTCTTCTTTCAGACTGTCTGTAAGGAGCAAATTTTCCTCCTTTCTTAGGACTTTCATCCGGGATGATTCCGCACCATTCCAAAGCTTCTTCAATATATTCTTCAGCTCCTTCCACATATCTGGCAGTATCTGTATCTTCAATTCTCAATACAAATTCCCCTCCCTGGTTTTTAGCAAAAAGATAATCATATAATGCGGTTCTTACGCCTCCCAAATGTAATGGTCCTGTAGGACTTGGAGCAAAACGTACTCTTACTTTCTCCATTTCAATTTTAATTTTTGCAAATTTACTTAAAATTATGCGTTTAAGAGGTGATTTATGACCTGGTATTCTTTTTTTTAATTCCAATTTTTGTATTTATTTCTGCGGATTTTCGTGAAATACTGTTTTAAAGCTTTCAATCTTATTATTTCGGATTATGATTTTAATTCATGGAGGATCATGTATGACTGATCATATTATGAAAATTAAGCTCATAAAGGAAAAGTATTATATTAATGTTTGTGTCTTCTAATGGATGTAATAAAGTTGGTTTTTATAATTTGTTTTTGTTATTAAATCACAAATAAATGATATATTGTTTCTTTATTAATGGTGTGTTAAACCATATTTGAATTCACTAAATAATGATATATATCATTGTGTGATTCCTTTTTTCACTAAGTGTTGAATATTATATTTGCCGGAAACTTTTAATTAATACTATGAAAAAACAAATTTTATTTTGCTTCAGTAGTTTACTGATGCTTTTCATGAGTTCATGTTCAACGGAAGAACTGAGCAATGAGGCAACACCTGAAAGCCCGGCGGCAAAAGCTAATCACCGATTATCAGCAGCCAAATTTGCAGGAGACGGAATTTACGATGTCTTAGGGCATGGTTATAATGTTGCCGGTGAATATGCCAATGCAACTGCAGCTGGTTTTAAAGTGATTGATATTGATCGTTTTAAAGTGGAGCAGACAAACAGATTGATCAGCGAAAACACTTTCTCACAGGAATATACTGAAGAATATGGTGAAAATGCTGAGGCATATTCTAAAATGGTTTCAACCAAAGTGAATGTTACTGCCGGTATTCCATTATTCAAGAAAACACTTTCAGTAGGATTTAACTCTGCAGTAACTACAAACAATAAGTTTGAAGGAAAATACATCTACGGAAGTTATAACCTTACCATTAAACAAAAAAGAGTAAGATTCAATGCAACTACAGACATGTTGGGAGACTATCTTACTCCAGAATTTGTTCAGGATCTGCAGACAAAAACGCCACAACAAATTGTACAGGACTATGGAACTCACGTAACACTTGATATCTATACAGGAGCAAAACTTGATGTTTTATTCCAGGCGGAAACAAGAAGCCAGAGCCGTGACCGTGCTGCAAGAATTGGAGTAAAAGTAGGAATGAAAGATATCTTTGATGTAGATGTAACCAATGATGTGAATACTTCAGAATCCTCTATGAACTATTCTAAAAAATTATCCTTTAAAACAAGAGGAGGAGATCCATCAAAAGGGTTATTAGGAGAACTGAATCTTGATATGTCAAATCCAAAAATCAACTTTTCCAACTGGCAGAACAGCTCTAATACGAGCAATTCTGTTTTGGTAGATTTCGGAAACAACGGATTGGTTATTATCTATGACTTAGTGAAAGATGCTGCTAAAAAAGCTCAGCTTAAGGCTTATGTAGATCAGTATCTGATAGACAATAAAGTTTATATGGAATTCAATACCATTCCGGTATACAGATATTACAACGGAGTAGATCATTATTATACAAAAACTCCGGGAAGCTACAGTGGCTATTCTTATGAAGGAACAGAGTTCAACGCATTCTTATATAAAGCTCCAAATACAGTTCCTGTTTATAGATATTATAATGGGAAAGATCACTACTATACAAAAACTCCTGGATATTATCAGGGGTATGTAGATGAGGGAATTGAGTTTAATGCTTTTGCTACTCAACAGCCTAATACAGTTCCTATTTATAGATATTGGAATGGGAAAGATCATTATTATTCAAGATCAAGTGTAAGACCTTCTGGTTATGTTTCTGAAGGAATTGAATTCTACGCATACTAACTAGATAATATTAATATTTTACAAAAAACCGTCTCAGCTTTGAGACGGTTTCTTTATACAACGAAAAACCAAAATAAATATTTGTAAAATATTTTCGTTGATATTAGGAACACTGAAAGAATATTTCCGGCAGTCTTATCATTAAAAATGTATTTTTGTACCTTATAAGTTTAGTTTATCAATGAAAGAGCATTTTGTCTTTACAGATGAAATCTGTGTCAGAAACTACAGAAATAAGATTATCGTATTCCTGTTTCTGTCATTGAATAGGATAGAAGCTAAATAATTTAACTTATTTACTAACAAATGAAAATTATTTTCCACGAAAATCAATTATGTTATAGAGGGACTTCCAATGCCCTTTTTGATTACGCTTATTATAATGAGGAAATGCTTGGCAATGAATCAATGATTCTTTATCCCCAAAATAGTCCGAATAATGCAGAAGAAGCTATCGGGCGTTTTAAAAAGAGGTTTAATGTTGTTGGATATAGTGATATAAAGGAAAGAGATGCTCTTATTAAGAAATCAAATGCTGATCTTTTTTATGCGATAAAATCTGGTGAAAAGGAAACGGATACCCCACAAGATCTTATTAAAACGGTTATTCATGCGGTTTTTAAGTATAATGAGCCTTACGGTGATGTCTACGCATATGTCTCCGAATGGCTGGCAAAAACCATGAGTGATGGAAAGCTTCCTTTTGTTCCTCATATCGTAGATCTTCCTGAAATAGGAGGTGATCTTCGGGCCGAATTGAATATTCCGAAAGATGCTGTGGTATTTGCAAGATACGGAGGAACCGAAACTTTTGATATAGATTTCGTAATGGATGCTGTAAAGAAAACAGCCCTGAAAAATAAAAATATATATTTTGTTTTTATGGGAACCGATGCATTTGTAAAGAAAAACTTTTTCAGGTCTTACAAGAATATTATTTTCCTTCCTCCTACAACAGATGTTGAAAGAAAAGTGAAATTTATTAATACTTCTGATGCATTTTTGCATGCCCGTAGACAGGGAGAGAGTTTCGGAATGGCGGTAGGCGAGTTTTCCATTAAAAATAAACCTATTATAACATGGTCCGGATCTGATGAAAAGTCACATCTTGAGATTTTGGGAGATAAAGCGTTCTTATACAGCGATAAAAAAGATATCCTGCAGATTCTGAATAATTTTGAACCGGATCCTGATAAAAACTGGGATTGTTATTCTGAACTTTTCAATCCACGGACAGTCATGGAGAAATTTGAGAATGTTTTTATCAAATAATAAAAAAGGCTAGTGTTACAACAACATTAGCCTTTATATTTTTGGTCTGAAGGAATTAAAAAAGGCTTTTAATTCTCATCTTTATTTTTTTTGTGAAAGATAAGTTCAGATTGAGTTTTTGCTGAGGATATTTCTTAGAAAAGGACAGAATAAATTCATCAATGTTTTTTGCCGGGAAAAAAGAAAGTTCTTTCCAGATCCCTTTATATAATGGATGGAAATCTATGAATGTTTTGTAATTATCAGAATTGACCTCTTTCCAGGAATTTAAAAATTTTGAAGTGTCAAAATCATTTTTATGCCCCCAGTTATTGATCTTTTCTGAAATTTCCATTTCTTCACGCGCCCAGGACTGATGAATTAAATAAAAATCTAATGGGAGAATTCTTCCCTTATTGGTATTTCTGGCATATTCATATTTAGGATAGTTTGTAATAAGCATACACTTCTCATCAAAAGGTGTAATAACGAAGAAACCTTCAGTATTATGTTTGAATAATGTAACGAAGTTTACCTGAAAATTAAAAGGATTTTTAGCTGGATTCTTCAATAAGAATTTATTTTTTTTCAAAAACTGAGCTAATACCTTGAAATCATAGGCATATTCATCACCATCCATCTGGATATGCCATCCGGCAGACCCCATCTTTTCAGCCATCATATTTCTTTGTCTGGTCTCCAGATCCATCGGCTGCATACCTTCAATAAAAAAAGTGTCTTTATAAAAGATGATTTTATTCTTAATATCCAATTTTTTGATATCACTAAAAACATTTTCAGGAATATGGATGTCATTTCCCGCCCATGTTTTATTATTGGCATCATAGCTTATCACGATACAGTCTGCATGCTCATAAATATGCTGAAGAGATGTAAAGATGTAAGAGTAGTCATACGATAAAAGATATCCTACTTTAATAATATTTTTTTTATTACTCATTTTTTATTTTCTCTAAATTGGAATAAAGACCGTCTAATATACCTTTAATGTATGCTTTCGCCATAGAAAATTTTCCTTTTTTAAGTGCTTTCCTTGCGAATTTCCATCGTTCTTTGGTTACATATTTTATATTTCCATCGTATAATCTGCACATCCAGATTCGGTTTCTGGTGATATAATATTCGTAAAAACTGCCTTTATTACTGGCAAGGTTGAAAGCTTCACATTGGGTATTCACCGCAATCTTCCATTTGTTATTCCTAAGGAGGCGCAGACACCATTCAGACTCTTCATAATACATGAAAAAACGGGTATTCATTAAACCCACATCATCTAATATTTCCTTTCTGAACATTAATGCACTTCCATCTACATATTGTATGTTGTAGTTATAATGAGGAGCATTTACATGATTCTTATCCTTTTCAGAATTGGTATGTCCACCCTGAAACCCCTCTTCAGGGAATAGCAGTCCGCCGTCTGAAAATATTCTGTCACGAATGTTTCTGTAGCAGATGCGGGGACCTATTATTCCAATATCTGGAAGCTCTTTTAAATCTTTGTATAATTGGCAGATCGTACTACGTGATATTTCAATGTCCGGATTTAATAATAAAAAATAATTCTTACCGTCTTCTATCGCTTTTTTTATGGCCAGATTATTACCGAAAGCGTAACCTCCATTATAATCACTTAAAATATAGTGTATGTGTTTTTGAGATCCCAGTTTCTCAATTTCTTTCCTGTCTTTTGAATTATTATCTACTACATAAATAGATTTTTGAGAAATTCCTTCGCTTAATAATGAATTAACTTCCCTGTTGGTGTCATCAAAAGAATTGTAATTCAATATGATAATTGCTAAATCATCCATTAATGTAAAATGTTTTTCCATTTTTCTATCGCTTTTTCTTCAGAAAAATTATTCTTAAAATAGACTTCAGCCTGTATTTTCATTTCCTGATAAGAAGATTCATTTTGTAGTAAAGACATTATCTGATCCCTAAAAAATTCCGGATTGTCAGTTACTAAGCAGCCATTTGAAATTTTTGACGGAAAGCCATCAATAGCTCTTTCAGTTCCTACAACAGGAAGACCGTAAGATAATGCTTCTATTACTTTTATTTTGATACCCGTACCTTCCAGCATCGGGCAAATTGCAATTTTCGACTGGTGGTAATATTCTTCTAAATTTTCTGCAAATTCTACCAATTTGACCCCTTCCCGTTCTTGGAAGTGTTTGCATATCCTTCCAATAATTACCATATGAATGTTTTTGGGAAGTAATGGATATACATGATCAAAAAACCATTGCATTGATTGTATATTGAAAATATTTTCAGACCCCACAAAAATTAAATCATACTTTTTATCAGTGTCATTTTTCTCGAAATGAGGGGTGAAAGAAGGAGGAATATTGATTACCTTTTCTCCTAAAAATCTTTTAAAAACAAGATGTTCATCTTCTGATATGGTGATCACCTTATCAAATTTTGAAAGGTTATTTATCTCCTCATTCAAGCGCTTTCCAATATCTAATGATTTGTTTTTGTAGAATTCATTGAGTGTAATCCAATCATGAGTGTCAATGATTTTTAAAGTATCTTTCATAGACTCATTATCAATTAATCCGGCCCAGAACTCATAATTGATGACGATGGCATTATATTTTTCTTTATTGAAGATATTCGTAAATTCTTTCTTTGCAAAATCTGTCAATAAGTGGTTATACTCATTAGATTTTTTAGAAAATTTTGATATTTTGTATTTCCAGTAATCTGATGACGTTTTTATTTTCGGTGGTTTCTGATTGATTAAGAACAGATTGTCAACAATACTTTTATCAATTTCCGTAGTGTCGTTTTGTCCCTTATAAATCTCAGCAGCCCCCACCAGATCAATACTATAACCCAGATTTTTTAAAACAGTAAGAGTCGTTTTTGCTCTTGTGGTATTTCCGGCCCTGTTTGAAAAAGGATTTTCAGGGAAAAAGAATAGAATTTTTCTTTTCATTATAAAGATTTGATGGCTGAATTAAATTTATTGATAATAGTGTCCCATGAATAGTTTTTCAAGACGTAATCTTTTGCTTTATTACCCTCTGAAATCAGATTTTCCTGTGTTTGCTGTAAGTAAAAAGTCAGAGCCTCGGAAAATTCATTACTGTCTGTGAAGCTTTTCCCGGTTTCACTCTTTTCAATATGCGAATACAGTACTTCACAGTTTTTGTTTACAATGACAGGAACTTTCAGTAACATGGCTTCTAATGTAATTAATGACAGACTTTCATAAAACGAAGGCATTATAAGTGCACTTGCATTTGCCAGCAACGCATTTTTAAGCTCATGATCTACAAATCCTGTCAGGATAATATCATCTCCCTGAGTTATTTTTTCATCAAGAGAATTTTTACCTACCAAAACTAACTTTATATCGCGATATTCAGGTTTTTTTTCTTTAAAATCTTTAAAATATTCAATCATCATGACACAGCCTTTGTCTTCAACAATTCTTCCAATATAAATGAAATATTTGTTCTGATAAAGATCCTGCGGTAATGTGCCTGATGTAACGTCATAATCATCGAAACCAATTCCTGCAATTTCAGATTTTAATTTTTGGGCCTGAGGGTAAACTTTCTCCACAAAATCCTTTTCAATCTGAGTATTATACATGATGAATTCTGGAAGAGAAAACAATTGAGAATAGCCATCAAGATAAAACTGAGGCTCATCGTGTGCCGTAGGAATGAGAATGCTTTTATCAGCAACTTCTCTTATACCTATATTGGTAGGGTGGTATAAATAGGTGAAGAAAATAAAAGCCTTATAATTTTCTTTTTTGTCTTTTATAAATTGAATTAAATCATTGGAATAGGGTCCCTGTACTTCTAACCATTCATTGAAATTAAAATCTTTTTTGTTGTATTTAAATCTCTTATAAAGCAAATAAGGGAAGTTTAGAACACTTAGCTTTCTGCTATAATACTTATATAAGTTACGAGCTATTTTACTTAGCTCGTTGAATTTTTTTAAGTCTTTTTTTAAAGTTTTAAATCTTCTTACTTTAATGTCGTTGATGATTTCAATTCCTTCCGGATAATGATTATCCCAACGTTCGAATTCTATAGCACAGGTTGTAATAATTTCAATATCATAGATGGCAGATAATTTTTCAGCTAGTAATCTTGCGTGAAGCTCTGCGCCTCCGTTGATCTCCAATCCATATCTTTGGACTACTATTGCAATTTTGTCTTTCATATGAAACATGATTATTATTTCATTATTAATCTATAGACCTGTCCATTGGATGACGGCCCGGAAAATTAACCAAATAAAATTATTTTCTGCCTTTTTTAAAAAACGCGTTTACTTTTTTTCTTATTTTATTATAAAGAGTACGTTCAAGATAATTGACTCTGGTGTTTAATCTTTCAATTTCGCTCAAATAGAAAACATTATTTACATCACTGCCTCCGCTGCTTTCTTTTTTACCAAAACCATCAATGGAACCCAGTCTTATTTTGAATAAATCCCCGATAGACTGGATAGAAAAATTCTCAGCGATTTGTGATTTTGCCTTTTCTCTCATTGAGGTCAGACTATCAAAATTGTTTTTGATGTATTGGAGTTTTTCAACAGCATCTTTCAGACTTGGTTTAGCAAGTGTTAAACCTTCGTCGATCAATCCTTTTGTATTGGAGGTTTTGATGAAATCATACTGAATGAGAAAACTGTTATTTACATTCATGAAATCAAGGTTTCCGGAATAACCGGTTCCGACTACAATTTTTCCATAAGCCATGGCTTCTGCCATTGTAAGCCCAAAACCTTCCGAACCATGAAGAGAAATCAAAACATCAGACTGCTGAATCAGAGAATGCAGCTTTTCCTTTGAAAAATGTTCATTAATGATAACCACGTTCGGGATATTATTGTAGGCTTCCAAAGCTTTCTGAGCATCTTTGCTTCTTTCAAGATTGTGTGTTTTTACAATAAGAACACTATTTTTATCCTCTTTGAAAACCGTTGTGAAAGCTTCAAGTGTCGCTTCCGGGTTTTTTCTGATGGTCGTACTCAAAGAGTCAAAAATCGTAAGATAGATCTTTGAATCTGAAGAAATAGTATACTGGCCCAGTTCAAAATCCTTAGATTCTGCCATCTTTTGAATCGGGTGAGAAAATCTGATGACCGGAATTCCCGTATATTTTGTGAATATATTGACACAGAAATCACTTGGAACCCAAAGCTCATCAAAAACATTTAATATTTCGACAACTTTATCGGAAACTTCGGGAAATTCCCAGGCCCAGTAAATAATGTTATAATGATCCTTAAGATTCAGATCCTGATTCTTAGAGAAAAAATTGTTAATAAAATTGATGTTAATGTGGAAAACATTAATCGAAGATGATGTTTCGGAACCTGTATCAATTCTCTCAAAAGTTTCGCTGGAATAATTAATCCGGTTTACTTTGATACCGATTGTTTCCAATGCTAAGGCATTCAGTCTGGTTGCTTCAGAAATTCCAAAATTTCCGTCAAAAAAACCATGGTAATTTACACTTAATGACATGGATTATAATGTTTTAAGTTTTTCTTTTACTTCTTCCGGTGAAAATGCTCTCAGACTGTCCACAGAATGTTGGCTTAATGTATTCCAAAGTTCTTCATTAATATTCAGCTGAATGATTGCTTCTGCAAAACTGTTTTCGTCATTGGCAATCAATACATTTTTTTTATCTGTAAGCTTCATCCCTTCAGCACCAATGTCTGTGGTAACCACCGGGAAAAAGTATTCAAAGGCTTGCCCTATTTTTCCTTTTACCCCAGCCCCAAACCGTAAAGGAGCCACCATGATTTTAGAATTCATGAAATGCTCTTCAATGCTTTCTACAAACCCTAAAAATTTAAACTTAGGATATAGTTTAAGGTCCAATTTTTCGGAAACATTTCCAATGATACTTACTTCCAGTTCAGGATTTGTTTTCCAGACAATGGGCATTATTTTTTCATAAAGGAACTTTACCGCATCAATATTCGGTTCATGGATAGACCCGATGAAGGTGATTCCTTTACTTTCACTAAAGTTCTTCCTTTCTGAAATATCAATTTTAGGATAGTGAATGTTCGATATGGTAATGATCTTATTTTTATCCGCGTACTGGCTCATAATCTCTTTCTCTTTATCCGAGATGGCAATAATGTAGTCCAGCTGTGGTGCAACAACCGTTTCCAGGCGGAAGAAATGCTTGTAATTTTTCTTTAAAGAAATACGGGTTGGTTCCAGTTCAATCGCTCTTTTAAACCTTAAAAAATGAATATCCACCATATCATAAATGAATCGGGTAGAAGGGAGAAGAGCCTTCATTTTTTTGTAAAACAGATTCAGGGCAAGGGGCCCATTAAACCAAATATAATCTACCTTTTTAAAGGAAGACAGGAAATCATAGATATTCTTATATTTATTGTTCTCTATATACACGATAACATCATGCTGCTGATAAAACTTTACATATGAATCGTCTTCAAAAATATGAGGAGCAAATAAAATGCAGTTGTATCCTAATTCTTTGTAGATTAATATGAGTTCTTTCAGTCTGTTAGCCCCGGATTCTTTATCATGGGCAGGAAAATCTCTTGAAGCAAACAGAATTGTTTTTTTGGAATCGTCAAACAGATTGATATTGACTATATCCTTAGATTGAAGATATTTGAGCTTTTCTTTTCTTTCGAAGTGTTTTTTTATTTTTTTTAAGATTCCCATTTGCTAGTTTTTAGTATCAAGTTCAAAAACTTTGTTTACCCAACTATCCAAAGTATATCTGTGATAGATTTCCTCAGGAATTTTTTCGTAAGGTGTTTCAAAAAAAGATTTGTCAAGATTACTAATATTTTTGTTTAAAATCAAAATATTATTGGGATTGTAAAAATCATAGGTTTTAATGACTTCATTATCAGTAATGATTTTCTTCTCCAGAGACATCGCTTCAAAAACTCTGAAACTAAGCCCATATTGACCTTCACGCATCAGGTCAAGCAACACTTTTGAATTTTTATAATACTTAGGAAGATCATTATGAGGAATCTTTTTGATGCTGAAAATCAGAAAGAGGTTTTTAGGTACCGTCATGAAAATATTCGTCAGCTGATGTTTCCATGATTTTTTCCCGATAATCATAATCTGGAATTTCAGACCCTGCTCAATCAACTTTTTAGCCAGTAATTTTATCAGCGAAACCCTTCTGTTATCATAAGAGGTGATATAGAAAAGATCCATTTCAGGCTGCTGGATTTCTTTTGCGCAGTGGGGCAGATAAATATAATTCGTTAGTTTTTCAAATCCATGCTTTTTAACATCTATATAGTCAAAGGAAAATACTTTGTCAAAAAGGTAGAGTTTGTCTTCTACAGGAACTCTTTCAAGGTTGTCATAAAGATAGGTAACGAGGCGGTCTGTATATTTTCGGATTTTTTCAAGGGTTGAAAGATCAAATGTATCAGGGTTCATCACTAATATCTGATCCTGATGTCCTAATTTTTCCAAGGCATCCAGAACATATTTCTGTCTTTTTTCAGTCTTAAGATTTTTGTTTAAAAAGGTTTTGCTTAAAGCATTTACAGCTCTTTCATTGAAATTGGAATGAGTAACGGTACTGATCTTTATATGATGGGCATCAATACCCCGTTTGCATAATGTTTCAACAATATACTTATCATAATCCCAAAAATCATAACTAATGATACAAATCTTCATTCAACTAATTTTGCTCTTTTTTTAATGATTCATAGGTTTTGAAAACGCTTAAAGATTGCAGGTAAGATAACTGATACCCTTCTTTTCCGTCTAAAATACCTAATCTCATTATGTAGGCTTTAAAGAATTTAAAAGCTGTTTTAAGATATTGCACTAAAACATTGTACTTTTTCCCTTTTGCAGCCAGTTCTTTCCCCTTTAAAACTCCGTAATGAATCATTTTTTTTCTATAAGATTCATAATCTGAAACGGAGTAATGTAGTAATTTATTTTTTAAAATCCCAATGGTTCCGTTGACTTCCAGAGTTTCGTGTACCTTTTTCCCTGCCATGTATCTGGCCTTCGATTTTCTGAAAAGCCTGAAATTTTTATCAGACTGTGTTCCTGAAAAATGAATCGGTTTCTGAGCAAAAAAGAATTTCCTGTAAAAATAATAGGCATCTTTTTGCCCGGGTTTATTCAGCTCACCTATAATTTCCTGCTTCAGGGCTGGTGTAAGCCTTTCATCACCGTCCAAAAATAGAACCCAGTCATTTTTTGCAGAATCCAGAGCCAAATTTCTTTGCTTTGTAAAGTCTTCAAATGTATTTTGAACCACTTTTACATTAGGGAATTTCTTTGCAATTTCTACAGTTTTATCCGTGCTAAATGAGTCTATCACTACTATTTCATTACAGAAATCAAAAGACTCAAGGACAGCCTGTATATTTTTTTCTTCATTATATGTTATGATTAAACCACTTATATTCATCACAACGATTTGTTTGATAGAGGAGTACATCAAAATACTCCTTTAAAATTGTTTTTTAAAATAGTTTTAATCTTCCAAAGATAAGTTTTAATTTGAACTTTATGATCGAATCTTTGCCTTTTATATCAACTCTACACAGTTCGTATGGGTGCTGTGTTGGGTAGTAATTAACTCTATTTCCAATTCTTACTGCAAAATCAATTCCTATTTTTTTCAAAATAGAAAAAAAAGCAGATTTTTCCTCTTTTTGATTAGGATATTTTCCATAAGGGTACGCTAAAACCTTTGAATACGGTATCTTTTGGGCATCGAGAATTTGCATATTCTTTTCTAGATCTTTTTCTATAAGATCTAAAGACATGTTTTTCAGATTTTCATGGGCATGGCTGTGAAGAGCAATCTCAAAATATTTTTTATCCAGACTTCTGATCTCATCAAAGGTCATCATCGGATAATTTTGATATCCTTTTTCGATAAATCCTGTGGGAATAAAAATGGTTGCTTTGAGATTATATTTTTCCAGTAAAGATGGCAGATATTCAAAATTGTTTCTGTAACCGTCATCAAAGGTGATAACAATATTTTTTTTCGCAGAAACACTGAGTTCTGAAAAAAACTTTGAAGTATATTTTTTATGGCTTAGATATGAAAACTGTTGTTCAAGGTTTTCTAAACTTACCGTAAGGTCTTCATGACTTTCTTTTTCAACCTGATGGTACATGAGGATGATCAGTCTGTTGTGTGGGAAGGTAAAGAGATACAGACGAAAATATATGACGATAAATACCGCCAACAAAACAGGAATAAGATAAAAGATCATGCTATTTTACCGTGTTTTTTTCAATTTCCAGTAGTCTTACTTTTTCGCGCAATTTAATATATTTCAAAAAGGTGTAATAGGACATTGTTTTGGCAATATAATATCCAGGGAATCCGTCCAGAAACCCCAATTTGAAAATAAATACCTTGATAAATTCAAAAACAGGACTTACAATGATTTTAAATCTATTGATTTTTTTTCCTCTTTCAAACATTTTCTCCGCCATCATATCGGAATATTTATTGATTTTTGAGACATGATGGTGAATACTTTTGTAAGTATAATGATTCAGCCTTCCGTCCAATAACCCCACTTTTTCATAGGTAATCAAAAATTCATGAACCTTGTCATGTGAATACGCGGCATATTCTTTTTTGAAAAGCCTTTCACGGCATACATTTCCCCAACCACCGTGTTTGATCAGGTGGGGGCCTAGATGATTATTAAATCTGGCCTTATACACATTGAATTCTGTACTTGCTGAAGAAACGATTCTCTGTATGGATCTTTTCAGATTTTCATCAGGAACTTCATCAGCATCCAGAAACAGAACCCATTCATGAGAACATAAATTAAGGGCATGGTTTTTTTGTTCACCATACCCGTTAAATTTTTTCTCAAAGAATTGTACCTGTTGATATTTTTGAGTGCAGATTTCTTTTGTCTTATCTGTTGAAAAGCTATCGACAATGATAATCTCATCAGCTATATCTACTAATGAATCTAAAAGTCTTACGATGTTTTCTTCTTCATTATAAGTGATGATTGCAAGGGAAAGAGCCATTTATTTATACTCGAGAATAGTCTTTTCAATAATCTTTACACAATCTAGTAATTGCTCTTCAGTAATTACCAATGGTGGTGCCAATCTGATGATATTACCATGGGTAGGCTTTGCCAGTAATCCGTTTTCTTTTAGTTGCAGGCAAAGGTTCCATGCAGTAGAACTGTCAGGGGTGTCGTTGATCAGGATAGCATTTAAAAGTCCTTTTCCTCTTACTTTGGTAATAAGATCTGACTTTTCGATCAATTTTTCAATTTCAGATCTGAACAGTTGGCCAAGTTCTTCAGCTCTTTCAGACAATTTTTCATCTGCTACTACATCCAATGCTGCTACGGCTACCGCACAGGCAATCGGGTTTCCTCCGAATGTAGAACCATGTTGTCCGGGCTTAATGACATTCATGATGCTGTCATTTGCTAAAACAGCGGATACTGGGTACATTCCTCCGGAAAGTGCTTTTCCTAAAATTAAGATATCCGGCTGTACATCCTCGTGATGGCATGCAATCAGTTTTCCTGTTCTTGCGATACCCGTCTGAACTTCATCTGCAATGAAAAGAACGTTGTATTTTTTACATAGTTCAGAAGCATTTTTAAGGAAGTTGTCATCCGGAACATATACTCCAGCTTCTCCCTGAATAGGTTCTACAAGGAATGCAGCAATATTATCTGCTTCTCTGCTCAAAACTTCTTCTAAGGCGGCAATATCATTGTAAGGAATTTTGATAAATCCTGGTGTAAAAGGTCCGTAGTTCTGGTTAGCATCCGGATCATTAGAGAAAGAAACGATAGTTGTCGTTCTTCCGTGGAAATTATTTTCGCAAACGATTATTTTTGCTGCGTTTTCCGAAATCCCTTTTACTTCATAACTCCATTTTCTTGCTAGCTTTACTGCGGTTTCCACAGCTTCAGCTCCGGAATTCATTGGTAAAACTTTATCAAATCCGAAAAGAGTCGTGATTTTTTGTTCGTATTCTCCCAATTTAGAGTTGTAGAATGCTCTTGATGTTAGAGCCAGTTTTTTTGCCTGCTCTACCAATGCTTCTACAATTTTAGGGTGAGAATGCCCCTGGTTCACAGCAGAATATGCTGAAAGAAAATCATAATACCTTTTGCCTTCTACATCCCAAACGAAAACACCTTCTCCACGATCCAGAACTACTGGAAGCGGGTGGTAATTGTGTGCTCCATGTTTGTCTTCAAGGTCAATAAAATACTGTGAGTTTTTTGTTTGTTCTGCTGTTGACATATATTTTGGTTTTCAACAAATTTACACAATATTAATGATATGCCTGAACAAATACCTTGTGTCGTACGGAGGTCTAATTAAAGTAGATTTTAAGGCAAAATAATGAGGTGTCAAAAATATTTTCTTTGTCAACAGGTTGTTTTAGGTTTTATATCTTTCTTATGGCAGAATTTTATTTTTATTAAATTTTCATTAAATAATTAACGATAGATTACTTTTAATTGTTTTTATGATATGTAGTCTGAGATACTGTATGATGGGTGGAAAAAAAAACTGCCTCTTTTTGAGGCAGTTTCATTATATATTTTAAAATAATCTTAGTGATTATCATATTTTCTATCCATTACAAAATCTTCCATGAATTTTGTCGTATAGTTTCCTGCAAGATAATCTTCATTATCCATTAGTTGTCTGTGGAAAGGAATAGTTGTTTTTACTCCTTCAATATAGAATTCCTCAAGAGCACGTCTCATTTTTGCAATAGCTTCTTCACGGGTTTGAGCCGTTGTGATAAGCTTAGCAATCATAGAGTCATAGTTGGAAGGAATGCTGTATCCGGAATATACGTGAGTATCTACTCTGATTCCGTGTCCGCCAGGGATGTTTAATCCTGTGATTTTTCCTGGAGATGGTCTGAAATCTGCGTAAGGATCTTCTGCGTTGATTCTACACTCAATTGAATGTAATTTAGGGTAATAATTGATTCCTGAAATAGGAGTTCCCGCAGCAAGAAGAATCTGTTCTCTGATCAGGTCATAATCAATTACCTGTTCAGTAATAGGGTGCTCTACCTGGATTCTTGTATTCATTTCCATGAAATAGAAATTTCTATGCTTGTCTACAAGGAATTCGATAGTTCCTACACCTTCGTACCCAATGAATTCAGCAGCTTTTACGGCAGCATCACCCATTTTCTCACGAAGTTCATCTGTCATGAAAGGAGAAGGAGTTTCTTCAGTTAATTTCTGATTTCTTCTCTGTACAGAACAGTCTCTTTCAGAAAGGTGGCATGCTTTACCGAATTGGTCACCGGCAACCTGAATTTCGATGTGTCTAGGCTCTTCAATCAGTTTTTCCATATACATCCCTCCGTTTCCGAAGGCAGCTACAGCTTCCTGAATGGCAGACTCCCAGTGATCTTTAAGGTCTTCAGCTTTCCAAACAGCTCTCATTCCTTTTCCACCACCACCAGCAGTTGCTTTGATCATTACCGGGTATCCTGTTTCTTCAGCCACTTTTACAGCGTGTTCGTAAGATTCTATCAATCCGTCAGAACCTGGTACACATGGTACACCTGCAGCTTTCATGGTAGCCTTAGCATTAGCTTTGTCTCCCATTTTTTCAATCTGCTCAGGAGAAGCACCAATAAATTTGATGCCGTTCTTTTGACAGATTCTTGAGAAGTTAGCATTTTCAGATAAGAATCCATACCCTGGGTGAATAGCGTCAGCATTGGTAATTTCCGCAGCTGCAATAATGTTAGGGATTTTAAGATAGGAGTCTTTACTCATTGCAGGGCCAATACATACCGCTTCATCAGCAAATCTTACGTGAAGACTGTCTTTATCAGCAGTAGAGTATACCGCAACGGTTTTTATCCCCATTTCTTTACAAGTACGTAAAATACGCATTGCAATTTCGCCACGATTGGCTATTAATATTTTTTTGAACATCTCCGAAATTTTAAATTATAAATTTTGAATTTTAAATTATTTTAAATGAAAAAGATTCATCTAAAATTTATAATCTTTAATCTAAAATTCCTTAAGATGGATCTACTAAGAATAAAGGTTGGTCATATTCTACAGGAGTAGCATCGTCAACTAAGATTTTAACGATTTTTCCGCTGATTTCAGATTCAATCTGGTTGAATAGCTTCATTGCTTCAATAACGCAAACTACTTTACCAACAGAAACTTCGTCACCTACATTTACAAATACATCTTTATCAGGAGATGGTTTTCTATAGAAAGTACCAATCATAGGAGACTTGATTGTTACATACTTGCTGTCATCAGATGCAGCTTCAGCTTTCTCAGCAGCAGCAGGAGTTGCAACAGGTGCCGGAGCCGCTACAGCTTGTGGCGCAGTGTGATATACTGCAGGCTGTGCATATACAGCGTCGCTTCCAGCTAATGGAGTTTTAATAGTGATTTCGAAATCTTTAGTCTTGTATTTTACTTCTGAAACTTCAGCTTTAGATACAAACTTAATAAGATTTTGTATGTCTTTAATGTCCATAAATTTGATATTTGATTTTGGGTCAAAGATACCAAAAAAACGTAAAAAACAACAAAAAACCGCCAAATTTTATCAAAATTGGGCGGTTTTTGTATTAAAACGAGGCTTTTTCAATGAAAAGCAACTCTTAGTTTTCTTCAGTAGCAGCTACTTCTTTTTCCAATACTACTTTACCTCTGTAGTAAAGTTTTCCTTCATGCCAGTGAGCTCTGTGGTATAGGTGAAGCTCTCCTGTTGTTGCATCTTTAGCTAATTGAGGAACTACAGCTTTGTAGTGAGTTCTTCTCTTATCTCTTCTTGTCGACGACTGTCTTCTCTTTGGATGTGCCATTTTCTAATAACTTTTTTAATTGATGAGCGATGAGATTCATCATCTCATCATATTTAAATTATTCTATTTAATTATTCTCTCTTAACTTTCTTAAAGCATCCCATCTGGGATCGCTTTCATGTTCTTCCTCTTCTGTTTTCTCAATATCTTTCGGACTGAACTGGTCAAGAATTTCAAGATCTTCATTGCTTACATTCGGTGAAATCTTTTTCATCGGGATAGAAAGCATTACATTTTCATAAATCAAATGTGCTACATTGAAAGCATGCTCTGCGGTAGGAATGGTAATAACATCTTCATTGCTGTCATCATATTCTTCCCCGAAATTCACCAAAATCTTGATTTCATTCTCAATAGGATAGTCAAAATCTTCGTTTGTAATATCACAAACCAATTCAACCAATCCATTAATTTTAATCTCAAATTCTAAAAAAGTAGTGTGTTTATCAAGTGATATATTCACTTCTATTCTAGGATTTGTAAATTCCTGCTCAGTGTCAAATAATTGAAAGAACGTTTTATCTATCTCAAACTTGAACCCGTGTTTTCCGTTTTTTAGTCCGGAAAAGCTTACGTCATAGTTTCTTAACTTGTCCATAAAATGAGTGTGCAAAAATATGCATTTTTTTTATAATAACAAATAAAATTTAAAACAAATTAATTTAAAATTTGTTTTAAAGATTTATCCTTCAGTTTCATCCGGTAGATCCTCGTCTATTCCATTGTCTACAACCATTTTTCTAGGCTGCATGCGGTCGTTCATAAGTTCGCTGTATTCACTTCTGTTCTTGAAAATTTTAATAGCTGTAAATATTGCTTCCGTAAAACTCTGCTCATCAGCAATATTTTTTCCTGCAATGTCATAAGCTACGCCGTGATCCGGAGAAGTTCTGATAAAAGGAAGTCCTGCTGTATAGTTCACACCTTCTTCATATGCTAAGGTTTTGAAAGGAGCTAATCCCTGATCATGATACATTGCTAAAACCGCATCGAAATTTTTATATTTGCTTGGCTGGAAGAAGCTGTCTGCCGGGAAAGGGCCAAATGCCAATGTTCCGTTGTCCGAAAGTTCTTTGATTGCCGGGCTGATGATTTCAATTTCTTCATTTCCAATAACACCACCATCTCCGGCATGAGGATTTAATCCCAATACGGCAATTTTAGGCTTTTGGATACAAAAATCTTCTATAAGGGTTTGGTTCAGAACTCTGATCTGTTTCTTTATTTTTTCCTTGGAAATATTTTCAGCGACCTGTGCAATTGGAATATGGTGTGTGGATACAGCTACTTTAAGATCTTCAGTTACAAGGAACATTAATCCCTTTTTGCTGAATTTCTCTTCAAAATATCCTGTATGTCCGGCATGTTTAAAGCCCATTTTCACCATTTCATCTTTGTTGATAGGAGCGGTTACCAAAACATCAATCTCTCCTTTTATCAAAGCTTCAGTAGCTGCTTCCAAAGAATCAATAGCCATTTTGGTGGACTCTTCCGTGGGAACTCCCAGTTCTACATTAACGTTTTCCTTCGTCAGGTTAAGCATATTAAGTTTCCCTGCCTGAGCCTGCGAAGCCTCATTAATATAGTTGAAATTAAGATTCAGCTTAAAAATATTTTTCTGATAAGTGAATAATTTTCCCGAACCAAAAATTACAGGAGTGAAAAAATCCGTAATGGTTTTGTCTTTCAGAGACTTCATAATGATCTCCGGGCCTATGCCGTTGAAATCACCGATTGAAATTCCTACTCGTACTTTATGGTTTTTTGGGCTCATTTTGATTATCTTTGAAGATTATAATTTACAAATTTAGCAAAAAATAATATGTTCACAGGAATTATTGAAGCAGTTGGTGTTATTGAGAAGATTGAAGAAAAAGGAAGCAATATAGATTTTACCTTGACATGCCCCTTTACAAACGAATTAAAAATAGACCAGAGTCTTGCACACAACGGCTGTTGCCTTACAGTTGTTGAAATAAAAGACAATCAATATGTGGTAACCGCAATCAACGAAACACTGGAAAAAACCAATCTTGGAAAATGGGAATTGGGAACCGTTGTGAATTTGGAGCGCTGTATGAAGATGGACGGAAGACTGGATGGACATATCGTTCAGGGACACGTTGATAAAACCGGTGAAGTTGTGGGTATTGAAAATAAGGACGGAAGCTATTTTATTACCATGAAATATGATCAAGACGGAAGTTTTGTAACGGTACCTCAGGGGTCAATCACGGTAAATGGAATCAGTCTTACAGTTGCAAAAAGTGAAGATACTCAGTTTTCTGTAGCCATTATTCCTTATACATGGGAATTTACCAATATGAAACATTTGAAAATTGGTGATAAAGTAAACCTGGAATTTGATATCATTGGTAAGTATATTGCTAGGTTAATTAAAAAGTAGAATGTCGATTAATAAGTATAAAGGATATAGCTTAAGGAACCGTGTGTTTTTCGGTTTCCTGCTGGTATGTTTTTTAAGTGTTGTAGCTACGTCGCTTGTCCCTTATTTTGTACTGAGAAATCACTCTCTGCAGCAAAGTAATATCGATATGCAGGATAAGACGAATGCTGTAATGAGATATCTGGACTACGCGGTAAGCCAGACACTTATTGAAACAAAAGATCTTCCGGAAGTTTTGGGAAATAAAATTTTCGAAATAGCGGATATCAATCAGCATGACATTTTTATTTACGATCTGAAAGGAAACTATTTACTTTCCAATAAAGATGAAGCTTTAGTTGAGCAGAAAACGATTCCTATCGAAATCATCAACAAGATTCTGTCTACTGATGCAAGAGTAGATATGATCAATTATGATGCTGCTAAAGATGCTAAACTTACTTCTTCATATCTTTTGTTGAAAAATAATGAGCTGGAACCGATCGGAATTGTCTATATTCCTTTATATCATAATGAATCTGCTTACCTGGAGGTTCTTCATCAATATGTAAAATATATTCTTTTAGTCGATATATTTCTTATTCTGTTTAGTATCTGGATTAGCTGGGTGACGTCCAACAGTCTTGCGAAAACAATTACGAAATTCTCTGATATGATTACCCGTATTACATTATTTGAAAATGAAATGCGCCCTATCAGATATTATAAAAATGATGAGCTTAATGCTTTGGCAAGAGCTTATAACAGAATGATTCTGCAGATTCAGGACCAGAAAGAAAGACTTAGATTCAAAGCCTCTGAAGAAGCCTGGAGGGAAATGGCCAAGCAGGTTGCTCATGAGGTGAAAAACCCGTTGACACCGATGAAATTGACCATTCAGAATTTTGAAAGAAAATTTGATCCGGAAGATCCGAATATCAGAGAAAGGGTAAAACAGATGAGTAAAACAATTGTGGATCAGATAGATCTGATTGCAACGGTAGCTTCTGCCTTTTCAGAATTTGCGAAACTCCCAGAAAAAAATAATGAGGTTATCAATCTGAATACCGAGGTTGAAGATATTCTCCGTGTCTTCAATGACGACAGTATCTTTATGCATGCCAATAAGACCAATATTATGATCAATATGGATAGAATTTATCTTTCCAGGATTATAACCAATCTTGTTACCAATGCAAAACAGGCAGAAAGTGATGAAAGAAAACTGATCATCAATGTAGATGTGGAGCAGCATCAGAGAAGGGTAATTATTTCTGTTCAGGATAACGGAATAGGAATTCCTGAAAGTATGTACGAAAGAATCTTTGAACCTAATTTTACATCTAAAAGCAGTGGAATGGGGCTGGGGCTATCTATGGTAAGAAAGATGATTGAAGATTATAAAGGAGAAATCTCGGTGAAATCCGAAGTAGGAAAGGGTTCTACATTCATTATTACACTGCCTACCAATTTATAGTGAAACCTTTTACATTTAAACAATTTAAAATTGAACAGTCTAAAGACGTCTTCCGTGTAGGAACAGACGGTGTTCTGCTTGGTGCTTTAGCGGATGTTCACGGCGCTTCCAGTGTTTTGGAAGTCGGGACGGGAACAGGGCTGATCTCCTTAATGCTGGCGCAAAGAAATCCACAGGCTTATTTTCTTGGACTGGATATTAACGAAGATGCAGCAGCGCTTACTAAGCTTAATTTTGAAAATGCAC
Source organism: Chryseobacterium sp. JV274 (assembly GCF_903969135.1). NCBI lineage: Bacteria > Pseudomonadati > Bacteroidota > Flavobacteriia > Flavobacteriales > Weeksellaceae > Chryseobacterium > Chryseobacterium sp. JV274. The sequence continues at coordinate 2,525,233 of NZ_LR824569.1, read as the reverse complement.
CCTTTCATGCAAGGCTAAAAAACAGGCATCAGGATTTTAAAACTTTCGAGACAGAAGAACAGTTTGATCTTGTTGTTTCTAATCCTCCATATTTTGAAGAATCAGGATCAGAAAAAGACAAGATTGCACGCCAGACTGTAGAATTAAACTTCAGACAGTTAATTGCCAATTCGGCGCAATTATTATCTGAGAACGGGATTTTTTCCGTAATTATTCCTGTTGAAGCCGGAGAAATTTTTATTTCAATAGGTAAAGAAAATCATCTGTTTTTACACAGAAGGATTAATATCAAAGGAATTGAAAATTCAAAAGCTAAAAGGTTGATTCTGGAGTTTTCATTACAAGAGAAAGAAATCAATGAATCTGACTTTATTATAGAAAAAAGTCCGAGGCAATACTCGGACCAATATCTTGAACTCACCAAAGAGTTTCATGTTTTTAAATAGAAATTAGAAAGGGTTATTATACAAATCCTGTAAGTCTGAATTTCTTAATCTCTCTATTTTTAAATTCTTACTCAAACAATTCTGCTGTATCCAATACGGATACTTTTCCATCTTCACATCTGATAGCTTCACCAGGGAAGTTTTGAATCATGTGGTAATCGTGTGTTGCCATTACTACGGCAGCGCCATTTTCAAGGGCAACCTGCTTCAATAGTGTCATAATTTCGTTGGAAGTTTCAGGATCCAGGTTTCCTGTAGGCTCATCCGCCAAGATAAGATCTGGATGGTTAAGAAGAGCTCTTGCGATGGCAATACGCTGCTGTTCACCTCCGGAAAGCTCGTGTGGCATTTTGTGCTTTTTGCTTTTCATGTTCACGCTTCCCAAAACCTCATTGATGCGGTCTTCTATTTTTACTTTATCATTCCAGCCTGTTGCTTCAAGAACAAATTTTAAGTTTTTTTCAACCGTTCTGTCAGACAGTAACTGGAAATCCTGGAATACAATTCCTAATTTTCTTCTTAGGTTAGGGATATCAGAAGGTTTTAGCTTTGCCAGGTCAAATCCTACAACAGTTCCGTGTCCTGAAGCCAATGGAATGTGTCCGTAAAGCGTTTTCAGAAGGGAACTTTTTCCGGAACCTGTTTTTCCGATAAGATAGCAGAATCTACCTTTTTTAATGTTAAGATTTACATCAGAAAGTACAGTGAAGTTTTTTTGCGCAATCTTTGCGCTTTGTAAACTTATAATATTGTCTCCGGAGATATTTGTATGTGGCATAATTTAATTTTAAAGACTGTTTCTAACAAAAATATTTCAACTTTTAAAAATAGAAAAAGATGTTGATCTAGCCTAAATTTTAGTAAATTTTAACAACAAAAAATGCCTGAAAAGAAACTTCTCAAGCATGTTTTGTATATGATAATAAAAAGATTATCTCTTAGCGCGTGCAGCACTTACAGTTAAACTCTTTCTGCCTTTAGCTCTTCTCGCAGCCAAAACTCTTCTTCCATTTGGCGTAGACATTCTTTCTCTGAAACCGTGTTTGTTTCTCTTTTTTCTTTCTGATGGCTGGAATGTTCTTTTACTCATTACTATATGTTTAAATCGTAATTAATCTATTAATTTTCAGGTTGCAAAGATATATAAATTTTTATAAGTTACAAACTTTAATTATTTTTTTTTTAAATTAAATGCAATGTTTTTTTATTGAAGAATGGCAAACCCCTGATAAGAATACCATTTCTCTGTGCAAAAATAATATTTAAATGATTTATATAAAAGCTCTATCTTTGAAAACTTTAATTTTAACGAAAATAAACACCAGATGTTTACACCAGCAGAACTTTTAGATATCAATACATTACTTACTCAAGAGAGCAAAATAGTTATCCTTACCCATTACAACCCGGATGGAGATGCTATTGGTTCAAGTTTGGGATTGAAGCACTATCTGAAAGCAAAAGGAATTCATGCTGAAGTTATTGTACCTAATGATTTTCCGAAATTTCTGAAATGGATGCCGGAGTCTAAAAAAGTTATTATTGCAGAATATAAAAGAAAGCTGGCATCTGATATGATTGCAGGAGCAGATGTTATTTTCTGTCTGGATTTTAATTCTCCATCACGAATTGGATTATTAGGAGATTGGCTGGTGAAAGCTCAGGGGAAGAAAATTCTTATTGATCACCACCAGCAGCCGGAAAAATTTGATTTTGTTTATTCTGATACCGTAATTCCGGCAACTTCACAGATGATCTATCATTTCATTGAAGCAATGAATGATGAGAAACTGGTGAATCAGGATATGGCAGAATGTCTTTATACCGGAATTATGACTGATACAGGAGGGTTCCGTTTTCGTTCTACCAGTGCTACGACACACAGAATTATTGCTAACCTGATTGAAAATGGTGCAGATCCGGCGATGATCACATCCAATACCTGGGATACCAATACTGTTTCCCGTCTGCATTTGCTTGCTTTGGTTCTGGGGAGAATAGAAGTGGTGAATGATGGAACGGTAGCTGTTTTAAGCCTTACACGAAACGAATTAAAAGAATTGGGCTTCCAGAAAGGAGATACGGAAGGTTTTGTAAACTATGGTCTAAGCATTGGAGGCGTAAAAATGTCTGCATTTTTCATGGAAGATCTGTATGAGGATTTTGTTAAAATTTCGTTCAGAAGTAAAGATGATGTGGATGTAAACCAATTCTCAAGAAAATATTTCAATGGAGGCGGACACATCAATGCCGCCGGAGGAAAGTCTTTGGAGTCTTTATCCGGAACTATAGAAACCTTCAAAAATAAAGTAAAAGAGGAAGGCCTGTAACAGGCAAAAAGAAAGTCCCTGATCTGATAAACTTCCGGAACTTTTCAAACTCACAAAACTTTACGAAATCCTTTCTCTTCAAGTTCCTGACAGGTATATTCATACACCTGCTGAAACATTTCATCCATATATCGTTTGTTGAAAAGGCTGTATTTCGTCATCTTAGGCGGATCTAAAAAAATATTACAGTATTTTGCCTTAGAATACACAGATTTTGCAATGGCTAAGTGAAGGATTCTGTCAAATTCTTTCATCAGACTCATTTTGTTTAATTGATCGTAGCTGATGGAGTTCACATGGGATGCAATAAGGAAGTTGCATTTATCCATGATAGGTTCAATGGGAAGATTATCCAGAACACCGCCATCTACATAAATTTTTTCCCCTATCCTTACCGGAGGAAGAATAAAAGGAACACTGGAAGAAGCCAGTAATGGACCGAAAAGTTCTCCTTCAGAGAAAAAGTCCACAATACCATGGGTCATCTCTGTCGCAGCAACATATATAGGGATTCTTAAAATGTTGAAATTGTCTTCCGGTAAATAATCTTTAAGCAGTTTTAGAATAAAATTGGAGCTGAAAATTCCGTTTTTTGATAATTTTAAAGCTGATCGGGAAAAAAAAGAGGTCTGACGTACAATTTCCATCATCTCATCCGGTGTTTTTCCAAAAGAATAAAAAGCACCAATAATAGAACCTGCGCTGGTTCCGGAGATAATGTGCGGTTTCAGATTATATTCTTCAAGAGCTTTCAGTACGGCAATATGGGCAATCCCACGCATTCCTCCGCCTGAAAGTGTAAGCCCGATAACCGGTGGTGCCGGTGGTTTCTTTTTTTTGAATGAAAATAAAGCCATTGACAAAATTATCCTCTACTAATATACAGGATTTTTTATTAAAGGCGATTTTAATCTATCAGGAAACTGATGTTATAAAACAAGTTTTTTAGGAAGGTTGTGGAGAAGTTCCGTATTGATGATTTCAGCACAGATGCCGGGCTTTTCCCAATGTCCGTTGTGTCCGCAGTCCAGAATATAAGATTTGATATTTGTCCTGTCTGGAAGATGTTTGATCATCATGTCAGTTTTCACTGCGTTATCATGCTTGCCGGCTAATACTAAAATTTTAGCTTCCAGATTTTCCAGGATATGTTTTTTGTCGGTTCTTTCTACCATGCCTTTTACACAGGCAAGAGCCCCCAGATTATTGGTAGATAGGGCTGTTTCAAGAGCAATTTCAATTTTCCCTTCCAGAATATCTCTTTCATTAGGATTAAATAAATTGGGAATGCCAGCCCTTACATAATGGGCAAATGCATCCTTAATGATCCTGTAGCTTTTGATGCGCTGTTGTTTTTTCTCTTCATCATCCGGAAAATAAGTAGAGAAAAATAAAGTTAAGCTTTTTAAAGAGTTGGGGTATTTTTCTGCAAAAGCAAGAGAGGTGTATCCTCCCATAGAATGTCCCAAAAGGTGAACTTTTTCTACATGCTGATTGTCTAAAACTTTTTTTACTTCTTCGGCCATCAGTTCCATGGTATGAACTTCCGCAAGAATTTCAGACTGTCCGTGGCCGGGAAGGTCAATTTTGAGCAGTGAAAAATCTTTGGAAAGATGATGCTCCATATCGCTCCAGATGGATAGGTTTTCCATAAATCCGTGAAGAAGTACAAATGTTTCTTTTCCGTTTCCTTTTCTTTCAAAGTTCAGCATGATTTCAAAATTATAGAAGGTTAAAAATAATATAGCTCTTACGTACTGCAGATCAATTTTCCTTTCAAATGTAAACAAAAAAGAGCATTTTAAAAATGCCCTTTATCTTTTATTGAGTTAATTCCTTGTAAATCTTTGTTTCCCAAGGCTTGATATCGGTCACGCCATATCGTTCTTTTTTGGAAATGGCCAGGTTGTCCAGCATATCCACAAAATTCTTATAATTGGCTTCGTCTGTTGGCTTCACAATTACGGTGAAGTTTTTAGGTGCCGGTGCATTTTTATAAGCTTCAGAAATAATTTTTGAAATTTTTATTCCACTGAAATCTGTTTCTTTAAGATTTCCTGTAGTTAAGTCTGTAGCATTACTTTGATGATAAAACACACGATTATCTTTTCCAAGGATAAATGTAATCTGGTCTTTATCTCCAATTACGGGAATGTCCGTAGGATGAGGGTTTGGATCTTTTGCCGGTAATCCTAAATCCATTACATTAGGTTTTGTAAAGTTTGTGGTGAACATGAAGAACGTGATGAGTAAGAATCCCAGATCTACCATAGGAGTCATGTCTACTCTGATCATTTTTTTCTTTTGTTTGCTGCCTTGTTTTTCTTGTGCAATTACTTCTGCCATGATTGAAAGTTTTTAAATGTTAAACGGTATTTGTTGTATAATTCTTGCAAAACATATGCCTTGTTTGATGAATAATTAATAGATTCATGAATTTATTGATTGTTTTTATGGCGATTTTAAACTTTCCTGTCTTTTTAATCTATTTTTTTTAAACCGATAATCATGATGTTGTTGGTTTACTGATTATTAAATTTTCAGGATACTCTTTGTCTGAAGATTATAAAAAAAACTCGCACAATAAAGTGTGAGTTTTTCAATGATAAAGAAATAATTATTTTGTTAAGCTTAAATATTTACCAATAACTTATCTGCTGACTGTTATTTTCTTGGAGAGAATGATTCCGTCTTTGTTTTTGATCTGCACAATGTAGATTCCTTCTGAGAATGTAGCAGTATTGATTTTTATTTTTTCTTCGTTATATTTTTGAGAGAAAAGTTTTCTTCCGGACATATCCGTGATGCTGATAACTGTTTCTTTGGGAAGATGATCCGCATAAAAGAAATCCTTTGAGGGGTTAGGGTAGAGGTTAGGCTTATTTGTCGGGTGGTTTTCTGAGATTCCTAATTGTTCCGGGCTTAGTTTCACAACCCAGGCATCAATTAACCCATGATTTCCTGTAATATCTCCACTTGTAGAAAATGTATTTCCTGAAACAATATATCCATTATCATTGGTTAGCTCAATAGAGCTAAAGTATTCGGTGTCTGGACCTCCCAGAGTTTTTTCCCATTTCAGGTTTCCATTAGTATCCAGTTTTACGATCCAATAGTCCAGATCGCCATGATTTCCAGTTACCTGTCCGTTATTGGAAATTGTCCAGCCTCCGACAATATATTCCCATTCAGGGGTTTGTCTTATTGTTATTGCGTTGTCATGAAGGCTTCCACCCAAATATTTATCCCACTGTATAACTCCGCTATTATTTAGTTTTACTACCCAATAATCAGGAAGACCGTTTTCAATGTTTGTGGGGTCATAAGAAGTACCCACCACAATATAACCGCCATCGAAAGTCTGTTGTGCAGAATATCCCAAATTATCACCAATATTACCCAGTGTTTTTTCCCATTGTATATTTCCGGAAAGATCAAGTTTTACCACCCAAAAATCGTTGTTTCCGTAGCTTACAGTAATATGACCATCTGTAGATACGGTGGTTCCTGCAATAATGTATCCTCCGTCAAAAGTTTGCTGAACAGAATTCAGCTGATCGCTGTCACTTCCTCCCAATGACTTCTGCCATTGTATATTTCCGGAGCTATCCAATTTTACAACCCAATAATCCTGTCCTCCCTGATTCCCACTCACATCCCCATCATTAGAACTGGAGGTTCCGGCAACAATATACCCTCCTTCGGCAGTCTGCTGAATAGATTGAGCTTCATCAATACCGCTTCCTCCTAAAGATTTCTGCCATTGTATGTTTCCGGAGTTATCCAATTTTACCACCCAGAAATCAAAATTTCCATGGTTTACAGTAGTATCTCCGTCTGTAGATTTAGAAGATCCGGCGGCAATGTATCCTCCATCTGTAGTCTGGCGGATAGACTGAATTATATCATTATTACTTCCTCCCAGTGCTTTTTGCCATTGTATATTTCCACTGCCATCCATTTTTACTACCCATCCATCTCCTTCACCATGGTTTCCACTAACATCTCCGTCGTTTGATGATGTATCTCCGGCCATGATGTACCCTCCATCAGAAGTTTGCTGGGTATAATGCGCGGTTTCGCCCTGAGTTCCTCCTAAGGCTTTTTGCCATTCTATCGATGGAGCAGTCTGAGCTGTAAATAATGAATAGGTAAGGAATGAAAAAGTAAATATATAATGTCTCATATGTATTTGAATTGGTGATAGTTATTCAAATATAATTAATTTTACACTACGCTTGGTGTTTTATTGTTTATTTAGTTGATTATAATAAAAATAATTATTTTTCTAAGCTTAAATAATGTATTGATGCTATTGGTGAATGACTGAATTTTATCAATAAACTATCTGCTGACGGTTATTTTCTTTGAGAAAATGATTCCGTCTTTGTTTTTTATTTGCACAATATAGATTCCTTCTGAGAATATAGAAGTATTGATTTTTATTTTTTCCTCATTATTTTTTTTGGATAAAAGTTTTCTTCCTGACATATCAATAATGTCCATAACAGTTCCTTTTGGAAGATGGTCCACATAAAAGAAATCTTTTGCCGGATTTGGGTAGAGGTTAGGTTGATTCATTTTCTGACTTTCCGAGATTCCTAATTGTTGCGGGCCTAATTTTACGATCCACCCGTCAATGTTTCCGTGGTTCCCTGAAACATCTCCATTGTTGGAGCTGGAATATCCAATAATAATATATCCACCATCCACTGTCTTTCGGATAGATCCTGCGCTCTCATTACCAGTTCCGCCTAAAGATTTTTGCCATTGAAGCGTTCCGGTATTATCTGTTTTTAAAATCCAGAAATCACTGTTACCATGATTTCCTAGCACGTCGCCATTGTTAGAATTGGAAAATCCTGCAATAATATATCCCCCATCAGCGGTTTGCTGAATAGAGTTGGCGACCTCACTGTTGCTTCCTCCAAAAAATTTTTGCCACTGTATATCTCCATTACTGGCTAGTTTTATGATGCCATAATCGGAATTTAGAGCATAGGGAGGAATTGCCCTTTCGTATACTCCAGCAACAATATAACCTCCATCAAAAGTCTGTTGGATAGAATGGACAACATCAAATCCGGTTCCGCCTAAAGATTTCTGCCATTGTATATTCCCATCCGAATCCAGTTTTACGATCCAATAGTCTGTTCCTCCATATATCTGTGTGACATCTCCATCTGCAATATTTCCGGTGGTCCCTCCAATAATATATCCATTATCAGAAGTTTGTTGAATAGATTGTACTTCTTCGGCTGAACTACTGCCTAAAGACTTTTGCCATTGTATATTTCCTGTGGAATTTGTTTTAATGATCCAGATATCTGAACCTCCATGGCTTCCCAGTATATCACCATCAGTAGAATAGCTTGTTCCGGCAATAATGTATCCTTCGTCAGACGTTTGCAAAATATCTTGTGCAATATCACGATCGCTTCCACCCATAGATTTTTGCCATTCTATATTTCCAACTGAATCTAATTTTACAATCCAATAATCTTCAAGACCGTTGTTGTTGGTAAGATCGCCATCTACAGAAGTTGATCCTCCCGCGAGAATATAACCTCCATCGGAAGTTTCCCGTATAGACTGGAATAATTCTGCCTGGCTGCCTCCTAATGATTTTTGCCACTCTATGCTTCCGTTGAAACTCAACTTAAGAATCCATGCGTCCCTGCTGCCAAAATTTCCCGTAAGGTCTCCATTATTGGAAAAGGTAGAACCTGAAATAATGTATCCCCCGTCGGAAGTTTGCTCAACAAAATGAAACATATCTACATTACTTCCGCCCATAGATTTTTGCCATTGAATGGAAGGAGCAGTCTGGGCGGACAAAATAGAAGTTAAGAATAATGATAGAATCACCGTAAAGTTTCTCATTTTTTTTGATTGGGTATTAGTTTGCTCTAATGTAATTAATTTATTTTGATGTTTATTCAAGTCATTAGAAATAAAAAAACTCACACGGTAAAGTGTGAGTTTTTCAATGATATGTAAATGTTTTATTTACTCTTTTTATAGTAATTAACACCGCATTCCAAGAATTTCTTGAAATCCTCTTTTGGCATATATCCTGAAACCGGAGTATTGATTACTTTTCCGTCCGGAGTTATCAAAACATAGTGAGGCTGCGAGTTATTGTTAAAGTTAACCTGCTGGAATAAACTCCATCTGTCACCGATTGTTTTTACCTTTTTGATCTGCCCTTCACCAAGGTCAATTTTAGTTTTTTGATCCTCCGGAAGCTCTTCTTTGTCATCCACATACAGAGATGCTAATACTACATCGTTCTGAAGGATAGGTAAGATATCTGGTTCGCTCCATACAAACTCCTCCATTTTTCTACAGTTTTCACAACCGTATCCGGTGAAGTCAATTAAAATAGGTTTATCTTCTTTTTTGGCAAGTTCTATTGCTTTGAAGAAGTCGTGTTCCGGATGCATTCCTAAAATTCCATCTTTTTCATCATGGAAATAACTTACGTTCAGTGGAGGTAAAATCCCGCTTAACAACTGCAGTTTTGGACGGTCAGATGGTATTAATCCCTGGATTAAATAGATTACAAAACCTATTCCCAATGCGCCTAATATCTTTCTTGTAATGGATATTTTAGGCTTTTTATCATCATGCGGGAATCTGATGAATCCTAATAAATATAATGCTAATCCTAATGCTACGATGATCCAGATTGCAATGAAAAGTTCTCTTTTTAAGAAGAATGTCTTAGAAACAAGATCTGCTTTAGATAAGAATTTCAAGGCTAAAGCCAATTCTACGAAACCTAAAACTACCTTTACCGTATTCATCCATCCTCCGGATTTCGGAAGACTTTGTAATGCTTGCGGGAATAAAGCCAATAGTCCGAAAATGATTGCCCAGGCAAGACCAAATCCTGCCAATGCAAATGTCAATAACATCGGAACGTTAGTAGAACCCGTTACCGCACTTCCTAGTAAACTTCCTAAAATAGGCCCTGTACAGGAGAAAGAAACAATCACCAATGTCAATGCCATGAAGAAAATACCGATAAGTCCTCCTGCTTCTTCCGCTTTAGAAGATTTATTAGCGATTGAACTCGGTAAAGTGATATCATAATATCCGAAGAAACTTCCGGCAAAGAAAATGAAAATAATAAAGAAGGCGATATTCAGCCATACGCTGGTAGAAATCTCGTTGAAGATATTTCCTGCAATCCCGTCGATAATGTGGAAAGGAATACTTAATAAAACGAAGATAAGAAGAATGAAAAACCCATAAATAAGAGCATCTCTTTTTCCTTTCGCTTTGTTCTTGCTGCCTTTCGTAAAGAATGAAACTGTTAATGGAATCATTGGGAAAACGCAAGGCGTAAGCAACGCGATCAGACCGCCTATAAATCCTAGGAATAAATAGGTCCAGTAATTTTCGTCCACTTTAGTAGAAGCAGTACCACAATCTGTTAATGGTTTTTTGAAATCTATCGTTTCAATTTTCAGCTGCTTAGGATCCAGTTTTGAAGTTTCTGTGATCGCAACTTCTGTTTTGGCAGGATTCTCAGTAACCGTTTCAGTTATTTTTACAGAGTCTTTTACAGGAGCCGCTGTTTCCTCAGTTGCGGCTTCTTCTGTTGCCCCTTTTGGGGTAACTTTTTGGTTGAATTCTAATGTATTGGGAGCAAGACAAACTCTGTCGTCACAAGTCTGATAAGTAATTTCAGACGTGACATCTGCAGGTTTTGTCGGATCTTTTAATTTAAATTTCTGCTTAAATCCTGCTGAATTGGAGTAGAAGACAATTGTTCCACCAAAAGCTTCAGAAAACTCTTCATGTTTTTTACCTACTTCGGTAAACTTCCCAATCAGTTCAATATTCTTTCCCGTAACTTTATACTCAGTAGGAATTCCGGTATCTTCCGGTAAATCTTTTGAGTAAATGTGCCATCCGCTTTCCATAGTAGCATTCAATACCGCTTCGTACTGATTGTTTCCCAGGTCGTTGATGGTGAATTTAAACTTTACAGGATTTTTTATTTGCGCATTAATCCCTGTCGCTAAAAATAGTAGAATTAATAAAAACCAATTTCTAAATTTCATTGTTCATTTCATTAAAAATTTTGAGACTCCATTTTGTCTTCTCATTCTTTGCATATCTTCTATCCTGTCTGAAGGGAATGATCCCTAGTACAGAATCATTACTGTCAGTCAGTATCCAGATTTTTTGCCTCGCTAAAATAGATAATTTTTCGTCCCTAAAAAACTTAGAAACTTTCTTTTTCCCGGAAAAACCGGTTGGATACAACTCGTCACCCTCTTTTTGTTTTCTCAAACGTAGTGGGAAATGAAGTTTGTCAGCATCAAAATCCCATTCAAACCCCTTATTGATTCCATCAATGCTTTCAATGTAATCTACGAGATTGATGTTGATTTGGTTTTCGGAAAAATCAAAATGATCAATCAGTACAATTTCCTCTTCGATTTCCTTTTCATTGCTTTTGTCAATAAAAATCAGTTCATCACGATTGACAATCAACTGATATTCTTTTGAAAAAAATGAACTGTTGTTTTCGGCTTTAAAAATTTTTGGTATTTCTTCCTCCTGGTTGAATCCGTATTTTTTTAAAATTTCAAATTTTACGAAGTCGCTTTCCTGATCCAGCTTTTCCTTTGATAAGATTTTATTGTTTTGGTTAAATACCGTAAGACGATTTTCGATCTCCTGAATCTGTTTCTGGACAAAATCTTTAGTTTGGTTCAGGTACAAAGAACTTTTTTTGAAGTTTTCCAGAAAATGGTCGTTGGTTTCCATCAGCATCGGAACAATCTCATTTCTAATCTTATTCCTCAGGTAATCATTTTTTTTATTAGACAAATCTTCCCGGAATTCAATCGTATTTTCCTCAGCAAACTGATAAATTTCTTTTTTTGAAAAATTCAATAGCGGTCTGAGAATATAATTGTCATTTGATGGAATCCCACTGAGTCCGTTGATGCCAGCAGCTTTGGAAAGGTTGATGATGAATGTTTCCAGCTGGTCATTCAGATGATGAGCGGTAACCAGAAACTCCAGTTTTTCCTTTTCCTGAATTTCTTTAAAAAAAGTATATCGAAGTTCCCTCGCCCAAAGCTGAATAGAATTCTCAGGTTTTCGATCCTTTTCCGAAACTTCATACAAATGAAATTTTATATGATTTTTCTCACAAAAATCCTGCACTGTTTTTTGATCCAGATCCGAATCATTACCACGAAGTTTATAATTGATATGGGCAACCTGAAACTGGAATTCTGAATCTTGGTTTTTGTTCCCAAAATCCCTGAATAAAGAAGCAAGAACCATAGAATCTGCTCCTCCGCTTACCGCCAGAAGATACGTATGATTTTCCGGTTCGTTAACGAGATTTTTTAATTGACTGATAAAGCTTGATTTTTCCAACATAGATGTTGAGAATTTCTTTTATGCAAAGATAACCGATATAATTCAATTGAATTTTCCTAACTTTGAGTAGTCTAAAAATGATTATTTATGAAGATTTTAAAAATTGTAGCAGTTTCTGCAATGGCGCTGGGAATGACATCTTGTGTCAGCAAGAAGCAGTATGATGCTTTGAGCTCAAACTATAAGCAGTGTATTGAAAATATCGGAGAAAGACAGAGAGAAATTCAGGATTTGAAGTCTCAGAACTCTGCATTGTCCGGTGAAAACAACTTGCTGAAAAGCCAGCATGATGCTTTAAAATCATCACTTGATGCATGTCTTTCCAATACCGGAAAAAGTTCTGCTAATATTGATAAACTGGTAGGAGAAATCAATGCTTCCAATTCTTATATCAAGCAATTGATCTCTAACAATGCTAAGAATGACAGCCTGAACCTGGCATTGTCTAACAAGCTGAAGAGATCTTTAGATAATGTATCAGATCAGGATGTACAGGTGAAGGTATTGAAAGGAGTGGTAATGATCTCTCTTTCAGATAATATGTTATACAAAACAGGAGATTACAACATTCTGCCTGCTGCTCAGGAAGTGTTAGGTAAAGTAGCAAAAGTAATCAATGACTACGATAAATATTCAGTATTGATTGAGGGTAATACAGATAATGCTCCACTGAACTCTCCAAATCTTCCGAGAGACAACTGGGATCTTTCTGCATTGAGAGGTACTTCTGTGGCTAAAGTTCTTCAGACTCAGTTTGGAGTAGATCCGGCAAGAATTACAGCTGGAGGTCGTTCTGAGTACAACCCGAAAGCAACGAACATGAGCGTTTCAGGTAGAGGCGAAAACAGAAGAACGGAAATCATCATTATGCCTAAGCTTGATGAGTTTATGAAACTGATGGATATCGCTCCTAAGAAATAATCACTCAACCATACATACAAATAAATCCCGAAGCAATTCGGGATTTATTTTTTTATGAGTTAATTTGTTTCGGAATATAATGAGCTGATATTTTTTTCTTTGAATAAGGAACTGCTTTTTTCGCTGTTTGCTCAAAATAAAAATTGGTGATATTCCATACGATCATAATAGCTGAAAAGTAGTATAAATTAAGAACGAGTGCGATTCCTATATGCATAGAAATTGTTAGGAAAAGCCATGTCTTCTGAGTCGGTTTGTACCAGATGAAAAACGGGTAGCACATCTCGATGATAATGGTACTCCATCCCATGAAACTTAAGAGATAAGAATGTTCTGTAAGCCAGCTGAAATCAAAATTCAGATCTCTGTTGGAATAGGGCAGATGAATGGCTTTCCAGATAGATTCTCCGTTCCACCAGTTGAAACCTAAAGCTTTATCCAGTCCGGAAAAGAAGTAAGCAATTGAAATATGAACCTGAAATAATCTTTTTACCGGTGTGGTATTTATCTCTCGTGATTTTCTACTGAAAATAAAATTCCTGAGTGAAAAATGTTGGTCTGAAGGAAAAAGGATGAGATAAAATAAAGACATGCTTGTGAAAAAGTCTGCACCATATGCAAAGAAAGAACTTCCTTTGAGTAATGCAATTTGAAGTATAAGTAAAAGAAGTGCAGAGCCTCTGGAATAAAACCCGGTAATGATCAAAATGCACAAGGTAATAAATGATATTTTGGTCATCACAATTGTTGTACTTTCTTCAATGCCGAAGCCCTGTAAAAAGGTGATGATTTTTGAGAAAGTAATCAGCCAGTCAGGAGTGAACACACTCATAATATCCTGTGGAATAATACTGCTGCTTGAAAATAATTTGTCAAAATCCGGGATCACTGCGAGAAACTGTAAGAGGATAACAGTTCCTATAGCAACACGGAAGAAGCTTAAGAATTCCGTTTGATTGTCCTGTTTGAAAAAGAAGCTTTCAAGTTGGGTATAAAGTACATTCAGCTTTTTCATCACTTTAATGTTTGAATTCATCAATAAGAATAAGATTTTCATTCGTTTTTCCCTGTTTAAAATCTGCAATAGTAGGGTAGTCGTACAGATAAAGTTTTGTAGTAACGCTGACGGCTTTTGGGTTTTCTTTCATCACATGTGCTGCGATCTGACTGATAATAATATCCAGATACTGATAATATTTTTTGTCATAGGTGTTTTTATCGGAAATTTTATCCAGAAACATATTAAAGACAGTAGTATATCTCACTCTGCTCTCCTTGCTTTTGAAATAAGGCATGGTCTTTTGTTCCAGGAGAGTTCCATTCTTGTCTTTCAGCTCAAAGCTCATTACAAAATCACTGGCAACATTCGGTGCATAAAAACCATATCCAGTATCAAAACCGGTATAAGCTGTAAACATATTGATAGGTTTTGATTGGGCAAAGTTCTCTGATATCACATAAACCAGAGGTTTATCATAGTTTTTGTTTTCATAATAAAAACCGTAGTAGCCATCAAACGTTCCCTTCATACCAATGGTAAATACCATCAATATGATAATGAATATTCCGGATAACTGAAGCTTTTTTTTCATGACAAAAAGATTTAAGAAAAGGCTGTCTTCAGAACAAAAACAGCCTTTAACTGTTATTTGTAGTTAGCCAACACACTATTAAGTTTTACATTGATTCTTGGATCAATAGCTGTATTGACTTTGTAAGATTTTATGATCACATTGGTAAGATTCTTTCTTCCCATAGTTGGCGGACAGATCGTATATTCTTCAGCACCTCTTATGGTAAGTTTACCTAAAGAAGCAATATCTTTCTGGCTCAGCAGGGCAGCATTAGTAGCAACCTGATTGTTTTGAATTGCATAATAATCCGTTCCAAGTTCTTTGGCTCCGTATTTTTTCAGGATGCCATCTACTTTAGCTCTTAGGTCACCGTATTTTTTCCAGTCGATATTAGCTTTCATTAAACATCCGCGGATGATATACTGTCTGTTGATTTTGTATATAATAAAATTGGTACCCAAACTATTCTGATGGAGTTTTTGTAGTTTTAATAAACTCTTCATGTCTTCATCAGAAATTTTTTTAACATCTTTAAGGATGTAATTGTTGTCTACAATGTAATTGCCTTTTTCTTTATAAAAAGACATTTCCTGAGGCTTTAGCTGGGAAAATATCATAACAAGTCCCACTATTGCTCCAATTAAAAATAAAGTCTTTGTTTTCATGTGGTTGTTTTAAAATATCCCTACTCTGTTTTAGGATTTTCGGGGGCCTCCTCGTGTGAGTGTTTCATGGTTGAGAAACTTAGATCAAATGTAGAATTATGTAAGTGCTTAAGAATAAGTGTTTATCCTGTTTTTTTATAAGGACTTTAACCTGTAATATTGAAATGTGAAGATTGGAAATATGAGGACCCCGGAATAACAGGCTGCTTAATGATAATCCAGACTGTTTTTATTGATGTTTATAACAATGATTTGTCAGATGAACTCAGAAAAGTTCTTTTGAATTGAAGTTGGGAAATGTTGGTCCCGGAATGGGATTAGATTGTTGATCCAATGATCAGGAAGAATAGCTGATGGAGTTTGAAAAGAGATACTACTGCTTAAAAAAAATAAATCCCGAAGGTGGCCGGGATCTATTTTTAATCAAATTAATTCTTCCTTTTTCAGGAGTGAAATAATTCGTAGCAAAAATGAAGTGGATATTTCTTTCTTAGTTTTTGCTGCAGAAGAATCAGTTTTGCCTTTCAGCATAACTTTTTTGTGATTCCCATGGTTAGTTTGTGTCTCTCCTGCAATCATCTTGTTTCTCTTAGTGTTTTTACCCCTTATTCTCATTGCAAACTTACAACGGATACCACAAAAATACCATCCGTATTTTCACGGTATTTTATATGGGGGTTTTCCCGGTATGATGTGTTTTTTTAATTTCTAACCAATTATTAGCGTATAATTGTTTGGTTAACAAAAGAATGTGTATATTTAAATCCCTTTAAAAGGAAATAAAAAAGAGGTGTCCGAAAATCTTAAAGAGTAGGAAATTAATACTAAACAAAATAATTATGAAAAATTCAAAAAAACTTTCAAGAGTAGAAATGAAAACTGTACAAGGTGCTATTAGAGGATGTAATCCACAGATATTTTGTACTAGCCCACAAACAGAGTGTTGCCCAGGATGGGTTTGTGCTGGTATAAGACAATATTGTATAGCAGTATAATGATTTTTACATAAAATTTAGATATGGCTAAGAAAAAGAGAGGGATTAATTTCTCTCTTTTTTGTATCTTCTTGTTGAATTTAAAAACTAGCTTTAAAATCCTTAAATTTGTTTTAAATTAAAATTGTATGAGTTTTTTTGAAGAAAAGAATCCTGAAATGGACAGATATTTGGAAGCACACGCTTCTTCGGAATCCGAAATTCTGAAAAAACTGAGAAGAGAGACTTATCAAAAGACGACACAGCCTCATATGATTTCCGGATACCAGCAGGGAAGGTTATTGACTATTATTTCCCAGATGCTGCAGCCAAAAAGTATTTTGGAGATAGGAACATTCACAGGATATGCTACTCTATGCCTTGCATCAGGATTGGCAAAAGAGGGGAAAATTACAACGCTGGATGTGAACGAAGATCTTGCTTATTTGCCGAAAAAGTATTTTGAGACCAGTGAATATGCCAATCAGATTGATTTTAAACTTCAGGATGCCAAAGAATTCTTGCAAGAAACAGATGAGTTTTTTGATCTGATTTTTGTGGATGCTGACAAGGAAAATTATGCAGAATATTTTAGATTGATAAAACCTCACACCAAATCCGGAACGGTAATTTTGTTTGATAATGTTTTGTGGTACGGGAAAGTGCTTGAAGAAAATCCGAAATTGAAATCTACACAGTCTATCCAGGAATTGAACGATTTGGCGGCAAAAGACGAAGATTTTGAAAATCTTATTTTACCTTTGCGTGATGGAGTCAACTTTCTTCGCAGAAAGTAATTAAAATATTCAAAGAGTAAAATAGTTAAAGATTGTACAGATCGTATTTTAATCTTAAATTATTCAATCTTTAAATTGAGAGTTAATGAATAAAGGAATTTGTATTGTTACAGTAGCGCCGGTTCGTGCAGAGAATTCTGACAGAGCTGAAATTGTTACGGAAATATTGTTTGGAGAAAGTGCAGATATTTTGGAAGTAGATAAAAACTGGACCAAAATAAAAATGCATTACGACGGCTATGAAGGATGGATGGATACCAAACAGCTGAAACCGGTAACGGATGAAGAGCTGGCAGGCAGAAAAGTGACTGTCGTTACTGAAGATTTTTCTTCCGTTTTAATGAATGATGGGAAGACACTATTGTCTATGGGATCAGAAGTGGAGTTCCCGGTGGTTGCTTCAAGAAGAAGTCATGATGTACGTGAAAGTATTGCCCTTACGGCAAAAGAATTCCTTAATGTACCTTATCTGTGGGGAGGCAAAAGCTTTTTTGCTGTAGACTGCTCAGGATTTACTCAACTGGTATATAAAATTCACAATATTAAAATTCCAAGAGATGCTTCACAACAGGCTGAGGTAGGAGAGCCGCTTACTTTTATAGAGGAAACACAGCCCGGAGACCTTGCATTCTTTGAAAATGCAGAAGGAAAAATTATCCACGTAGGAATTATGCTGGGTAATCAAAAGATCATTCATGCTTCCGGGAAAGTAAGAATTGATACATTGGACTCCACGGGGATTTTCAATAAAGAAATGAACAAGCATACTCACAAGCTGAGAGTATTGAAAAGTGTAATTTAATCCTAATTCAATCTCATCTGAAATGGAAAATACTCTTTTTATAATTTTTGATATTTTTAATTTTGGATGGGTCGCTTTTTTGTGGGGATTTACCCTGAAAAACTATAGCGCATTGCCAGAGAGAATTCCTGTACACTTTGATATGGAAGGAAAGGCTGATGGATTTGGTGGGAAAATATATGCATTTCTGATGCCTGTATTAGCTCTTGGACTATATGCCCTGTTCGTCTATGGATTAAGACATCCTGAAGATACTAATTTCCCTGTAGAAATTACAGATCAGAATATGAATGCTCAGTTTTTAATTATGAAAATTGGATTGAGAATACTTTTTGTTGTACTGGCAATCATTTTTACAAATATTCAGGACTATATGTTCAGATATGCTGCAGATGATCAGGCAAAACCCAAAATTTCATTTGCCACCATATTTTTATCCGTTGTGTTATTTACTCCTGCACTACTTTTTATTGCCCATATATTCAAATGATACATTCTAAAGATAATTCTGAGCACTATATCTGGGGAAACCATTGTGACAGCTGGATTCTGAAAAACACAAAAGGCTTATCTGTGAAGCAGGAAAAAATGCCTGCGGGAACATCAGAAAAACTGCACTTTCACAGAGTAGCAGAGCAGTTTTTTTATATTCTGAAAGGAGAAGCTGTATTTTATATTAATGAAGAGAAATTCCAGGTTAAACAGGGTGAGTCTATTTCTATTGCACAGGAATCAAAACATTATATCTCCAATGAATCCACCAAAGAAATCGAATTTTTAGTCATATCCAATCCACCTGCGGATCACGATAGAATTGAAATAAAAGAATAATTAAAATGGCTTTTCTATACACTATATTTATCAGTCTCCTTACTTTCGGAATGAAGGTTTTTGCATTGATTAATGATAAAACTAAAAAAGGCGTTGAAGGAAGAAAGCAGTCTTTGGATAAAGTAAAATCAGCATTTACAAAAACAGATAAAGTAATCTGGATGCATGCTGCCAGTTTGGGAGAATACGAGCAGGGATTACCTGTCCTGGAGAAGCTTAAAGAGAATTTCCCTCAGCATAAAATTCTGGTGACTTTTTTCTCTCCCTCAGGATATGAGAATGTCATTAAAAAGAAACACATCGCAGACGTTATTTGTTACTTGCCATTCGATAAAAAACATATTGTGAGGGAATTTATATCGCAGTTTAATACTGAACTATTTTTTACGGTTAAATATGATTACTGGTATAATCTGCTTGCTGAACTGAAAAGTAAAGGGGCAAAGATCTACGTTATCTCCGCTCTGTTCTATGAAAGGCAATCCTTCTTTACTTCCTATGGCAAATGGTTTGTAAAGCAGCTTCAGAAAGATGTAGATTGGTTTTTTCATCAGACTCAGTTTTCCTTAGCCTTGGCTAAAAGTGTGGGATTGATAAAATCTTCCGTAACGGGAGATACAAGATTTGACAGAGTAAAACAACTTCGTGAACGGAACAACCATGTAGACTTTATAGCAGACTTTAAAGGAGATCATAAAGCTGTAGTTTTTGGGAGCTCATGGCATGCTGAAGAAAAGATAGCAGAAGTGATTTCCCGTAAAAACAATACGGTGAAACTCATCATAGCACCACATGATCTGAAAAGAGTAGAACATTTGCAAAATATATTTCCCGAGGCTTTATTATACAGCCAAATTCAAAACATTCATATTTCCAGCACTCAGGTTCTGATTATAGACAGCATTGGTTTACTGTCAAAATTATATTCTTACGCAGATGCAGCTGTTGTAGGAGGGGGGTTTCATGATGCCGGACTTCATAATATTCTGGAAGCGGCAACTTTTGGCGTTCCTGTGATTTTTGGAAATCAGTACAAAAAGAATCCGGAAGCCGATGATCTCATCGCTGCGAACGGTGGGAAATCATTTTCAGACGAATATACAGCTGCAGAATTTGTTTTATTTCTTATGAATGAAGACAATCAGGAAGAGCTTACAGAAATGTCTCAAAATGCGGAAAAATTTGTAGATGGAAAACCAGATTCTACCAAAATGATTCTGGAGAAAATTTTATCGTAAATATCCCTGGCTTTTCATTTCCTTCATGATCTGATCTATGTTTTCAGGAATCCTGTCACATTCCAGCCAGCTGGTATCAAGGCCATTGTTGACGCAAAGTTTTTGTAGATAATGATTTTCTGAGATCTTCTCTTGGGTGTCACGCAGATATTCATCAATTTCCATCCAGTAATCCTCATCCAGTTTTTTAATAAGAGTCAAAGATTTGAATAATTTGTTGATGACATAAATATAAAGCTTGTAAACATTATCAAACCTTTGTCTGCTGAGGTCACTGTTGTTTTCCAGGATTTTATTGATAAGAAGAAGATTCAGTGAAACTTCCCCGAATTTATCTGTGGTAATTTTGATGTGTTCAGTAATCTCTGCACTTATCTTTCGGATGATCGTCAGGAAATAGGGAGCGTTTCCGGTGTATTTTGAGGCTAAAAGAACCTTTTCCGTTACAATTTCCTCCATTGCATCTCTCTTATCATCTGTAGTTTCCGGATCAATAAGTTCGAAATACAGCTTTTTCGACAGTAATTTATCCTTTCTCAGAAGTCTGAAAATAAGTTTGTCTTTCTCGGCAGCGGAAAAAGCGCTCAGAGCGGCTTTAAACTCTTTTGAATATTCCATTAATTGAAAAATTTCGAATATTTCATGAATCCGTTCAGTGCCCAGTTAGCTGTATAATACAATGATTTTACTGTTGAAAATCCCATGAAATCTTTATAGACAAGATATTGATCTTTGATGATGTTTTTTTTCTTTCTGGAAACACTGTTTTCGCGCATTCTGTATTTTGCCAGGGTCTTTTGTACAGGAATCCCTTCAGGAATTACTTTTAAAAGATTAAGCCACATGACATGATCTTCACGCTTACTTTTTACAGGGAACAAAAACTTACCTGCTCTTTTGGTATCGTACATCGTAGAAACCGGTGCCAGACGGCATGTCTTCAACAGATTGGAGAACGTAACGACTTTATCAGCCAAAAAATCTTTTAGAATAGGCTGAAGCTGTTCATCACATCTGGAATAATTGCAGTAGACCAGTTCTGCATTATGCTCCTGCATGTAATCCGTCATTGTTTCCAGATATTCCGGATACCAGTAATCGTCAGAATCCAGAAAAGCAATATATCTTCCCTGAGCTCTTTCCAGGCTATTGTTTCTGGCATTTCCTGCTCCACCATTTTTTTCCAGTACCTGTAGTTTTATTCTTGGATCATTATATTTTCTGATGATCTCAACAGTATTATCTGTGGAAAGGTCATCAGTAATCAGCCATTCCCAGTTTTCATAGGTTTGGTTAAGAACAGACTGTATGGTTTCCTCGATAAATTCTGACGAATTATAACAGGGAGTGATAATGGAGACAAGATCTTTCATTTATGTTTTTTGAGACTGTAAAATTATAAAAATCTTTTTTCATAAAAATGCCATGAGCTTACCCCTACAGCAATGACTACCAACATGCATACCAGAGCCATTACAAACGGATTGTAATCTTCAAATAACCCTAAAGTCTGGAAAGTTCTGATAATTGGGAAGTGAAAAATGTAAATTCCGTATGTGAAATCACCATATTTTCCAAAATTATTTAAGAATTTGAATGAATAGGCAATATACATTACGATAACACCGATCATCATTGGGGAAAAAAGCTGAATTTTTAAGTATAAATCAATCCAAGCGGTAGCGAGAGCGATGATGAAAATTATATTTTTATGTTTGATAAATTTATCAAAATTAAAGTAAATCAACATTCCAGGGATAAAATAGGATAATGTTCCGGGAAGCTGTTTAGCAAGTGAAATTTTATGTAATGATTCAAAATAATTTAGATAAATAAGTGACAAAAAGTATAAAATAATCAAACTTATATTTCTGTATTTATTATTCTTTCCAAAAAGCAAAAACAACAACGGTACTGCGAAATAGTAGCACATTTCTATTTTCAGTGTCCAAAGAGCACCATTTACTGCTTGATTTCCAAAAACTCCGGGAAGCCAGGGTGCTTTGAAATTTAAAAATAATGAATTCCAGAAAAGGTATTTGTAAACTTGTGTATTACTGAAATATTCGGTGAAAGAATAGGTACTTACCAAACTTAATAAAATTGCACATAAAAAAATAACCAATAAGTAAGCGGGAACAATTCTTTTGATTCTCTTTTTTAAATAACTTTTCAGGCTTGAAGACCTGTCATAACTCCTTGCTATAAGAAATCCGCTGACTGCAAAGAAACCGAAAACGGCAATTTCTATAGGGCTGTGCTCAAAAATTTTAAGATCAGGAGAATTACTGAGGGTGCCCAGATGTCCGAGAAAGACAATAAAGGCAAGGAGAACGCGTATAAAATCAAAATTGTTTTTCGTAATATCCTGCATTTGTATTTTCTTTCTTGCAAAAATAACTTTTTTAATAAAATGAATGGGTTCATGTATTCATTATTTGTTAAATAAAGGGAAAATGAGGTCTGAGGGTTTTAAAATATATATAAATAAAGGTCGATGAAATAATTTTTCATAAAAAATAGTAATATAAATCAAAAAAATTATAATTTTAGCGCTTGAAAAAATTGATCTATGAAGAAATTAGCATTACTATTTGCAGGTTTGTCTTTGTTTGCAGCTACAGGATGTAGTGATGACAATGATCCTGTTCTGGAAGCTCCTCTAGTTGGGACATGGCAACCGTTAAAAGAAGTAGTTACCACTGTAGAGGTTGGTGAAGACCCGGTTTCTAACACGATTACTTATACTGACTGTCAGAAGCAGACCAGATGGTTTTTCAGCGTTGACTCCAAAGGAGGAAAAACGAACTGGGGAGATACCGCTACACCTGGCCAGTGTGCTATTCTTTCTGATATAAAATTCAATTATACCTATAATAAGGAAGGAAAAGACGTTCAAATGAAAATTCAGGGAATCGTAGAGCCGCAAAATGCAAAGGTTATTACTTTGGATGCTACAACGCTCAATCTTGCTGTAAGAGAGGAAACTCAGGATCCTACTATATTCCAGACAAGAACATATACCTTCAAAAGAATTACTCAATAATAGGATGTACTTCAGGATATAAAACAGATCTCATCTCCGGATGGGATTTTTTTGTTGGGGATAGAATTGCAATTCATCATAAATTAAATTTCCATTTACTTTAAAATCATTATTTTTGTGAATCTTGTTAAAAAGAAAAATAATTCAATATTTTAAAGTCTAACATATAACATATATATATAAAGTGTTTTACGATCATCAGCAGATAGAAAAAAAGTGGCAGAAATACTGGGAGGAAAATCAAACCTATAAAACCTCTAATAACACAGATAAACCCAAATTTTACGTACTCGATATGTTTCCGTATCCATCCGGAGCAGGTCTTCACGTAGGTCACCCGCTGGGATATATAGCATCTGATATCTATGCAAGATATAAAAGACATCAGGGGTTTAATGTTCTTCATCCCGTAGGATATGACAGTTTTGGACTTCCTGCTGAGCAGTATGCTATCCAGACAGGGCAGCATCCGGCTGTTACTACAGAACAAAATATTAACAGATACGAAGAGCAGTTAAGAAAAATCGGATTTTCATTTGACTGGAGCAGAGAAGTGAGAACTTCAGATGCCTCTTACTATAAATGGACACAGTGGATCTTTATCCAGCTGTACCACTCATGGTATAATAAAAATACCGACAAGGCAGAATCTATTGATTCCCTGATTCAACACTTTGAAGAAAAAGGAACGGAAGGATTAAATGCCAATCAGAACGACGAATTAAATTTCACAGCAGAAGAATGGAAAATGGCTTCTGATCTTGATAAAGAAGATATCCTGTTAAACTATCGTCTTGCTTACAGAGCAGAAACCACTGTAAACTGGTGTCCTGCGCTAGGAACTGTATTGGCAAACGATGAAGTAAAAGACGGAAAATCTGAAAGAGGAGGGTTTCCTGTTTTCCAAAAGAAAATGATGCAGTGGAGTATGAGAATTTCTGCTTACTCTGAAAGATTATTACAAGGATTGAATACTTTAGACTGGCCTCAGCCTTTGAAAGATTCTCAGGAATACTGGATAGGAAAATCTCAGGGAGCGCAGGTTCAGTTTCAGGTAGAAGGCCACGATGAAATCGTTGAGGTATTCACGACAAGACCTGATACTATATTTGGAGCAACTTTTATGGTATTGGCTCCAGAAAATCCTTTAGTAGAAACTATTACTACTGATGCTCAAAAAGTAGAAGTAGATACTTATATTGAAGAAACTTCCAAAAAAACGGAAAGAGACAGAATGTCTGACGTGAAAAACGTGAGTGGAGCTTTCACAGGAAGTTATGCAATCAATCCGTTCAGCAACGAAAAAATGCCAATCTATATTTCAGACTATGTATTGATGGGATATGGAACAGGAGCAGTGATGGCTGTTCCGGCACATGATGAACGTGACCACAGATTTGCAAAGAAATTCAACCTTGAAATTAAAAAAGTTGTAGAGACAGAAGAAGACATTCAGGAAAAATCTTTTGATTCCAAAGATTCCGTTTGTGTAAACTCTGATTTCTTAAACGGATTGAATTATAACGACGCAAAGTCAAAAATAATTTCCGAGATCGAAACTAAAGGAATCGGTCATGGAACAACGAACTACAGACAGCGTGATGCTATTTTCTCAAGACAGCGTTATTGGGGAGAACCTGTTCCTATATATTATAAGGATGGGATGCCTTACACATTGCCTGCTTCTGCTTTACCATTACAACTTCCTGAAGTTGAAAAATATTTACCAACAGAAGACGGAGATCCGCCATTAGGAAATGCAAAAGAATTTGCCTGGGATGAAGCTAACCAAAAAGTAGTTGCTACAAATCTTGTTAATGATAAAACTATTTTCCCGTTAGAATTATCTACAATGCCGGGCTGGGCTGGAAGCTCATGGTATTTCCTTAGATATATGGATCCTCAGAATGACGGAGAATTCTGTGCCAAAGATCTTTCAGACTATTGGGGACAAGTAGATTTATATATAGGAGGAAGCGAACATGCAACAGGCCACCTATTATATTCCCGTTTCTGGAACATGTTCTTAAAAGACAGAGGATATATCAATCATGATGAGCCATTCCAGAAATTGATCAACCAGGGGATGATCTTGGGAATGAGTGCATTTGTGTACAGAATTGACGGAACCAACCAATATGCATCTAAAAACTTAGCAAAAGATTACCAGACTCAACAGATCCACGTTGACGTATCCTTATTAAAAGGGACTTCAGACGAATTGGATACTGAAGCTTTCAAAGCCTGGAGACCTGATTATGCTAATGCAGAATTTATCCTGGAAGATGGAAAATACATCACAGATCGTGAAGTAGAAAAAATGTCCAAGTCAAAATACAATGTTGTTAATCCTGATGATATCTGTGAAGAGTATGGCGCTGATGGTTTAAGACTATATGAAATGTTCCTGGGTCCATTAGAACAATCCAAGCCTTGGAATACGCAGGGATTAAGTGGAGTATATGGTTTCCTTAAAAAATTCTGGAATCTGTATTTCAACGAAGATACATTTGAAGTTTCGGAAGAAGAACCTACAAAAGCAGAATATAAAGTTTTGCATACTTTAATAAAGAAGGTGGTATATGATATTGAAAACTTCTCTTTCAATACTTCTGTATCATCATTTATGATTGCTGTCAATGAGCTTCAGAAAATAAAATGCAATAAGCGCAATATTTTAGAGCCGCTGGCCGTTATCATCTCTCCGTATGCTCCTCATATCTGTGAAGAACTATGGAATTTGTTAGGACATGATACGTCTATTGAATTTGAACAGTTCCCGGTATTAAATGAAGATTATCTGGTTGAGGACGAAATTCAGTATCCGGTAAGTGTAAATGGTAAAATGAAGTTCAAAATTTCACTTTCAGCTCAATTATCTGCCAAGGAAGTGGAAGATTTGGTGATTTCGAATGAGAAAATGCAACAAATTTTGGAAGGCAAAACCCCTAAAAAAATCATTGTAGTCCCTCACCGTATTGTGAATATCGTAATTTAAATAAAATTTAACATTGGGAAATTAAAAAAAATGGGTGTCTTATTTTTTTGATTTTTTAACTCAAATGTTAAATTTGGAAAAAATAAATAAAATATTTAAAAATAATTATTATATCGAAATCGTATTAAAATTTCTTTATCAAAAAAAAGCAAAATGTTTAATTAAGACTCTTGCATTTTAATTAATTTTGCCTTTAATTTACACCCTGTAAAATTTTAAAACAATATAATTTAGTTAAATATGGAAATGAATGTTTCAAAAAATGATGAGCAAGTAGTTGCTAGAAAGGCAGGAGGTTTAAATCCAGCTGTTATTATTCCTATTCTATTTATTATAGGAGTATGTATTTATTTATTCGTTCTTGGGAGCCCAGGAAACTTTAAAGATGCAGATAAACTAGGAAGTGGTTCTGTAGCCTTTTCAAGTGTTGAAGGAAAAGACATTCACCCAGAATCGTTCTTAGGTATTATCTACAAAGGAGGGGTTATCGTACCAATCTTGATTACTTTCATGATTACTGTAATCGTTTTCTCTTTTGAAAGATATTTCGTTCTTGGTAAAGCTGCTGGAAAAGGAAACTTAGACAACTTCGTTGTACAAGTAAGAAGCTTACTAAACCAAAACAAAATTGACGAAGCTATCGAAGAGTGTGACAGACAACAAGGTTCTGTAGGTAACGTAGTAAAAGAAGGTCTTACTACTTACAAAGCACTTTCTCACGATACTACATTAAATAAGGAGCAGAAAATGGTAGCTCTTAACAAAGCTATCGAAGAAGCTACTACTCTCGAGATGCCAATGCTTGAGAAAAACATGATGATCCTTTCTACTCTAGGTACAGTTGCAACGTTAATCGCACTACTTGGAACCGTAATCGGGATGATCAAGGCATTCTTCGCATTAGGTTCAGGAGGTGGTACTCCGGATGCTGCTGCTCTATCTACAGGTATCTCTGAAGCCTTGATCAACACGGCATTAGGTATTGGTACTTCAGCAATCGCTATTATCCTTTATAACTTCTTTACATCTAAAATTGATGGATTAACTTACAAGATCGACGAGATCTCTATGAGTATCCAACAATCTTTCGCTGAATTCAACTAAGAATTAGCAAGATATTTGCATTAGCAATTAAAAGAAGTTTAATTAAAAATATTTTATAATAATGGCGAGAGTCAAACCAAAAAGACATGGAGTAGTTACGGACATGACCGCAATGTGTGACGTTGCGTTCCTACTTCTTACGTTCTTTATCTTGACCACTCAGTTTAAAAAACCTGACGTGGAGCAGATCAAACCGCCATCTTCAATTTCGGAAAAATTGCTTCCTGATGCTAGTTTAATGACTATCAACGCTACTCCGGATGGAAAATTCTATTTCCAGCCAGTGGACAATGCATCAGAAAGACTTGCTCTTTTGGATAAAATGGGACAAAAGTATGGTATTACTTTTGACAACAACCAAAAAGTGGCTTTCCAGAAAGTTCAGGCAATTGGAGTTCCAATGAACCAACTTAAAGGTTACTTGGATATGCCTGCAGATGAGCAGAAAAATTATAAGAGTCCTTCAGGAATTCCTATGGACAGTACAAATAAGCAGTTAATTGACTGGGTAAAAGAAAGTTTAAGCGTTAATCCTGACTACAAGTTAGCCATTAAAGGTGACGTTACAACGCAGTACCCTAAAGTTAAAAGTCTATTTGAGGGTTTAAGAGATATTGATTTTCTTAAATTTTGGTTGATTACATCACAAGAAGGTAAACCTAACGAATAATATCGATAGAAATGGCAGAAGTACAAGTACAAGAAAAAGGCGGCAAGGGCGGCAAGGTCCGTTCCAAGAAGCAAAACACCAGAGTTGATATGACTCCGATGGTGGACTTGGGTTTTCTATTGATTACCTTCTTTATGTTCACAACTACATTCAGTAAACCGAATGTTATGGATTTGGGTCTTCCGGCTAAACCGAAAGATGAAAAACAAAAACCACCTCCAACAGAAATTAAACTTTCTAACTCAATTTCTATCTTATTAGGAAAAAATAATAGAGTATTTTGGCACCAGCAGGATGCAACTTCCTTGAATGACCAGACTCTTATGGAAACTACTCTTGATAGAGAAGGAATTAGAAAAGTAATTCAGCAGGCAAAATCTAGAGCTGCAGATCAAACGAAATTTACCGTGATCATTAAGCCAACTGACGATGCTATATATAAGAACTTTGTTGATATTCTTGACGAAATGGCAATTACCAAAAGTGAGCAGTACGGTGTTACTGATATCAAACCTTGGGAAAAAGCTATTTACGAGAAAAAAGTAGGAGGTGCTGCTGCACCAGCTGCTGCTACAAAGTAATTTAACCATAAAATTGTTATATCTAATCTATGGCAGATGAAAATGTATACGGTCAGAATCTTACTCTAGACGAAATCGTATTTGAAAATAGAAACAAGGAATATGGTGCCTACGATATTAGACATCAGTATCCGAGACTTTTAACAAAGTCTTTTATCATCGGAACAGCATTATTCCTTTTGGCAGCTTTGTCTCCGTTCATCTATCTTACGATTAAAAATCTTACAGCTCCGCCTAAGCAAGAAGTAAAGGCAGATCTAGTAGATATTATCGAAGAAGAACCGATTATCGAGCAGCCTAAGGAAGAAGAACCACCGCCACCTCCTCCTCCAAAAGAAGAAGAGAAAATTGAGGTGATTCAGAACGTAGTTCCTGAGCCTGTAAAAGCTCCGAAAATTGAAACTCCACCACCACCGATTTCTAAGCAGTTGGAAACTACAACTGGTTTGAATAATCAGGAGGGGGTAAAGGCTCCGGCTTATACGCCGCCACCGCCACCACCATCTACAGGTACTAAAGCTAGTACAGCAGAGGTGAAAACAAATAATCCTAACGAGATCTACAAAGATGTTGACCAGTCTGCAGAATATCCTGGAGGTATGGGAGCATTAAGAAAGTTCTTGGGAGATAATTTTGATACTTCTTTAATGGAAGGAGGCGAAGGAACGCTTAAAGCTAAGCTGAAGTTCGTTGTAGAAAAAGACGGAACTGTTTCTGCAGTTACTATTGAAGAGAAATCTCCAAATGGCGACTTTAACAGTGAAGCTGTACGTGTAGTTAAGAAACTTAAAAAATGGACTCCTGCGAAGAGAAACGGGGAGAGCGTTAGATCTTACTATAGTGTACCATTTACTATGAACTTTGAATAAGACTTATTTGTTCAAAATATAAATAAAAAGAGAAGCATATGCTTCTCTTTTTATTTTTTTTGGTATTTTTGTTACATGATGTTCAATTGGTTATCCCTGGTTACGGGATTGTTTTATATCGTTTTAGGAATTGTAGTGATTGTCTATAAATTCTTCTTTACTATTTTGGAACCTGCTGTTGCCTATGCATTAGGTGTAGTACTGGTTATTTATGGTATTTTCAGAATTTACAGGGCGATCTCAAGAATTAAAAAATCGAGAAATGAAGAATAGTTTTAAGCTTGCAGTAATTTTTGTTTTGAGCATAATGCTTGCAAGCTGCAAAAAGGAGAAAAATGCTCCTTCCTATCACAAGGGTGATCTTACAATTTTTACTGACGAGTCCTTTCAAAGCGTCACAGAAGCATTAGCTGACGGCTATATGATCAACTACCCTGACACCCACATCAAAGTAGAAATAAAGAAAGAAGACTTAGGACTTCTTGATCTTCTGAAAGGAAGTGCGAAAGCCGTGGTAATGTCCAGAAATCTTACTCCTGAAGAAATAAAAACATATGAAGAAAGAACTGATCTGAAGTTTCTTCCCTCTAAATTTGCTGCAGATGCAGTAGTTTTTGTAGTTCCTAAAGACTCTCCGAAAGAAAGTATTTCCATGGAGGAAATCAATGCTGGACTGATGTCTGATAAAAAAGAATTTATCTTTGATGGAACCAACTCAAGTAATCTGAATTTTGTCGCTGAAAAATTAAAAAAACAGCCAAAAGACCTCCAGTTTTCAATTATCCCGGGAAATCAGAAGATCATAGAGGAATTAGGAAAGTATCCCAATAAAATAGGGGTTGTAGGGCTTAATACTTTTAGCCGTCCTTATGATAAAACTTCTGAAAAACTGAGAGAAATGGTTAAAATCCTCCCTGTTGTAGAAAAGGGAAAACTCTATAATGCAGATTTTAAAGGGCTAAGTACAATGGAATATCCCTTTACAAGAGTTCTTTATTTCTTGATTAATGAAGGTAATTTTAATATTGCCAATGGATTTATAAGATTTTCATGTACTCATTTAGGTCAAAAAATTGTTCAGAAAGAAGGTCTGCAGCCTTATAATATTTATAAGAGAGAAGTTCAGATGCGTTAAAAAATATTAAATTCACAATTTAGCCTTGTTAAAAATATTGATTTGGTCTGAAAATTGTGTAGAATATAACTCAATTATTAGAAAATATAAAATGAAAGATATAATGAATATGAATGTAAAGAAGATTGCTTTTGGAGCAGCCGTGGTATTTTTTACCGGTTTTGCCTCTGCACAAACATTGCAGGATGGTATCAACAGTATAGACAGTGATAAATTTGCTCAGGCAAAAACGAATTTCACTGAAATGATCGCTAAAGAGCCTACAGCTGAAAACTACTTCTATTTGGGAAATACTTTCTTAAGACAGGGAGAACCAGATTATGCTAAAGCAACTGAAAGCTTCAACAAAGGATTAGCTGCTGATGCAAAAAGCTATCTTAACAAAATCGGTTTAGCTGCTGTTAAATTAGGTAAAGGCGATAAAAACGCTGTTGCTGAAATTCAGAAAGTAGTGACTGATTCTAGAGAAAAAGATGCTGAAGTTCTGTTCAGAGCTGCAGAAGCTTTAACTTTATTTGAAAAGAACAGTTCACCTGATCTTGCTATCCAGTTCTTGACTAAAGCGATTGAAAAAGCTGAGAAAAAAGGTGTTCCTGCACATTATTATTATACATTAGGAGATGCTTACAGATTAAAAAGAATGCCAGGAGAGGCTATGTCTGCTTATGATAAAGCATTACCTACTGCTAAAAATAAAGCTTCCGTTTATACAAGAATGGCAACTTTATGGATGGCTGCACAAGTTTGGAAAAATGCAAAAGAAAGTATTGATAAAGCAATTGCTGTAGATCCTACTTACGCTCCTGCATACAAAGCATTGGCTGGTTATGACATCAGATATCAGCAGAATGCAAAGGCTACACAAGACCTTATCAACTATACAAAATACGCTGACGAAGATCCGTATACTCAGTTAGAAATTGCAAAATTATATTTCACAAACGAAGACTATGCAAATTCTAAAACAGTTTTGGATAAAATTTTTGACAAAATCGAAGATCCTATTAAGTTTAAATTAAGAGCTTATCAGGCATACGCAGATAAAAACTATGCAGATGCTAAGCAGAACATGGATACTTTCGCTTCTCAAGCTGAGAAAACTAGAATACAGCCTGCTGACCAAGGTTTACAAGGGCTTATTGCTGCAGGTTTAGCAAAAGATGAAAAAGATGCTGCTAAAAAATCAGCTTTAATGACGGAATCTCAGCAGAAAGTTTCTATCGCAAAAGCTGCTAAAGATGAAACAATGAAGTGGGATCTTGAACTAGCTAACATCGCTGGAGGTGGAGGTGCTTCTCAGGCAGATGTTGATAAAGGGCCTACTAACCCTGCCATTGAAGCATTGAAAAAGCAGGTTGCAGCTAATGCTCAGGATTCTGATGCATTATTCAAGTTGGCAACAGCATATCAAGATGTTAAAAACTGGAATGGGGCTATCCTTACATGGCAAAAAATGTCAGCTCTTCTTCCTGATTGGGCTCCTGCTTATTACAGCCAGGGATATTCTTACCAACAGGCTGGAAACAATGATGCAGCAAAAATAGCTTACGAAAAATTCATCAGTACAGTAAAACCTGCTGATCAGGAAGCAAACAAGCAGACTCTTGCTTATGCTTACTTTGCAGTAGCTTATATGAGCAAAGATTCTGATGCTGCAAAAGCAAAAGATTATGTAGCTAAATCTTTACAGTTAGATCCTACTTACCAGGATGCTGTAAAATTAAATGCAGAGATCAATAAGTAATTTAAAATTTAAATTATAGATATAAAAACTTCCCATTCGTAATGTTTGGGAAGTTTTTATTTTAAACTTATCTTTGATTATATGAAAACTGATATACTTGCTTTTGGAGCACATCCTGACGATGTAGAGCTAGGATGTGGCGGAACTATTGCTAAAATGGTTTCAGAGGGTAAAAAATGTGTAGTTGTAGATCTTACCAGAGGAGAACTCGGAACAAGAGGTACAGATGAAACAAGAAAGGCCGAGGCGGCAGATGCTGCTAAAATTTTGGGACTTTCAGCAAGAGAAAATCTTGGAATGAAAGATGGCTTTCTGGTAAACTCTGAAGAATACCAAATGAGGATCGTAAAAATGATTCGCAAATACCGCCCGGAAATCGTATTAGCCAATGCTATTGATGATAGACATCCGGATCATGCAAAAGGAGCGAAATTAGTGTCGGATGCGTGCTTTTTGTCCGGACTGAGAAAAATAGAAACTGTAGAAGAAGGAGAAAATCAGGAGGTGTGGAGACCTAAGCACGTTTTTCATTATATTCAATGGAAAGATATCAAACCGGAGTTCGTTATTGACATTTCAGAATTTCTGGATACAAAAATTGCATCTTGTATGGCTTATAAAACTCAATTTTATGACCCTGCTTCTAAAGAACCAGAAACTCCGATTACAACAAAAGACTTTTATGAGAGCTTAACTTACCGTGCACAGGATTTAGGGCGGTTATCGGGAGTTACTTATGCTGAGGGATTTACATCTGAGAAGTTAATTTCTTTGAAAAATTTTGATGGAATTGTTTGGTAGTTGAGGAAAATGTCCTATATTTGCACTCACAAAACGGTGATTGTAGCTCAGTTGGTTAGAGCGTCGGATTGTGGTTCCGAAGGTCGGGGGTTCGAGACCCCTCATTCACCCAAAGAAAGTACACTTTTTAAAAGTGTACTTTTTTATTTTATATCTGTTTCAATAATAACAGAGACTTCTTTTTTTACATTCTTTCTAAAAGATTTTTCCATCATACGCTTATAATTTGTAAGTCGGTGGACAAAAATGGTTCTCTTTAAGTTCTCAAAAATAAATTCATGGTTTGGTAATTGAAACTTTTATATTTGTTTAGCCAAAATCAAGGGGAATAATTCTCTTTAAATTATTTCAAATCAAAACTTTTAACATGAAAAAAATCTTTACAATCCTCACCCTGCTATTTGTACTAAAATCTTATGCTCAATCTTACTATAAAAATTTGTTTGATGAGAAGCATTATGATACATCATTAGGTAATTCAGACAGTCCTGATCAGGCTGAGTTTTCTTGGGGAGTTCCAGCACATATGGAAGCATTAGTACTAATGTATGAAAAAACACATGACGTAAAATATGCTAAAAACTTAATAAGATGCATAGGGAATGTTATTGATAGGAGAGATGATCTTAGGGAGCAGACACCAAGTTTAGGTTTAAGCAATATTTCTGATTATAGAGATAGTATTGGTCCTGTATGGTCAACCAATCATTATAATAAAGTCCCGAATGTTGGAAAGACTTATGCTCATATGGTGCACAGTGCTAACATAACCTACCCAATGGCTAAGTTCGCGGCTATTGTTAAAAATGATAGTTCTATTCAAAATATATTGTATCAATCAGGTGGCCGTTATAATAATATGACTTTTAAAAATATTGCTGATGATCTTAAACAAAAGGTAAAAGAAACGCTTATTTATCATAAAGATCAATGGCATGAGGAGCCATATCCTAATGATAGTATAGGATATTATCAAGAAAGAGATTCTATTAGTGTTAATAGTAACCCTCCGCTAAAGTATAAGGGTGAAATTTTACCGTTTAATATGCAAAGCTCTATGGGAAGGGTTTTGGTACAAATGTACAGGGCGACAGATGACCAGAGTTATCTTAAAAATCTTAATAAAGTTGCTAATTTCTTAAAATTAAATACTTCCGTTAACAACAATCTAGGTTCATATACCTGGAAATATTGGAATCTTTTTGACTTACGTGATGACATATCACATGCGGGTTTGACTGTAAGTTTTCCCTACGAATGCTTCAAATATAATATAAAGAATAACAATAACGATGCTCTTTATACATCTTTAGATATAGAGAGATATGTTAAAAGTTTTACAAAAGACATTTATCAGGGACCTTTATCGATAAATGATGCAGTGAATTATAACGGACTGAAATGGAATATTAAATATCATACTATAAATAATCTTCCTCCAGGTGATAATACCAATTATGATGCATATGTTTCCTACATATGGCTATATCTGTCCTCGGAATATGATAAAAAAATATATCAGATAATTGCAGACTTACAAGCTGCAAAAAATTATTATGATCATATCAATGTAGAAGGTTCATCTTTGACATTAGCTCTTTTAGCAAATTATGAAAACTTTATTGTCCCTGTGAATACTTATCATTTATGGGGTGAAGATTCTGATTGGAGAGGCGTTGCAAAGGGTAATTTCGATGAAGATGATGAAGATGAGTTTGTAAAAATTAGAAATTATGATGGGTTGATAGGTACTCTGGAACCTAGTGGTAAGAGTTTCGTTCCTGTTACAAACAGCACAGTCTATAGTGGCCTCTACAATTGGAAAGGATTGGGTGCAGGTGATTTCTTTGGAGATCATAAAAGCGAAATTATTGCATTAAGTGATCATGCTGATTTTAATAAGAATGGCTTTTATATTTTTAAAATTGAAAATAACCAAATCGTTGAGCATTCAAAATTTACAGGTTTTGGGGCAGAATCAGATTGGGTAGGGATTACTGCTGGAGATTTTATCAGTGGAGGTAAAGAAGACTTTATTGCTGTCAGAAATTATAATAAAGAAGTAAGAGTATATCAATTTAATGGTACTGATCCTGAATTAGTATATTTTAATCAGCTCAATTTGCCTGTAAATTCCAAAATTAAAGCGGTTGCTGCTGGTAATCTTGATGATGATCCAAAAGATGAAATTGTATTGTTGATTGATGCCGAAGATTATATGCAAAATGGTGTGTATGTTTATGATATTGATGATAATGGGGTAATGACACTGATTGATAAGTCTATAGGTTTTGGATCAGCTTCAGATTGGAAAGGATTGGCTGTTGGTAATCTGGATGGTGACGGAGCTGATGAAATTATCGCTCATAGAAACTTTGATGGAGATTATAAAGTTTTTAAACTGAAGGAATCAAATGGCGTTAAATTTTTAGATAATATTGGAATTGAAAGCTTTCCCGTTTTACAAACCAAAGATAATGTAATGTGTTTTGGAAACTTTGATTCAAGCTCACAAAATGATGAACTGGTTACGCTTAGAAAAGATGGAGGTATTGTAATGTTTTCTGCGGCAAAAGTAGTTAAAAGTCCTCCTTCTGCTAATAAACAATCAGATCCTTGTCAGAATGAGCTGCCGGAAGTGTTGTTCAGCCTCCTGAATCCGGTTCATTTTAATAACTAAACCATTTCGTTTTTGAAGTATATTTGAAATAATCACAAAAATAAAAATATGAAAAAACTCTTCACAGTTCTCGCTTTTTTATTCGTAATAAAGTCTTATGCTCAATCCTACTATAAAAATCTATTTGATAGTAAGCAGTATGATGTAGTACCTGATAATTCAAAAAGCCCAAACCAAGTAGAATTTTCGTGGATAGTATCTGCCCACATGGAAGCATTGGCATTGATGTATGAAAAAACACATGATGTAAAATATGCTAATGTTTTAATAGGAACTATTGGGAATGTAATTGATAGAAGAGATGATCTTAGAGATCAGCTGCAACCACCACAAACAGGCATAAATAATATATCTGATTACCGTGGAGTTTCTGGAGCAGCATGGTCAACCAATCATTATAATACAACTCCAGACGTAGGAGCTACTTATGCTCATATGGTGCATAGTGCTAACATAATCTACCCAATGGCTAAGTTTGCAGCAATAGTTAAGAATGACTCTACGCTCCATAATTTAAAATATACTTTGGAAGGCCGCTATAATGATATGACTTTTAAAGCTATTTCTGATGACCTTAAACAAAAAGTAAGAGAAACGCTTCTTTATCACGAAGGTCAATGGTATACGGAGCCTAATTCTAATAATAGTATAGGTTATTATAAAGAGCGAAATGATAATCCGCCAATACATAATGCTGGGGTAATTTTACCCTTTAATATGCAAAGTGCAATGGGAAGAGTATTGGTGCAGATGTATATGGCAACAGATAATCCGGATTATCTTACACAGATTAATCAAATTACCAATTTTTTAAAAGCAAATACTTCTTTTAATACTAATCTAGGATCTAATAGTTGGACTTATTGGAAAAAAGATACTTTACGGGAAGATATTTCTCATGGTGGCTTAACCATATCTTTTCCTTATGAGTGTCGTAAATATAATATTTCCAACGGATCAACACCTATTTATACGGATTCCGATATGCAAGCCTATGCTAATACCTTAACGAAAGATATCTATCAGTCTCCTTTGTACATCAATAATGGAGTGAACTATCCCGGAGAATACTGGAATCTTAAGTCCGGTTATAGAATGGGTAATGCAGATTTAAGTACCTATACCTGTTTTCAGTGGGCCTCCTTATCTAAATATGATGCAAAAATATATCAGCTGCTTGCTGAGATGCAAACGGCAGAAAATTATTATACACCTTTAACACCTGAAAACTTTCCTTTAGTAGTTGCCTATCTAGCCTATTATGAAAACTTAATTGTGCCTGTCAATACGGAACATGGATGGGGATCTAGCTCTGATTGGAGAGGGGTTGCAAGTGGTAATTTTGATGGAGATAGTGCTCATGAATTTGTTGTCATCAGAAATTATGATGGGATGATCGGTACAATGGAACCTGTTGGTAAGAAATTTCATTCCGTTACAAATGACAAATATTATAGTGGACAGTATGATTGGAGAGGTGTAGCTGCCGGTGATTTTTTTGGAGATAGCAAAAGTGAGATTATAGCTTTAAGTAATCATTCCGATTCTAGCAATAATGGGGCTTATATTTTAAAAATTGAAAATAATAATATTGTTGAACAGACAAAGTCTATAGGATGGGAAACACAGTCTGATTGGGTAGGAGCCGCCGCTGGAAACTTTATTACCGGAGGTAAAGATGATTTTATTGCTGTCAGGAATTTAAATAAAGAAGTAATTGTTTTTAAATTTAATGGGACCACTCCTGAACAAGTTTATATTAACACTCTTAATCTGCCAGCGGATTCTAAAATTGCAGCAGTAGCATCAGGTAATCTGGATAGTGATGCTAAAGATGAAATCGTATTACTTGTAAATTCTTCAACTGCAGCATATAACGGAATACATGTTTATGATATAGATGATAATGGAATAATGACAAAGATTGCTGAACATACATTGTGGGGAATTGCTTCAGAATGGAGAGGATTGGCTGTTGGTAATCTGGATGGCGATGGAGCGGATGAAATTATCGCTCACAGAAATTTTGACGGAGATTATAAACTATTTAAATTAAATGGAAATATCTTATCAGGTAATACTTCTGAAAAGTTTCCTATCCAGCAAACCAACGATAATATAATGTGTTTCGGGAATTTTAATTCAAGCTCGCAAAATGATGAACTCGTTACGCTTAGAAAAGATGGAGGTATTGTAATGTTTTCTGCTGCAAAAGTTATCAATAGTAATCCTAATCCTAATAAAACAGCAGATCCTTGTCAGAATGAGATCCCGAGTGAACTGTTCAGCTTTATGAAATCTCCGTCATTCAATAAGCAGGATTTGAAAGAAATAGTATCAGTAAAATAGAAAATCAATGAATAATTTTACATTATTTATCTTGTAGTAATAGAACGGGCTTTAGTCCGTTTTTTTTGTATAAATAATCAACAGTGTCAGCCATATCTGCTTTACAAGAAGGTGGCCTGATGAATTGCCTGATTTTAAAGCATAAAAAAAGCATCTTTTTCAGATGCTTGTGTTTTTTAATATTCTTTTTTAAACTTCGTCGTCAGAATCAATTGTGAATGATTTGCTTTTGAAGTCTTTATCATGTTTTTCTGAAATTACATCCTCACCCTTTTCATTAATGATGAAATCTGTGGACTCATTAAACATCTCCTGAAAACTCTTAAAATCTTCCTTGTAAAGGTAAATTTTATGCTTCTCGAATGTAGCTTCCCCATTCTCTCCGAAATTTTTCTTACTCTCAGTGATTGTAAGATAATAATCTCCTGCTTTCGTCTCACGCACATCAAAGAAATAAGTTCTTCTCCCTGCTTTTAACACCTTAGTGAAAATCTCATTTTCATGGCGTTCCTTGTATTCACTCATTGTTAGATATTTTTTAATCTTGTTAAGAACAAATATAAAAGAATTCTTTTAATCACAAAATTTTTTTTATGATTTATTTAACAATTGAGAACGAAACGGCTAAGCGGTTACAGAATTGGTAATTTCCGTCAGGTTGATAATTTGATCTGCTTTTTGAGCGCTAGACTCTCTGTGTGTGATGATTATGGAAGTAGCGTTACTTATCTTTTTATCGATATTTTCCAGAATATTCTGCTCAGTTTCGGTGTCTAAAGCAGACAAGGAATCATCAAAAATGATGATATTCGGGTCTTTAATTAAGGCTCTTGCAATACAAATTCTTTGCTTTTGTCCCCCCGAAAGCATTACTCCGCGTTCACCAACAAGTGTTTTATATTGCTCTTTAAACTCTACAATATTTTTGTGAACATCTGCAATATTTGAATATTCTACCACTTTCTCATGAGAAGGGTGATCAATGGCAAAACCTATATTATTTTCTATAGAATCAGAGAATAAATAGCTCTCCTGAGGAATATATCCAATGAAGTTCCTGTAGTTAATCAGATTATGATCTTTCAGGTTTTTACCATCTATCAAAATCTCTCCTTCGCTGGGATCTATCAATCGGCATAAGAGCAGGGCTATTGTTGATTTTCCGCTTCCTGTTTTACCCATAATGGCTAAAGATTCTCCGGCTTTAACTTTAAAGTTCAGATTATCCAGTGCCTTAATTCCTGTATTAGGATATACATAAGAAACATTCCTGAATTCTATATCTCCTTTGATAGGATAGTTTTCAAAATTAGTATTAATGATTTCCGATCTCTTATCCATGAATTCATTGATTCTTTGCATAGACGCTTCAGCTCTCTGGTTCACAGAAGTTACCCATCCAACCATAGAGAATGGGAAAATCAGCGTGTTGATATACATAAAGAAATCTGCAATTTTTCCGATGCTTAATTCTCCGGCAATATATTTAGCACCGCCAATCCAGATGATCGCTACGTTTAATAATCCGATTACAAAAAGAATAATGGTGAAGAAATACGCTTCTGTTTTGGCAAGATCCAAAGCTTTATTCTGATAATCGGTCACTTTTATTCCGTAGTTTTTTTCAATGTATTTCTCTCGGGCGAAGAATTTTACTACACGGATTCCTGAGAAACTGTCCTGAACAAAAGTTGAAATTGCAGACTGGCTCTTCTGCATGATCTTCGACTTTTTGTTAATGATAGAACTTACCTTATAAATAGCAAAAGATAAAATCGGAAGCGGAAGTAAAGTCCACATGGTCATGGAAGCATCCGTTTTTACCATATAAATAGCTGTGATCAGTACAAGGACGATCAGGTTGGCTACATACATCACTCCGGGACCAAGATACATTCTTACAGCAACCACATCTTCACTCAATCTGTTCATTAAGTCTCCGATGGTAGTCTGTTTATAATCCGTTAAGGATAAATCCTGATAATGTCTGTAAATTTTATTTTTAAGCTCGTATTCTATCCTTCTGGAAGCCACAATGATGGTCTGTCTCATCATGAATGTGAAAAATCCGGTCAAAAGGGAACACCCAACAATAATTCCTACATAGATCAAAACCTGATGGTTGAAGCCAAGGTTTCCATTTTTTGTAAGCTCATCAACAGACTTTCCTACAAACTGAACTTTATATATATTAAAGAAATTACTGGCAATGATAAATAGTACCCCCCAAAACAACAGTATTTTGTGTTTCCAAAAATAGGGGTTTAAGGTTTTTAACGCTTTCATATAGTTTGACAAAATTACAA
Organism: Chryseobacterium sp. JV274; assembly: GCF_903969135.1. Taxonomy (NCBI): domain Bacteria; kingdom Pseudomonadati; phylum Bacteroidota; class Flavobacteriia; order Flavobacteriales; family Weeksellaceae; genus Chryseobacterium; species Chryseobacterium sp. JV274. Next base: position 2,484,958 of record NZ_LR824569.1, on the reverse strand, counting down.
AAATGTCATCACACTACGAATTTCATCAATTTTAAATTTTGTATCTTTGCACCCATAAAAAAGCTCTTTGAATGTTAGGAAGACGACAAATCCGTGAAAAAGTAGTACAGACAGTGTATTCATACTACCAAAATCCTGTAAAATTTGATGTTTTAGAGAAAAACATGTTTGCCGGGATAGAGAAAATCTATTATCTATACATCTATCAGCTCAATTTTTTGGTGGGTCTGAAAGATTTGGCAGAAAATCAGATCGAAATTGGTAAGAATAAATATCTTAAAACTGATGCTGATATTAATCCTAACCAAAAATTCATCAACAACCAAGTATTGCTTAAACTGGAAGAAAATCCTGAAAGATTATTCTTTACAGGCCAGCATAAGCAGTTGAAATGGGATATGCATGATGACCTATTGGTAAAAACTTTCCAAAGAATTACTGCAGGAAAGCGTTACCAGGATTTCATGAAAGAAGATGGATACTCTTTTGAAGAAGATCAGAAGTTTATCGGAAAATTATTTTTAAGATATATTGCTGAAAATGAAGATTTTCATGATTATCTGGGAGATAAAGAACTTTCATGGTATGATGATATTCACATTGCCAACTCCATGGTACAAAAAACAATCGGTTTCCTGAGAGAAGATGAAGAAAGCAGAACTTTAATTAAAATGATTAAAGATGAAGAAGATAAGACTTTCGCTGCAAAATTGTTGAGAGATACTCTGAACAACTGGGAAAACAATGAAAAGAAACTGGGAGAAAGACTTGAAAACTGGGATCTGGAAAGAGTTTCTTTAATGGATAAAGTAATTTTGTCTACAGCGATTGCAGAACTTGATAATTTTGCTTTCACACCTTCAAGAGTTATCATTAATGAATATATTGAAATTGCAAAAGTATTTGCTACTGACCGTTCCAATATCTTCATCAATGGTATTTTAGATAAATATTGTAAAGATCAAAATAGAATATAAAATGAAAAAGACGTTATCAATTATCGCCTTGTCTATTATAGGCTTTGGGTTAGTTTCATGTAAAAAAGAAAACAAAGAAACTCAAAGTACTGAAACTGCAACTACTGATTCTACGGCTGTTGCGGCTCCGGTAACCACTGATTCTGCAGCAGCACCTGTAACTGGTGAAGCAGCGGCTCCGGTTTCTAACGAACCATCTACTTCTGTTGCTTTATCTGAAAACAACTTCGATTTTGGGAAAATCAAAAAAGGAGATAAAGTGGAACACGTATATGAAGTTACCAATACCGGAAAAAATCCTTTAATCATTTCTGAAGTTAAGCCAGGTTGTGGATGTACTGCTCCTGATTTTACAAAAGAGCCGATTATGCCAGGTAAAAAAGGAAAGGTTACATTACACTTTGATTCTTCAAGCTTTGACGGAAACGTTCAGAAATATGCAGATGTTTTTGCAAACGTAGAGAAAGCTCCAATCAGATTAACATTCACAGCAAACATTCAACCATAATATTTAAAATATGTTGACACTATTTTTACAGGCAGCAGGTGGATCTTCACCTATGATGCTGATCATGATGGGAGTGATGTTTGTAGGATTTTATTTCCTGATGATCAGACCTCAGATGAGAAAGCAGAAGCAAGAGAAAAACTTTCAGGAAAACCTTAAAGTAGGAACAAGAGTAGTTCTTACCTCTGGTCTTCACGGAAGAATTGCTCAGGTTCAGGATGATGGTTTTGTTATTGAAACATTATCCGGAAAACTGAAATTTGAAAAAGCGGCAGTTTCCAGAGAAATGACAGAATCTCGTTTTGGAGATAAAGCAAAATCTGCAGATAAAGCGGATGACAAAAAAGAAACAGCAACTGAAGAGAAAAAATAATTCAGTCTGAAAATATTTTAGCTGCGGCGGGTGAACGAAGTTCACCCGCCGCAATTTTTTTATACAACTTACTGAACAGAACAAAATATAATAAAGATGATTAAGCAGTTTTTGTGTTCATTTGGGATTAGTGTTTAATAAAATTATCTTTGTCCTATGAATCAAAGCGCAAACAAAACGGTTCTTATTCTGGGAGCTAATTCAGATGTAGCAAAACAATGTATAAAGCAATATGTTGAAAAAGGATTTACAGTGATTGCTGCTTCCAGAAATACAACATCTTTGGATGATTTTATTTATTCAAATAATCTGGACTCTTCAAAAGTTTCTGTTTTGTTTTTTGATGCAGCAGATTTTGATTCACATCAGAAATTTTATTCCGAACTTTCCGCAAAACCTCATATTGTAGTATATGCCGCAGGTTTTTTAGTAGATAATCAGAAAGCGTTAACAGATTTCAAAGGTGCCAGGCAAATGATGGAAGTTAATTATATGGGCGGAGTATCTATCCTGAGTATTATTGCAATGGATAAAGACAACAAAAACCTTGAAAGGATCATTGGCCTTTCTTCATTGTCTGGAGTAAGAGGAAGAAAAAGTAATTTTGTCTACGGAAGTACCAAGGCTGCGTTTACTCAGTTTCTGGCCGGATTGAGGCAGGAATTGGCTTCCCGAAAAATCATTGTAAATGCTTTGGTCATTGGCTATATCAGAACAAAGATCAATGAAGGATTAGCATTGAATGAATCCTTGATCATGGAACCGGATTATGTGGCAAAATATATTGTCAATGCAGGAAATTCTTTTACCATTGTTCCGAATTTTAAATGGAAAATTATTTATTATATTCTGAAATTGCTTCCGGAAGGGCTTGCTGCGAAACTGCCTTAATCCTTTAGATGAGAATGTTTTTGAACAAAATCCTTGAAAGTATTATAGCCAGACCCTTCAAAACCAGATGCTGTAAAGATGAGATTGATTTTGTTGAAGAAGATTCAAAATAAGATATTGATCAACGATGGTATAACTTATCTTATTCCAGTTGGAACCATATTGATTGGTTTTTAATCAAAATAAAATAATTAATCAATAAGAAGGTTATAAAAGATTAATTTCCCTTAATAATTGGACTTCGGTATCGTTTTTGTAATTCTATGACCGAAAAATTATTTCTTCCTGCAAGATTCAATTTCTGAATGATTATTGAGTAAGCTGAAACAATCTGTTCTGCTGTCAATCTATTTTAATCTATAATACCATTTACTTTCACTTTTGAAGTGTAAGGTAAATTTCTTTTTTAGACAGATGTATTCAATTTCATTTTTAAATCCTGCAGAACTTAATATCTCATTGATAATAATAAACATATAGTATAAAATGGACGATTTAGAATTGAACAAGATTCAACAGCACTGGGACACGTTAATTTCTTCAGCAATTTCATGGGCACCAAGAGTTTTTACTGCAGTTATTTCTGCATTATTAATTTATCTGATTGGATCATGGATGATCAGAATGATTAAAAAGCTGGTTGAAAAAGCTTTTATAAAACGTAATATGGAAGCTTCTCTGCGACATTTTCTGTTGAATATTATCAATTGGGGGCTTAATATTCTGTTGTTTATTGTTGTTGTAACTCAATTGGGAGTACAGACATCTGCATTTGTTGCCATGATTGGTGCAGCTGGTTTGGCGGTAGGTTTGGCTTTGCAGGGCTCCCTGACAAATTTTGCAGGGGGAATATTAATTTTATTATTAAAACCTTTTAAAATTGGCGACTTTATTTCTACCAATTCCGGAGTTTCAGGAACGGTGCAGGCAATAGATATTTTCCATACAAAACTGGTTACACCACAAAACCAATTGGTAGTTATTCCTAATGGTGTGGTTTCAAATAACAGTATTACCAATTTTACCCAGCTGGGAACGAGAAGAACATCATTGGATATCGGAGTTGCATATGATGCAGATCTTAAGCAGACCAAAGATCTTTTAATGAATGTCATTAGAAATAATCAATATGCTCTTGCAACACCTGTTCCACAGGTAGTGGTTACCGAGCTTGGAGAAAGCGCTGTCAATTTATCGGTTAGAGTAAGTGCTTCTACAGAAAATTACTGGGCTATGAACGAAGAACTCATCATCGGTTGTAAAGAAGCTCTCGATAAAGCGGGAATCGGAATTCCTTTTCCACAACGGGATATTCATGTTTATAATCAATAATTAGATTTAATTTTTTTAAGAAACTCCTCCATTTACAATAATGTAGGAGTTTTTTTAATCAATATTTTGTAGCAACTCCAGAGCCTTCATCATATCAATTCCCTTACCCAGAACCGGTTTGAACAAATCTCCTTTTTCTTTGATTCTGTCCAGAGCATTATTAATATTAAAATCTATAGGTTTCAATCCGGGTTTGAATTCATTCCAATCCAAAGGCATAGAAACTGAAGCACCTTGTTTAGGTCTCAGGCTGTATGCACTTGCCAGGGTTTGTCCCGTCCTGTTTTGAAGATAATCGAGATAGATTTTTTTGTTATCCCTTTTTTGAAGGCTTCGTTCTAAAGTAGTGATCTTAGGAAGTCTGTCATTGACCTGTTTCATAAGAATATGGGCAAAATCTTTTACCTGGTCAAAATCATAATGAGCTCCCATGGGAATATAAATATGAATTCCTGTACTTCCGGAAGTTTTGCAGTATCCTTTTACTTTAATCGTTTTTAAAACCTCATTCACCTGAAGTGCTGTTTCAATTACCTCATCAAATGTATTTTTGGAAGATGGATCAAGATCTAAAACCAGATAATCAGGATGCTCCAGATCGGGTAAAGAACTATTCCATGGGTTGAGGTCTATACAGCCTAAATTATTCAGGTAGGCTAGAGTTGCTTTGTCATTGCAATACATATAGTCGATGTATTTATCATTGGATTCAGAATAAACCTGTGTAGTTTTTATCCAGTCCGGGATATGATCTCCGGCATCTTTCTGATAAAACCCCTGCTCTTCAATTCCATTCGGAAAGCGGTTGAGAGAAAGCGGACGGTTTTTTAAATGAGGCAGAATATAAGTAGCTACAGATTGATAATACTCAATGACATCTCCTTTAGTAATGCCATCTTTTGGGAAATAGGTTTTATCCTGATTGGTCAGTTTTACGATATGTTTGTCCAAAGTGATCTCTTTTTCTTTCTCAGAAACTTCAGTTTTTTTTGATGATGCTTTCGTTTTCATTTCTTTAGATTTTTTGGTGAAGGGTGAATCTTTGATATCTTTAAAATCTTTGTCTTCTCTTATCCCTATAAAAACAGGATGTCTGAAGATTCCGTCCCTTGTAATTTCAGAATATTTTATTTCACAGATCAGCTCAGGCTTTGTCCATGTTACCGGCATATTGGTCTTTGGAATAATTTCGAATGGAGATGATTTTACAACCAGCTTCTGAAGTTTCTGGTAAAGCTCTTTTAAAGAAGCATTATTGAAGCCTGTTCCCGTATGTCCACAGTAAGTAAGCTTTCCATTCAAATATTTTCCTAAAATTAAGGCCCCGAAACTTTTTCGTGAACCTCTGGGTTCTGTGAAACCACAAATAATAACTTCTTCTGTATTGGAAAATTTGATTTTCAGCCAGTCACTGGTTCTGTGATTTTCAATGTATGGGCTTTCTGCCCGCTTTGCAATCATACCTTCCAATTGCATTTTTTTCATCTGTGTAAAAAACTCAATACCCTTTTCCTGAATATGATCACAATATTTAATACGATCAGTTTCTGTCAGAGTCTCTTTTAAAAGTTCCTTTCGCTGAATAAGGGGAAGGTCTTCGGTAGAATGACCATTTAGCCATAGAAGATCAAAAACATGGTACACAAGCGCAGCATCCGGATGATCTCCAATCTGCTGTAAAAACTGGAAATTAGGTTCCCCTTGTTCATCATACGCTACAACTTCACCATCCAGAATCATATGATGTTTCTGTTTTTCGAATTCCAGTGCAATTTTTTCGAATTTTGATAAAAAGGAAATTCCATTCCGGGAATAGAAGAGAGGAGTGTCATGGCTTAAGTCGGCAATGGCTCTATAGCCGTCCCATTTTATTTCAAAAATCCAGCCTTTATCATTGAAGGCTTCTTCGGAAAGCTTAGCCAACATGGGCTTTATGAAGGACTTTAATTTTTTTTCGTTCGTTAAAGAATTAAAATTTCTGAACGGTTTTTCAAAGGTTACGACTTCTTTTTTTCTTTTATTTTTAAGCTTTTTTTTTCCTCTAAAAATTGGGTAACCAAAGATTTTGGTGAGGTGTTTTCTTCAGCGTCATAAGGGCTTTCTGCAAATTCATCCTTATGTTTGATGAGCAGCCATGCATTGTCGTCTGTGTTTTTCATTTTAACCAAAGCAAATTCACCTTTCAGTTTCTTACCGTGTAAAATGAATTTTAAAGAACCGGCATGCAATTCTTTCAGCAGCTCTTTTTCATCAGAAAGTTTGGTATTTTCTTCCAAAGGTTCATAAGTTCCACTGTCCCATACTTCCACTTGCCCGGCACCATAATTTCCTTCAGGGATATTTCCTTCAAAATCCTTATAATCGTAGGGATGATCTTCCACCATCATGGCCAGACGTTTATCTTTTGGATCTAAAGAAGGGCCTTTCGGAACGGCCCAGCTTTTCAGTACACCTTCCATTTCAAGCCGGAAATCATAATGAAGTCTGGATGCAGCGTGTCTCTGAATCACAAAAATCAATTTATCTTTGCTTTTTTTGGTTTTTCCTTTAGGTTCGCTGGTTTCATCGAACTTTCGTTTTTCATTATAATCTTTGAGAGCCATTACGATGCAGATTTGGATTTAGAGGTATTCAGACTTGCTTTTAACTGCGCCATGAGGTCAATCACTTTGCCTTCTTTTGCAGGCTGTGCTTTTTTGGCTTTTATATTTTTGCCTTTTGCTTTCTGCTTGATGATTTTCATCAGTTCATCAGAATAGGTGTCTTTGTACATCGCAGGATCAAATTCCTGGGAAAGCTGCTCAATAAGGTTAACCGCCATTTTAAGTTCTGCCGGTTTCGGAGCTTTTTGCGCGGGAATTTTTAGATCTTTATAATCCCTTATTTCCTGATCAAACCTTAAACGATTGAGAACGAGGATGTCATCTTTGTACGGGCGGATCATTCCAATGGCTTCAGCTTCACGGAGCACAAATGTTCCGATTCCTACCATAGCTGTTTTTTCAAGAGCTTTCAGTAAAAGTCTGTAGGCATTTTCTCCATTTTTCTGAGGCTCCAGATAATAAGGGTTTTCAAAATACACACTGTCTACTTCCACTTCCTTTACAAACTGGTCAATAGAGAGTATTTTTGACTTTTCGGGGCTTGCCGCTTCGTAATCTTCCTCATCGAGAATGATATATTTGTCGTCCATGAGATAACCTTTGACGATATTTTCCCATTTAACTTCTTTTCCTGTATTTTCATTTACTCTTTTGAAACGGATATTAGAAAAATCAGATTTGTCGAGCATATCGAGATCCAGTTTTGTGGTTTCCGTTGCCGAATAAATTTTAACAGGAATGTTGACTAAACCGAAGCCAATGGCACCATTCCAAATTGCTTTCATTGTCTTACGTTTTTAAAAATCAAGCAATTAACATGCCGTTGGAGGCCTGTGTGGTACCTTTAACCGGCTTTTTGTCAAATGACAATTGTTTTTAGCCCCGACTTTTATACCTTTATATTTCCGTAATCTGTGGTTACAAAAAATATGGAAGAACTTTTTAATTATATCAAAAAATTCGGGACACTGAATCCTCAGGATGAACTTTTGATTGCTGAAGGAATTCAGGAAATCACTGTAAAGAAAGGGCATCCTTTCATAGAAGCAGGAAAGGCGAGTCAAAGAATTGCTTTTGTAAAAGAAGGGGTCTTCCGGTCTTTGTATTATAATAAACAGGGGGATGATTTTACGCGCTATTTTATTTACGAAGGAAGGTTTATCGGAGATTTTCAGGGCTTTACCGATCAGCTTCCCGCTCACGAAGATATTGAAGCTATTACTGATGCTGTATTGCTGGTGATAGATCTTAAGCATTTTAAAATACTGGAAGAGAAAATAATAGTCTGGCCAGTTTTATTTGCCAGAATCCATGCTTTTGTTGTGGAGAATAAACTGAAGGTAGCGAGTATCATGCTGAATCAGGATGCGAAATCACGCTATATTCACTTTTTAAATCATTATCCGGGCCTTGCCAACAGGGTTCCGCAATCTATGCTGGCATCTTATCTTGGGGTGACTCCCTCTTCATTAAGCCGGATCAGAAGGAATATAGTTTAGAATATCATTGATGATAGTTTGGGTCATTAATACTTTTTACATTTTACAACTGAATTCCCTTTTTGTCAAATGACAATGGTCTTTCTTGTTGACTGTCATAGCTTTGCCTCATAAAATTAAAGTACGAATATGGATATTGTATTAGGATTGCAATGGGGAGATGAAGGTAAAGGAAAGTTTATTGATCTTATCAGTGAAAATTATGACATTACAGCGCGTTTTAATGGCGGATCTAATGCTGGACACAGCATTGAAAGAAACGGGCGTAGAATAACTCTTAAAATGATTCCTTCAGGGATTTTCATGAAAGGAGTACAGAATGTAATTGGTACAGGAACTGTTCTGGATCCTGTAAGTTTTAAAAAAGAAATTGCAAATCTTCAGATATTTGATCTCACAGTTCAGCCTGAAGGCAATGTGATTATTTCTCTTAAAGCGCACTTTGTACTGCCTACTCACAAGCTTCTCGATGTTTTTATGGAAGAAAGTCCGGATTATACAACGATAGGAACAACCAAAAACGGGATTGCACAGGCGTATTCAAATAAAATTTTAAGACAGAATGTAAGAGTTGGAGATATGTTTGCTCCTGACTTTAGAAGTAGAGTGCTGCATATTTTAGAAAGAGATTATAAAATGCTGACAGCAGGAGGTATGGTACTGCCTTCTTTGAAGGAAATAAGTAATGAGTTTTTTGAAGCCGTAGAATTTCTGAAGAGATTCAAATGTACTGAGACAGAAATATATTTAAACAATGCTCTGACAGAAGGAAAAACAATATTAGCTGAAGGATCTCAGGCTGCCATGCTGGATATTGACCATGGAACGTATCCTCATGTCACTTCTTCTTCCACAACAGCTTCAGGAGCAAGCAGTGGACTGGGGGTTTCACCGAAAAAGATAGGTGATATATTTGGGATTGCAAAAGCATATTGCACAAGAGTAGGGAACGGAGTATTTCCAACAGAGTTATTTGATGAATTAGGTGAAGAGATCCGAACAAAAGGAAATGAATTTGGTTCCAATACAGGGCGCCCGAGAAGAACAGGCTGGCTGGATTTACCTGCTTTAAAATATGCGGTAATGATCAACGGCGTAACCCAGCTGGTTCTGACGAAAGCAGATGTGTTAAGCGGATTACCATCAGTAGCAGTGTGCACTCATTATGAACTGGAAGATGGAAAAACAGTAGATGTAACAGGTTTACTTCCTGAAAATGGAAAACCCGTACTGAAATGGATGAAGGGATGGAATGCTGATTTCTCCACGATGAAAAGTCCTTCAGAATTGCCACAAGAATTAATTGAGTTTTTATCATTTTTGGAGGCTGAATTGGGAATTCCGGTGGCTTATCTTTCAACAGGTCCGGGAAGACATGAAATGTTAAGATTAACAAGTAAATAATTATTGAGCAGAAATTATATACTGATCCGATAAACAAAAGAGGTTAGGAAATACATTTCCTAACCTCTTTAGATTTGTATGAAAAAAGTTTAGTTAACTTTTGTAAGTATAAAACGCTGCTTTGTAGAAGGCTGAACCGTTTGATCTGTAGTGCCAATTACAATAGGGGTAAGATTAGCGGTTAAGCCATTCTTTACTTCTAATCTCAGTGCTGGTGCATTCTTAGGAGCGAATCCAAAGCCATTATTTCCCAGATTGAATAATAACCATTTCTGAGAATCTGTATTAGCATTGGTTCTTAATTCAACAGCCGTTCCATTCGTTGTTCCGTTACTTTTCACGGTTAATACCTTTGCAGGATCCAATATAGATTTTATGATGTAATAACCATGATCTGACTTGCTGAAAGTAAATCTCTGGTTATTCTCGGTAGAGGCTGAATACAGAATTATGCTGGTGCCGTCTGCAGTAGAGCTCCCGGAAATATCCAAATTTTTATCGCTAGCTAAAGCTGTTCTCATTGTATAAGTTCCGTTGATGGCAGAAGTAGTATTAACAGGTCCATACAAGTGATTTATTCCAGCATAATCACCGGCAGACAATCCTGTTCTTTGCTTTGTAAAAGTGGATCCGTCTAGCTTAGTCATTACAGGCTGGCTTGGGTCTATAGCAAAGTCTGTAGACTGGTACATCATGACTGAACCGAAATCAAATGCACCATGTCCTGCATAATCATTGTAAAGGTTGAAGTTATGGCGGCTTCCTTCTACTGCTTTGTTAACATCTACGATAATATACTGATCTCTGTCTGGACGGCACTGTTCATGCATGATTCCCATAGAATGCATTATTTCATGTGCGATAATTGCGGGATAAGTAATATTATAAATTTTAATACCGTTAACTCTGTTTTTTTGCCATCCAAGTGGTGAACTGTTGCTTGTTGTATAAGTAAAGGTGATGTATTCTGTTTGATTCGTGCGTTCAACAAACTGCACACTGGTTTGAGAAGAAATCATATCAAACGCTTTGTTGATATTGGTAAGGAATGTATTGTAATTCTGAGTGCTCAGACTTCCCTGACTGGGTAATGTATAATAGACCGTTGCATTCGGCCATGTCTTAATAAAGGAGCTTACAATGGTGCTTTTCTCAACGGTTGAAATTTCAGAATTGGCCTGCATTTTTAATTTGTCAAACTGCTCAGAGCTGATAGTAATATCATCTGCATAAAAATATTCACCATTTACTTCATTGACATACGTGTAATTTCCGTTAATCAGTAATTTGTGAATCTTTGTATTGTCCAGCTTCGTTGTTGTAAGATCTATTGAGTCTGCTTGTGCATTTTCAATATCAGACCTACATGAATTCAGTGCCAGAACAAGGCATGCTGATAAGAGTAATAGTTTGTTTTTCATATTATTTAATATTGGTTGGTTGATCAGGTTTGTAAAATATGAACAGCTATATTATTACCGCACGCAAAAGATTGTAACAATAAATCAAATCCCAGGTTTGATTAAATCTTCATTATAATTCAGCCGTGTATTGTAAATATACTCATAAAAGTTATTATTTGTATATAACATAATATAATGATTGTTTTGTTGTTGTTTTGTTTAAAATATGCAATTGTTTCATGTAATAAAATATTTTGATTTAATTTTTACTATTAAATTTTAAATTAAGTTATTTCACAGATATTTGATATAATAGCTAAAACTGTATATTATACTAACATAAAGTTCATTCTATTGACAAATTAATATAGTATGATAGAATTTGAATTGCTATGACTGCAAAAATGTGACCTCATGAATATTATCAATATAAGGCGTTGTACATTGAAGATTCCTGTAATTTAGAGTATAAAAAAGGAGTATTGGCTCGGCTTTACATTATTGATCCTTTCTAACTAGCTTTTATTTAAACATTTTTTCACAAATTCCATAATAATTGGATTCGGTTCTTTTTCTGTAGAAGTTAAAGCAGGCTGAAATAATGTTCCTACAAAAAAGGGATGGGATTTTATTTCAAATGAACGGTAATTTCCGTCTTCAGATATTGAAGTAAGAGACAGTCCGTTCTTTGTCAAAATATCAACATACTTTTCATTAATGCCATAGCTGCAATAATATTTTCCTATGATATTATCCTGATGGATGGTTTGATAGAGAAAACTATTTTTATCAATGAGTTTCAGGTTTTCCTGTTCTCCTTTTAAAGAGCAGGGAAGTTTTTTAATCAATGGATCTGCCCCATCCGGGTTTGTTTCTTCATGATCAGCATTCTGAATACCGCAAACATTTCTTGCAAATTCTATAATCATGTGCTGAAATCCGCCACAATTTCCAAAAGTAGGAATATTATTCTCCCGTGTAAATTGTATGGCTTTAAGGACATTTTCCATATCACGATATGGACTTCCGGGAGCAATCCAAAGTCCTGAATACTTTTGGGTCTCAAAAACAATTTTATTATTAAAAATGTCTGTGGGAATCCAGTCAAACTGAATATCCAGATTTAATTTTTTTTGAATGTTTCTTGTGCTTTCATTTAATGCATGAAGCGTAGAATGGACGGGGTTGAAATCTCCCAGAATGGCAATTTTTTGTATCATAATATTTGTGTATAAAAAAAGCGGGGCAAATACCCCGCTTTACATTTATGCTTTTAAATTCAATTGTAATTCTAATTCGTCGAGCTGTGTATCAGCAATAGAAGCCGGAGCATCAATCATTACATCTCGTCCTGAGTTATTTTTAGGGAATGCAATATAATCTCTGATCACTTCGTTTCCATCAAGAATCGCTACCAAACGGTCAAATCCAAATGCTAAACCTCCATGTGGCGGTGCTCCGTATTTGAAGGCATTCATCAGGAATCCAAACTGTGCTTCAGCTTCTTCTCTGGTGAATCCTAACAAATCAAACATTTTAGACTGAAGGTCTTTATCAAAAATTCTGATAGATCCACCTCCGATTTCGTTTCCGTTAAGAACCATATCATATGCGTTAGCTCTTGCTTTTCCAGGATCTGTTTCCAATAAATGAATATCTTCAGGTTTTGGAGATGTAAACGGATGGTGCATTGCGTGGTAACGGCCGGTTTCCTCATCAAATTCCAATAGAGGGAAGTCAACTACCCAAAGTGGTGCAAATACGTTTCCTTTTCTTAGTCCCAAACGGTTTCCAAGCTCCATTCTTAAAGCAGAAAGCTGAGCTCTTACTTTATTTTCGTTTCCGGAAAGAATCAACATTAAGTCTCCTTCTTTAGCTCCGAATTTTTCGATGATTTTTGCTAAATCTTCTTCGTTGTAGAATTTGTTTACTGATGAGGTTTTCACTCCATCATTCTGGAATTTAGCCCAAACCATTCCTGAAGCTCCAACCTGAGGGCGTTTTACCCAATCAACAAGCTCGTCAATCTGTTTTCTTGTATATTCTGCACATCCTTCTACATTGATTCCAACAACCAATTCTGCATCATCAAATATTTTAAAGTCTTTTCCTTTTACCAGTTCATTCAGTTCTACGAACTCCATTCCGAAACGGATATCCGGTTTGTCATTTCCGTACTTTCTCATCGCATCTGCGAAAGTCATTCTTGGGAAATCTCCGAATTCCTGGCCTGTGATATCTTTAATAAGAGTTTTAGTCATTCCTTCGAATACATTCATTACATCTTCCTGATCTACGAATGCCATCTCACAGTCGATCTGTGTAAACTCCGGCTGTCTGTCGGCTCTTAAATCCTCATCACGGAAACATTTCACAATCTGGAAGTATTTATCCATTCCACCTACCATCAATAGCTGTTTGAAAGTTTGTGGAGACTGTGGCAATGCATAAAACTGTCCCGGGTTCATTCTGCTTGGTACAACAAAGTCTCTTGCTCCTTCCGGAGTAGACTTGATCAGAACAGGTGTTTCCACTTCAATGAAACCTTCATCAGATAAGTAATTTCTTACTTTCTGTGCCATTTTGTGACGGAAGATCAGTTTATCTTTTACCGGATTTCTTCTGATATCCAGATATCTGTATTTCATTCTTAATTCCTCGCCACCATCTGTTTCATCTTCAATAGTGAAAGGAGGCAACTGAGATTCATTCAGAATAGTCAGTTTTTCTACAAGGATTTCAATTTCCCCTGTTGGAATATTAGGATTTTTGCTTACTCTTTCAATAACTCTTCCGGTAGCCTGAATCACAAATTCACGGCCCAGTTTTTTAGCTTCTTCCATCAGTTGTGCAGAAGAACGCTCCTGGTCAAAAACCAGCTGGGTAATTCCGTAACGATCTCGAAGATCTACCCAAATCATAAATCCTTTATCACGGATAGTCTGTACCCATCCTGATAGTGTAACTTCTTCATTCAGATTTTTCAGAGATAGCTCTCCGTTGGTGTGTGATCGAAACATAATTATTTGTTTAAAGTTCAATGTTTAAGGTTCAATTCCGAACCTTGAATTTTTCGTTGGCAAAGATAAGATTTTTGCAGGTTTTATAAATAAAAAAAACTTCCTTTCGGAAGTTTCGTATATTGTTTTCAGGTTTTTTAATTTCTATTACCGCCTTTTTCTGTCAGAATTTTCTTTATTTCTTCAGTACCCTTTGTATCATCAGCTACTTCAAGAGGTGTTTTGTTCTGACATTTTTTATTAACATTGGCCTTGTTGTCCAAAAGGAAATGTATAATATTCTTTCTATCAGACATTACACTGAATCCAAGGGGTGAATAAGCTATATTTCCAACGAGGAAGCATTTGTTGTAATCTCCCGGGGCAAACTGTTTTTTAAATGTTGCCACATCATCAGAATAGATCGCTTTCATCTTTTCCTGAGTCATCTTCTGAGCAGAAAACATACTTCCAGATAGTAACATTCCAAATAGAAAGGTAGTAGAGATTATTTTTTTCATAAGGATACTTTTTTAAGAATATACAAATCTAAATTAAATTTTATTACCAATTGCTAAGTTTTGATAATAATTATCGTTCTATTAATCAGATTATTCTCGTATTAATTATAGAATTGCAAAACTGCTGTTTTAAATATCATGAGTTAAAAATTACTCTAAAAGCTTAATGATTTCTGGTTTCTCATATTTTCGGGCATAATCCAGAGCTGTGTAGCCTGCTGATGTTTTAATCTCTTTTTTTGCTCCATTGGCCAGGAGTTTCTTTGTAAATTCTGTATTTCCATATTTTGCGGCAAACATCAAGGGGGTCTTTCCGTCACATACTTTGTCCAAATCTGCTTTTTCATCAATCAGTTTTTGGAATATCTCTTTACTGTTCATTTTAATGGCTAAGCCTAATAAAGTATAGGTGTTGTTTTCAATTTGATAACAGGTATTGATGTTATTTTTATTGATCAGAGTATTAAAATAAGCGGTATTGTCATACTTCAACATTTGTTTGTGTTCATTAGTCAGTTCTTGAGCACTTGTAAATGTTGAAAATACAACCAATGTCAAAATGATTGTTCTTAAGGTTAAACTGAGTTTCATATTATTGATTTTAAGGTTTAAATTCTAATATATCACCAGGCTGGCAATCCAGTGCTGTACAGATGGCTTCTAACGTTGAAATTTTTAAAGCTTTGGCTTTTCCGTTTTTTAAAATGGATAGATTGGCCTGTGTAATCCCTATTTTTTCAGCCAATTCCTGGGATTGCATTTTTCTTTTTGCAAGCATTACATCAATATTGATAATGATCGGCATAATTATATTGTTAAGTCATTTTCAGTTTGTAATTCATACCCCTTTTTAAAAAACTCCATAATGAAAAGGATCATTATTCCTAAGGTGAGGTGAAGTAATATAAACATCGGATCTATACTGTATACAGATTTATCCATGAAATATAAAACGGCACAATAAACCGGGACGAAAATTATATTGAGGATAGAAAATAGTCTGAGGTCTCGGATTACTTTTATATTAAAAATAATCTCTTTGCTCATTCCTTTGAAAATTCTGAACAGATAAAAAGTAAACAGACTGTAAAACCCAATGAAAAATATAATTGAAATAAAGGTATACAGGGTATAGTTTCCTCTGATTACAGAACCGGTTAATGGTATGTTGAATTCAAAGGTTAATGAGTCAGCAGCTGTTTTTGGGACTTCATTGTTGAAATCCCCGGTTTTAAAAGTATCTGAGAAATACTGTGTGTCTTGATGTATATTGAGATATACCATAATGAATCCAAAAATTAAGTAACCTAAATACAGCAGCTGAGCTATTGAGACAGCCAGCAGAATTTTATTTAAAACTGTGGAGACAGATTTTTCACCAATTAATTTCATGCAGTTATTATTTTTAATTGTTGTAAATGTATAAATATTTATCGTAATACGATAAATATTTGTTGTTAATTTTATTTTAAAGTTTTTGATTTGACTTTTTTTTCAGGAGTAATCGGCGGTCAATAGTTATTAAAAACTTTTCATATGCCAACTTTTAATTGCTTTTGAATGAATACTTTTGCTAAGTAAACTAAAAGAAATCATGACAAAATATGTTGAATTTTTGAAAAAAGCATTCAGTGGCGAAGAAACCGACTTTACGAAGGTGAATATCAGAAGTGCTGTATTGCTTTTAGCGATCCCAATGATGCTGGAAATGGCTATGGAATCTGTATTCGCGCTGGTTGACCTATATTTTGTCGGACACCTGAAAGAAAGTGGTTTTGCTATTCAAACTGTAGGACTTACCGAATCTGTACTTTCTGTGATGTATTCTATTGCGATCGGTATGAGTATGGCGGCAACAGCTTTAGTGGCAAGACGAATCGGGGAGAAAAATCCGGAGCAGGCTTCCAGAAGTGCTGCACAGGTATTACTGGTGTCATTTGCTATTACTTTCGTTTTAAGTTTACTGGGAGTGATTTATGCTGAGGAAATCCTGATTTTAATGGGCTCAAAGCCGGAAGCGGCAGCCTATGGAAAGGATTTTACCAGAATTATGATGAGCAGCAGTACAATCATTATGCTGTTATTTTTAATTAATGGTATTTTCAGAGGTGCAGGAAATGCGATGATTGCTATGAAAAGCTTGTGGATCGCGAATATTGCCAATATTATTCTGTGCCCTATACTGATAAAAGGTTTAGGACCCGTTCCCGCTTTGGGATTGACAGGGGCAGCTTTGGCAACTACAATAGGACGAAGTATCGGAGTAATTTACCAGTTGTATCATCTTTTAGTAGCGGATACCCAAATCCGCATAAAGATTCCTTATTTTAAACCGAATTATGAATTAATCAAATCCATTGTAAAGATCGCAACTCCTGGAATCTTTCAGTTTGTTATCGCTTCATGCAGCTGGATTTTCCTCGCAGAATTGGTAGCGACTACAGGGGGCGAAAATGCATCGGCAGGCTATCAGACGGCTTTAAGACTGATGATGTTCTTTATGCTTCCGGCCTGGGGACTGAGCAATGCGGCGTCTACGCTGGTAGGGCAGAATATGGGAGCAAACGAAATGCTGAGAGCAGAACAATCAGTAATGAAAACTGTAAAATATAATGTCATCTTTATGTTGATTGTAAGTCTGATATTTATTTTTATGGGCAATTTTTTAGTTGGTTTTTTCACTCAGGAAACGGCTATTAAAGATTTTGCTAAAAATGCTCTTCAGATTATGAGTACAGGATTTATTTTCTACGGAATCGGGATGGTAATGATCAACGCATTCAATGGAGCCGGCGATACCTGGACACCTACCTGGGTTAATCTTTTTGGATTCTGGCTGTTTCAGATTCCTCTGGCGTATTTTCTGTCAAAATATCTTGAAATGGGTCCAAAAGGAGTCTTTATTTCAATTCCTGCCGCAGAAACCCTGATTACAATAGTTGCGTTTATCTTATTCAAAAAAGGAAAATGGAAAACGATTAAGGTTTAATTTAAAAGGCTGGGTGCTGGAAGCTGGATGTAGGAAATGCTCAAAAGTCTAAAATCCTTAAATTGCCCTTATCAGTAAGATGAAGGTGATAAATGATTCAATAACAAAGAATAGAAGATAGTAGCCTAAAAGTAACTTCCAGCCTTCTTCCTCATACTTCCCTCCTTAATTTATAAAACTTTAACAGCTTCATTAATTGGATTTTAAGCTTACATTTTTTAAATTCGTAATACAACAAATACATAATACTATGGGAAAAGGAGACAAAAAATCAAGAAGAGGAAAAATCAATTCCGGAAGCTATGGTAAAAGAAGACCTAAAAAAGCCTCGAAATCTTTTGTTGCTTCTGAAGAAAAATCTAAAAAGTAAACAAAAATAAAAAGACCGAAGATCATCTCTCCGGTCTTTTTTTATGAAAATTAAATTAATTATTTACCACCAAGAATATTACCAAGAATGCTGCCTAAACCGCCGCCGCCTTGCTGTTGGTTTCCACCACCGCCCAATACACTTCCAAGTATATCGTTCAGAGGATTTCCGGATGATTGAGCTTGTCCGCCACCTCCTAAAACACTTCCAAGAATGTCATTTAAAGGATTAGATTGCTGAGCCTGAGCCTGGTTGGAAGCATTCCCAAGAATTCCTCCTAAAAGATCTCCAAGACCTCCTGCGCCTACATTGCTCTGTTGCTTCTGCTGTCCGATGTAACCCATTACAACAGGTGCCAGCATCGCCAGGATAGGACCTATTTTGTCAATAGAAATTCCTGTGTTCTGTGAAAGCTGGTTTTCAACCGTACTTTTTTGCCCTCCAAAGATATGATCAAGAATAGATCCGCCCTCGGCCTGTCTTGCTTCAATCTGAGAAGTGTCATTTAAGATACTTCCGTTATGGTCTTTATCTAAAGCATTATTTAAAGCTTCTGCTTCTTTAGCATCCTGAGATTTATTTCTAAGGTAAGAAATAATAAGAGGTGCAGCTACTGCTAATAGGGCGATTACCTGATTTTTGCTGATTCCGAATTTATTTTCAGCCTGTTCAGCAACCTGGTTGCCTGTGTTCCCTGTAAGTAGGTCAATTAAACTCATTTTTTGTGTTTGTTAGTATTAAGTAAATCAAAGTTATCAAAAAATATGTCTCATAAAATGACCGCCTTTCATAATTATTGTTAAAGTTTTCTGATCTGTTCTTCTGTATAGCCTTTGCTTTTTAGCACCTTAATGTATTCTACAGCACTTATTGTCATCCATTCAATTGGTTCGGGTGCTTGTTTTTTATCAATGGTAAACTCCAGAATCCCTACATTGTTATTCATCCATGGAAGAACATAATAATCCAGACCGCCTTTGTACTCCTTGGATGTATGAAATTCTTTCCCTTTTTCTGTTAAGAATGCGACTTTATAAAAGAGAAGATACCCAGCAGGAATCAACAGACATACCCATGAAAATCTTCTCAGGCGGGCATATTTTGCGGAGGAAAGTCCATAGCCGATAGACAAAGCAAAAATTATATTAAAAGGCAAAAAGAAAACGTAATTATCTGATACTGCATAAAACGTTGAAAATCCGTATA
This sequence comes from Chryseobacterium sp. JV274, assembly GCF_903969135.1. NCBI lineage: Bacteria > Pseudomonadati > Bacteroidota > Flavobacteriia > Flavobacteriales > Weeksellaceae > Chryseobacterium > Chryseobacterium sp. JV274. Next base: position 2,465,883 of record NZ_LR824569.1, on the reverse strand, counting down.
CGCAGACAGCCCCTGCAGCAAAAACAAAAAACATTTTTCGATTAGTCTTGTATAACATCAGAACACCTGCGACTCCGAAAAATGTAAATACATTGAAATTATAAATAAGATAAGCAAAAGACTGGAAAAAATCTTTCACATACTGAACTGTACTTTTTTTCAAAGAATCTTCCACCCATGTTCCCTGATCAGAGCTATACGGTGATTTGAAGGGAAGTCCCTGGGAGATATTCAGAATAAATAAAGAGCTAAACAATGCTGCAAAAATGAATAGTGAAGCCACTGCATATTTCTTTTCGTTTCTGAAATAAAATAAGAAGACTAATAAAGAAGGTATCAGCAGTATATTTTGAATATGAACCCATAAGCTGATCCCTAAAAACAGACTGCTTAACAGGATGTAAATTCTTTTCTTTTCAATAACACTTTTTATCATTGAAAAGAAAAAAAGGCTTACCCACAGGGAATTGTAAGTATATACTTCTACTATCTCTGCATTTCTCCAAAATGAGAAACTGAAACCGAAAATAAAGGCGGCTGTAAGCGATGCCCATTCTGTTTTTGAAATACTTTTTACAGTGAGATAAATAACGGAAACTGTGGCTGCTCCTGAAGAAACAACCAAAAACCGGCTTGCTTCAATAGCATTAATACCCGCCAGATTTTTAATAAAGATAACAGTATTGATATATAAAAAGTGACTGGTTGCTGAAGCAGTTGTTTCCCATATCCCTTTTTCTGCACTCAACACAAATCCTACACAATCGGCAAAAGGAATTTTTGAAAAACTTCCGAAATAGTAGATACCAAGAAAAATAATAAACAAAAATACAGCTGATAAATATTTGTTCATATTAGTTCTTTATGATAGGAACATTAGAACAGGCTTCTCCAAACATCAGGGATTTTACAATGGGTTTTAACTGTTCAACCAGTTCTATATATGCATTTTCAGGAATATCTTTATCTGAACAGCCTTTTACCAGAACTCTTTTGCCTCTCATTTCTTCAAAATCATGCGTCTGGATAGCATTGTGCATTAAAATAACATCAAGATCCTCCCGGCTTCCGAAGACTATTTTTTTGGCAACATCAGTAAGTTTTGCGGTCAATACAAAATAAGCCCAAAGCGGGATAATCGTATCTACAGAATTGTAAATGTATATGTATGAGTCTTTGTATAGTTCAGTATCTATAGCCTCTACCTTTTCACGAAAATCTTTTTCTTTGAGGATCATTTCCTGAAAAAGAAAATCTTTAAGGTCAATACCTTTTCTTTCTCCCTTTGGAAGTAAAGTGGCAAGGTCAAAATTGATAAGGCCGCTTTCGGCAATTTTATTCCGGATTTCAAATTCTTCTGACATTTTTTATCATTATCTTTGAACAAATTTACGAATTAAGATCATATCTATTTTAATTTGTTCTCTATCCTTACTATAGAAATGAAGTATTATATTATTGCAGGAGAAGCTTCAGGTGATTTGCACGGAAGCAACTTGATGAAAGCCTTAAAACAAAAGGATCCGAATGCGGAGTTTAGGTTTTGGGGTGGTGATCTGATGAAAGCTCAGGGCGGAACACTGGTAAAACATTACCGTGACCTTGCTTTTATGGGGTTTCTGGAAGTGGTGATGAATCTCAGAACCATTCTGAATAATATCAAATTCTGTAAAGAGGATATTCGGAAGAACAGACCTGATGTTTTGATTTTGGTTGATTATCCCGGGTTCAACCTGAGGATTGCCAGATTTGCCAAAGAACTTGGTATCAAAGTCGTGTATTATATTTCTCCGCAGCTTTGGGCATGGAAAGAAGGACGGGTAGAAACTATCAAAAAATATGTGGATGAAATGATGGTGATTCTTCCTTTTGAAGAAGATTTTTACAGAAAACATGGAGTTCATTCTCACTTTGTAGGCCATCCTTTGCTGGATGCTATTTCGGATCTGCAGGAAATCAGTATTGAAAGTTTCAAATCGGAGCACGGACTGAACGAAAAAGAAATCATTGCGCTTCTGCCAGGTTCCAGAGAACAGGAAGTGGAAAAAATGCTTGAAATAATGCTTTCCGTAAGACCGCATTTTAAAAACTATCAGTTTGTAATTGCCGGAGCACCGAGTCTTCCTAAAGAGTTTTATCAGAAATATGTGGATGATAATGTTCATTTTGTATCCAACAAAACATATGATTTGTTAAGATGTTCCAAAGCAGCTCTTGTTACTTCCGGAACAGCTACCTTAGAAACAGCCTTGTTAAATATTCCTGAAGTGGTTTGTTACCGTGGAAGTAAGATTTCCTATGCTATTGCTAAAAGATTAGTGAAAAACATTAATTATATTTCTCTGGTTAATCTTATCATGGACAGAGAAGTGGTGAAAGAATTAATACAAAATGATCTGAATACTAAAAACCTGGTCGAAGAACTCAGTAAAATCATAGAAGGAGAAAAAAGAACTCAGGTTCTGAATGATTACAGCCTTCTGAGAGAAAAACTGGGTGGAAAAGGTGCCAGTGACCATGCTGCTGAGGTAATATTAAAAGTTTGATGTTGCCGGGGTTTTTGAGAATTTAATTTACTTTTTAACTATGAATTATTGTAACCGTTTTCTGGTATTACTGACATTTACATTATTCTTCTCAAACAGTTTTGCACAGCAGAACAATACAAGAGATAAAGTTCAGATATTCTATTATGGCTGGTATGGAAATCCTGAAACGGACGGAAGTTATCAGCATTGGAACCATGAAATCCTTCCTCACTGGAGTAATCCGAAGTGGAACAATCTCGGACATCATAAAGGCGGAGATGATATTGGGGCCAATTTTTATCCTGCACTTGGAAATTATAGCTCGAATGATTCAAAGATCATTGAAAAGCATATGAGAATGATCAAAGAATCTGGAGTGGGAGTAGTTGTTGTCAGCTGGCTGGGGAAAGATTCATTTACGGATAAAAGTCTTATCAAATACCTCGATATTGCCGATCATTTTGATTTAAAAATTGCATTTCACATTGAGCCGTTTTATAAAAATACTTCGGAATTAAAAGAACAGCTTTCTTATCTCGTAAAAACATATTCCGGTCATCACGCCTTCTATAAAAAGGAAGGAAAACCATTGTTTTATGTTTACGACAGTTATAAAATTTCTAAAGAAGAATGGTCTGAAATGCTATCTAAAGACGGAGAAAAAACCGTTAGAAATACAGATCTAGATGCTCTTTACATTGGATTATGGGTTGAAAAAGACGATGCAAAGTTTTTTGATTCATCCGGATTTGATGGTTTCTATACTTATTTTGCCAGTGAAGGTTTTGTATATGGAAGCACAACGGCTAACTGGAATTTTATGGCCCAATATGCTAAAGACCATCATATGATTTTTATTCCTTGTGTTGGTCCAGGTTATTCGGATACCAGAATCCGCCCATGGAACGAAGCTAATTTCAAAAGCAGAAACAATGGGAAGTATTACGAAAATATGTTTGATGCTGCCATCAAAGTAAATCCGGACTTCATCGGAATCACATCATTCAATGAATGGCATGAAGGAACACAGATAGAACCTGCTATTCCTAAAAAAGTGGGAGATTTCAAATATGAAGATTATGGGAAAGATCCTTTATTTTATATCAAAGAAACGAAGCGTTTGGCGGATAAATTTCTGAAAAAGAAATAACACACTTTCAATCTTTGATTTCATAGCAAAAAATCAAGTGTTCTGTTGATAACTTTAATATGCTGCGAAGTGCTTATTTGGTTATTCAAGAGATAATACTTCATGGATTAATTATCTATTTTACAAGGATAATTAATTGAAATTGCAAAAGCAGCCTCTTCTTATTCTGGTTATATGTTTTATTCTTGGAATTTTTTTTCAAGAGAAAATGGTATTGACAGGTATTGCACTTTATTTGGTTATTGTGATTTGCCTGATTATTTTGGCTGCAATATGTTTTCATTCTTATTTCTTACATAAAATCAAAGCTTTTTTGCTGGGACTTCTATTCTTTGGAACAGGGATTATTCTTCATTTTCATAATACTTTTTCAGCGGATGTTTCTTCATTTGTAAAGAAAAAAGAAACAGTTACTTTTACAATCTCTCAAAAATTAAATACTACTGAGAAATATAAAAAATATGAAGGGACAGCACAGGTAGGAAACACAACTTTTAACTCAATAGTGTATGTTCCGAAGGATATCAAAGAGTTGGATTTTCTTCATTATTACAAAGCGGAAGCTTATATAACACAACCAAAAACGCCCCAATATGATTTTCAGTTCCACTATGCCAGATATTTGAGACGAAAACATATTAATTATCAGGTTTATCTTTCAAAAGAAATTGTATCTGCAGAACGTGATGATTTAACTCCTGCAGATAAGCTGCGCCAATATAGATTTTTGGTTCTCAAAAATATTGATGAAACCGGAATTTCAGGAAAAACCAAAGAATTTTTAAAAGGAATCATTCTGGCAGACCGTACAGAGATTGATGCAGATACTGTACAGGATTTCAATAAATCCGGACTGGTTCATTTTCTCGCTATTTCCGGAACTCATATTGTGGTTATTTTCGGGATGTTTTACTTTTTGCTGATTCGTTGTATTCCCTTAAAATTCAGAAAATATGCAGTCGTTCTAAGCCTGGTTTTTATTTGGCTGTTTGCTGCTTTTATCGGATTTGGAAATTCAGTGCTGCGTTCCTGTATCATGCTGAGTGTCTATTTTATTTTTGTATTGCTTCAGCGGAAACCAGACCTGCTTCATTCATTGGCTTTATCCGCTTTTTTTATTTTGACTGGAGATACACAGCAGTTTTTCGATGTAGGATTCCAGCTCAGTTTTTTGGCCGTTTTGGGGATTTTTTGGCTGAATCAGCCTCTCTTGAAATATTTTCCAAAACAAGATAATTACCTTAAAAAACTACTGTTTAATACCATTACAATATCTTTATCTGCTCAATTGGCAACACTTCCTTTGGTACTGTACTACTTTCATCAGTTTTCATTCATTTCAATCGTTGCAAATATTGTCATTGTTCCTTTTTCAGAAATAATCATCGTTTTTTCATTCCTAATGACAGCTCTTATTTCTTTTGGGATTGACTTTGAACTTATAAATGGGATATATGATTTTGTTATTCAGATTTTGCTGAAAATAATCCATTGGTTTGCTGAGGTTGATGTATTATTCTTTGAAAACATTCCAATGAACGGATTGGAGGTGCTGTCAGTGTTTATGATTGTCTATTTATTAAGATCAGTCATCTTAAAATTCAATGTTAAAAATTCTTCAAGACTGATGATGGCTGTCGTCGTATTTCTGATTATAAGAACGGGAAGTAATGTGTTTGAAAATCAGAGAGAAGAGGTGTTGATTCATACATTCAACAAAACCAATATTTTTTCAATAAAAAGGGGAGATAAGGCTTGTTTCTGGATTTCGGATATGGAAAATAAGGACAAGGTTTTACAGTTTGTTGTGAAGCCTTACTGCTCTTCTCGAAGAATAAATCATTTTGAACTTAAAACCTTTTCAGATTCAGTTCAAAAAGTAGTTTTCAGGAATGAGAGTTACGATTTGAGATAATGGTTATCATTTATGTGTTTTCCTGCATTTATAATGTATGGAATTCTTATTTAGAAACATTACAAACTGTCTATTTGTGAGATTTCTCACTTTTCGATATTGTTAAACTTTCTTAATTTTGTAGAAATTCAAATTTAAACTTATATGGCAGGTTTAACGAGTTCTACGATAGGTAGAAAATATGCTATGGCATTATCAGCTCTATTTTTGCTGATTTTTCTTATACTGCATTTGACGACCAATTTGTTATCAGTTCTGAATAAGGATGCATTCAATACAGCATCAGACTTCATGGGCTATAATCCTTTTGTGCAGTTCTTAATGCAGCCTATTCTTGGTTTTGCAGTAATTTTCCATTTCATTATGGGATTTGTGCTTGAGATCAAGAATAATAAAGCGCGTCCGGTAAAGTATGCAGCAAACAATGCATCTGTGAATTCTTCATGGATGTCCAGAAATATGATTATTTCGGGTGCTGTTATTTTAGCTTTCCTAGCGCTTCACTTATATGATTTCTGGCTGCATGAAATCAATTACAAGTATGTAGAAGGATTGACTCCGGATGCAGAACGTTTCTGGCCGGAACTTCATGAGAAGTTTGCTGATCTTTGGAGAGTGGCTTTGTATGTGATCTCTTTTGTTTTATTAGGATTACACCTTGCTCACGGATTCCAGTCTTCATTCCAGTCTATCGGAGCAAGACATCCAAAATATACGCCGGTGATCAAAGCTTTCGGGAAATGGTATTCAATCCTTATTCCTGCAGGATTCATCATCGTAGCAGTTTTCCATTTTATAACTCAATAATATCAATATACTAATATGAGTAAATTAGATTCAAGAATTCCAGCGGGTCCTCTTAAAGACAAGTGGAAAAATCATAAAGACCATATGAACCTTGTTGCACCAAACAACAGAGATAAGATTGATATTATTGTTGTAGGTACGGGTTTGGCAGGAGGTTCTGCAGCAGCTACATTGGCTGAGCAAGGATACAACGTAAAAGCGTTCTGCTACCAGGATTCACCAAGAAGAGCACACTCTATTGCAGCTCAGGGAGGGATCAACGCAGCTAAGAATTACCAGGGTGACGGTGACTCTACTTACAGATTATTCTACGATACCATCAAAGGTGGTGACTATAGAGCAAGAGAGGCCAACGTTTACAGATTAGCTGAAGTTTCTGCAAATATTATTGACCAGTGTGTTTCCCAAGGGGTTCCTTTCGGTAGAGATTACGGTGGTCAGCTAGATAACCGTTCATTTGGTGGGGTTCAGGTAAAAAGAACTTTCTATGCAAAAGGACAAACAGGACAGCAGCTATTATTAGGTGCTTATTCTTCTATGAGCCGTCAGATCGGTAAAGGAAGAATTAAAATGTACAACCGTCATGAAATGCTAGATCTAGTTATTGTTGACGGAAAAGCAAGAGGAATTATTGCGAGAAACCTTGTGACAGGTGAAATTGAAAGACATTCTGCTCACGCTGTAGTAATTGCTTCAGGAGGATACGGAAACGTATATTTCCTTTCTACCAATGCTATGGGATCAAACGTTTCTGCAGCTTGGAAAATCCACAAAAAAGGAGCTTACTTCGCAAACCCTTGTTATGTACAGATTCACCCGACTTGTATTCCTGTTCATGGAACACAGCAGTCTAAACTGACTTTGATGTCTGAATCATTAAGAAACTCAGGAAGAATCTGGGTTCCTAAGAAAATTGAAGATTCTGTAGCCATCAGAGAAGGTAAATTAAGACCTGAAAATATTAAAGAAGAAGATAGAGATTACTATTTAGAAAGAAGATATCCTGCATTTGGTAACTTGGTTCCTCGTGACGTTGCGTCTAGAGCGGGTAAAGAAAGATGTGATGCTGGTTTCGGAATCGAAAATAATGATACTAAAGAAGGTGTTTACTTAGATTTCTCTACAGAAATTATCAAAAAAGGTAAAGAAGCTGCTATTGAAAAGCATATTCATAATCCTAGTGAACAGCAAATTTACGACCTTGGAAAAGCTTGGATTGAAGAAAAATATGGTAACCTATTTGTAATGTACGAAAAGATTACTGCTGATGATCCTTACAAAACTCCAATGAAGATTTATCCTGCGGTTCACTACACAATGGGAGGTGTTTGGGTTGATTATAATCTTCAGTCTACAATTCCTGGATGTTTCGTAATTGGTGAAGCTAACTTCTCAGATCACGGAGCCAACAGACTTGGGGCTTCTGCATTGATGCAGGGTCTTGCGGACGGATATTTCGTGCTTCCTTATACAATTGCAGATTATCTTTCTGCAGATATCAGAACAGGAACTATTCCTACCAATTCAGGAGCGTTTGACGAAGCTGAAAAAGGAATTAAAGAAAAAATAGATTTCTTCTTAAATAATAAAGGAACTCATTCTGTAGACCACTTCCATAAGCAATTAGGAAACATTATGTGGAACAAAGTAGGAATGGGAAGAACTCCTGAAGGGTTAAGAGAGGCAATCAGAGAAATTGAAGAAGTGAAAAACGATTTCTGGAAAAACGTAAAAGTTCCAGGAGATGGTGAAGGAATGAACACTGAACTTGAAAAAGCATTCAGAGTAGCAGACTTCCTTGAACTTGGACAATTAATGGCTATTGATGCATTACACAGAAATGAATCTTGTGGTGGGCATTTTAGAGAAGATCATGCTACTCCGGAAGGTGAAGCAGAAAGAGATGACGTAAACTTCAAATATGTAGGAGCTTGGGAATATCAGGGTGATGATATCAAACAAGAAATTCTGCATAAAGAAGAACTTATCTATGACAATATCGAAGTTAAAGCGAGAAGTTACAAATAATCTCCAACCTATAAATATAACATTATGAGTGCAAAAAAAGGCCTTCATCTTACGCTGAAAATTTGGAGACAAAAAAATAGTAAAACTAAAGGTCAGTTTGAGACCTACAAAATATCAGATGTATCTACAGACTCTTCATTTTTGGAAATGCTGGATATTCTGAATGAAAACTTAATTAACGAGGGAAAAGAACCTATCGCTTTCGACCACGACTGTCGTGAAGGAATCTGCGGTATGTGTTCACTTTACATCAATGGTAGAGCTCACGGGCCGGATACAGGGATCACAACCTGCCAGCTTCACATGAGAATGTTCAAAGATGGAGAAACGATCGTTATTGAACCTTGGAGAAGTGCTGCTTTCCCTGTTATCAAAGATTTGATGGTAGACAGAAGCGCATTCGACAGAGTAATGGCAGCAGGAGGTTTCATCTCTGTAAATACTTCCGGTAATACATTGGATGCTAACGCAATTCCGGTTCCAAAAGAAGATGCAGACAAAGCAATGGATGCAGCTGCTTGTATTGGATGTGGAGCTTGTGTAGCGACTTGTAAAAACGGATCTGCAATGCTATTTGTAGGCGCTAAAGTTTCTCAGTATGCATTACTTCCTCAAGGTAGAGTAGAAGCTAAAAGAAGAGTTCTGAACATGGTGAAAGCTATGGATGAAGAAGGATTCGGTAACTGTTCAAACACCGGAGCATGTGAAGTAGAATGTCCTAAAGGTATTTCTCTTGAAAACATCGCAAGAATGAACAGAGAATACATGGCTGCTCTTGTAGATCAAGGATAGAATTGATTCAAATACATAAAAAATCGCCTTCATTTTTGGAGGCGATTTTTTTATGAAATGCTAAGTCCTGTTAAAGTTTGTTAACTTATTAGCAGGTTTTAGTCATTCTTTATTTAATAAGTATATATTTGGAGGGTAGTTGAAACATTTTTTTTAAACTTTCAAATACAGCATGCCACTCGGAAAGAGACAATTGAAATAATTGGAATAACCCTCTTGAAAGGTGATAATAAAATTTTTAAAAAAAATAATTAGTGTGAATTAGCAAGCCCTAAAAAGCGTATTTTTGTGTAATATTAAAAATTGAAATGAAAAAATATCTTTTATTGTTTATCATCACAGTTTTTGTGATGTCTTGTTCAAAAAAAGTAGAAGTAAAAGGAAAAATTACTGGAAGCTCATCATTAGAAAGAATTGAATTTGTAGAAGCTTCAGGAGTAGGAACCCTGCCTTTGATTAATATAGGTTTAGATAAAGACGGAAACTTTTCAGGAAGCTTTGATGCTCCTAAAGACGGTATGTACGTGATCAACTATGCGGGCAGACAAAACCTGATTTATCTTGAAGGAGGACAAAAAGTGAATATTTCAGGAAACGGAACTACTTTCCCAAATGAATTTGTGATTACCGGAGATGCTAAAAAGAATAATGATTTTCTTACAGCTTCTCAAAAGTTCTTAGCTGAATATGGTACTAAAGTTAATATAGCTGCCTTAATGGGTGGAGATGAAGCGGCATTCCTTAAAGGTATGCATAAAATTGAAGCAGATATTAATAAAAATGTAGATGATCTTGCAAAGAAAAATAATCCTAGCAAAGCACTTTTGGAGTGGAAGAAAAATGATGTGAAAGTTACCATTCTTAATTTGATTGCCAACTATGAAATGTCTCACGGACCAATGTCTGGAAACCCATCTTACAAAGCTACTAAAGCATTAAAGGATTACGAAGCTCAGTTGGAAACAGATAAAGAAGCGATGGTGAAAACAATCCCTCTTTACAGACAATATCTTCTTGTAAAAATGACTCCGGATTTCCAGAAGTATGCAGAAGCAAACAGCAAAGGAAAAACAGGAATTACAACTTCTGAGATGTTTGCTCAGTACTTAAAAACAAAGAAAGATTTATCTCAGACTGCAAAAGATTATCTTTTGGCATTTGTAATGGCTCAGGCGGATATTCATCCAACAACTCCGGCTGCAAACATTGATAAAATCAAAAAGATTATTGATTCAGATATTAAAGATGCTACCATTAAAAGTGACCTTTTAAAAATGCAGGTGGCTATTACTGGGCTTAAAATCGGAGATGCAGCTCCTGAAGCAGCTGTAGCAAAGCAGGATGGAAAGGCTTATAAACTTTCTGAAAACAAAGGAAAACCCTATATGCTATTCTTCTACGCTTCATGGAATCCTTACATCAGTGAAGCTACAGTACCTGTATTAAAAGAAGTAGTAAACTTTTATAAGTCTAAAATGAACTTTGTGTTTGTAAACGTAGATGACACAAAAGATCAGTTCATTAAAACAAGCAATTCTCTTTTAAAAGGAATTCAGGGAGTGAATGTTTACGGAGAAGGAGGTCTGAACTCTGATATTGCTAAGAAATATGGTGTATACGGATTCAAATTACCTTGCTTTGTGATCATCGATAAAGATGGTAAAATTGCCAGCAGATCATTTGTAAACCTTGGTGAGCAGGAACTGGTAACTATTCTGGATAAACAGACTGGTCTTTCGGCTCCAAAAGCAGAACCAATGCAGATGCAGCCACAATTACAGCTTGATCCTTCTGCAGCTCAGCAGCAAGCTCCACAGCCAGCAAATCCACAGCCGGCTCCAACAAAATAATAAACTTTAACACAGTATAGAAACCTTATCTTCGGATAAGGTTTTTTTTATTGTATTTTTGCAAACTGAAGCGTAAAAGTTTCAATTAGGAAAATAGAAAATTTTAGAATGAGTAGGAAGAAAAAAAGAGATTTAATTCTTGAAAATATAAAGCTATTGACTGCCGGAGCAAAAGGAGTGGCAATAGGAAGGACAGAAGAAGGAAAAGCTGTAATGGTTTCAGGAGCTATTCCAGGTGATATTGTAAATGTAAGAGTGAAAAAAGCGAAGTCAAAATATTATGAAGGCGAAGCGGTTGAAGTTATTGAAAAATCACCTTACAGAGCAGATCCAAAATGTGTTCATTTCGGAACTTGTGGAGGCTGCAAATGGCAGAACATGAGCTACGAAAAGCAGCTTGATTTTAAACAGGAAGAAGTATATAATAATATTAAAAGAATCGGTGGAATTGATGACTTTGAGACGGTATCAATTCTGGGAGCTGAAGAACAGTATTTTTATAGAAATAAAATGGAATTCTCCTTCTCAAATGCAAGATGGCTTACTCAATATGAAATCAGTTCTGAAGAAAACTTTGGAAGTAAAGATGCGTTAGGATTCCATATTCCCGGAATGTGGAGTAAAATTCTTGATTTAAAAGAATGTTTCCTTCAGGAAGATCCTTCCAATGCAATAAGACTGGCTGTAAAAGAATATGGAGTAAACAACGGTCTGGATTTCTTTGATGTAAGAAACCAGGAAGGTTTTTTAAGAACCTTGATGATGAGACAAAATTCCAAAGGAGAATGGATGGTTCTTTTCCAGCTTTACAGAGAAGAAAAAGAAAACAGAGAAAAACTTTTTGAATTCTTACTGGAAAAATTCCCGCAGATTAAAACATTAGTATATGCTATCAATCCTAAGCAGAATGATTCCATTTACGATTTAAATATCAATGTATATTTTGGAGAAGGTTACCTTATGGAAGAAATGGACGGACTGCAGTTTAAGATAGGCCCGAAATCATTCTTCCAGACCAATTACAAACAGGCTTTGGAACTGTACAGAAAGACACTTGAATTTGCAGATCTGAAAGGAGATGAAGTTGTATATGACCTTTATACAGGGACAGGAACAATTGCTCAGTATGTAGCGAGAAATGCAAAACAGGTAATCGGAATAGAATCTGTACAGGAAGCCATAGATGCTGCTATAGAACATGCTGCATTGAATGGTCTTACTAACTGTACTTTCTATTGTGGAGACATGAAGGATATCTTCAATGACGAATTTATGGCAACTCATCCTAAAGCAGATGTATTAATTACAGATCCACCAAGAGACGGAATGCACCAGAAGGTCGTAGAACAGATCTTAAAGCTTTCACCGGAAAAAGTAGTTTACGTAAGCTGTAATTCTGCAACACAGGCGAGAGACCTTGCCTTGATGAAAGACCATTATACTTTAGTGAAGATTTTGCCGGTAGACATGTTCCCACAAACACACCATGTTGAGAACATTGCGTTGCTGATTAAAAAATAATTTTATCTAAATTTGAATTTCAAATCTTAATATGAAGTACTTTAAATTTCTGATAGCGATCTGTTTTTTAGGAATGCTTTTTTCCTGTGGAGGAGATGATGATATTTGTGAAAGCGGAGAAGGAACTCCCAGAATGAAGGTGGCTTTCAGATCACTGGCTACTGGAAAAGAGACGACCCTGGATACCCTTTATGTCGCAGTAGATTATGGAGCAGGAAAAGTGGATCTTGGAAAACTTGCAAAAATTGATTCCCGGTTAATTCCTTTACGGGTTGACAGCTCACCTTATACTGACGTTTATTTTAAACTTACCTATAATGGAGCAGAATCTAAAGTAAGAATTAATTATAGTACGAAGTCAACGTATGTTTCTCCCGGATGCGGAATCAAAAAATCTTACGAGAATTTAAGTTCAGAATTAGTAACTCCGAATCCTGTTCAGAAGCTGGAAGCCGGACAAAATCAAATAGAGAATGAAGACAAGACTAATCTTTACCTTTCTTTTTAGTTTATTGGGAATAATAAACTGGGCACAAGACAAAAAAAAGGAAGCAGAGAAGAAGGTTCAGGAGAAATATGAACCCAATTTTATGGTTGGCCTTGATGTACTGAATACCGGAGCCGGTTTTTTTTCTGACAGAAAATTGTATCAGGGATTTATTTCTTCAAAAATCAGAGGAAATCTCCATGCTGTTGCAGAGGCAGGTTTTGAAAAAAATGTGTATCAGAAAAATGGTTATGATGCGAAGGCAAGCGGTCCTTTCGTGAAATTGGGTGCATTCTATATGCTTGCAAAAGATGCAGAGAATGAATTCAATGGATTTTATGCAGGAGGAAAAGCTGCCGGATCATTTTATAATCAGGAGTATATGGCAATTCCTGTTCGTGGATTTGGGGGAAGCAATTCTTCAGAAGCCTTTCCTTCATCATCACAGTCATCTTTTTGGCTGGAAGGTACGTTGGGAGGCAGAGTACAATTATTTAATTCCAATTTCTACATCGATGTGAATCTTCAGCCAAGATATATGGTATATACTTCCAAGCAGGATGATATCTCTCCCATGATCGTTCCGGGCTTCGGAAAAAGTTCTTCAAAATTCAATATGGGATTTGCATGGAATATTGCATATAAGTTTTAGAAATATTATTTCTTGACATTTAAAATATATAAAACACAAACTTTAGACTACTCTAAAGTTTGTGTTTTTTTTAATGGATATCGTTGATGAGTGTATTATGTTGAAAAATATTAACTTATTTTACTTATAAGATTGATAAAATAGTTATATTTGGCGGAAATTATAATTGTGTTTTAATTTATGAAAAGAGTATTTACTGCTTTAATGTTCACTTTTATAGGGAGCGCCGTGTTTGGTCAATGGACACCAACTTCCCTTAAAAAAGGAGACGATAACAAAAGAAGTACAGGATTTAGAGTAGATCAATCTAATGTAAGAGGAAACGGGTACTATAAATTAGACCTGAACTTACTGAGATCTCAGCTAAAGAATGCACAGGAAATGGGTACAAATGCCACTCCTGTAGTGATTTCTCTTCCCACTATGAGCGGGAAGATTGAAAGGTTTAATGTATACAGTTTTCCAGTAGTTGTAAAAGAACTGGCAGACAAGTATGAATTAGGATCTTATGTTGGAACAAGTGTAGAAGACCCTACCAAGTATTTAAGATTCAGTATTGCTCCTAATGATTTTCAGTCGATGATTATTCATGGTGATAAATATGAGTTTATTGACCCTTCTTCTGCAGATAAAACAGTGTATGCCGTTCATCCTAAAACTAAAAAGGATAAAAATGGATTCTTATGTTCTACAGAAGAATCTCCTGTTGCTAAAAAGGAAATAGATGCCTTATTGAAAAATGGGCAGTCATTCTCAAATCAGGCAACAACTTTCAACAAGAGTTCTGATAAGAAATACAGAACAATGAGACTGGCGATGTCTGTTACCGGTGAGTATACTCAATACTTTATGGGGCTTGCTGGCGTACCTGCTACAGCTACAGATGATCAGAAAAGAGCTCCGGCACTAGTTGCAATTAATAATACTTTAACCAGAGTAAACGGAGTTTTTGAGAAAGATTTTGCATTGCATTTGAATTTGCAGAATTTTCCGACTGTAATTTATATTGATCCAGCTACAGATCCATATTCTGCTGCTGCTACAGGAGCAGGGGGTGCATGGAATGGACAACTACAGACTGCTTTGACAGCCAATGTAGGAAATGCCAACTATGATATCGGACATTTGTTCGGTAAATCAGGAGGTGGAGGAAATGCCGGATGTATCGGATGCGTATGTATCAATCCTACAACTTCAGTTCCTAAAGGAAAAGGTTCAGGATTTACTTCTCCGGCAAATGGAATTCCATCAGGAGATAGCTTTGATATCGACTATGTTGCACATGAGATGGGGCATCAGCTAGGAGGTAACCACACTTTTTCTCACAATCTTGAGGGAAGTGGTGTAAATATGGAACCTGGTTCAGGATCTACCATTATGGGATATGCAGGTATTACTGGTCCTGATACGGATATTCAGCCTAACTCTGATCCTTATTTCCATAAAGCAAGTATCGGTCAGATTCAAGCTAACTTAATTGCAAAAACTTGTGATGTAGAAACTACAATTACCAATAATCCACCGGTAATTACGGATCTGCCAACATATACTATACCTAAGGGGACTGCTTTTGTTTTAGCAGGTGGTGCTACAGATCCTGAAAATGATCCAATGACTTATTCTTGGGAAGAAGTTGATGATGCATTAGTTTCTGTGGATAAATATAATTTAGGAAATACAATGTCTGGAGCTTCATTCAGATCTGCTCCACCAAGTACAAACCCAGCAAGATACTTTCCAAAATTTGCATCTGTAATGAATGGAGTGTTGAATAACGCAAACAATACTTGGGAAGCGGTATCAACTGTAGCAAGAACAACAAATTTTGCATTAACTGTTAGAGATAATAACTCTAATGTAGCTCAACAGCAGTCAGCTTTTAAAGTTCAGACAATTGTTGTAGGAGATAACGGACCTTTCAGGTTAGCTAATCAATATGCTGATGTAAATACACCAACTCCGGTTCAATGGATTGTTGCCAATACAAATGCTGCTCCTTATAATGTAGCTAATGTAAAGATTGACTATACTACAGATAATGGAACAACCTGGACTGTACTATCAGCATCAACACCTAATGACGGAACTGAAAACTTTACTTTCCCTTCTTCATTGAATGGACAGACTATTAAAGTTAGAATTTCTTCAATAGGTAATGTTTTCTATGCTGTAGGACCTGTGAGCATTGCACCTCTATCTGCATGTAGCAGTGCTGCTCCAACGAATGTAGTAGTGAGCAATATTACGGTATCTTCAGCTAGCGCATCTTGGATGTCCTATACTGGAGCAACTTATAAAGTACGTTATAGAAAGGTAGGTACAACAGCATGGACTGAAGCTGATACAACAGTTCCTTCAATCAACTTAAGTAATTTAATTGATGGAACAACATATGAAATTCAGGTTGCATTAGTTTGTGGTACTTCGGTAGGTACATATTCAGCTTCTGTAAACTTCAGCACTCCTGCACTTGCTTACTGTGCATCTGCTTCAACTAGTGCAGCTTATGAGTATATCGCCAATGTGACACTTGCAAATGTAAATAATACTTCAGCAAATAGTACATATACAAACTATACAACAAATACAGCACTTCAGGCGAACTTGGTAAAAGGAACTTCTTATCCTATTTCTGTTACTGTTGGGAACTCTGGTGCTGCGGATTATGATACAGTAGCTGCATTTATCGACTTTAACAAGGATGGTGTCTTCAGTGATTCAGAAAGAGTATTGAATTATCCTGTAACATTAACCCAGCCATCAACTGTAGTTAACGGAACGGTTACCATTCCAGGTAATGCAGTAGAAGGACAGCCATTAAGAATGAGAGTTGTAGCATTCTATGTAGGTGCTGGAACTGGTGGTGGTAACGTTGGATTATCATTACCTACAGATTATATATGTGGAGAACTTTTCGATGGTGAAGTTGAAGACTATAACGTAGTAATTACTAGTAATCTTGCTACTTCTGAAACAGCTGTTAAAAATAACGGTATTCAGATTTATCCAAACCCGGTAAGTGATATTCTAAATATTACTAAAGTTTCAGATAAAGCTACTTATAAAATCTATAGTGCTGCTGGACAATTAGTAGACAGAGGAAATATCAACGATGGAAAGGTGAATGTTTCAACTTTAGTTAAAGGTGGTTATATAATTACAATAGATGATAAAGGAATTGAGCAATTCAAATCTAAATTCATCAAAAAATAAAGATAACCTTTTAAATATTAGTAAATCCCCGGGCTTTCCCGGGGATTTCTTTATTTAAAGCATAAGTGGAGATATTGTTATATTTTTACAAAAAAACCTAAATGTACCTGTAAATTAATAACAAAAAATGATTAGATTTGTATGATTAATATTATAATGAAAACATTATGAAGAAATTCTTTACCTCTTTAATTCTGTTTCTCTGTTTGATCTGTACAGGCTTTGTATCCAAAGTCTCAGCTCAGGCAGGACAGATCGGGACAGGAACGGGTACCTCAGTGTATCTCCCCATACGTTCCTATTATGGGTATAGTTATTCCCAGCAGATTTATACTGCTGCGGAGCTTACGACTGCTATAGGTACGTCGAACTATATCACAGCTGTAAAGTTTTATTCTACCACCGTTTCAACATCTCAGGATGTCTATAAGGATTGGGTAGTATATATGGGGAACACAACCCAGAATAACTTTGCAACCACTACAAACTGGGTTCCATTAAGTGGTTTGACCCAAGTTTTCGCCGGAAATTTACCTAACCTGACAAATGGGAACTGGGTAACTCTTCAATTGGCAACTCCGTTTTTGTGGAACGGAACAGACAATCTTGTGATTGCTGTAAATGAAAAAACTCCAGGTTATTCGTCTTCGCCAGGTACAGCTTGGGGATCTTATAACGCAGGAGCAAACAGAGGGATGATCTATTATGAAGATTCTGCAAACCCAGACCCTGCAGCACCTCCTGCTGCAAAAGACAGAGTTGCAGATATTCCTAGAATACAATTGGAAAGCCATCCGCTGCCAGCTTGTTCAACAGCTCCTCCTACCAATATTACAATTTCCAACCTGACAACAACTTCGGCTAATGTAGGTTGGTATCTTTCTGCAGGTGCTACGTATGTTGTACGATACAGACCTGTAACAGGAGGACCTTGGGTGACAATTAACGTAACAACACCTTTGGTAGGAAACCAGATCATTACCGGATTAACAGAACAAACCCAGTATGAAGTTCAGGTAGCTACTATCTGTGGGGGTACTCAGGGAGCATTCTCTTCCAGTATAAACTTTACAACTCCGGCACTTACGTATTGTAATTCAGCGGCTACAAGTACTTTTATTGATGGGTATATAAGCCAGGTTGCAGTTAATGCACAAGGAGCTCCTTCGATGGTAAGTAACTCTAATCAAAGTGGTTACACAGATTATAGTACAGATCCTACAAGATTAGTTACTTTGGTAAGAGGAGGTACTGCTACTGTTTCTGTAGCAAAAACATGGCCGGGTTACCAATATAGCTTCTTAACAGGAGTTTGGATTGACTTTAACCGTAATGGTATTTTTGAAGCGACTGAAAGAGTATTGACTTCTCCAAGTAATACGACAACGCCGGTTACGGCCACATTCAATATACCAAATGCTGCAGGTGGTGCATATACCGGAAACCTTACTACCAGAATGCGTGTAGTAATGAATGAGTACAGTCCTATTAATGCTTGTGGAACTTATTCTTATGGTGAAACTGAAGATTATGCTGTTAAACTTATTGATTTATCAGCATGTACTACAGCTCCACCGGCTGACATTCAGGTAAACAATGTAACTCCTTCTTCAGCTAACGTTACTTGGACATCAACTACAGGAGCTACTTATATTGTAAGATACAGAGTTTCTCCTTCCGGTGCATGGCAGCAGATTGCTGTAAATACACCTTTGGTAAGTAACCAAATACTTACAGGATTATTAGAGCAGACTACATATGACGTTCAGGTAGCTACTATTTGTGGAGGTACTACAGGTGCATTCTCTCCGAGTGTAACCTTTACAACTCCTGCTCTTACTTATTGTACGGCAGGTCCTACAGGTAATACTGCTACTAGCGGATATATTAATAATGTAACCGTTACTCCTACGAATACTCCTATCATGTTGAGTAATTCAGGATCGGATAACTATAAAGATTATACACCAGATCCTACAAGAGTAGTTATATTTGAAAGAGGTTCTGCAAATAATAAAATTTCTGTGAACAAATACTGGCCAGGTTCTCCTACATCTTATGGAGTTTCAGCTTGGGTTGATTTTAACAGAAATGGAACATTTGAAACGAGTGAGAGAATTCTGAATACTACTTATAATACAACTACTCCGGTAACGGCAACTTTTGCTGTCCCTACAGTGGCGAGTGGAAATGTATATACTGGAACTCTTCCTACCCGTATGCGTGTAGTAATGAGATATTTTGATAATGCTAACCCTTGTGGAACATTTACCCAGGGAGAAGTAGAAGATTATGCAGTAAAATTTGTAGATTCTCAACCATGTTCAACAGCTCCTCCAACGAATATTACAGTAAACAATATTGGTGCAACTACTGCAACAGTATCATGGGTTGCAACTGTAGGAGCTACTTATAATATAAGATGGAGAACTACTCCTGGAGGGGTGTGGCAGACGGCTACTGTGCCAGCTGGTCAAAACTTCTATGGAATCACTGGTCTTACTGAGCAGACAAATTATGAAGTTCAGGTCTCTACAACATGTGGAGGTTCTACAGGATCTTACTCATCATCAGTAACGTTTACAACACCACCGCTGTCTTACTGCCAGATGACAGGTACCGGAACGAATGACCATATTTCGAATGTAACAGTTACCTCTTCGAACCTTGGAGTTCCTCCAATGAACAATACTTCAGTACAGACTAATTACACCAGCTATACAACACCTGAGACTCTTATTACTTTAGATGTTAATTCTCAAAATAATAAAATCTCTGTAGCTAAAGGTTGGACTGGAGCAACAGGAAACGATGCTGTAACAGCATGGATTGACTTTGACAGAAACGGACAGTTTACAGACGCTGAAAGAATTTTAATTTCTCCAGCTAACACAACTACCCCTGTTACTGCTACGTTTGCCGTTCCTTCAACATCTTATACAGGTCCATTGACAACTACAATGAGAGTGGTACTAAAACGTACAAGTGCTCCTGTAATGTGTCAGAATGCAGTAGATGGAGAAGTGGAAGACTACAGAGTAAGAATCAGACCTTGTAGTAATGCAACTCCAAACGCACCTACATTTACTACTACTCATACAACAGCTACTGTTACAATTACAGGAGCAGGAGTAAGTTATTTGGTAAGATACAGAGTTCAGGGTACAACAGCTTGGACACAAGTATATGCTTCAACACAATTGGGGAACCTTCCATTAGTAATCACCGGATTGACACCAGCTACCACTTATGAAGTAGAAGTAGCTGCAATTTGTGGAGATATTGTAGGAACAGCAACTCCAATCAAGACATTTACCACAAGATGTGATCCTACTCCTCCGAATGTGACAGTAGGTAACATTACTCCAACAACAGCATTGATTACATGGGCACCACTTGCAGCAAGTTCTACCTATACAATGAGATGGAGAAAAGTAGGTACTACTACATGGAATATTATCAGTTTACCAGCAGCTCCTGCAAATACTTATGTGTTAGGTAGTGTGACTCCATTAGAGCCTTTCACTACTTATGAAGTACAGATTGCTAATATGTGTAACGGAGAAACTGCTCTGAATCCATATTCAAACCCTAAAGTATTTACAACAGAAAGAATCTGTGAAATTCCGCCTCCAGGATTAACAATTACTCAATTGCTTCCTACATCGGCAGCAATCCAATGGGATCCTTTCCCTGGAGCAACATATGTTCTTAGATATAGAAAAGTAGGTATTCCAAGCTGGACAGAAGTACCATCATTAGTTAATAACCTTGTATTAACAGGTCTTACAGAATTAACTAAATATGAAATGCAGGTGGTAAATATCTGTAACGGGACACCAGGAAATTATACTCCTCCATATTACTTCACAACTCCTACAGTAATTTACTGTCAGATGAATTCAGGAAGTTCTATAGGCGAGCATATCTCTAAAGTTACTGTGAAGCCTACCGGTAAGAAAACAATGGAGAATGAATCAGGAGCATCAACGTATACAGATTATACAGGAGTTCCTAAAACATTCATCGAAATGATCCAGGGATCAACAGATAATGAGATCATCATTGAGAAGAAGTGGACAGGAAACACGTACAACGAAGGAATCGCAGTTTGGATTGACTTCAACAGAAATGGTGAATTTGATATCAATGAAAGAGTATTAAGCTCTCCACCAAATACAGACAGCCCTATCTCAGGTAAATTCAATGTACCGGCAGATGCGTTTGTAAGTATGACGGATTACAAATATGTAGTGATGAGAGTAGCAATGGAAAGAGACGGTATTCCTGTAAACTGTACAAGCTTCAAAAACGGAGAAGTAGAGGATTACACAGTAAGAATCTCTAAGCCGATTGTTGCTAATCCAATTGATCAGACGGGTATCATGATTTATCCTAACCCGGTAAGCTCAATATTATTTGTTAAAAATATCAGCAAGAGAGCTAAATATAAGATCTACAATGCTGCAGGACAGGTAATAGGAGATGGTATCTTACTAAACAACCAAATCAACGTAAGCAGATTGATTAACGGTGTTTATGTAATTGATATCGATGATAACGGTAAAACTGTTCAGAAGAAATTTATCAAAGAATAAGTAAACTAAATATCAAATAGAATAAGCCTCCAGAAATGGAGGCTTATTTTTTATCCTTATTATTGATTAATTACAATGTACAACGCTTCCGGCCAATTTATATCAGGTAGAATAATATTAGACTGATATGAGTAAATTAATCAATAGTGTATATGTTATCTCTAATGAAGATAATGGAAATATCATCCAAAAGAAATTTATAAAGGAATAATACAAAAAGCCCTCAAAAAAATGAGGGCTTTTTTATTTTTAAGCGAGAAAATAATCTTTAGGAATATTTCTATTCAATGGCAAAGATTACTTTTTCGGTCTGTTCTTTTAATTCTTGCAGATTGGTATTGTTGTAGATGATACAATCTGCCATTTTAATTTTATCCCTTTCAGGCATCTGTTTTTCCATAACAGCCTCTACTTCACGATAGGTTTTATTATCTCTATCCATTACTCTTTTAGCCCTGATATTATCCTCAGCTGTTACCAAAAGAGATTTATAACATTGTCTGTTAAGTTTTAGTTCAAACAATAATGCAGTTTCTTTGAAAACCAAATATTTGCTTTGCCTACTTACCCAATCTTCAAAATCAATTCGTACAGCAGGGTGTATGATTTCATTTAATTGCTCGAGAATATCACTATTGTTGAAAACCTTACTGGCAACGAATTTTCTGTCATACAATCCATTTTCATCATAAGATTCTTCGCCAAGAAGTTCCTTGATCTTTATTTTCAGATCTTCATTCTCATTGACGATTGCCTTTGCTCTTTCATCGGAATAATAAACCGGAAATCCGAATTCCTCTATAAAGCGGGCTACTGTAGTTTTTCCAGAGCCAATTCCGCCTGTTAAACCTATGATCTTGGGTGCTGGTTCCGGTTCAGCCTGTTGTGTTTCTGAATGTAATTCTTCCATGATTTAAAATTAATATCCAAAAACATCATTAAAGGTAAACGTCTCATCAAGTCTTACCCCTTTGTCGGTCATTTTAAGACTTGCCAGCTCATTATGAGCATCATGTTCAAAGAATAATAAATATTCGTTATCTACACACTGCTTTAGGAATTTTCCCTTTTCTTCCAATGTTAAAAGAGGTCTGGTATCATACCCCATCACATATACCTGGTTGATATGTCCTGCTGTAGGAATAAGATCTGCAGCAAAAACGACTGTTTTTTCCTGGTATTGAATGACCGGAAGCATTTGTTTTTCTGTATGTCCATCCACAAAGATGACATCCATCTTCAGATCAGGAGCAAAACCGTAATTTCCGGTAGTAGGAAGCGGTAAAAAATTAAGCTGGCCACTTTCCTGTATCGGCATAATATTTTCCTTCAGGAAACTTGCTTTTTCTCTCGCATTAGGTTCTGTTGCCCATTGCCAGTGATTTTCATTAGTCCAGAAATTAGCATTTTTGAAAGCGGGCCTGTATCCGGTTCTGTCATCATTCCATTCTATAGCACCACCACAGTGATCGAAGTGAAGGTGGGTAAGGAATACATCCGTAATATCCTCCTTTATAAAACCGTATTTCTTTAGATTTTTATCAAGAGTATCATCTCCAAAAAGAGAATAATGCCCGAAAAATTTATCATCCTGTTTATTTCCAAGACCGCAGTCTACCAGGATTAGTTTTTTTCCGTCTTCAATAAGCAGGGAACGTGTTCCCAGTTCGATTAAGTTTTTTTCGTCTGCCGGGTTTGTTTTTTCCCACAGACTCTTCGGGACGACTCCGAACATAGCACCGCCGTCCAGTTTAAATTTTCCACATTGTATTGGATATAACTTCATATGTATATTTTGATTATTTTTTTATTGCTTTCATTTTCTCCGCAATTTTTTTTGCGTTATCATCAGAACCCTCAAGATGATTGATAATATTTTCATAATCAGTCTCTTTTCTGTTCTGAGAAAGTTTTTGCTTGATAAATATTTCGTTAGGAATTATTTTAATGCCAAAAGCACCCTTCATTTCCTTTTCCACGAATTCTTTTCCCATATCCTTCACCATCATCGGGCATTGCTGAATTTTTTCATATTTGGAAGTTAATTTATCCAAATGAGCATAAAGCTCATCATGATTCATCAGTTCAATCTTTCCATAGATCTGTACTGCTTCATAATTCCAGGTGGAAACATTAATATGATCGTACCAGCTGCTGGATATGTAAGTGTGGGCTCCTAAAAAATCACAAAGAGCCTCATCTCCGTTTTTTAAGGTTTTCGCCTGTGGGTTAGCTCTCGAAATATGAGTTTCAATATAAGCATTTTCCGGATCATCTTCATTTAACATCATCATAGCATGGGTCGCCCGGATCTTGTCAACAGAAGAAATCAATAAAGCAAAAGAATTTTCTTTGATAATCTCTCTCATCAAATTGTAATCTTCGCTTCTGTATAATTTGGGTATAAACATAAACTAATAAACTCTCATTAACCTAAACCTTAAACCTTGAATCTTTGAACTAAAAAAGTTCACCCGGATTTTTAGGTCTGGTAATATTTAAATGTTTGTAAGCTTTGTCAGTAACTTCTCTTCCTCTCGGAGTTCTGATAATAAATCCTTCCTGAATCAAAAATGGCTCATAAACTTCTTCCAGTGTTTCAGGATTTTCAGCAATAGAGGTGGCCAAAGCAGAAATACCAACTGGTTTTCCTTTAAAATTTTCAATCATAACACGCATGATCTTATTATCCATTTCATCCAATCCAAATTCATCCACATTGAGAGAGTTCAGCGCATATTTTGTAATATTGATCTCAATTTCACCGTTCCCTTTGATCTCCGCGAAATCACGTACCCTTCTCAATAATGCATTGGCAATCCTTGGGGTTCCACGACTTCTTCTAGCAATTTCTATCGCTGCATCTTCGTAAATAACAACTCCCAGAACCCTTGCACTTCGTTGGATAATCGTAGACAAAAGTTCAATAGAATAATACTCCAGTCTGCTTTGAATCCCGAATCGGGCAAGCATAGGTTTGGTAAGCATTCCGCTTCTTGTAGTTGCTCCCACCAGAGTAAAAGGATTCAGCCCAATCTGCACACTTCTGGCATTAGGACCTGTTTCCAGCATGATGTCAATCTTATAATCTTCCATTGCGGAATACAGATATTCCTCTACAACAGGAGAAAGACGGTGAATTTCATCAATGAAAAGGACATCATTTTCTTCCAGATTTGTTAATAAACCAGCTAAACTTCCGGGTTTATCCAATACAGGACCAGAAGTAATCTTACAGTTCACTCCAAGCTCATTGGCAATAATATTGGCTAAAGTGGTTTTACCAAGTCCCGGCGGACCATGCAATAAGACATGATCTAATGCTCCTCCGCGTCTTTTCGCAGCGGTAACAAAAACTTCAAGGTTCTCCAGCGTTTTTCTCTGCCCCGCAAAATCTTTAAAGCTCTGGGGACGGATCTGTTCTTCCTGCATCAGCTCCTCGCGTGAGTAGTTTTCCTTATCTGGATGTAAAAAATCTGGCATTAATTCATTTCATTTACCTCAAAGATAGCAAATTTAGACTAAGGTTGAAGGGCAGATTGAGAAAAGGTTAAGATTGATGCTGAGTTTACGCTAAGGTTAAAAATGAGAACAGCTAAGATTTAAATAATTGGGATATTTTAAGTATTTTTGAGAGGAGAAATTATTGATAAAAATTATTGAAATTTTGATTGTTTAGAAGACAGGTGTTGATAATAAATGAATCAGCCTCAATCTGAATATTAGTATTAACTTTAAACTCATGAAATTAATAGGACCATTTAAGCAGGTGGTAACGCTTGCTAACTTACCATTAAGAGGAAAACTTTCCGATGAACAACTTGAAATTATTGTAGACGGAGGAATTGTAGTAGAACAGAATATCATTCATAAAGTTGGAAATTTTGAAACATTAAAAGCAGAAAATCCTACCATAGAAATCGAAAACATCGAGGGAGAGCAGATTGTTCTTCCTGCTTTTGTAGATTCACATACCCATATCTGTTTCGGAGGAAACCGTGCCAATGATTTTGCGATGCGTAATGCAGGGAAAACCTATCTGGAAATCGCTGAAAGCGGTGGTGGAATCTGGAGTTCTGTGCAGCATACAAGAAATGCATCAGAAGAAGAATTGCTGAAAACTTTAATAGAAAGAATCAACTTTTTGGTTGATTTAGGAATTACCACTATTGAAGTGAAGAGCGGCTACGGACTGGATATAGAAAATGAGCTGAAGATGCTTAGAATTATTAAAAAAGCACAGAATGAAACTAAAGCTACTTTAGTTCCTACCTGTCTTTCGGCTCATTTAAAGCCTAGAGACTTTCAAGGAAGCAATCCTGAATATCTTGAGTATATCATTACTGAAATTTTACCAAAAGTAAAAGAAGAAGAATTGGCGAATAGAGTAGACATCTTTATCGAAAAGTCTGCATTCCAGCCTGAAGAAAGTAAAGAATTCTTGCTTAAAGCAAAAGCATTAGGTTTTGAGATTACCGTTCATGCAGATCAGTTTACGCCAGGAAGCTCAAGAATTGCAGTAGAGGTGGGAGCTGCATCTGCAGACCATTTAGAAGCAACTATTGATGAGGATATCGATTTTTTGGCTAAGTCTGATACCGTAGCAACAGCACTTCCCGGAGCAAGCTTAGGACTAGGAGAAAAATTTACTCCTGCAAGAAAATTATTAGATGCAGGAGCTATTGTAGCGATTGCAAGTGACTGGAATCCTGGATCAGCGCCGATGGGAAATTTAATTACCCAGGCTTCTATCTTAGCCACTTTCCAGAAACTGACCACTGCTGAAGTGTTGGCAGGAATGACTTTCCGTGCAGCTTATGCCCTTAATCTTGAGGATAGAGGACAGTTGAAAACAGGGAAAAAAGCAGATTTTGTCACTTTCAAAACCAATAACTTCCAAAATGTACTGTATAATCAAGGAAGCTTGAATGCGGAACATGTTTATATTGATGGGATTTCAATATAAAATTTACTATTTTGAAAGCTATTAAAAATTTGATAATTTATTTGGTACTACTCATAGTATCTTTAAATGTGATTACTTTTTTGCAGTCTTTTTGGAATTATAGGAATTTGATCGAAGGGGAAAAACAGTTTTTAGAAATATTTTATTCTGGATTTCTTTTTATAGCTTTTCTAGCGATAGTACTATTATCTTTTTACTTTTTTTTCATGATCATATTTTGTATTTTTCAAATAATGAAAAGTGTATACGCTTCCTTGATTAGAAAAAGTAAACAATAAAAAAACTGGGATAACAATTAAAAATAGTTTGATTTGATTGAACTTTAAAGAAACAATATACAAATTGAAATTATTAATGATGAGTAATATTTGGCAAGGCAGATTGGACGGAGAAGAACTTCTCCATCACAGAATATTTCAAAGAGTAAAAGAAGAACGTAACTACGATAATATCGCAACGGATGACTTCGTACTGCATGGTTTTGCTGTAGATGAAGGAGTAAGGCGAAATAAAGGCCGTCAGGGAGCTAAGGACGCACCTGATGTAATCAGAAAAAACATGTCCAATTTTCCGGTGATTCTTCCTGACTTTTCAATGCTGGATTTTGGGAATATTACTTGTGACGATGGTAATCTGGAAAATACGCAGAACAATCTTGCTAAAAATGTTTCAAAAGTACTTTTAAAAGGCGGAAAATCCCTTGTATTGGGTGGAGGCCATGAGGTTACATATGCTCATTATTTAGGAGTCAAAACAGCTTTTCCGGAGCAAAAAATAGGGATTATTAATCTTGATGCCCATTTTGATAACAGACAGCCGGAAAAAGGAGTAGGGGCAAGCTCAGGAACCGGATTCTGGCAGATTGCTCAGGAAGGTCCTATCAATTCTCTGCATATTGGAATTCAGAGAAACTCCAATACACTGAAGCTTTTTGATACTGCTCATCAGTATGGAATGAAATATATTCTGGCTGATGAACTGTTTTTTGAAAACCTTCCATCAATCTATCAGCGTATTGACGAATTATTGGATACGGTAGATTATGCCTATCTTACAATTTGTATGGATGTCTTTAATGCATCTGTCGCTCCAGGAGTTTCGGCTGCAGCGTACAACGGAATCTTTGCGGATCCAACCTTTATGCATTTTTACAGGCATATCTTAAAAAATAAAAAATTGGTTGCAATG
This sequence comes from Chryseobacterium sp. JV274, assembly GCF_903969135.1. Classification (NCBI taxonomy): domain Bacteria; kingdom Pseudomonadati; phylum Bacteroidota; class Flavobacteriia; order Flavobacteriales; family Weeksellaceae; genus Chryseobacterium; species Chryseobacterium sp. JV274. Next base: position 2,438,188 of record NZ_LR824569.1, on the reverse strand, counting down.
GATGTAGCGGAAGTTAATCCTTCTTTCGATATCCAGGACCGAACAGCAAGACTGGCAGCATGTCTTGTGAATGAATGGCTAATGATTTAAGATAAAGCTATATTCTTCCGATAGAGAAAATCATTATTTTATTGACCCTTAAGGAATGAAATTTGCTGATTTCACCGTGCTTTTAAAACAAAAGCGCTCATAAATTCATTAGCTGAATTTAAAACAGATTTATATTATGGAACAATTAATTGAAAGCAAGCTTATTAAAGCAGATAAAGCGTTTTCAGTGTGGAGAAAAGTGCCGTTTGAGGAAAGGCAGAAGTTAATTGCAAAAGCAGCAGAAATTTTAAAGAATAATTCAGAGAGATTTGGTAGAATAATTACAACAGAAATGAATAAGCCCATTTCAGAATCAATAGCTGAAGTGGAAAAGTGTGCTTTAATGATGAATTATTATGCCGCTGCTGATAATATTTTAAAACCAGAAAAAGTAGAATCTGAATTTGCTTATTCTGAAGTTCATTACGCTCCGAAAGGAGTGATTTTAGGAGTAATGCCATGGAATTTTCCTTTTTGGCAGGTATTGAGATTTGCTACTCCTGCAATTTTAGCTGGAAATACAATTGTTTTGAAGCATGCTTCAATTTGTTTCGGAAGCGGAAATGCAATTGAAGATGTTCTTTTGGAAGCAGGTTTTCCGGAAGGTGTTTTCCAGAATCTTGAAGTAGGACACAAAGCAGTAAAGGAAATTCTTGAGCATGATGCTGTAAGAGGGGTAAGTCTTACAGGAAGTGGAAAAGCCGGCGGTGAAGTAGCGTCAATAGCTGGTTTAAATATCAAAAAATCTTTGCTTGAATTAGGTGGAAGTGATGCATTTATCATTTTTGATGATGCAGATCTGGAAGCAGCAGCAAAAGCTGGAGTAAAATCCAGACTTCAAAACTGTGGACAAACCTGTACTGCGGCTAAAAGATTTATCATTGACGAAAAAATCGAAAATGAGTTTCTCCCTATATTCATTGAAGAATATAAAAAATATGAAATTGGAGATCCCTTAGATAAAGAAACCAAATTGGCAGGAATGGCAAGACCTGACCTGGCTGATGAGTTGGAAGCTCAATTCAACAGAGCGTTGGAAAATGGTGCAGAAATCATTATTCCTCTGGAAAGAATTTCAGAAAATGAATTTAAGCCAGGCTTAATCAGAGTTCAGGAAGGAAATCCAATTTTAAAGGAAGAGCTTTTCGGACCTCTTGGTATGGTTATGATTGCAAAAAATGATGAAGAAGCCTTACAAATGGCTAATGATATTCCTTTTGGGCTTTCCAATTCTGTATGGACAAAAAATAAAGACCGCCAATTATTCTTCATTGAAAACCTTGAATCAGGAACAGTCAATATCAACAGAATGACAAGCTCTGATCCGCGTTTTCCGTTTGGAGGATCAAAAGCTTCAGGATATGGAACAGAATTATCCCTGTTGGCTTTAAAAGAATTCGTGACAGCTAAGACTATTGTAGGTAATTAAGATGTGTAAATGTCATTCCGAGGAATCTCAGAGATTTTTCACTTCACTCCGTTTTGTTCAGAATGGCAAACGAACATTTATAAGTTAAGAGTAGACTTTACACTATAAACAAAAAAAACTCCCGGAAATCATTTCCAGGAGTTTTTTATATGTTTTTTACAAAAGTAATTTTGCTTATACTGTCGTCAATCTCAGCGTATTCGTTTTTCCACCTTCGTATGATGGAGTAGCATTGATATTGATTACAAAGTCTCCGGTTTCAATATAACCGTAGTTATGAGTCAGCATATTTACCTGGATGATTGTTTCATCAGTAGATTTCTTCATATCATAATAGTATGCGTGAACACCCCAAAGAAGGTTCAGCATGGTAATCACTCTTTTGTTACCACTATATACAATGATATGAGAGTTTGGTCTGTGTGCTGCAAGCTGGAAAGCAGTGTAACCAGAGTGAGTAAGCGTCACAATAGCAGAAACGTTTGTTGTTTTAGCAATTCTTACCGCTGCAAGACAAACCCTGTTTGTAATGAATCTCTCATCAATACAGTTATAATCTTTTTCGATTGGCTCATTTTTGTGTTGGTAAAAATGAGTGGTCTCGATATTCTTTACGATTTTAGCCATATTTTCCACTACCTGTACCGGATATCTGCCTACAGAAGTTTCTCCGGAAAGCATTACTGCATCAGCTCCGTCCAATACAGAGTTGGCAACGTCATTTACTTCTGCTCTTGTTGGTGTCAAACTGTTGATCATGGTCTCCATCATCTGGGTAGCGATAATCACCGGCTTAGAATAGAATCTTGCTTTTTCTACCAGGTTTTTCTGGATCGCAGGAACTTCTTCCATTGGAACTTCTACTCCAAGATCCCCACGAGCTACCATTAATCCATCACATTCAAGAAGGATTTCCTCAATATTTTTAACGCCTTCAGGCTTTTCAATCTTCGCAATAATCGGAGTCTTGAATTTACCATTTGGATGCGCTTTGATAAGCTCCTTCAAGTCGATAATATCCTGAGCATGACGAACAAATGATAAGGCAATCCAGTCAACCTCCATGTCAAGCATGAAATTGGCATCCTGAATATCTTTTTCTGTCAATGCAGGAAGAGATACATTCGTATTAGGTAGGTTCACTCCTTTTTTAGAACTTAACGGACCTCCTTGAATGGTTTTTGCTTTTACAGTATCTATTTCATTGGTTTCGATAACTTCCAGCATTAGTTTTCCATCATCAATAAGGATTCTTTCTCCTACTTTTACATCTTGTGGAAACTGTTGGTAAGTCATATACACCTTAGTGGAATCTCCCTCCATCTTTTCATTGGTAAAAGTAAGAATATCACCTGGATTCAGGTAAGATCCTTCCTTTACAACTCCCACTCTCAGCTTTGGCCCTTGAAGATCTCCCAGGATTCCTACTGAATAACCATACTCGCTGTTTAGCTCTCTAATTATTTCAATATTGTTTCGAACTAAGTCGTAATCTGCATGGGAAAAATTTATTCTGAAAATATCAACACCCGCTTTCATTAAATCTAACATTACCTCCTTCGATGACGAAGCAGGCCCTAGTGTTGCGATAATTTTTGTCTTCTTTAAATACTTATTCATAATACTGGATAATTTGATAAAGTTCTTCATCAGAACTCAGTGTATAATCTTGAATTGGAAACACAAGATTTTCAGGGAGCAAAATTACGGAAAAATCAGGAAACTGTTCCGAACTATGCAGAATATATTCCACATCTACCTGATTATTTAATAAAAATTTAATGTTTTCTTCTTCTGTAAAGAGTTCTGTCTGAACTTTTTTTTGCTTACTTTCAGAAGATTTATTTGAAATAAAGGTAAAACAGGTCCTGGAAAACTTGTGATAGGCCTCAAATCGTGGAAAAAAATAATCATAATATCCTCCATGAAAGACAAGATCTTTTTTTCGTGAAAAGCTGAGATTGTTGGCTTGATTTATTTTGTAAAAAAACTCATGAGCAGGTACATCTTTTGCTAATCTTACCAATCCTATGGTAATATCTTCAAATTCTATATCATCAAGATCATAAAGTTTTTGAATTTCCAAGTATATTTTCTTTTTTATTTAAAATATAAAATGCCCTTTGTGCTGCCTTTTCCTCTGCTTTTTTCTTGGAAGTTTCTGTTGCATTAGCAATTTTTCCTTCACCCAGCCACACGTGACATCGGAATACCACAGATTTATTAGCTTGTATTTCTTCGCAGGTTTCGTATTTTATATTGACCTTCTTCTTTTGGCTCCATTCGAGCAGTAGACCTTTATAGCTTACAATTTTGTTTTCAAGCTTATTGATTTCAGAAGGGGTCAGCAATTTTTCCAAAATAATCCTTTTACAGGTATCATAATGGAAGTCTAAATAAACGGCACCAATTAGGGCTTCGAATAAATTTCCGGAGATATTCTCGCCCAAAGCAGAAGAACTGTTTTGCTTTTGCAAAAGGTTGGTAAGCTTAAGGTCTTCGCCTAATTTATTGAGGTTTTTCCTATTAACAATCTTAGATTTCATTTGGGTCAGATATCCCTCATTAGCCTGAGGATAGGTCTGGAACAAATGACAAGAAATAATTGTACCCAAAACAGAATCTCCCAAAAATTCAAGCCTTTCGTAGTTGCTGTCTTGATTTTTAGAAGAATTTTTCAAAGAAAAAGCTTCGCGGTAAAGAGCTATATTCTGTACCTCTGTACCTAACACTTTTTTAAGCTCGGTACTGAGAAAATACTCTCTCTCCGTTAATTGTCTTTTTCTTTTTTTGAGAAGGAATTTAGAAAAGTATTTCTGTAACTCCATTCATTGAATTTAGATTTTCTTAAATAGAACGCAAGCGTTATGCCCGCCAAATCCAAAAGTATTGCTCATGGCTACTTTTACATCTTTCTTCACAGCTGTGCTAAACGTAAAGTTTAGTCTGCTGTCAATATTTTCATCATCAGTAAAATGGTTGATGGTAGGAGGAACAGTACCATGAATAATAGTTCCCAATGCAGCGATAGCTTCAATAACACCTGCAGCACCAAGAAGGTGGCCTGTCATTGATTTTGTAGAATTAATCTGAATGTCGTAAGCATGCTCGCCTAATAATCTTGAGATTGCATTGGATTCTGCGATGTCTCCTAATGGAGTAGAAGTACCATGCATATTGATATGATCTACTTCATCAGCAGTTAAACCTGCATCTTCCAGGCAACTCTTCATTACCAGATAAGCACCAAGGCCTTCAGGGTGAGGAGCAGTCATGTGATGTGCATCAGCACTTAGACCTCCTCCTAATAATTCTGCGTAAATTGTAGCACCACGTTTTACAGCGTGCTCATATTCTTCAAGAATAATACATCCTGCCCCTTCACCTAATACAAATCCATCTCTGTCTTTGTCAAAAGGTCTTGAAGCTGTTTTAGGATCATCATTTCTTGTCGAAAGTGCCATCATTGCATTAAATCCACCGACACCACTTGCTGTAACGGCTGCTTCAGAGCCTCCGCACACAATCACGTCTGCTTTTCCCAATTGGATCAGCATTTTGGAATCAATTATAGCATTTGCTGAAGATGCACATGCAGATACGGTAGTGTAATTAGGTCCGTGGAAACCATACTCAATAGAGATATGTCCTGGAGTGATATCCGCAATCATTTTCGGAATAAAGAACGGGTTGAATCTCGGAATTTCCGTATTGGCCCATCCTAACACTTCAGTTTCAAAAGTCTCTAATCCTCCGATTCCGGAACCCCAGATTACTCCAACTCTGTTTTTATCTACATTGTCTTCAATAATTCCAGAATGTGCTACTGCTTCTCTGGCAGCAACAAGCCCCAATTGAGTGTTTCGGTCCATTTTTTTAGACTCTTTCTTGTCGAAATGCTGTAACGGATCGAAATTTTTCACTTCGCAAGCGAACTTCGTTTTAAAGTTTGTGGCATCAAAAAGAGTAATCGGAGCGGCACCGCTCTCACCTTTTACAAGATTTTCCCAGTATTCTTTTGCATTATTTCCTATTGGTGTTATTGCTCCAAATCCGGTTACAACTACTCTTTTTAATTCCATAAACTTTGTTTAATTTCTTTTTTGTTGAAGAATATTATTTATTTACTACTTCTTCGATGTAAGCGATAGCGTGCCCTACAGTAGTAATTTTTTCAGCTTGGTCATCAGGGATCTGAATATTAAATTCTTTTTCAAATTCCATGATTAACTCAACTGTATCTAGTGAATCAGCTCCTAAATCGTTAGTGAAGCTAGCTTCAGGAGTTACTTCTGTTTCTTCAACGTCAAGCTTATCCGCGATGATAGCTTTTACTCTTGATGCAATGTCTGACATAGTAAATTATTTTTTTAATTGTTAGATGGTGCAAATATATAAAATTCTTTACGATAAAACATTTTTTTAGCCTTTTTTGTGGACGAGAAGCTTTCATTTTAAATTGTGTCGCTTTAGTCTTTTAGTTTTCAGTAGGTTATAATTTGTTATGTATTGAGTGCTAGATTTCAAATTCAAATAAGCTGGAAGTATTTCAAAGGATACCTTTTTATAATATGAAAGTGATAGCAGAAATCGTAACACTTTGTATTAGTTTTTGTATTTGGAATTAGTAAGAAATTTGGAAAAAGCAAGATTAAATGTGCTCAAAGAGAAAGAATGATAAGCTAGGTGGGTAGATCCTTTTTTGCAGAAGCAATAGGGTTTAATGATAATATTTCATTTATTAGATATAACTTTTTAAGTTATTTCACAATGAAGTTTAAAAGGTGATGAAGAAATAGAATGGCTTAGGAATTATTTTGTGCAGGTCGTGCTAAACTATCTGAGATAAATTGGAATATACATAACTATACTCAATAGTGACACTGGAGAGCAGGTGATTGAAAGTCTTTTAATTCAAAAAATGGCAACTAATAGTGGTAGTGACTATGAAGAAGTTTGTTAAGTTCAGTTCGATTATAGTAGAGCTATTCGTCAAATTCACAATTGATATTCTGAATCAGGTGTAGTAATAAAAAAAGAGAATCTGATTTTCCAGATTCTCTTTTTTTTAGTGGAGTGGGCAACAAGTCATTTCGACCCTGAATTAGAAATTTCTATTAATGGTTCTACTAATATAGAAGACAATAAAATGCTAGCAGAAGCCAAAAAAGTTAGTGGCAAGATAATTGGAATTTTTGATGAACAACAAAAGACATCTTTTATATATACTGTTTATGAAACCAATGGAAAAACATTTATAAAAACTTCTTTCAAGGATGGGGGATCTATGGATAATGAAGTGACAAAAATAGATACTAACAATGGAATCAGATATAATTATAAAGAAGATGTAAGTCAGGGAGAATACTTTGTTTTAAATAATGACATTCTTGAATTCTATAATAGCGAAAATAAAATGTTTACAACAGCAAATAAGGTATTGTATTGATATTCAATCTGTAGTAGTATTACTACAAATTCCAAGATTTTATTAAAAATTTTACATTTGGCATTATTTTTTATCTATATTTAGTGATATAAAACCAAAAACACACAAAATATATTATGAAAAAAAAGGTCTCTAATTCAGAGAAGATTTCGGAGAACCATATTGCAGGCATTAATCGTGTGGTAAAACTTGAGATTGTGATCGATGGCAAAGCTATTGGTAGTTTCAAGCACTTTCTGTTAAAGCAGAGCGCCAGAAGACATCATAATTTTGAACTTACTCTAGCACACGATTCTTTAGATGAAGTACAAAATCACAATCTTGAACAGGCACAGCAATTTTTAGGAAAGCGTTTAACTATAGTTTTTAAATACAGAGACGTAGAAACCGAAAGTCCCGAAAGAACATTTGTTGGTATTATAACAAAGATAGCGTTTAGTCAAGAAAAGATGAGCCTGGGAAATATTGTACTAAAGGGATATAGTCCGACAATCCTTATGGATTCTGCTCCCCATACTCAAAGTTTTGGAGGAAATCAACCTGTAAATACTTCTATCATTGCAGATAGAATCATTAAGGAAGCACTGGGAACAAGTAAGTTCGATTTTAGAATAGAAACTCAAAACAAAGGGTATATCAATTATAGTTCACAGTACTGCGAAACCCATTATAACTACCTTGCTAGAATTGCAGAAGCTTATGGAGAACAGTTTTACTATGATGGAGAAATACTTCATTTTGGGAAATTACCACCTCATGAAAAACCTATCCGGCTTATTGATGGGAGTAATATAAGTGATGTAATAATAGAACTAAAGGCAATACATACTAAGCCAGAATACTTTGGATATAATAGTAGCAGTCATGCAAAAATGCTTGGCTCTGATAACAGTATAAAACACTTGGGAGGGTTATCTGCCAAAGCCTATGGCCTGAATACCGATATTTTTAAAACGCGATCACTTACCCCTACACCCATCAATGCCAATATGTTCATGGATGTGGATGATTCCCAAAAAAGTGCAAGGGGAAGTGCTGCTGTAGAAGTTTTTACAGTATCAGGAAATACTTCTGTTCCTTTTCTTTATACAGGTTGTGTTGCTGATTTAGCAATGAGGAAACCTGACAGCAATCAAACCTCACATTTTACTACATTGATGATTACAGAGGTAACCCATGAAGTGGATGCTAGAGGTTATTATAGCGGAAATTTTGAAGCAATAGCAGAAGGAACAGGCTTTATGCCAAAACCTGATTTTATAATGCCTAAGGCAGAACAACAGGTGGCAACGGTCATATCCAATGTAGACCCATTGAACCAAGGAAGAATACAGGTTCAGTTTGACTGGCAGTTAAATGACACAACTCACTTTATAAGAATGATGAGTCCTGATGCAGGAGGAACAGATGCTATAAGCCAGAACAGAGGATTTGTTGCAGTTCCTGAAATTGGAGATCAGGTAATGGTTGGATTTGAATATCATAATCCAGATTTCCCTTTTGCAATGGGTGGAATGTTCCATGGAAAAGTCGGTTTAGGTGGTGGTATGAATAACCATTTAAAATCCATACAAACTCGTAGCGGAATCAAAGTTTTAATGAATGATGCTAATGGGAGTGTAACAATTCAAGACCCGAGTGGTAATATTTATTTTATGGACGGCGGAGGAAACATTAACGTTACCGCTCCAAATAAATTAACGATGAATGCTACAGATGTTGAGATTAATGCCAATAATAATTTTGAGATTAATGTGGCAAATAACATGACTTCCACAGTAGGAAATACTGCATTAATGAATTATCTGCAGAAAACATTAATGAACACTCCTATTATGTTGCAGACTGTATCTGAGCTATTTCATGCTCAGGCAGCAAAGACCATTATTAATACAGAAAATGAATTATTTATTCAGGCAAAGGAAGCGAATGTAGCAGGAACTCAAAAACTATTTATGCATTCTGATCAGAATACAATTGTAAATAGTAAAGGTGTTGTTGATATGCATGGTAAGCAGGGAAATAATCAAACAAATAAAGCACAACCATATAAAAAGATTCCCATATATATGGATGGGAGATGTTATGTTAGTTTCAGACCTCAATCCAATTGGAGCGGAGAATATGGCTTTGACTGGATGAGAATGGGTGACACTTCTCTACCGGGAGATACAAAAGCAAACGGATATAAATTTATTTCATCGAATTATAATAAGCTAAAGACAGCATACCAACAAAGAACTTTTACAAGAAAAGATAGTAGAGGGAGAAGAATAACATTTACTTACTTTGTACCTTGGCTGACCTTATATCCAAAAAATGAAGTTCCAAAAGGCTTTACCCATACTTTGGCAAAATTGAATGTGACAGTTGACATCGAGGTAGAGCCTATAAGATTGGAGTTGGAATATGATAAAACTTTATTTACTTTAGATAAACAGAATATTACACCTGTAACTAAAGGTATCCATAAAACAATACTTAATATAACCTGTATTAAATCGTTTGATAAGTACCAAGATATTAAAGTGATTTCTGTATTTAAGAATGCTAAAGGAGAAGAGGAAAAGGCACTGGCGGGGAAAATTTTGGTTACTCCTAATAAGCAACGTTATAAAGCGGATTGTGTAATTGTAAGAGTAAATACAAATATAAACGGAACTGTTTCAATGAGTGCCCCATCATCAAATAGACAATCTGTTTTGAACAAATATTTGAGACAGTCATTAGTAAATCCTAATTTTCTTACCACAATTGATCTATCGTTTACTTCAGATACTGATTCATCTGGAAAAAGGACAAATCTAAAAACATTATTCAATAACGCTGCGAACGTAAGAGGTGGTATGATTCCAAACGGGTCAACTGATGCAATTCAAGATTTTTTAAATGGACAGATCAAAACGAAGTATGGCAGTAAATATGATGATGTTTATAAATTCTATTTTATCAATCAGGAAGCAGGAACATCTCGGTCTCCCAACTATGGTTTATTTGGTCGCTCTTATGGCATCCCCTCTACTGCTAAATCTGTAGTAATATATAAAGGTGATAGTAGCAATACCGCTTTTAGTGACAGTACCCTTGTACATGAGGGTCTTCACGCAATGGGTCTTTATCATTCTTTTGATAATTCTGGAGAACATACTTTTACTCAAGATAAAACGGATAATATAATGGATTATTCAGATGTAGCACTAACTCCAATACCGGTTATTCAACTATGGCACTGGCAGTATCCATTTATTTATCCAAACGTAAAAAGAATATAGACCATGAAGAAAATAACACTTATCCTATTATCATTAATAATATCATCTTGTCACTCACAAGATAAAGAACCTAATAAAAATGCTCCCTCAAAAGACATCAAAAAACCTAAATCATTAGAAATTCCAGTAAATCAGAAAACTATGGAAACATTTACCAATGAAAAATTTGATATTGAAAATTATTTTAAACATTATGATAAAATAAATAGAACTTATGAGCATGAGTCTTCTAATGGTACAAAGATTTTGGAAGCTGATTTTGATGATTCTTATTATGTAACATTAATAGCCAAGAACTCTCTTTTTGCGGTCCATAAAGAATACTATAAAAATGGTTTATTAAAAAGTAAGTGGGAAACTTTTGGTGAAGGGGGCTTTATTAAAGGGTTTCGATATGAATATGATTTAAAAGGTAAACTCTTAAAAGTAGAAGACTGGGATAAACCTTATAAATTTACTTGGGAGCAAGTAAAAAAGTATATTGAACAAGATTTAAAGTTGAATATACTAAAAGATAAGGTTGGAGTAAGTAATAAGTTGGAATCTCCTGATTACAATTTTCCGACTTGGGGTATTGATTATATCGGACAATATAAAGATGACCCTAAAAAGGGGATTATTAGAATAAAATTAAGTGGTCTCACTGGCGAGTTATTGCTTGTAGAACGTCAACTTGGTAAGGGTGGTGATGGAACAAATGTTGATGTTATTTATAAAAAGAAAAACTAATGTGAAATGCCACAAAAGATCACAGATACTGCCCAATTATCCTGTAACCAAGGAACGGTACCAAGCAACCTTAGTGTTACAAGCCAGAACTTTTCTACAGCCGAGGGAAAACATATTGCTACGGAGCAGGATAAACAAGCAAATGTTAACATAAAATCCTTTGGACAGTGTAAATTAAAGCCTAGTTCAGGGGGGTATTTGCCATGTATTCCTGCGCCAATAACGTGGCAAGAAACAACAGAAAAAGACACTATTAATAATTACAAAATTCTTACTGAAGATTCTTTTTGTATGTGTGGAATAGGGGGAAGAATTGAAGTGGCAGGTAGGGGACATTTAGAGAAGCATGATATTTCTTAATATAACCTTTAGCATTCTATTTTATCCCTAAAAAATATACCGTACAATAATCGTACAAATTGAGAAAGTAAAAACCCCTAATTAGTTTGATAATTAACTATTTAGGGGTTTGTTATTGTGGAGTTGGAGGGACTAAGTTTTTAAATCTGTTAAAATCTTGATTGATTTATAAATGCTTTATACAAAGGCTTTTTAGGGTTGTTTAATTAATTTGAATTTATTGAAATTAAACTATATTTGAATTTTTTGGGTACAACTTTGGGTACAACTTTAAATTTTAATCATTTCAATTATGGCATCAGTAAGTTTTTTTATTAGAGGAAAAGTGGCGGATAAAGAAAGTACAATTTGGGCAAAGTTTAGAGATAAGTATATTGATATACGTGTTCCTGTTCCGTATTTGAGCTGTAAACCAAAAGAATGGAAAGAGGGAAGGTGTAAAATGCCGTCTAAAAAAATGCATAAAGATGATGCGGAAACTATAAACACTCGTCTTTCACAATTAGAAGCTAATATTATTTCAAGTTATACGGAAGATAATCCAGAAATCGATTTAAAAGAATGGCTTAAATCAATTATAGAACCTACGACTTTAAAGCCTGTAGATAATAATTATTCGGATGATGTGATTGTTTTTATTGATACTTATATTTCTTTAAAAAAAGATAGTGTTACAGAATCGACTATTAAGAAAGCTAATGTTGTTAAGCAATTAATGATAAGATATATAGCGGATAGAAAAATCAGAAAGAAAACATTTAGAGGATTAAAGTTTAAAGATTTAGATAATTCTTTTAGAATTGATTTTGAAGATTATTGTAATAAGGAGAGTTATAAGATTTCAACCACATATCGCAATCTTAAATTCTTAAAAATGATTTGTAAAGTTGCGGGTTCTTTTGATATTGAAGTTCATAAACATGCGGAATTATGGAAATTTGAAGTTGAAAAAGCGACAAAGCATATCCCAAAATCAATTTACTTAACTTTTGATGAGTTGGATAAAATAGAGCATAAAGAAATGGCACATGATTATTTAGATAATGCAAGAGATTGGCTACTTATCTCCTGTTATACAGGGCAACGTGTGAGTGATTATATGAGGTTTAATTCTTCTATGATTGTGGAGGATAGTGAGGGACAGAAATACATTGAATTTACACAGCAAAAGACTAATGCTAAGATGCAAATTCCTTTATTAAAAAAAGTCCAAGATATTTTAGCAAAACGAAACGGAGAATTCCCCCGAAAAATATCAGATGTAAACCTAAATCTTTATATCAAAGAAGTATGTGAGATTGCTGAAATAGATGAGATTGTATATAACGGTAGAACCGAGACAATAGCTAAAGATGGGAAAAATATTACTCGTAAAGTTTTTGGTAATTTTCCGAAACATAAACTTATTACATCTCACATAGGCAGAAAAAGTTTTGCTTCTAACTTTTATGAGAAAATTCCTACTACTTATTTGCTTAATTTTACAGGACACACAACAGAAAAACAGCTTTTAGCATATATCAATAAAACAGAAGTAGAAAAGGCAAAGTCAACTGCAAAAATATTTAACAGTTTAGGGTATTAATAAATTATTGTATGATTAGTATAGAATCGAAAAGAGGAATGGCATTAGATTTTATTGTTTATTTAATAGCTGTTGAAGACCCTGTTTCAAGTCATGGTATACATGAGTTTTTTTTACAAAAATTTGAAGTACAAAAATCTGAAAATGTTAATATTGAAAACATAAAAGCAAAGTTAGATTCTTTATCACCTTTTTTTCAGTTCGGTATTGAAAATATGATACTTTCAGAAACAGTCAATGATTTGTTATCTTATTACCCAAAAGAACTATCTCCACAAAAGACTGAAAATTCAGCAGATTTTAATGTGGATTATTTTGACTATCTCAACCGTTTTGTAGATATAAGTACGATAATTGTTAATGACGAATCTATTGATTTTTATGATGTTGAATCATCAATTGAAGAAAATTATAATGATGAAGAAATCAATAATATTTTAAGTGCGGTTAATTCTATTATTACATCTAACGAATTATATCAAAAGAAAAAGCACCAATTTAAAACCTTATCAATTAATCAATTTGAAATTAATTTAGCATCTATTAAGGAGCATTTTGAAAACTATTTTATGTTGAGAATTGTATCTCCAGGTGTTTACATAAGTTACTATGCATCGCTCATATTTTCTTTAAATAAAAGAGCATCAAATTTTCTTAATCATTTTATTAGAAAAATCAATGGGGTATCAGAATCAATTGTTATTAATAAATATTTTAATAGCAAAAACTTTAAAAGCAAAGAATACTTAGATTATCAAATTGATGAAAATGAAAAATTACTTTTTCAGCATTCATTTGATGTTCCACAACTTGATGGGTTTTTTACAAAGAATAATAAATCTTCAATTATTTCTTTACAAGCTTCTCTTAAAAATTACCTTAGCATATTAAGTGCTTCTGAATTGCTACGAAATACAAATCTCACAGGGATTAATCCCCACCAATATTTAGAATTAAGTGCCGAACATTCTCTTTATGGAATGAAATTAAAATACTTGAATTTTCTGAGGTATGGAGACAGAGTTCATTCGCAGGAAGATAAAGGGATTGAGAATAATTTGGAGGAATTAATGACTGAGAAATCAAATTTTATCGAATATATTAAATCTAAAAATTTTGATATTGATGATGTTAAAATTATTTTAAACGCATTGTCTGAAAATAAGTATAGTAGTATTGGTATTAAGGAAATGGAATTTAAAAATGATATTTATTTCTTTAGGTTTTGCTATTTCTTTTACGTTTTTGATTATTTCCAAGATATTGAAGGGAAGAAATTCGATACAATTGCTTCCTTTGAAAAAATTACTAAATTCAATAGGGATAATAGGAGAGAAGTTAAGCAACAATACCATAGGAATTTTATTGAAATTGACAATTCAAATGGTAAACACTTTCCTTTTTCGGCCAAATCCACGGATGCTTTTCTTTCAGAAATTGAATATTCATTAAGAATTGATAGGGAAAACCTAAAACCTATTCCAACTCTAAAAAAATACTAAATTTTTCTATCTGATAATCATTTAGTTATGCTGGATTGATTTGAAAATCTTTTCCCTAAATTTTCCCTGCTTTCTCTCTCCGTACACTTGCATCATAATAAAAAAACAAAATATTATGCAACATTCAGCAATTCAATTGATGCAAATAGATATAGAATCATTTGGTCAGTTTATTCAAAAACTTGTTAGGGAAGAATTAGAAAAAATCATTCCTGTTCACTCAGAAGAAAAAGAGTTTTATACTCGTGAAGAGACGGCAAAGTTATTAGATGTTAGTCTTACAACTTTGTTCCACTGGAATAATGATGGTACTTTGAAAAACACCAAAATAGGTAAAAGAGTATATTATTCTAAAAACGAGGTTTCTGCTCGTTTAAATCCATAAATTTCTTGCTTTACAGTTATGACAATACTAGTTCAATCATAATCATGTAAGGCTTCCAAATACTCCTTAAATTAATTAATAATATAGACAATACCTTAGTATAAATACATAAGGAGGCTAAAGGTATGTTTAAATTTAAAATAATACATCACATGATAGATTTTATAAAAATTTATACAGAAACAAAAGAATCATTAGAAAATAGGATTAAAAATGATTTTCCTGATAGTGAAACAAGATGTTCAGTAGATTACTTTACAGGTCAAGTTCAATATCCATGTAGAAGATACTTTGAAAATATAGAAGTGCGAATTACGGATAAATTAGGAATAATTAGAAATTCAATTCACAAATTTTTTAATCTTAAAAATAGGTACGATGATAATAACTACACCGATTTTTATTATTCTGATATTCAGACGGCTTTTGAACAACTACAAAATGATTTAAATGAAGATATCTCAGATTATAAAATTACTAATCTTGAATTCGGATTAAATATTCATACATCCTTAAGTCCCAAGTTAATGCTGGAGAATAATTTTATCATGTTCAATTTTGACGAATTTAATCAAAAAGATACTTTTAAAAACAAAGGAATGTACAAGCAATATAATCGTAGTGAGTACTATATTAAAATTTATGATAAAGGTCTGCAATACAAACTGCCCTATAATCTATTAAGAGTTGAAATTAAAATAATTGATAGTAAACTATTAAAAAAGAAATTTGGAATATATACAGCTAAAGATTTGTTTGAAAAAAGTAGACTTGAGTTGATTTTTAAATTTCTTTTGGGTTGTTTTAATGAGATAAATATTGTTGATAGTTCTTCTACCTATAAAATGACAGATACGGAAAAAATGTTTTTTGAACTTGGTAAAAGTCCCCATTTTTGGCGGGAAATAAAAAACAATAAATCATCTAGTTATTATTATGCCCAGCGAGCAAGATACAATAGGCTGTTAGAAAAGTATCAAATGGATACCATAAAACAGGAAATAAGAGATTTACTGATTGCCAAATTTCAAACTTTGATAGGGGAGGGTTGCTAGGCTTGCTTGGACAATATCGAACTATATATTAAGTATAATTTAAACTTTCTCTATTAATTAATTTTAGTGATTGGTTTTGCCATTTATTGTGGTAGAACCAATTTTTATTCGTGAGTTTCATTATTTTCTAGAATTAATAATTGTTCATAATGGGAGTGCATGTTTTCTGTAAAATAATTCAGAGAGGCCATTCTATTTTATTAAAATCATTAAAATAATTTTGTCCAACTTTTGGCTCAATAGAATAAACAAAACAAATATTACCAAACAACCAATCTTTAAAATTTCGATTTCCGATATTTGATTTTATTAAATGTAATATAACACCATTTTTTATACAATGATACAAGTGATGTTCAATCTCTTTCTTTTTTCTCCTAATTACTTTAACTTCTTCATTATGCACTGATAAACCAGTTACTAAGTATGGGTTACCCCTAACTATAAACTTTGTTTTACCAATATTTACAAAAAGATTTTCACTATATATTATCTTATAAATAATTTTCTTTAAATAAAGTAGGTTTTCTTTTTTTCCAGAAAAAGTTAAATCATCTGCATATCTAGAATAATTCACGTTATATTTTGAGCACAATCTTTCTAATCTTTTATCTAAATTTCTTAAAATTAAATTCGCTAGCTTTGGGCTTGTAGGTGCTCCTTGTGGTAAGATGCCTTCATCTTTAGATAATAAATACTGCTTTAAATTGTCTTCGTTTTTTTTAAATGTATTATAAAACGTCTCGTTCTGTTTTACTGTACAAATTTTTGCTAATGAAACGCACAAATTATTTTGATAACCAAAAGATTTAAAAATTCCATAAATTCTTCTTTCATTTATAGAATCAAAAAAACGAAGTAAATCGATTTTAAGAATACATTCAGCATTTAAATGTATTTCAGCATTTTTTTTTATAGAACTTAATTTATCAAAACCTGTACATGACTTATGTGATGGGAATTTTTCGAGAATGTTTCTTAAAATCCATTTCTGTAAATATTTTAATTCATTCGTGGGAGTTTGAATTGTACGATAACCTCCTCTTCTTTTTTTGATTTTAAATCTCTTGTAATACTCAATTCTACTAGAATTACAAATTTCAAGTGTATTTTTTATACTTACAGCAGAAGCTAAACATAAATGAGGTAACGAGAATAATACAGGTAAATTTTTTGAAGACAGAAAATTAGCATACTGAATTGTTTCGCTAATAAATTCATTACTGTGATTAGATGCTAATGCATGTTCTTTATATTTATCCAATAGGAAGGTCATGGCAACTCATTTTTAAAATATGCGAAGCGTATCCCACCATAACTCATGAATACTTGGAATGATGTTGTGGTGAGAAAGTTGATAAGTATCTTCAGCTAAACTTGAACAACTGTTCAGGTAATCCTGCTTATATTCCGTAGCGTTTAAACAAGAAATTGCTTGCCATTTATGACCTTCCATTGAATGTTTTTGGTATGTAGTTTATTTGGTTATTAAGATACTCATTTTTATTTTCAAATTTAAATGCAAAACTGTTTTTTATAATTTTTTTTGCATCATTATATATTTCCAAACCTTTAATTGAAATTTGGAATTTGGGATTAAATAATCCTTTTTCTTTACCACTGTTCAAATACTCTAAATAGTCACTATGTGAGATACCTAGTATTTGGCAAATATTAAACTCACTATAACCATTTCTCATCAATTTAATTATTGCATACAATGAAAAATTTAGATGATTAATAGTGTCAAATTTCTTTTTGTGATTAACTACCTTATAAGTTAAAAAATCTCTTTGTATTCTTTGAGTCCCAAACTCTTGCAGAAGACTTAATTCAAATGCGATGCTTTTTCTAAAATCGCGAGCTTGTGATATTTTGTGATGATTAAACCTGGGTAATAAGGAAGCCCACTTAAAATTGGAATTACTTTCTTGCCAAAAAATCGGTAAAGTATTATTCGGGCAACCGTAAAAAAAGCCTACTAATGACTGAGAGTTTTCATAGCCTAAGGCATTATCATATTTTAATCTTTTAGATTTTAATTTTCTAGGTTTTGTTAGTTTACATCCATATTTATAGGCAACCTCTTTATAATTAGAATAATTTCTATATCCAAAATAGCTTGCTTGGTTAGAAAATGCTTTTCTATATATGTTAGATTTAGGTATAATCACTTCATCAAAAAGTCTCTTTATATTATAAATACCTAGTTCCATTCCTGCAACACCTACAAAAAAGATATTTTCATAAAAATTTCTTATATCTTCTAAGTCGCTTTTCCAATAATCGACAATTGACTTTCCTGAGCCAACAAAATCGTCAATTAAGATTAACGTATTATACTTATCAACATTAAATTTTTTCAATAAATCACTACTTGAACATAATTCAATTCTTTGAGGATTATTTTTGTAGATATTTGTTTTTCTAACTAAATAGCTCATCATACTACCACTCTTTCCAAAAGTACCAATCGGATGAACTACTAGAGATTTTGATTTATCTAATTTTCTAAGTATATTGTTAAATTGCTCATGAAAAATTTCTTCAATTTCATTTGAGGTATAAACTGTAAAACGTTTAAGAAAATCAATGGCTATTTCTGTTTCTTCTTTTTCAAAATTATTGAGCCAATTCAATATCCCCATAGGAGTAACTGTATTTTTGAGCCTTCGAGAAAGAATATCTAAGGTAATACTATCTATGTGGACTTCTATTGACATAATATAATTTCAAAATTTATTAAACTGCTAGATTTTAAAGCCTGCACATTTGACTGCTTAAATGTGTTATAATTTTATTCTAATATAATTATTTTATTGTTTACATACAATTCAACCTACTCCATGTTCATTATATTTGTATAAAAACAATTAATATTAAATGAATTATGGAAGAACTTTTTACTAAAACAACAACTATTAATATAAGTGTAGTTAAATTAGATAATAAAAATTTAACTAAATCTATATTCAACCAATTAAATATTTCAAGCCCATTTGATAGATTATATAACATCAAAAACAATGTTAAGTTTCTTGGTTATGTTAACGATAAAATTAAATGGGTAATATGGGCTGATGATATTAGTCTTTTTAGATTTGAATTGAAAGAACTTTCCGCAATTAGGCATCTTGATTTAAAGAATGATACCATTGACAAACTTGTGAAAATTTATCCGTCAGAATTAGTAAAAGAACTATATAACTACTATGATGAGGAATATCAAGAAATCTATAAGGATAGTCAAATATCAGATGTTTTAGATTCAAAAGAACAGGATATAATTCTTGATAAACAAGAACAAATTAGAGAAATCTTTGAGAATATTCTTGACCGTCAAATATTTCTATAATAACTTATCAAAAACTAAAACTAATGAAAAAAATAAAAAAACTCAAACTACATAATTTTAGAAAATTTAAGAATTTAGAAATAGATTTTGATGATGATTTAAATCTACTTATAGGAGATAACGAGGCTGGAAAATCATCAATTTTAACAGCTATTGACCTAGTTCTAAGTGGAAGTAGAACAAAAGTTGAGAATATTGGATTAGAAAACTTGTTTAATAAAGATATTATAAGGGAGTTTTTAAGTTCTGAAAGAAATAATAATAATTTACCTAAACTGTTTCTAGAATTATATCTTGATGAACAAAATAATGACAGAACATCTGGGAGGAACAATAGCGATAATGTTGAATGTGATGGATTAAGACTTAATATTTTTCCTAATGATGAATATTCGAAATACATTAAAGACATTCTAGAAAATCCAGATTGTGTATTCCCTTTTGAATTTTATACAATATCCTTTACTACTTTTAGCGACATTTCATACAATAGTTTTGCTAAACATTTAAAGCATATATTTATTGATAATTCCTCTATGAACAATGAGTATGCGATGAAAGAATATGTAAAAGATATTTACAATAGCTCATTGACTAATACACTTGAAAAATATAAGCATCATCATCAATACAGGCATCATAAAGAACAATTTAAAAAAAATGTTTTAAAGGATTTAAATGATAGAATTGGTGATTATAATTTTTCGTTGAAGAATAACTCTAAGTCAAATTTAGATAATGACTTAACAATTTATGAAAATGAAATTTCTATAGATAATAAAGGAAAAGGGAAACAAGCTATTATTAAAACTGAATTAGCATTAAGTAGAAATGTTCAAGATTTAGACGCATTGTTAATTGAAGAACCTGAAAATCATTTAAGTCATGTAAATACAAGATTACTAATTGAAAAGATTAAAGATTCCAATAATAAACAAATATTTATAACCACTCACAGTAATTTAATTTCTACAAGATTAGACTTGAGAAAATCTATACTTTTAAATAGTACAGATAATAAAGCTATAAAGCTAATATCACTTCCAAAAGAAACAGCCCAGTTTTTTATTAAAGCACCTGATAATAATATTTTAGAATTTATACTTGCACGTAAAAATATTTTAGTAGAAGGAGATGCTGAGTTCATGCTGATAGACAAATTTTCACAAAAACATCTTAATAATAATTTACATCGTTTGGAGATTAATGTTTTATCTGTGGATGGGACAAGTTTTTCTCATTATTTAGAAATAGCAAAACTTCTAAATATTAAAACCTGTGTTATAACTGATAATGATGGCCAGACTAAAGGTGAGATGGATGAAAATTTTGCAAAATATGCTTCAGAAAATATCAAAGTTTATTTTGATGTAGATACGGAAAGAAGGACTTTTGAAATTTGCTTATATCAAGATAATACTGCTTTATGTGATAAACTATTTATAACACCAAAAAGGAAATTGTCTATCCAAGACTATATGCTTAAAAATAAAACAGAGTCAGCGTATAAATTGTTGCTTGACGAGAGTAATATAGAAGTTCCTACTTATATTAAAGATGCATTAAAATGGATAAGTCAATAATTCTTTCTGTTGCTGGTTCTGGAAAAACATATTTTCTGGTAGAAAAAACTAATCTTCATCAAAATTTTTTGTTAATTACTTACACAAATAGTGGAGTTGAAAGTATAAGAAGCGAAGTAATATCAAAATATGGTTACTTACCCAATAATATTAGAGTATTAAATTTCTTCTCTTTCTTATATACATTCTGTTATAAACCATATTTAAGCGACAAGTATAATGTTAAAGGCATCACTTGGCAATCACCCAAAAGTATATATGATAATGGTTTTACAAATAAGTTTAGATTTTTGTATGGTAATAGGCTATCTAAATTAATTAATACAGAATGTATAGAAGATGTTAAAAAAAGAATTGAAAAATATTTTGATTCTGTATTCATTGATGAAATTCAAGATTTTGCATCTAGTGATTTTAATTTCATTGTTAATATAATAGAGGGTAATTATAACATAAACCTTGTAGGAGATTTTCATCAACATACTTTTGATACTAGCAGGGACAAGAATATCAATAAAAATTTATATAAAAATGAAGCTAATTTTCTAAAATACTTTGAACAAAAAGGATTTAATAAAAATACGGATTCTCTTATAAAAAGTAGAAGATGTAGTAAAAATGTATGTGATTTTATAAGGAATAAACTGGGTGTCAATATTGAATCATTAAATAAATTTGACACTGAAATAAAATTACTTGAAAATGATTGTGAAATTCAAGACGTGGTTTCGAATAATCAAATAGTAAAATTATTTTTAACAAGACATTATAACTATAAATGTAATTCGAATAATTGGGGAAATTGTAAAGGGCTAACTTTTGAAAATGTTTGTGTAGTAATTAATGATGAAATATTAAAGCAATTTTATAATGATAAATTTATTTTTAAATCGGATACTACAAAAAATAAATTTTATGTAGCTTGTTCAAGGACTAGAGGCAAATTATATTTTGTATCAGATAAAAAAATGAAAATATTTAAAAAATAGTTATATAGATTTCTAAAAATGATTATTGGATTAAAGAAAGATTGGTTTTATATGTTTTTTTTGCACAACCAATCTTTCAATTTTTTATATTATGATTTTACTCTAAACTTCTAAGTAAAGCATTTTCATCTTCCCATTTTGATTCATGTATATATTTATCTCGAAGATTTTTAAAAATTAGAGAAACATTTGGATGAGTAATTTTTGTTTCTTCAAACAGAGAATTGAAATAATTAGCTCTGAATCGTTCAATATCACCTCCCTCAAATGCTCCTCTACTAGTGAAGCCTAAATTATTAGAAATTTGAATCTCAAAAGCGACTTTGACTTCTTTAGTATTAATTTGTTCAATGAGGTCATAAATTTCACTTGGAAATCCTGTATTTTCTCTCATATTAATAGGATATTTTGCTAATAACTTTCCTAAACAATCATCTGTTACTCTAATCCTATGATTCTCTTCGGCAAGTTTTCGTACCTCTAGTATCCAGTTTTTTAATACTTCTCCATCCAAAGAACCATCTTCCTGTAGGGAAGGGATTAAATTAAAGGAATTAAAAATACCCCATCCCATTTTAAGAATTTCGTTATATTCAGGATTATCCTTTATTTTCTGCAATTCAGATTCTCTGAGTTCATCATCATCTGGTAAATAAACTTGTGATAAAACCTCAAAATATTCATCTGGCTTTTGTGACATTAATTTGTAAAGATTTCTTGGCTTTGGTCCGTAAGAATCTCCTCCAAAAATAAACATGAATTTCATCTCAACTTTTGCTGCCCTCTCTATATCATAATCGTCTTTTGAATATAGAAAATCCAAAAGATTTCTAAAATGATGATGGTCCAAATGAGATGTATCTTCAAAATCTGATAATGATGCCTTTTCAAGTGCTGTCAAAACCTCCTCTGAAGTTAAAGTTGTTTTATGTACATAAGCCCCCCAGCCAAGTGTATTTAATAAGGTTATAGATTTCTTATGTTGTTCTAACTTATCTAAAGCATAAAAAAGTTCTTCTTTACTCTTTGTATATAAAAATCCTTGTTGAGATTGCCAATATAATTTTTCAACCTCATTGTTATTTAAATCTGAAATAAATCTCCATAAATTAATATTACCTTGCAGTGAATTAAGAAAATTAACAGTCCCCTGTGTTGAAAGACCTAATTTTAGCATCTTATCTAAAATATCTGTTTGTGTTTTCAGGTTTGTTTTATTTTCTGAAGTTCTTATAAACGCTCCAACTAAAGATAAGTGGTTTTTATCAGTTGACTCAACGAGTTTATAAACAATAAACTTATCCTCTTCATTTATCTTATCAGAAATTGCTAGTACATTTCCATATAAATATGGATGTTCTGTATCTAAAGCTAATTCGAGTATTTTACTTATTCCATATTTATCATAGACATTCTCAACAAATAGAAGTCTTTTTGATAAAATTTCCTCATCATGTTTTGTATAATCTTCCCATTGTCTTCCTTCGATAAATGTTGGATAATGGTCTTTAAATAAATAGATATCATTTAACAAATTATCTTCTTGCTTAAATTTGAGTGCTACCTGTTCTATTTTATTAAGAATCTCTGTTGGTAAAGACCAATGTGCAGATGGGTGACTTCTATGATTACCAATAAATTTTCGGAACTTATGATAAATTTTGTTCTTTTCTGTTTCGTCAAAACTAATACCAGTCTCTATAGTTAATAATGCTTCGTCCATTTTATCCCATTCCATATTATCTAATAAATTAATAAGATTTAAAATTCTATTGATATTATTTTTAGACATTTCAATAATATTATTGATACAAAAGCTACGCATATAATAAACCTCGCGTTGAGTTACATGAATCTCTCTAAGCTCCGAAAATAATCTCCATTTTGGTCTTGATATATGAAAAGCAGTATCAAATCTAGAATCGATTAATTTATAAAGCAAATCGTAAAGCGTTTCGGGGTATTTCTTGATAAGATTTTCCAGTATCTTTTTCCTATCTTCAGCATTTGTATTAGTTTGTGGATACCAGGGTCTGTAAATGCTTTTTAGATTACTTAATGGTGTATTTGTTGTTGGAAAACTTTCGGGAGACATTGATATTATTTCACATAATGCTACTGAAACTCTCATAAGATGTTCTGGAAACCATGCAATAACATCAAGACACCATAGCAAAGGTGCTAGGTCGTTTGAAGTATGTAAAAATCCTTGCTCTTCTTCAAAAAATACAGTAAAAGATTTATCTTTAATAATTCTTTCCAAATTATTTAAAAATACTATCGGAGAAGCTTCTGCTAAAAGCTTTAAATTACTTGACAATGACCTCCAAACTACTACATCCATTTCAAGGATTTTCTGAACGATATTATCTGTATATAAAGAAATATTGGAAATAGAAGTGATACCATAATTCTCTCCAAAAGCAGAAATAACATTCAAAGTCTCACAAAGCCCCTCTCTTAATTTTGACGAGTACTTTGTTCTATTTTCTGATGTTTGATATATATTGCCTCTATTTTCTAATGGTAAAGTATATTTATGCAAAGTCTCGCTTAAAACATCTAAACAGATTTCCTGAAAATTTATAAAATCTTGCTTTGTCATATATTTGGCAAAATATAACCATGAATCAGTTGGTGAAATCAATCTCCATACTCCATTAATGTAATAAACAGGAGAGTCCTCTAATGTAGCTAGAATCTTCAAAAACTCGATATATTCATCAGATGATTTACCGCTTAATTTTTCAATAATTTCTCTGTCTCCTTCAAGGTTTTCTGAAAAACGATTTATCAAAAGCATAGGAACGACATCCCTAATCTCAACACTATCTAGATATTTTGGTTTAGTATTATCATCAAATTTTAATAGTCTTTTTAATACAGAGATATTTCTTCCTGAATTTTTAGTTAAAATGCTTGCTTGTTCAGAGTCTATTCCCATTTTTTCTAATCCTTTTTCATAAGCATCTCTTGAAATTATTGGTAATTGAATTTTTTCAGATAAAGTTGTTTCATCCGAAAGACTTATTGGAATTATCACTTTATGTCCTCTCTGTACAGCTCCTCTTAAATCTATGCTATCTATTTTGAATTTAGCAATGACGATTAATGGCTTTTCTGTTTGTGTAAATTGATTAAAAGACTCTCTATTATCAATAACTACAACATTATGATTTGATAAATCATTAGATTGGAAAACTGCTATAGGAAAAGCCACTGCTTCATCGGTGGTTATTGATTTAATGTAAAGTACTTTTTCAGTGTTTGATAAAAATGATTTAACTGCTTCAATCTCTTTAAACCTGCTATCTCCTAATAGTATTTCTGGAATAATTTTTACAGATTCATTTTCACTCCAACGCTTCCAATATTCTTCAATTGTGTATATTCCTAATGTAGGTTTCTTCAATTTTTCAGCAAGCCATAATTCTACTGTTGGAGCTAATTCTAACCACTGTTCTATATCTACAGCATCTA
The DNA here is from genome assembly GCF_903969135.1 of Chryseobacterium sp. JV274. Lineage (NCBI taxonomy): Bacteria > Pseudomonadati > Bacteroidota > Flavobacteriia > Flavobacteriales > Weeksellaceae > Chryseobacterium > Chryseobacterium sp. JV274. The sequence goes on along the minus strand of NZ_LR824569.1, from coordinate 2,412,925 downwards.
TATATCTAACATCTTTCCAAAAGGCATCGGCTTTTTTTTCTTCAGCCCATTTATTTTTATCTCGATATTTTTTAGCATTAATGTTGATATATGTCGTATTTGCTGGATTCTTTCCTAAAGTATCTTGTTTTCTTTTATCATAATCATCATCTGCTTTTCCCTTTTTATTCGTTGTTGTTCCGAATTCCCAAACACTTTCGCCTAACGGAACAAATACATTTTCAGATTCTGTATTAAGCTCTCCATCAAATCCACCTGTCTGGACATCCTCTCCATAAGGGAAAGAAATATTTTTAATTGTATTATTATCGATTGTAGATAAAATTAATTTTCTAATAACGTGAGGCAAATGATATTTACATTCCACAGTATCTGCCCATCTTTCTAAATCGTTTGTATTTAAAAATCGCATATTTAATTTTTTTAGGTTATTTTTATAGTTATATAGCTGTTTAAGAAAACAGTTTTAATATATCTCTGCACACTTTATATTATTAAAATCTTCACTAATTACTTTATCAGCAAAGATGTAATATTCATCACCTAATTCTCTTTGTAGTAATTCTAAATCCTCATTTTGTGGTTCAATATTGATAAGATAATTATCTAACAATGATTTGGTTTTATTGTAAAGTTCTTTATTACTAATATCATTTTCTATATTTTTCCACGGCTGTAGTTCATCAGAAATTTTATTTTTCATGAAAACTTTTATCTCATCAAAATAATTGCTGACAATTTCTCTACCTGCTTTATCTTCGTCACTTATCTTAATTTGGTTTAAATGAGTTTTTTGAATTTGAAAAAATAATAAGGTAGAAATATTCCCCATATTGAGTTCGAAATGTTTGAGTGAATCAATTCTTGTATTCCATAATTCAAATTGATAATAATCCAACACACATTTAGGAATATTATTAAAAAAGTTTATATACTTATAGAAATCTTCCGCAACTATTTCTTCATCAAGATGATTTAAATTTATCTCAAAAGCTTTATTGTTAATAGGGTTTCCAAACATTGTTGGGATATAAATGACAGCTTCTATATTGATTTCAATAAATAATTTCTTTGCACTAAAAAGACTTCCAGTGCTTAAAACTTTTCTAACTAATTCTCTGGCAGCTATGAGAGAGTGCAAATAAGTATTTCCAAAGACTTCATTAGTTATTATAAGGTTTTTTTCTAATTTGGAATTTAATTCTATATCAAAAGAAAATCCTGTTTCTTTGAAGATTTTTTCTCTTTCCGCTTTAAATCTTTTTGTTAAATTTATTCTTTCATTTTCTATTAGCTTTTGAGAATCTTTAAATACTTTATTTCCACCATTTTGTCGAGAGTAAAATTTATTCCAACAATAAAATAATGCCTGTAAATTATTACTTTCCGACTCTTCTAGGTTTTTAAGAAGTGATGACTCATTATATTTTCTAAAGAACTTGTTATATTCTTCCTTAAACCATACATGATTCTTTATAGCTTCTTTAATATTATAAAAAGCAATATTATGGTTGTATTCTTGTTTAGATATGCCAAGTGACTCATCATAAATTGCTAAAATATTGTTCTCAATTTGCCTTAAAAAATTTTCAATTCCCTGGAAATAATCTTTCTGGTATTTTTTATATAAAGTATATCTATCTTCAAACGAGTTTTTATTTATAGGTTCTCTATATCCCCACTTATTATATTCATTTGATGAAGGAAAGGAAATTTCGTTTAAACCATAAATTTTATCATTGATATAACGTAGAGTATTTATAAATACTGTATAATTGTTAGTTTTGAAATATTCAGAAAAGGATTTGATAAGTTTTTGTGTTAAGTCATTATACAAACTCCTTCTTTCATTAAGTAATCTTATATAATCATTCCATTCTGAATTTTTATAACTCATTCTATATATACCTAAAACGAGTGAATTTATATTAATTAAATATTCGATAGGCAGATTTTCATTACTTATATTTTTTTCAGAGGGGTCATAAGGAAAGTTTATACCTAAAAAATTTGTAAGGGCAATTCCTTTTACGTTGTATTTTTTCTTGTGTGGAAATATATATTTTAGCAAGTCAACTATTTCCATTGTCATTTCATGAAAGAGATTTCCTTTAAATTCTAAATTCCCCTCTTCGTATTTTATAGGGTTATAAAAATATTGAGCAACTACCGTATCATTAGTTTCTTGGAAGTAGGGAATACTATATTCCTTTCTTATATATTCAATAAGATTGTTTTTAATTTTTGAGATAAAATTCCTGTCACTTTCTGGAAGCATTTCTAAAGAATAGATGAGTTTAGCAAACTCTTTTTGATTGCTTTTTATTTTTTTTGACAGATTAGTAATGTCAGGAAGATTATATTCTATAGGAATCTTATTTTTTAAATGTGCCTTCCAGAAAAGAATTTCAGAAAGAGCATCTAATTCCTCGTCGTTATTTATACTTAAATCAGATATTGATATTTTTTCGAACCATTTCAGTATGTATTCAAAAACTAATCTTTCATCTGAAAAGCCTTCATGAATTTGTTTAATGACCTCATTTTTATCATCAGGAAATGAATTTTTTATTATATCGTGCATACTACTTCCGTCTGAAGATGTGAAATTAAAAGGCAGACCTAAAGACCATGCATCCCCTAAAAAGTTTCTTAATTTTTCAAAATTTTCAAAATTCTTTTCAAATATAAATTCATAAACTCCTTTCCACATTAACGCATTAAATATATTTTTATATGCTGTATATGTTTTAAAATTAATTTTTATTAAGGACTTGATACTTTCATGAACATTATATCCTTTCATGAATGAATTTAATAAGAATTCATGTATACTATCTTCGTCAATTAAAGAAAGAGCGTTACTAATGAACTCATATATATCGGTGTATTCATCTTCATCAAAGAGAATTTCACATAATATTTTTGACCGTATAGGATGAAGCCCTAATAAATACTCTTTATTTTCAGAATATTGCAATAAATATTCTTTTTCTAACTCATTAATATACTTAATTGGCACTTGTATGTTAAGATGATTAATAAGTTTTTTATAACTTAATTTTGCATTAAAGGAATCTGATAAACAAACATATTTTAATATATCTAGTTCATCTGTTTTTTGCTGAGCAACTTTATTTCTTATATTTTGAACCTGTTGAAATAATCTGCTTTTTAATGTATTTCCTTGGTTTATTAGATAAACGTATTCTAACAATAAACCTTGATTTCCAAATGCATTCCAAGATTCTTCAAAATCTGTAAATTTTAAATCCTTTTTGTATTTTGACAGAGAGTCATAGATTATTTTTGCTTCCTCTTGATTAAAATCTAATTCAATTTCTTTGTATTTATAATATTGCTGTAAATCATTACTTCGGAAATTCCAATCTTCTTGTCTTATAGTAACTAAAAACTTAATATTTTCTTTTCCATAAAGTTCTTTTAATATCTCATTCCAGTTAGTATTTTGAGGGGTAACATCTATATATAATAATATTGGGAACTTTAACCCTTTACTTAAAGCGTCTAAACTATTAATGGTGTCAAAAACACTGTTTAGAGATTCTGATATTTTTAGTTCGTATACTATATTGTCAGTTCCATAGTTGTTTAAATATCTATAAGCTAAAGTGCTTTTCCCTTGTCCAGAAGCTCCATGAATAAAGACGATATTACTTTCTTGGAATAGAGTTTCAATTTGTGATAATTTTTCTTCACGTATTATATCTAAATCAGCTAAAATATGCTCATACCTAGCTGATACACCATAGTAGAAGTCATCTTTGTATTTCGCTAAATCGGCATTTTCAATATTTTTAATTTTTAAGGGTAGAATGGTATTATTGAAGGATTTATTGAAAGCTTCTTGTTCACTAATAAATTTTCCTATTTTTTGTAAGTTTAATATTAATTCTGAAGTTCTCGTTGGTTTTCTATTTTCACCCAATGTATATAACCAATAGACTAGCAATTCTAAAGCCGCCTTTGGGTCTGAAAATAGATTAGTCTCTTTTATTAATTTTAAAACTTTCTCTTCAATATCTTTTTCCTCAATTATTTCAAAGAAAAAATTATCAACAATTTTATTAATACTGATTTGTTTGAACTTTTTATTCTTTAATTTTTTTTCTAATTTCTTCTTATCTGTAATCTCATCACTAATCTCTCCAAATGAAACTAATTTAAGGATGCAACTTTCATTGTTAGTGATTGCTTTTTCCGCTCTATTAAAAAAAGATGTAGTATTAGTAAATAAATCACTAAATACTAATCTCGAGCTTAAATTTTTAATTTGAATTATTTCAATATGGTTATTTTCAGTATCAAGAATATCTAAATCTTCATAAAAACCTTCAGGTTGATAGATGTATCCTTTTTCATATTCATTCAATATTCTATATAATGAATATAGAAATTGTGTTCTATATCCTTTTAAAGCTGAAGATGCACTCATGTTTTTGTTCTTTAATAATGAAAATTCTAGTAATTAATTATTAGCAAGCCACAAACTAAAATAAATGTTTTTAGCTTTCCATAAATAAGGGAAACCGTAATAGTTATTACTATTTTTTATTAAGATGATATATGGAGATTATTTTTTAGGAGTAAAGCTTATGAATTTTAAATCGGAAGCTGGATACGTTTTTACTTTGTTTTCACAATAATTCATAATAAAAATATAATCAGATGTTTTCTTAATCAGATATTGGCAACTATCGGTCTCTGATAGTATTTTTAAAGGTCTTCTTTCTTCTTTTATTACAATGTCAAATTTTAGTTTCTCTATTTTTCTATTTTCGGCATCATTGATAGCATATAGAATACAAAAGCTAGTAAAGCAAATTACACTTAATAGTAAGCCTTCAATCTTACTCTTAAATAGATAAACTAAAGTTGCTAATAACATAGTAAATGAAAGCCAAAAAATTCCTTCTTGTGGAATAGTTTTAAGCTTGTAAAAAGTAAATATTATTATTCCTAAGTATAAGATTGAAACAAGCAAAACCTGCCAATTCTTAAATTCCTCTCTTTCTTCATCTTGTCTAAAAAAATTAATAATTACTGATATTAGAGGTAATGAAGCACCAGCTATAAATAATATAACCATGTAGAATAAAATTCCTTTTTGATATAGTACTGTTATACAATCATTAACATTGAAGTATAATGAATCATAGCCAATTCCAAACTTAAACATATAGCTAACTAAATAGATAAATCCTGCAAAGGGTAAAACTGCAATTATTGGAACTAATTTAATTGATAACGGATTATCTAATGGTTTGTAGTTTTTTATAAGAATTAAATAAATTTTTCTTAAACTATTTTTTATAAGATTTGAAAATGGCATATTCTTTAGAAATATTTTATTACTATATTTTTGGTCAATATCGCTAAAACATTTTATTTATCTATAGGTATTTTTACGGTATTTTGTATTAGTAAGCTTACAAAGTTTTGATTTAAAGAGTTTTGATGTAGTAAGTAAAAACCTTGACAAATATTTGTCAAGGTAAATTATATTATTAATCATATTCGCAAATGAAAGCTGTGTTTTTGGTATTTAAATGAAGTTAGAGAATATCCAATATCATTTTGCATTATTGAAAGGATTTTTTCCTTCTCTCATAAAGACCGTACCCATTTTTTGATATTGGATAGACTGCCCCTTTACGCAAGCTGTATAAATTCCGCTTCCGAAACCATTTTGTGCTCTGATAATGGTTACTTCCTTTTCTTCAACTCCATTATCAATGGCTACAAATTTTTTCAGACGTTTGTTTTTGATTGGCTCTTTGAAATCTTTAGGCAAATCACATTCTTTTGCGGTTTCTTTAGATTTTTCTTCCTGTGCAAAAAATAATACTGGTGTTGATGCTAGTAAAAGTGTAAAAAATAGTTTTTTCATAATAAATAGTTTTTAGTTATAATTGTTGTCTCTTTTCTGTTCATTTTCCCAAATTTCATATTCGGCCTGCAATCTCTTTGCTTCTTCCCATTCTTCGGGAGTAATGCTTTTTAGTTCTTTAATAGCTTGTTCCTGTTCTTCTTTAGTCATAGTTTTTGGAGTTTGACTATTGGTGGTATTTCGGATTTTAGAAATCCTTTCTTTTTCCTGACTTGCTTCTGCGTAGCTGTCAAACCTCATCATGTATCTTTCAAGAATGTTTTTATCAAACAAGTAGGCATTACATTTAGCCTGTGTATTGTCTAAAATCATGTATTCCTCATCAGTGCTAATAGTATAAGGTGTTTTAAATATTCCTGTTACAATTACAGATTCTTTCCCGAAATATTTATCTTTTACCTTGAAGACTACAAACGAATGTTTTACGGCTATTTCTGGAGTGTTTTGAGGTATTGTTGAATTTGCATTGTTCGAGTTGATTTTTGCTGTGTCTATAGGTCTTATACAGTTTGTTATTGGCTCTTGTTTAGTCTTGTCACAACTAATTCCTAAAGTTGATAATATCAGAATCATAACCTTTAATTTGTACCTTTTGAAAAACAACGTGATTAACGTATAGACTAACCAAAAAAACAAAAGATATTTGTAATCGTTAAATACAGATTTTGCAAATAACAAACCTTTATTAAAGTAGCTTTTAAAATCCGAACCCTCAATCAGAAGTTCGCTACACATCATGCCGTTTGTCGGGAGGTTTATCCTTGTTCCAAAAGGTGTAGTTTGATGTAATGTACCTACACGTGTTGTAGTTGGGTCGTATGTCCCACTCAAAATAAGCTTTCCATTATTATCAGTAGTTGGTATATTCAAATTGGGGGTATATGAAAATGTGCTAAAATGTACTACTGCAAAAACAGTCAAAAAAGCTAATACAAAACCTATCAATATTGATTTAGGTATGTTTTTGTCTACTTGAATAGTTTTCTTTTCCATCTTAATAATATTCAGCTACTCCATCATTTGATATAACAATAATTCTCTTATAATCCTGAGATATAAATACATAAATGTTTTCTTTGGATGCGGTATTGTAGTATAGCGATTGTTTGAAAATTTTACCTGAAACCTCTTTATATCCTGATTTTTTTAATTCAGCTGCCCAATACATTTCTTCACCATTTTTATACACCGTAAAAATCTGTGTTCCTTTTCCATCAGCCGACAGTTCAAAATAAAATTTATAGGTTGAAGTATCATTTGAAATGACTTTGTATTGTGTTTTTCCGTCGCTGTCCGAATATTTTATACTTTCCTGTCTATTGGAGAAATAATAGTTTTGAGAAAAACAGAAAGTACCTAACAATACCATTGCTCCTGATAATAATAATTTTTTCATAGTGATTTTGTATCACCCGAGCCTAAAGTGTGGTTTTGCTTTGATTGTATAATAGAAAAAGGACGCAGGCTCGTAACTCTTATTTACCAATAGAGGCTCTGGTAAGCCATAAGGAATAAATAAGCGAAACCCACGTCCCGTAATATGGACGTGAGCGTTCAACTTATCATTCTACTCCTTATTTTGAATTTACCAGATTCCTATTGGTAGAATAATTATTAACGCTTTTTCGTTGTCGATAATGTATTAGATGCAAAAGTATGAAATTTTATAAATCATACTACAGTTGTTTTATAATTTTTCTAAAGCATCATTTATATCAAAGCCTCTACCTCTTGCAAAAGAGTTATAGAAGTTAATGATTATTTGATTTTTCAATGGAAGTTCTTCAAATATCTTTATTGATTTAGGAAATAGCCTGATATAATCAGTGGTAAAAATACTAAAAAATGAAACGGCTAATTGTAGATTAAATAATATCAGTTCATTTGTTTGTTTTTTGTCATTAAACATTGTAGCGAATTGAAATACTGATACATTTGAGGGATGGGAATACAAGGAAAAATATGTATAAATTTGTTCTGCGTTGTATTTTGTTATACCCATTGTATTAACTAAATCCTTCCATCTTAAAAAGCTTACCTCATTTCCGATAAACTCGATTAGATATTCTTTCTTATCAATTCGATTTTGTATCTTTTCTTGATTCCTTTCATTAAGATTTTTATATTTCTCATTATTTTTAATTTCTAAAACAATATCTTGCATTTGCTTAAGCTCAGTTTCAATCTTTTCTGTATTTTCTTTAGAACGCATAAGACTAGTAAACCTCTGTCTATATGCTAATCCTGCATGCACCCATAATAAATACAATATTTTTTGTTCATTACTGTCTTTTGTATTTATGAAAATCAAATTAAACATACCGGTCATTTCGTAAATACTCCTGACTAAGGAAGAAATTATTGTAGGGTCTATTATTTCACGTAAATGGATATTTTTATTTTTAAAATTAAGTCCATCTAGTGTATTTTTAAGGTTTGCGCATCGGGTCATCATCATTTGAAGCACTAATTTTGCTTCCTTATTCTCGATTAATTTTTCTTCATTACTGGTTTGGTCAGTAATTATACTTAAAAAAAAGCCCGTATAGATTTCTAATAAATCCTTACAATCCGAAATAGTATTAGGATTGAAAAAAGGTTCAAACTCATCTTTATTTAAATTCATAAGTGTGTGTTATTACTCAAATATACAAAATCCTATGTGGTGTTTTTAAGGTATGGTTAATAACATTTGAGCTTTTGAACGACTGAAATTCATAATTAGTTTTTATTTATAAGAATTTGATTAATATTATATGCCAGTTTACCCAAAACATTTTTACTAATTATGAGTTGAGAGGGAATGTGTAATAATAAGGTTATTATTTTTATACCAAAAAAATTAGTATAAGATACCTCCTATGCCGAACCTTTAAATCTTTGTGCCAGTTTTGAGTCTCTATCTACCAAGCAGATTTTATACCCCTATCAAATAGTTTTTTACAATATACCCCTATGTAATATTATTGTTTTTTTGCGTTCAGTAAAAAGTTTTTTATATGTGTTGATATTTTGATTATAAGTACTTATGATGCTTGTGTTTGTGGGTTTTTTGTTGTATATTTATACTGCTTTTGTAAGCCATTTTCTACTACGATATATCTCAATATATACATAAAAATGCCTAGAAGTATTTGGCGTACTACTAGGCGAATCAATAAATTTTAAATCACAGTTAAAATTTATCAACATGACAAATTTACGAAATTGTCTTGATACTGCTAGTATCTATTGTGGCACGTATGCCAAGTATAACAACGGAAGCCTTTATGGTAAATGGTTAAATCTTTCGGACTATTCCGATTATGACGAATTGCTTACGGAAATGTATGAATTACATGCTGACGAAGCCAACCCCGAATTTATGTTTCAGGACTATGAATGTCCGATTCTGGAAAAACTAGGATTATTGAGCGAATGTCATATATCAAAAGATATATATGATGTACTTGAACAAATCAATGATTCAGGACATGACGTAGAGGTTTACGAATCGTGTATAGATTGTTTGGGAAAAATGGAGTTTCAAAGTCTATATGAATATGTAAACAATTTTTATTACGGCGAATTTTCCAGTGATGAAGATTTTGTACAATGGCTTTATGAAGATGACACGTTTAATATTCCTAATTGGGTTGTAATTGATTGGGAAGCAACAATACGGAGTATAATGTATGATTATTTTGAAAGTAATGGGCATTATTTTAAATCATAGTATATTTGTATTATTATAAAACTATTGTATTCTCAAAATTCAAATAAGTTTAATTAAATTCAAACAGATTCAAAAAAGCATATTTCAAAAGTTCGGGTACAAATTTAGGTACAAAAATAAAAAAGAGAAAATGTAATTATTTAAAATTCAATAATTTACAAATTCTCTTTAGCTTAAAAAGTGGAGTTGGAGGGATTCGAACCCTCGTCCAAACAAGCAATACATAAGATTTCTACATGCTTATTCTACCATTGATTTTCGACTGAAGGCAGAGGGCAGACACCCAACTTCCAGCTTATCTTCTAAAGTTTTCGAATTTTAGCCGAAGCTTCTAAAATCTTATTCCCGCATTCCTATATCTCAGGATCAAACGCCGCAGAACAGAGCATTTGTGAGATATCTTGCTTCCTTACTATCTTCAGGAAAACGCTTGATCTACTATACTTCGATATTAAGCTGCAAGAGCGAACTCTTCGTTGCCAGTTAAAATTTTGTAGCAAGGGATTATAGAGATCGCGCTACGGTTCTCTGCATGCTTACTTACCCATTGGTCTTGCTGTCGAAACCAGTCAACCCCATGAATAAAGTGAATGCAAAGGTAATGCTTTTTGTTTATATTTCATTAATATGGGTGTTTTTTTAATGAGAAGAGATTGTAAAATAAATAATTTGAAGCGGTTAGCAATGAATGTTTAGTCATTGTGGATAAAAATATTATCATAGTTAAATGCTTTTAATAGTGGGTTTGTAAAGGGTTTTTAAATGAAAGAGTAATTCTTTGTGGTAATATATTTTGTATTTTAAGAAAAATTGTCTAGTTTTGCAATCCAAAATGAGATGTAAAATATGTTAATAATTCCAGTAAAAGATGGTGAATCCATCGACAGAGCTTTAAAAAAATACAAGAGAAAATTTGATAAAACAGGTACAGTTCGTCAATTAAGATCTAGACAAGCGTTTATCAAGCCTTCTGTAACTTTGAGACAATCAAGGTTAAAAGCTGCTTACAAACAAAGAGCACTTAGTAAAGAAGAGCAGGCTTAAGATTTTTTCTTAACCATATATTAATTCACTTCTTAAATTCTTATATTTGAGGAGTGAATTTTTATTTTTATACCTATGATGCTGGAAAAGTTTTTAGAATACTTACAATTCGAAAAAAGGTACTCTCCTCATACTGTTACAAGCTACAAAAAAGACCTTGAAGACTTCTCCCATTTCTTTCTCCGAACAGAGTCTTCTGACAATCTGGCCAAAGCAGACAAAAAAATCATCAGAAATTTCATTGTTGAACTGAGCGAAAACGATATTTCCAAAAGAAGTATCAACAGAAAATTATCTTCTCTACGTAGTTTTTATCTTTTTCTTTTAAAAATAGGCGAAATTAAAGTTTCTCCCACCGAAGGTATCTCTTCCCTGAAGTTTTACGCTGAAAAACAAATCCCTATGTCTAAGGAGGAAATGACAGATCTTAATGACAGGATCTTTGAGCAGATGCATGATGTGCTTGAAAAATGCATCATGGAAGTTCTTTATCAGACAGGTATGCGTAAAGCGGAACTTTGTGGCCTGATATTTGAGCATGTTGATTTATATGAAAATGAATTAAGAGTCATAGGGAAGGGAAATAAAGAAAGGGTAATTCCTGTCTCCAATGAACTGTCTGAACTTCTTAAAAGCTATCTGGCGATAAGAAATCCACAGACAGAATTTAAATCATATTTTTTTGTAAATAAGAAGGGGAAAAAACTCAACGAAAAATTTGTTTATGTGGTAGTTAATAAGTACCTTAGTCTTATAACAACGAAAGAAAAAAAAAGTCCTCACATCCTTCGTCATAGCTTTGCTACTCACGTATTGGATAATGGGGCGGAGATCTCCAAAGTGAAAAAAATATTAGGGCATTCAAGTCTTGCCAGTACTCAGGTCTATACGAATGCTAATATTGAACAATTGAAAAAAGTGTTTAATCAGGCTCACCCTCGAGCTTCAAAAAAAGAAGAATTATGAAGATTTCAGTACAATCAATTGGTTTAACTCCACACGAACCACTAGAGTCACACATTGACAAAAAAGTAAGTAAATTAGATACCTTCTATGACAAGATTCAGGAGTGTAAGGTATTTTTGAAAGTAGAAAATAACGCTGATAAAGTGAATAAAACAACTGAGCTTATTCTGGCGGTTCCGGGAGATGATATTGTAGTAAAAAAGACATCTGCAAGTTTTGAAGAAAGTCTAGACCTTTGTGTTGATACTGCTAAAAAGCTATTAATCAAGAAAAAAGAAATGGCGTAGAAAAAAAAGTTCAAAAAAGTTTATAAAAAATTTGAGAATTCAAAAAATCCGTTCTATATTTGCACTCGCAAAAAAGGAACAGCGATCTTTTGAATTCTTTTTTATATTTGCCTCCATAGCTCAGTTGGCCAGAGCACGTGATTTGTAATCTCGGGGTCGTGGGTTCGAATCCCTCTGGAGGCTCATAAAATATAAAATATCTGGGGAGATTCCAGAGTGGCTAAATGGGACTGACTGTAACTCAGTTGCTTCGGCTTCGTAGGTTCGAATCCTGCTCTCCCCACTTTATATTTTTATAAAAAAAAACTTGCAAGATTAAATAAGTTTTCTTAGTTTTGCACAGCGTTTACCAATGGTTTTGGAAACAAAATTGCGGAAGTAGCTCAGTTGGTAGAGCGTCAGCCTTCCAAGCTGAATGTCGCGGGTTCGACCCCCGTCTTCCGCTCAAAAAAATACCTCGATAAGAGTGTTTTTTTTTTAACACTGAAATGTGTAGAGTAGATTCTCTCAATCACTTTCAGTCTTTTATTAAAATGCCTCCATAGCTCAGTTGGCCAGAGCACGTGATTTGTAATCTCGGGGTCGTGGGTTCGAATCCCTCTGGAGGCTCATTTTAATATAAAATATCTGGGGAGATTCCAGAGTGGCTAAATGGGACTGACTGTAACTCAGTTGCTTCGGCTTCGTAGGTTCGAATCCTGCTCTCCCCACATTTTATATTATAATAAAACTTGCAAAATTAAATAAGTTTTCTTAGTTTTGCACAGCGTTTACCAATAGTTTTGGAAACAAAATTGCGGAAGTAGCTCAGTTGGTAGAGCGTCAGCCTTCCAAGCTGAATGTCGCGGGTTCGACCCCCGTCTTCCGCTCAAAAAAAAATCACGCTACTTAGTGTGATTTTTTTAGTTGATGCCGACTTAGCTCAGCGGTAGAGTGCTTCCTTGGTAAGGAAGAGGTCACGGGTTCAAGTCCCGTAGTTGGCTCTCGATTTTCCCGAATTTCTTCGGGATTTTTTTTTACCCCTATTTTTTGAAAACAAGAATGAAGTGATTGTGTCACTGAAGAAGTTTTATAGTTAAACACTTGCTTAAACAAAAGTGTAAATTGATTCCATTCCATTTTTTTCTCCAGATCATTTTTAATGTGTTAGGAGCAGGATATTGGGGTGCCGTGGAAATTTTTACTCCATCTTTAGAATCACAATCATAAAATTTTCGTTAAATTCGTGTAAAATAAATTTTTGATGAATATTCTTTTATTAGAAGATGATCTCATTCTGTCTGCAGAACTTTGCCGATTTTTAGAATCAAATAATTTTAACTGTGATAAAATCTACGACGGGGAAACTTTTCTCCGCCAGATAAAAAATAATACTTATGAGCTGTATTTGCTCGATATCAATGTTCCTAAAATAAATGGGCTTGATGTCTGCCAGACAATCCGTTCTTTTGATAAGAATACACCAATCATTATCATTTCTGCCTATGGAGATATCTCTGATAAAAAGGATGCCTTCACCAGACTGGCTGATGATTATCTGGTAAAGCCTTTTCAGTTTGAAGAGCTTCTTTTAAGAATGAATTCACTGCTGAGAAGAAAAGCACCTTCCGATAATTCAGATCAGGATATTCTCAGAATTGATGATCTTATTATCAACAAGACCGAGCAGAAGGTTTATCGTGGAGGAAATGAAATCCCCCTTACATTAAAAGAATTTCAGCTGCTGGTTTATCTTGCGGAAGCGCAGGGAAGAACGGTTTCAAAACAGCAGATCACAGAACATGTTTGGGAACATAATTTTAACACGAATACCAATACGGTAGAAGTTTATATCAATTTCCTAAGGAAAAAGATTGACAAAGACTTTAAAATAAAACTGATCCATACCCGTTCAGGTTTCGGATATTACCTTAGCCCATTATAAATGTCTTTAAAAAGGAAGATAGCTTTAACGATCAGTATCGCCTTTTCATTACTTTTTGGAATGGTGATGGCGGTCATTTATTTATCTTTTAACGATTTCAGAAGAGATGAATTTAAAGAACGCTTCAGGCAGAGACTTGAATTTACTTCCCATTTCATTTCCAAATCTAAAGACTTTGAAGAGGAAGCTCCGGTTTTCTTTAATGAAAATTCAGATAACATTCTTTTGAATGAAAAGATTTTAATTTTCAATGAAAAAAAAGAGCTGATCTACAGTACCATCAAAGACCGGAATGTCACCTGGGACAGTGCGATGCTTAAAGAACTGGATAAAAAGAAGATTATCTATACGGAAAGAACAGTTCCGGAGATCTATGCCGCACTCAGGACTATTAATGGTGAAAACTATTATATTCTTACCAGTGCCTTTGATACCAATGGAAAATCGAAGCTGGGGTTTCTGAAATACCTTTTGATTACCGCTTATGCCATGAGTACCCTTCTTATTGGCTTTTTCAGTTATTATTTTGTTGAAAAATTCCTTCGTCCGCTGGAAGACCTGAACAAAGAGATTTCTGAAGTGACGGCCCATAAACTTACAACACAGATACCTGTTGAGCAGTCTAATGATGAAGTCAGTGTGCTGGCAAAATCATTTAATACAATGATCGGAAGGCTGGATGATGTATTTCAGTCACAAAAGGATTTTACGGCAAGTGCTTCCCATGAGATCAGGACCCCTATAACAAGAATGGCATTTCAGCTGGAGAACCTCATAAAATTTGAAGAACATTCCCCGGAAACCCTGTCTTCTTTACAACAGATTCAGCGGGATGTATATCAATTGTCAGATTTGACGAATTCACTTTTGCTGCTTACAAAATTTGATAAAGAAAATATTCAGAGTATTTATGAAGAGGTAAGGATTGATGAAGCCATCTTTGAGGCTTTTGAAGCGGTAGAGAAAAGTTATCCACAGCTTAAGCTGGATTTTCTGATTAATGAAGAGGGTTCCGAAAATGCTTTTCTGATGATAAAGGGAATTCAATCGCTATTGGTCATTGTCTTTATTAATCTCTTTAAAAATGCAGCAGTATATTCTGACAATTCAGAAGTGAATGTCTTGATTACCGAAACGAATGATACCCTTTCTGTA
Organism: Chryseobacterium sp. JV274; assembly: GCF_903969135.1. NCBI lineage: Bacteria > Pseudomonadati > Bacteroidota > Flavobacteriia > Flavobacteriales > Weeksellaceae > Chryseobacterium > Chryseobacterium sp. JV274. Next base: position 2,397,923 of record NZ_LR824569.1, on the reverse strand, counting down.
GAAGTTCTTTCTCATGGGAATACTATTTCCGAAGATGAGCAGACCAAACTGTTTGAAGCTTTCACTAGAGGAAATAATGCTCAGAATATTGCGGGATCAGGTTTAGGACTTAGAATTGTCAAAAGGATTCTGGAATATCATGATGCTGATATCATATATTCTTCCCCTCAGGAATATATTAATAAATTCACTCTAATTTTTAAAAAATAATATTCAAAAGCAACTGGTCTCAAATGCAGTTGCTTTTTGTTAAACTCCAGATTAAATTTTTGAATAAAAATTCAACTATTGGAGAATAAAACACCTGTTCAACTGCTGTTTTCTTTCTTTGAAACGTCCTGTAGAAGGAGATTTTAATATTTTTTTAAGCACCATTTAAGTTTCTTTTAATAGCATCAGAGCAATTTTGTAATTTAAAAAGAAAAACAATGAACAGAATTGCAGTGCTGTGTCTCGCCGTTTCCTCATTCATGGCAGCACAACAGCAGATGTCTCTTTTGGATTGCGAAGAAGCCTTTCAGAAGAACAACCTCCAGCTGCTCGCCGAACAATACAACATCAATATGGCTGATGCAGATATTCTGCAGGCTAAAATCTGGGAATTGCCACAATTAAGCGGACAGTTCAATGCTTACAATCCTCAGGATAAGAAGATTTTTGATGTAGGACGCTCAAAAGGAGCAGGAATTACTCAATTGATCTATATGGGTGGTAAAAAGAAAAATGAAATTGCTTTTGCCAGATCCAATAAAGAACTTGCCCAACTTCAGTTTTCCCAACTGTTGGCAGATTTAAGATCTCAGCTTCGTTCCGCCTATTTCAACCTTTATTACGAAAAACTAAAACTGGAGAACACCAATAAGCAGTTAGGGTATATGAATGATCTTTTAAACGCTTATCGTGTACAGTCCGCAAAAGGAAATATTTCCCTTAAAGATGCTGTCAGGTTACAGAGTATTGTGATCCAGCTGAATCATGATAAACTGGAGATCAATAAAAATATTCTGGATTTTGAACAGAATCTGAAAGTTTTAACAGGTGTTTCGGAAGAAATAGAGCCAACGATGTCTGAAGCTGAAGCTAAAGAATCTCTGGCTGCGCAGCCTTTCGGAAATGAAGAAGAACTGAAAAGTAAAGCGCTGGAAAATAATGCAGATTACCAATACAATCTGAAACTCATTGATAACAGCAAGTTATATGCACAATGGCAGAAATCCTTAAATGTTCCGGATGTGACCGTAGGTGCTGCATGGGATCAGGCAGGCGGAACTTTCAATAATGAAGCGAACCTTACCTTAGGAATTCCTTTGCCCTTATGGAAAGCGAATCAGGGGAATGTGGTAAAAGCAAACTATGCTATTCAGCAGAATCAGAAAAATGCTGACTTTCAGAAACTGACCCTGGAAACCAAAGTGCAGTCTGCTTATAAAACCTGGAAAGCTCAGTATGACCAGCTTTCGGACATCAAAACTACAGATCTGCAGAATATGGATCTTGTATACAATGGAATGCTGAATAATTTCAGAAAAGGAAATGTCAACCTGATTGAATTCACAGACTTTATGGATAGCTACAGGGAAACAGCACTGCAGATCTATGATATGAAAAATGAGATCATGCAGTCAGCGGAACAGCTCAATCAATTAGTACAAACGAAAATCTTCTATTAATCATGAAAACATATATTATCCCCGTATTGATGGCCCTTTCATTATTGGCCTGTTCAAAAAAAGAGGAAGAGAAAACCAATCACGTCAAAAAAGGATTTGAGTTGAGCAACACGATGCTGAATTCTGTTTCCCTGGCCAAAGTTGAAAAAAAGAATATAGAAGATGAATATAGCTTTTACGGAAAGATCTCTGCCGATAAAAATAGTTATATAGACGTTTACCCGTTGGTAGGAGGAAACGTGATGAGTGTAAATGTAGAGCTGGGTGATTATGTGAAAAAAGGACAGGTACTGGCAACAATCAGGAGTACCGAGCTTGCAGAAATTCAAAAAGATGTAAGCGATGCAAAAACAGATCTGGTAGTGGCGAAAAATAATCTTCGTGTTGCAAAGGAGCTGTATGAAGGAAAGCTAAACACTGAAAGAGATGTCCTGGAAGCCAAAAGCCAGTTACAAAAAGCAGAAGACCAGTTGCAGAGAGCAGCGGCAGTAAGTACGGTTTATAATGTGAAAACCGGAAATATATACAGTGTTGTAGCACCCATCAACGGTTATATTGTTCAGAAAAGTATCAATAAAGATATGCAGCTGAGAAGTGACAGAAGTGATAATATCTTTGATGTTGCCAATACAACTAACGTTTGGGCCATTATGAATGTTAACGAATCGGATATTGATAAAATCAGTCTGGGAATGAAAGCCCAGGTGTCCACTCTGTCTTACCCGGATAAAGTTTTTGACGGGAAAATTGATAAAATATTCAAAATTATTGATCCGCAAACCAATGCCATGCAGGCAAGAGTGGTATTGGATAATGCTAATGGACTCCTCATTCCGGACAGTAAAGCAACTATAAAAGTTTCCAGCCTGGAAAGCAATACGATGCTGACTGTTCCATCCAAAGCAGTGATTTTTGATGATAACAAAAGTTTTGTAGTGATTTTTAAATCCAGAACAGATGTGAAGGTCAGAGAAATTAAAGTATTAAAGCAGGTAGGTGATGTCACTTATATTTCAGATGGTCTGAAAGAAGGAGAAGAAGTGATTACCAACAACCAGCTGCTGATATACCGCTCTCTGAACAGCTAGCCTTACTTAAACCATTAAGAATATTGATATTTTTCTTTAACGGCTTTTTTAGGTCATCAATTTATCTATCATGAATAAATTCATAAAAAATATAATCGCTTTTTCACTAAAAAATAAAGCATTTACCTTTATCTGGGTAGCGATTCTAGCCATCTCCGGTTTTATAAGTTTCAAAAATATGCCTATTGAAGCTTTTCCGGATGTAACCAATACTCAGATTGTAATCATTACCCAATGGAATGGGCGCAGTGCAGAAGAAGTAGAACGTTTTGTCACAACCCCCATCGAATTGGCGATGAGCCCGGTTCAGAAAAAAACAAGTGTGAGAAGTACCACCATGTTTGGTCTTTCCATTGTTAAAATTCTGTTTGACGATGGAGTGGAGGATACTTTTGCCAGAAATCAGGTCAACAACCAATTAAGAACCATTAGCCTTCCTGATGAGGTAGATCCTGAAGTACAGCCACCCTACGGGCCAACCGGTGAGATTTTCAGATATACACTGGAAAGTAAAACAAAAGATTCGAGAGCGTTGCTTACTCTGCAAAACTGGGTGATAGATCGTGCCTTAAGAGGAGTGCCGGGTGTTGCTGATATCAATGTTTTTGGAGGGCAGGATAAAGTTTTTGAATTAAGTATAGATCCAAGAGCATTGGATAAATACAATCTGACTCCGCTTCAGGTATATGATGCTGTCACTAAAAGTAATCTTAATGTAGGAGGTGATGTTATTGAAAAAAACGGGCAGGCCTATGTAGTAAGAGGAATTGGATTGGTGAAATCAGTGGCCGATATCGGAAATATTACTATTCAGAATGACAGTGGAAACCCTGTTCTGGTAAAAAATGTAGCAGAAGTTCATGAAAGTTCAATGCCTAGAGTAGGACAGGCTGCCCTGAATCATCATGACGATACGGTGGAAGGAATTGTTGTCATGAGAAAAGGAGAAAACCCAAGGGAGGTTTTGGTAGGAGTGAAGGCTAAAATTAAAGAGCTTAACGAAAAGATACTCCCAAAAGATGTCAAAATGGTTACTTTCTATGATCGTGAGAATCTGATGGATTTTACAACGCATACCGTAATGCACAACCTTATTGAAGGAATTGTACTGGTAACGGTAATTGTTTTAATTTTTATGGCCGACTGGAGGACAACACTGATTGTTTCCATTATTATTCCGCTATCCTTACTCTTTGCATTTTTATGTTTAAAGCTGGCCGGAATGAGTGCCAATCTGCTTTCATTAGGAGCGGTAGACTTCGGGATCATCATAGACGGAGCCGTCGTCATGGTAGAAGGACTCTTTGTAATGCTTGATCATAAAGCGAAACGGTACGGAATGGAGAAGTTTAATAAATTGGCAAAAGGAGGCTGGATCAAACAGACCGGAACCGGATTAGGAAAAGCGATCTTCTTTTCAAAATTAATTATCATTACTTCTCTGATTCCTATTTTCTCATTTCAGAAAGTAGAAGGAAAGATGTTCTCTCCTTTGGCTTTTACCCTGGGATTTGCATTAATTGGAGCATTGATATTTACATTAACTCTGGTTCCTGTTCTTTCCCATATCCTTTTAAATAAAAATGTAAGAGAAAAAAATAACCCATTTGTTAATTTTTGGGACAGAATTGTTTTAAAAGGCTTTAATTTAACATTTAAGCATAAAAAGACGAGTATGATCGTTGCTATCTCTTTCCTGGCAGTTACTTTATTTTCCGGGAAATTTTTGGGAACAGAATTCCTGCCTCAGCTGAATGAAGGTTCACTTTGGATCACTGCCGAAATGCCGATGAGTTCCTCATTAAAAGAATCTCTGAAAACAGCAGACCTTTTAAAGAAAGATATTATGAGCTTCTCAGAAGTCACAGATGTTCTGGCACAGACGGGGAGAAGTAATGACGGGACGGACCCTAATGGATTTGGATTCGTACAGTTTGCGGTCAACCTTAAGCCAAGAGAAGAATGGAAGCGTAAGATCACCTATGATGAGTTGATTAATGAAATTGATAAAAAGCTCAGAAGCTATCAGGGAATTACTTTCAATTATTCCCAGCCGATTTCAGATAATGTAGCAGAAGCAGTAGCCGGTTTTAAAGCAGAAAACGGAATCAAAATCTATGGTGATAACCTGGAAACTCTGGATAAAATAGCCAATGAAGTTTTATTAAAAGTTAAAGATGTAGAAGGGGTAAAAGACCCCGGAATTATTAAAAATATCGGCCAGCCGGAAGTAAGTGTTGTATTGGACAGGGATAAAATGGCGGCTTACGGCGTAATGCCTGCAGATGCACAGGCTGTATTGGAAATGGCTTTTGGTGGAAAAACCGCTTCAGAAATGTTTGACGGTGAAAGAAAATTCCCGATCCGTCTGCGTTATTCACAGGAATACAGAACCAATGAGAATGATATTGCGGCTTTGATGGTTCCTACACAGGATGGAGCAAAAATCCCTTTAAAAGAAATAAGTACCATTGTTAAAGATAACGGAGCTGCATTTATTTACCGGGACAATATCAAGCGATATATTGGTGTTAAATTTTCAATCCGTGACAGAGATTTGGGAAGCACTATTGCGGATGCCCAAAAAAAAGTTGAAACTATTGAGCTTCCGGATGGTTATTCTGTAGGATGGACAGGTCAGTTTGAAAACCAGCAGCGGGCCTCTCACAGATTGACGCAGGTAGTTCCCGTGAGTATTCTGATGATTTTCTTTCTGTTGTTTATCTTATTTGGAAATATGAAAGACTCTCTTCTGGTATTGGCGAATGTACCATTTGCTTTAATAGGAGGAATTATCGCTTTACACGTTACCGGAATCAATTTTGGAATCTCTGCGGGAGTAGGTATGATTGCTCTTCTGGGTATTTGTATTCAGAACGGGGTAATTCTTATCACAGAATTTCATCAGAACGTGAAAGATGGTCTTGATATAGATTCCGCCATATTAAATGGGGTGAAATCCAGAACCAGACCCGTAATTATGACAGCGCTTATGGCCTCTATCGGATTGATGCCGGCAGCATTGTCTACAGGAATCGGGTCAGAATCTCAAAAACCTCTGGCGATTGTCATTATTGGGGGGCTTATTACAGCTACCGTGCTTACACTGCTTATTTTCCCAATTATTTTCTGGATATTCAACCGGACAAAAAAGCTCAGCCATATGTGATTTTTCTTTCATTTATATATTAGTAGAGCCTGGAATATTCTGTATTTCAGGCTTTTTCATAAAAGGTTTCAGAAAGTTTTTTTCAATCAGGAAAAATATGTAAATTTGCAGTCTCAATACGTTGAAATATAAGGTTTGTCCTTCATTGGAAGAGAATATTGAAAGTTTTTTTAATAAAAAGTTTTTGGTATTTAAAAATTCATTATATTTGCACACCGAAAATTTGAAAAACAATAAATAAATAATTTTAAATCATGGCAAAGGAAACGTTTAATCGTAACAAACCACACTTGAACATTGGTACTATTGGTCACGTTGACCATGGTAAAACTACTCTTACAGCTGCTATTTCTGCTGTATTAGCTAGCAAAGGTCTTGCTGAGAAAAAAGACTTCTCTGCAATTGACTCTGCTCCAGAAGAAAAAGAAAGAGGTATTACTATCAATACTGCTCACATCGAATACGAAACTGAAAAAAGACACTATGCTCACGTTGACTGTCCAGGTCACGCCGACTATGTTAAGAACATGGTAACTGGTGCTGCTCAAATGGATGGAGCTATCGTAGTATGTGCTGCAACTGACGGTCCAATGCCTCAGACTAGAGAACATATCCTACTTTGCCGTCAGGTAAACGTACCTAGAATCGTTGTTTTCATGAACAAAGTTGACATGGTAGATGATCCAGAGTTATTAGAGCTTGTTGAAATGGAGCTTAGAGACTTATTATCTACTTACGAATTTGACGGAGACAACTCTCCAGTAATTCAAGGTTCTGCATTAGGAGCTCTTACTGCAGCTACTGCATCTCCTGCTAACACAGAAGATAAGTGGTTCAAGAGCGTTGAAGAATTGATGGATGCTGTTGATACTTGGATCGAGCAACCACCAAGAGATACTGAAAAGCCATTCTTGATGCCAATCGAAGACGTATTCTCTATTACAGGTAGAGGTACTGTAGCAACTGGTAGAATCGAGGCTGGTGTTATCAACACTGGTGATCCAGTTGATATCGTAGGTATGGGTGACGAAAAATTAACTTCTACTATTACAGGAGTTGAGATGTTCAGAAAGATCCTAGATAGAGGTGAAGCTGGAGATAACGTAGGTCTATTGTTGAGAGGTATTGAAAAAACTGACATCAAGAGAGGTATGGTTATCGCTAAGAAAGATTCAGTTAAGCCACACAAAAAATTCAAGGCTTCTGTTTATATCCTTTCTAAAGAAGAAGGTGGACGTCACACTCCATTCCACAACAAGTACCGTCCTCAGTTCTACGTAAGAACTACTGACGTTACAGGTGAGATCTTCTTACCAGAAGGTGTAGAAATGGTAATGCCTGGTGATAACTTAGAGATCACTGTAGAATTGTTACAACCAATCGCTCTTAACGTAGGTCTTAGATTTGCGATCAGAGAAGGAGGTAGAACAGTTGGTTCAGGTCAGGTTACTGAAATCCTAGACTAATTATCTTAAAATAAATAAAGCTTCCGAAAGGAAACTCTCGGAAGCTTTTTATCTACGGGCATCGTCCAATGGTAGGATACCGGTCTCCAAAACCGTTGATCAGGGTTCGAATCCTTGTGCCCGTGCAAATATAAATTATGAGTTCATTTGTCGATTTTTTAAAAGGTTCTTATAACGAATTCAGGCATAAAGTTGAATGGCCAAAGTGGGCTGACCTTCAGTCATCTACTATTGTAGTGACTATTGCGACAGTGATTCTGGCTCTATTTACTTTTGGAGTTGATGAATTGTTTTCTAAATCAATCAGCAACATCATTGGAATGCTAATCAACTTGTTCAATTAATTAAAAGTATTTTCCCATAATGAGCGAATTGAAATGGTATGTGCTGAAAGCAATCAGCGGACAGGAAAATAAAGTGAAAAACTATATTGAGACAGAAATCAAACGTCTAGGGTTTGATCAGTACGTTACTCAAGTGGTTATTCCTATGGAAAAGGTAATTCAAATTAGAAACGGAAAAAAAGTTCCTAAAGAGAGACCTTACTACCCTGGATACTTGATGATTGAAGCTGACCTGATGGGAGAGATTCCTCACGTTATCAAGAATATTCCTGGAGTTATTTCTTTCCTAAGTTTAACTAAAGGAGGAGATCCTGTTCCAATGAGAAAATCAGAGGTTAACAGAATGCTTGGAAGAATGGATGAACTTTCAGAATTTGCAAGCGATGTTGAAATTCCTTATGTAGTAGGTGAAAACGTTAAAGTAATCGATGGACCTTTCAACGGATTCAACGGTACAGTTGAGAAGATTCTTGAAGACAAAAAGAAAATTGAAGTTTCTGTATTGATCTTCGGTAGAAAAACTCCAATGGAACTAAGCTACATGCAAGTAGAAAAAGTATAATAATTACTTATAAAATATAAAAAAAGACTGCTATTAAGCGGTCTTTTTTGTTTTTATATACTCGCTTTACATTGTTGTTTATAACAGGTGAGGTTTACCCTATCGCGAATTATATTTTTTTAATTTTCTTTACAATTGCTTTTCTGAAATTTTTATATTCTCAACTGCTGTTGTTTATTCCTATAAAGATCTTTGCTTTAATTCAGTTATCACTTTATTGGGAATAAAGTTGTTTTTGCAGATCAGATTTCTTCTCCTATTCTTGATTTACTTTCAGATGGCATGCTTCTTGCAACAACATGGTAATTAATCCCAAAATTTATATTTTTTATTTCATACACTGTTTACAGGCGTATGTCTATTGTATGTTTTTAACTAAAAAATGTAAAATTTGGATTAGCTATTCAAAACACAAGCCTTATATAAACACATAATCCAATGACAAAAATTATTTCGATGGTCATTCTGGTGGGTACGTCCGTACTCGCGAGTGCGCAGGTTGGTATCAACACTGCGAATCCTGAAAAAGAACTTACCGTAAACGGTACAATGAAGACATCAGGAGTTGTTTTCAAGCAGCCTATGGAGAAATTGAAAGCGGATGAGAATTACACTTTCATTATCAAATCTCCAGCTCCGGAAAACAAAATTACGGCGTACAACGATTCCTTTGTACCCAATTCTCCGGCACCAATTAATCTTATTCAATTTAAAATTACCTGTGATCCTTCAGATAAGGATTGGGTAAATCAATTTGACACAAAGATTAATTCCAGTAAATTTTTGGTGGTAATTTCTTCTTTTGGATTTACGCAGCCTACAAGAACTTTTACAGCAGACTGGGTGACACCAATGCCTCAGATCTTTGCTTATTCTTCAGGAGGAACATGGAAACTTAAGGCAGATTATCAAGGATTCGCTCCTGATAACTCTTTCCCTACAGGAATCTGGACACTGAATTTGCTGGTATTTGACAGATCATATGCCAAAGATTTCAACTCAACGCAAAGCCTTAATGCTTCAACTACAGGTGCTGCTGCAGCTCCATTAATTCAATAAGACACACTATGAAAAAAATTATTGCGATACTCTTTATGGGTTTTGCTGCTTTAAGCATGCATGCTCAAGTAGGAATTAATACTAATACACCTAAGGGAACTCTCGATGTAGAAGGAGAAACACTGGTAGAGTCCTATTTAATAGATACTGAAAATACGAAGGCAAGCGGAAACTATCTTCTTCTTACCCGTTCAAAAGATACATCACCGGTAGGTAAAGTAAAGTTGTTGGACATATCGCTCCGTAATGTAGCCCCTGTAAATATGTATAATATTGTATTGAAGAATGTGAGACAGGATGAAGTTGTGAATCTCAATACAGGATTAGATGTAAGTAAATATGTTGTGGCCATTACAGGTGCTGTTTTTACAGGAGCGGTGTCGGCAGCTAATACGACAACCAACCCCAAATCATTTGGATCTTATTCTACTGAAGTTACTCAGGTCGTAAGTGGGGGTAAAAATTACCATGCAGTCAATTTAGCTTTTAAAGGCGCTGGAACTGTTTCAGCCCAAAACGGAACCTGGACTCTTACTCTGAATGTTTTTGAAAAGTCACTGGTTAAAGACTGGGGAACTTTCAACGGTTCTGTTTCAGCATCAGCTTCGCCTGCTTATTCAGGAGTTTCAACCAATACGCCTCTAGGGCTTCAATAAAAAAATATGAAAAGAAAAATTTATATCACAATAATCATGTGCCTTGGGATTTTTTTTAATGCCCAGCAAGGAAAAGTAGGAATAAACACAGCAAAACCTACGGAAACACTTGATGTTAACGGAAAGACTTATACAAACTCTCTATATTTAAGAAATCCGGGAGAACCTACCATGACGGGAGGTAGCTTTTTAGCAACTTCACAAAATGGTTTGCAACTGTACGATCCGGCTTTGGAGAGTAGTGGATTATTCAATTATCTTAAACTTACTCTTACAGGAGTATCCGGAACAGGAATCGCAGATTATGATACCAAAATTGATGCAAACAATTTTCTGGTTATACTTCATAACTATTCATTTAAACTGAATGACGGTACTACCAATGTAATGCTTGATTATGGAGACAATGGTGTGAATGATAACAAACAGGGATCACCGGATGTTGTTGCTTTCAAAAGTAACGGTACGTGGCATATTAGAGCAAGATTTACTGACAGCAGGATTCTGGCAGTGAGTTCAGCCACTCCATCAAGAACTTATAACAACTTTACGGTTGATCTTTATCTGATGGCCTATAGAAGACTGATTGAAAAACAAAATATCAGCGATATCAATGCTGATCTTGGAGGAAATGACGGTTCTACCCAGACGATTAATAAACCAGCAGGTTTTTAATAAATCTTTTCCTTTAAAAATATATAAAACGGCTATTTAATGTAAATAGCCGTTTTTGTTTCTCATGATAGCATTCAAAATATATTGCAGGGCTTTATGATTTTTTTTTCTTAAACTTTTTAAAAATCAGCAATTTCCGTTTGCTAATTCAAAAATATTTTATACTTTTGCAGTCCAAAAAGTAGGTTTATTGTTATGTGAGTGCATAACCTGCTGAATAATAAATGCTTCCAAACTCATTAATTATTCAAATTTAAAAAACAAACAATGGCTAAGAAAGTCTTTAAAATGGTAAAGCTTCAGGTGAAAGGTGGCGCAGCTAACCCTTCTCCACCAGTAGGTCCAGCATTGGGTTCTGCAGGTGTGAACATCATGGAGTTTTGTAAGCAATTTAACGGAAGAACCCAAGATAAGCCAGGGCAAGTTTTACCTGTAGTAATTACAGTATACGAAGACAAATCTTTTGAATTCGTTATTAAAACTCCACCTGCAGCAATCCAGTTAATGGATGCAGCTAAAATCAAGGGAGGTTCTGGTGAACCAAACAGAAACAAAGTAGGTTCTGTAACTTGGGAACAAGTAAAGAAAATCGCTGAAGATAAAATGGCGGATCTTAACTGTTTTACAACAGATTCTGCACTTTCTATGGTTGCAGGTACTGCTAGATCTATGGGATTAAGAGTAACAGGAACTAAACCAACTAACGCTTAAAACTTAAAGAAATGGCAAAATTAACTAAAAAGCAAAAGGAAGCTTTAAGCAAAGTAGAAAAAGGAAGAATCTATAACCTTGAAGAAGGTTCAGCTCTTGTAAAGGAGGTGAACACTACAAAGTTTGATGCTTCTGTAGATATCGCTGTAAGATTAGGTGTAGACCCAAGAAAAGCAAACCAAATGGTAAGAGGTGTTGTATCTCTTCCTCACGGTACTGGTAAAGATGTTAAAGTATTAGCTCTTGTAACTCCAGATAAAGAAGCAGAAGCTAAAGCTGCTGGTGCTGACTATGTAGGTCTTGACGAATATTTACAAAAAATCAAAGAAGGTTGGACAGATGTTGACGTTATCGTTACTATGCCAGCTGTAATGGGTAAATTAGGTCCATTAGGTAGAGTATTAGGTCCAAGAGGTTTAATGCCAAACCCTAAATCAGGAACTGTAACAATGGAAATTGGTAAAGCAGTAACTGAAGTGAAAGCAGGTAAAATTGATTTCAAAGTAGACAAGTATGGTATCATCCACGCTGGTATTGGTAAAGTATCTTTCGATGCTGCTAAGATCAAAGAAAATGCGCAGGAATTGATCTCTACATTGATCAAAATGAAGCCAACTGCTGCTAAAGGAACTTATGTAAAAAGCATTTATTTGTCTTCTACAATGAGCCCTGGTATTGCAATCGATACTAAATCTGTTAACTAATATAAATCCTTAAGACAATGACAAAAGACCAAAAAGTTGTAGCAATACAAGAGATCAAAGACTTGCTTCAGGATGCAAAAGTAGTATACGTAGCAGATCTAGACGGTTTGAACGCTGCGAAGTCTTCAGAATTCAGAAGACAGGCTTTCAAACAAAATATCAAAGTGAAAGTTGTAAAAAATACACTTTTACAAAAAGCAATGGAGCAAATTGAAGGAGTAGATTACTCTGAAATGTTCCAGACTTTTAAAGGAAACTCTGCATTAATGATTTCTGAGACTGCAAACGGTCCAGCTAAATTAATCCAAGGGTTCAGAAAGAAAGAAGAAAAGCCAGCTTTAAAGTCTGCTTTTGTTCAGGAAACTTTCTACGTTGGAGACGAAAACTTATCTGCACTTGCTAATATCAAGTCTAGAGAAGAAATGATCGGAGAAATCATCGGATTACTTCAATCTCCAATTCAAAGAGTTGTTTCTGCTCTTCAAAACAAACCTGAAACTGTAGAAGCTAAAGCTGAAGAAGCTGCTGCTCCTGCTGTAGAAGAAACTCCTGCTGAAGCTCCGGAAGCTGCTGCAGAAAGCACTGAAGAAACAAGTGCTGAATAATTACACTCAAAAAATTAAATAAATAATCAACAAAAACATTACAACAATGTCAGATTTAAAAAATTTAGCTGAAACGCTAGTAAACTTAACAGTAAAAGACGTAAACGAATTAGCAACTATCCTTAAGGATGAGTACGGAATTGAGCCAGCTGCTGCTGCTGTAGTTGTTGCTGCAGGTGGTGGAGAAGCTGCTGAAGAAAAAACTGAATTCGACGTAATTCTTAAGTCTGCAGGTGCTTCTAAATTAGCTATCGTTAAATTAGTAAAAGATTTAACTGGTGCTGGTCTTAAAGAAGCTAAAGATATCGTAGATGGTGCTCCTGCTCCAATCAAAACTGGTATCTCTAAAGACGAAGCTGAGGCTCTTAAGAAGCAATTAGAAGAAGCTGGTGCTGAAGTAGAATTGAAATAATTTCAATTTTATTATAAATATAGAAGCCTGGGCAAATGCCCGGGCTTTTTTGTATGTAAGTCTTTATAAATGTGTGTGTTATTTTATAATAGTATTTGAATATTATTGGTTCTTTCTTTGTTATATTTTAATATTATTATTTATTTGATAAAAATTAACATAATATTTTATTTGTATTTTAAAATTTGTTTATTTTATTTAGTTTTTTACTAATAAAGTATTGTTTTGGTTGAAAAAATATTATATTTGTACCGAAAAAACACAACATAATTGGATAGAAATTATTTTCTTTCCTACGGCCACAAGATTACACTTCTGTTGCTTCTGGCGGCTATAGGAAAATTAAATGCTAAGTTTATACCTGATACAATGAGCAAAGCTCAATTACGGTATTGTACAGCTATAAATAATCATCCGCAGGGATGCTTAGCCGATGTTTCAGTTTATCTGTCTGAAGCAGGAAATGATGTGGCGGCTGCAAACAAATTGTCTGCTGCTCAAAATGAAACTTTTGCATTCTATTGCAATAGCCTGCAATACAATTTTTCTTTTTTTAATAATAGCAATCTTCAGTTTTTCCTTCTTAGAGATATAAAATTTGTCGCTGTTTGGGCTAATTGGTATTATGATTCGTTCTCTATCTGCAAAGAACATATATTCCTGACATTTAAAGAATTCCGAAAGTTCAATGCCAGTTCTTTTAAACTTGTTGATGGCTTTAAGTTTATTATTAAAATTCCTGATAAATTAATCCATTCTTTTATCTCCTAATATTTCTAACAATTTTATGCGCCTTCTTACAGTACGATCTGTTATTTCATTTATTATTCGAATGAGAATGCTCGAGAATTGCCCTTTCAAAAAAACACATATACATAAAAAACAGCAAATATCATTAGACATGAAAAACAGATTATTTACCATCGCTCTTTTATCAGTTGGTTTACCAGTATTAGCACAGGTTGGGATTAATACAGGACAGGCTCAGGCAACCTTTGATATAGTAGGATCACCTTCCAATCCCGGTAAACTTGATGGCGTTATTGCGCCAAGGCTTACAGGTGTACAATTAAAAGCTAAAAACTATACAATAGCCCAAACAGGAGCCATAGTATATGTTACCTCAGTTGAAGCTGCACCTTCCGGACAGACCGTTGATGTTGTTTCACCAGGGTATTATTATTTTGATGGAATCAAATGGGGAAGCATAAGTGGGAACTGGCGTACAGTAGGAAATGCCGGCACAACAGCAACAACGGCAGCTTTAGGAGCAGATATAGGCAGTGGGAATTATTTAGGTACAAATGACGGTCAGAATTTGGTCTTGGCTACTCAGAAAAACGTAAAAGGAATATTAGATACTAATGGAACTCTGCAAGGGGGAAATTCCAATTCTGCAACAGGTCCTTACGCTTCATTTACTTGGGGATCTAATAATATTCTTACCAACAGTACCTCTTCAAATATTGCATTGGGAAAAGACAACTCTGTCTCTGCGCAGGGTAATTTTCTTGCGGTAGCTATTGGATTGGGAAATACAGCGAATAATGGTGCTAAAGTAATAGGAAATAGTAATAGCGCTACAGGGGCTAATAATTTAGTATTTGGAAACCTGAATACCGTAACAGGACTCACAGGACTCACTATTGGGAACAATCATATAAACAGCGGAGGAATTGCTATCGGAAGCGGAAATACAACATCAACAAACAATGTAGCTGTTGGTTCGGCAAATACGGCAAGCGGTACAGAAGCTTTTGCAATAGGATTTTCGGGTCAGGCCACTGCAGGACAGATGGTTTATGCCAACAAACAACATGTTTTCTTTAATAAAAGCAACGGAACAGACACAATATTGGGAATCAATATGATTCCTACTGCGGCTACATCTACAGGAGCTGCTGTTCAGATGAAGGGAATTGCTTCCGGTGGGGGTGCATCATGTACGGCTGCTGAAGAAGGCGCAATCCGATATAATACAACCATTAAAGCGCATGAAGGCTGTAATGGATCTACCTGGAAAGCGCTTTATAATTAAAAAATAAACACAAACCTTAAAAAATAAAAAATGACCAGAAAATTATTCGAAAAGTTAGCTGCGATGCTTATGACATTGATGATGTCAGCAGTAGTATTTGCGCAGCAGGGCTATGAACCGATCCGTGGGATGGGAGTGGAGGCAAAACCTGTCAACAATTCAGGGATCTGTCTAGCATGTTATAACGGAAGCATGAATCCGGTGGTAGATGCAAGTCTTGATAACAGCGTAAGCATGGGAAACTTTGCCTCCCTGTTAAGTGGAAACGGAATCTCTGTAAAGAATAAAAATACAACCTATCCTGCGGGATATATTACTGGATTCAATGTAGATCTAGGGACGAGTTTTATTACCATAGATCTTTTGAGTTCTTTGCGGATCAGTACTTATAAAAATGGGGTTCTTCAGGAAACTACTACCAGCAGCACTCTTTTATCTGTTCCTGCATTCGGAGGAAGTAAGAACAGGATATTCCTGCACTTTAAAACTTCAAAAGAATTTGATGAAGTAAGATTGTACCAAACCAATGTTCTTTCTGTATTCAGTGCTATGAATGTGTATTATGCATTTGCATTTGATCCGGCAAAAGTACCTACAGATAATAATGGTATTTGTGATGATATTATTGCAGGAAGCGGTGTTGACGGAAATGTATCCGGAAGCAGCAGTTTCTTGGCTCCGCTTTCCTATGTTCAGAATAAAGAAAGAATTGGAGATGGAAATAAAAACTCTTATGGATCAATAGTTCTTCCGATCGGATTGCTGGGATCTTATTCAGTTGGAGTTCTAGATAAAAATCAGGTGTATCCTGCAGGTAACAGAACAGGTTTTGTTATAGAACCGGATGATCAGGGGAAACTGTTAAGTGCTGAGTTTTTAAAGAATATTACAATAGAAACTTATCTTTACGGCCAGCTTCAGGATTCAAAACAACTGTCTGACGGAGGAGGTCTGATTAATATTAAAGTATTAGGATTTGGTTCAGGAAAGCAAAAAGTTACATTAACGACTACTAAGCCTTTCAATGAAGTACGATTAAAAATTACCCAGACCGTAGGATTTAATTTAGGAGCTTTAAAAGTATACTATGCTTTTGAAGAGCCTGTTGCTTGTGAATGTGACGATAAAATTCAGACAAGTGGTTCTGCTGTTCCCGGAAATTTGGTAAACGGAACTACATGGACATCAGGTCCTGGATTCCTTGGTCTTATTTTAGCGAAGATGACCAATCCGGGAGCTATTGTGGATAATAATCCGTCTAATTATGCAACGGCTACTGTTCCGGCGGCATCCTTTCTTAGTATTTTTTCAGCATTTGCAACGGTGAGCAGTAATACTGTGCTTCCTGTCAATACAATGGCTGGGTTTACCGTAGAAAAAGCAGGAAATCTTCTTGGAGTAAGTGTTCTGGAAAATATCACCGTGACATTATACAACGGAAATACCTTGACAGATACCTTTACAAGCTCAGGAAGTCTTATAAGTGGAAACTTCTTCACAACGAATTCAAATAAATTCTATGTTGGAGGAAAAGCTACAAAGCCTTTTAACCGCATTAAAATTACATTCAACAGCGGAACAGCGGTTCGTATTCCTCAGAACTATTATATCTATAACGCTTTTGCGAGCAGAGATGATGATAACGATGGTGTTCCAAACTGTTTTGATCAATGTCAGGGAGGAGATGATAATATAGATAACAACGGAAACGGAATTCCTGACTGTGCAGAAGGATGTACAGCCGTAAATGATAAATCTCCTGTATTGGATACAGACGGAGATGGTATTGTGGATGCTTGTGATCTGGATTCAGATAACGACGGTATTCTTGATGCTGTGGAAGATTTTGATAAAAATGGAAAATTCCAGGATGATGATAATGAAGGAGATATTCTGTTAACGCCGGTATTGGGAGATTCAGTTCCGAATTATCTGGACCTGGATTCTGATAACGATGGTATCTTAGATTTATTTGAATCAGGAATTCCAACATCAGTAATCAATCAAATTGATGCAGATCACAACGGAGTTATTGATACTAATGTTCCTGTAGGTAAAAACGGTATCGCAGATATTCTGGAAACGTCACCTGACTCAGGAGTATTAAAATATGCAGTTAAAAACACAGATGGAGATGATAAGCCTGACTTCCTGGATATTACTTCCAATGGCTCAGATCCTGATCTTTATCAGATCGGAAAAGGTAATCTGGATACATTAGGAGGTGGATTTATCTCTACAATTAATGATAAAGATAAAGACGGTATTCAGGCTGTTGTAGATACTGATCTGGTGAAAAGAGGTTCTCCTGATTCTCCGCTTTCACCTTATGCTTCATTGTTGAAAACCGCTTCCAAAACTGCTGCAAAAATCACAGACGCGGAAATTACTGATGCTGCGAATGATGTGAAAGTATATCCAAACCCTGTAAAAGCTGGAGAAAATCTTAGAATTACCTCTGCAGAAGAAGGAGTGTATACACTGTTCTCAGCACAGGGACAGGTAATTAAGACAGATAAGTTTAATGCCAATACTGGTATTGATACATCTTCACTTCCTACAGGAGTTTATATCATTAAGATAGAAACCAAATCAAAAATAAAATCTTATAAGGTTATTGTGAAATAGTCATAAGATTAGCTTGTGTTGTGGAGGGGTTGCTCATATTTGAGCAGCCTCTCTTGTTTTTTAAGAGTCTCAAAATGAGATGATTTATTTGTTATTGTGGATAAGTTTTTGTATCTTTGCCCCTCTTTTGGCGCGAAAAATTGTTTGTAAATTTATAAAATACTGAAAATTAGCTCTTTCATTGTGAAAACGTGAGAGGGATTTCGTATATATAGATATTGCGGTAATGCTGCCTCAAAAGTAATAAAAATATTTTGCATTACACTGTGAAAAGATATACCAGTGTTGCAGTTAGAAAGAGCCAAGTGCATTGTTAAAAGAGTCCTAAGGTCTTCTGTGAGCGCCAAAAACACTTTTACCTTTTACTTTTACCTTGTTTCTTGTTCTTTTCTGATATTTTTTAATGAATCAAAATATTTTTTAACCCTTTCTTAAAAGTTTTATGAGTAAAACAAAATCAACAACTCAAGGAAATCCGAGAATTAATTTCTCATCAGCGAAAGGAAAAATTATCACTCCAGACTTTTTGGATATCCAAATTGAGTCTTTCAGAGAATTTTTCCAGCTTGATACACTTCCTGAAGCCAGAAAGACAGAAGCTCTTTACAAGACTTTCCAAGAGAATTTCCCAATTACGGATTCAAGAAACCAATTCGTATTAGAATTCTTAGACTATCTGGTAGATTCTCCACGTTATTCAATTGATGAGTGTGTGGAAAGAGGACTTACTTATTCAGTTCCTCTAAAAGCTAGACTTAAACTGTATTGTACTGACCCGGAACACGAAGATTTCCAAACAGTGGTTCAGGACGTATATTTAGGTCCGGTTCCTTATATGACGCCAAGTGGTTCTTTCATCATCAACGGTGCTGAGAGAGTTATTGTTACGCAGCTTCACCGTTCACCTGGTGTATTCTTCGGACAGACTTACCACGCGAACGGGACCAAACTTTACTATTCAAGAATTATCCCTTTCAAAGGATCTTGGATGGAATTTACAACGGATATCAACAGCGTAATGTACGCGTATATCGACCGTAAGAAAAAATTACCATTAACAACTTTATTAAGAGCTATCGGATATGAATCTGATAAAGATATCCTTCAGATCTTCGACCTTGCGGAAGAAGTGAAAGTTTCTAAAGCTGCTCTTAAAAAAGTAGAAGGGAGAACATTGGCTGCGAGAGTATTGAACACTTGGTTCGAAGATTTCGTAGACGAAGATACAGGTGAAGTAGTTTCTATCGAAAGAAACGAAATCATCTTGGATAGAGAAACAATCCTTGAAAAAGAACATTTAGATCTTATCCTGGATGCTGGTGTGAAGTCAATCCTGATTCACAAAGAAAACAGTAACGAATTCTCTATCATCCAGAATACATTACAAAAAGACCCTACTAACTCTGAAAAAGAAGCGGTAGAGTATATTTATCGTCAGTTAAGAAATGCAGATCCACCAGATGAGGAAACGGCAAGAGGAATCATTGAAAAATTATTCTTCTCTGAGCAGAGATACTCTTTAGGTGAAGTAGGACGTTACAGACTAAACAAAAAGTTAAGCCTAAACATTCCAACTACAACTGAAGTTCTTACAAAAGAAGATATCATTGCCATTGTAAGACACTTAATTGAGTTAGTAAACTCAAAAACTGATGTTGATGATATTGACCACTTATCAAACAGAAGAATTAAAACTGTTGGTGAGCAATTAGCAGGACAGTTCGGGGTAGGTCTTTCAAGAATTGCAAGAACAATCAAGGAAAGAATGAACGTTAGAGATAACGAAATCTTTACTCCACTTGATCTTGTTAATGCTAAGACATTAACATCTGTAATCAACTCATTCTTCGGTACCAACCAGCTATCTCAGTTCATGGACCAAACCAACCCTCTATCAGAGATCACTCACAAGAGAAGATTATCTGCACTAGGGCCTGGTGGTTTATCAAGAGAAAGAGCAGGTTTCGAGGTTCGTGACGTTCACCATACTCACTACGGAAGAATTTGTCCGATTGAAACTCCGGAAGGACCAAACATCGGTTTGATTTCATCACTAGGAATCTATGCGAAAATCAACAACCTTGGTTTCATCGAAACTCCATATAGAAAAGTAGAAAGTGGTAAGATTGATCTTAATGCTGACCCTATTTATTTAAATGCAGAAGATGAAGAAGATAAAGTAATTGCTCAGGCAAACGTTGAATTGAGTGATAACGGAGACTTCTTAACAGACAGAATTATTGCAAGATTGGATGGTGATTATCCGGTAGTGGAGCCTGCTCAGGTTAACCTTATCGATGTTGCACCAAACCAGATCTCAGGTATTTCCGCTTCATTGATTCCTTTCTTGGAGCATGATGATGCGAACCGTGCATTGATGGGATCTAACATGATGCGTCAGGCCGTTCCTCTATTGAAGCCACAGGCTCCAATCGTTGGTACAGGGCTTGAGCAGCAAGTTGCAAGAGATTCAAGAATCTTAATTAACGCTGAAGGTACAGGTACTGTAGAGTACGTAGATGCTGACAGAATCGTTATTAAATATGAAAGAAGCGAAGACGAAGATTTAGTACAATTCGAGTCTGCTACTAAAACATACAAACTTACTAAGTTCAGAAAAACCAACCAGAGTACAACAATTACCCTAAGACCAAACGTAAGAGTAGGTGATGTAGTGGAAAAAGGACAGGTACTTTGCGACGGTTATGCTACTGAAAAAGGAGAATTAGCTCTTGGTAGAAACTTAGTAGTAGCGTTCATGCCTTGGAAAGGGTACAACTTCGAGGATGCAATTGTAATCAACGAAAAAGTTGTACGTGAAGACTGGTTTACTTCAATCCACGTAGATGAGTATTCTCTTGAAGTTCGTGATACCAAATTAGGTATGGAAGAATTGACAGCAGATATTCCAAACGTATCTGAAGAAGCTACCAAAGATCTTGACGAGAACGGTATGATCAGAATCGGTGCTGAAGTGAAGCCTGGAGATATCATGATTGGTAAAATTACTCCAAAAGGTGAATCTGACCCGACTCCTGAAGAAAAACTTCTTAGAGCAATCTTCGGTGATAAAGCTGGTGATGTAAAAGATGCATCATTAAAAGCTGACTCTTCATTAAGAGGAGTTGTTATCAACAAGAAGTTGTTCTCTAGAAACATTAAAGACAAAAAGAAAAGAACTGAAGAAAAACTTAGACTTGAAGAAATTGAAAACACTTACAAGGCTAAATTTGATGAGTTGAGAAATACTTTAATTGAAAAATTAAATACACTGGTAAGCGGTAAAACTTCTCAAGGGGTACAAAATGACCTTGACGAAGAAATCATCGGTAAAGGTGTGAAATTTACTCACAAGTTATTAACTTCAGTTGAAGATTATGTAAACGTTAGTGGTGCAGACTGGACAGTAGACGCTGACAAGAATGAATTGATCAAACAATTAATTCACAATTACAAAATCAAATATAACGACATTCAAGGAGTTAAAAACCGTGAGAAATTTGCAATTTCAATCGGAGATGAGCTTCCAGCAGGAATCATGAAGTTGGCTAAAGTTTACATCGCTAAGAAACGTAAACTGAATGTAGGAGATAAGATGGCGGGACGTCACGGTAACAAAGGTATCGTTTCAAGAATCGTTCGTGAAGAAGACATGCCGTTCTTAGAGGATGGAACACCAGTAGATATCGTATTGAATCCACTAGGGGTACCTTCTCGTATGAACATCGGTCAGATCTATGAAACAGTTCTTGGATGGGCTGGTCAGAAGCTGGGAATGAAGTTCGCTACACCAATCTTTGACGGAGCAACTCTTGATCAGATTACTGAATATACAGAGAAAGCAGGTCTTCCTACATTCGGTCACACTCACCTTTATGATGGTGGTACCGGAGAAAGATTTACTCAGGCTGCGACAGTAGGTATCATTTACATGTTGAAACTAGGACACATGGTTGATGATAAGATGCACGCACGTTCTATTGGACCTTACTCATTGATTACTCAGCAGCCGTTAGGAGGTAAAGCTCAGTTCGGTGGTCAGAGATTCGGAGAGATGGAGGTTTGGGCACTTGAAGCATTCGGTGCATCCAATATCTTGAGAGAAATCTTGACTGTGAAGTCGGATGACGTGATTGGTAGAGCAAAAACTTATGAAGCAATTGCAAAAGGTGAATCTATGCCTGAACCAGGTATTCCGGAATCATTCAATGTATTACTTCACGAGTTACAAGGACTTGGACTTGATGTAAGACTTGAGGAATAATTTTAAATTTTGCCTATTGAATTTTGAACCCGTTCAGAATTCTATAATCCAAAATTTATAATCCAAAATCTAAAATCTAAAAAATGTCAAATAAAAATAAAACAAGTAGATTTAATAAAATAACCATCGGTTTAGCTTCACCGGAGTCTATTTTACAAGACTCAAGAGGGGAGGTTTTAAAACCGGAAACTATTAACTACAGAACTCACAAACCTGAAAGAGACGGATTATTCTGTGAGAAAATCTTTGGTCCTGTAAAAGATTACGAATGTGCTTGTGGTAAATACAAGAGAATTCGTTACAAAGGGATCGTTTGTGACCGTTGTGGTGTTGAAGTTACTGAGAAAAAAGTAAGAAGAGAAAGAATCGGTCATATCGGTTTGGTTGTTCCTATTGCTCATATCTGGTACTTCCGTTCATTGCCAAACAAAATCGGATACCTTTTAGGAATCCCTTCTAAGAAATTAGATATGATCATCTACTACGAAAGATATGTAGTGATTCAGCAGGGTATTGCTAAAAAATTAGATGGTTCTGATTTTGAAAATATGGAATTCCTTACAGAAGAAGAATACCTTGATATCATGGAAACTCTTCCTGTAGAAAACCAGTATCTTGATGATTCTGATCCAAACAAATTCATCGCCAGAATGGGTGCTGAAGCTGTGGAAGATCTATTAAAAAGAATCGATCTTGATGCATTGTCTTTCGACTTGAGACATAAAGCTCACAACGAAGGTTCAAAACAAAGAAGAACAGAAGCTCTTAAAAGATTGAACGTTGTAGAAGCATTGAGAGGTGCTAATACAAGAATGATCAACAGACCAGAGTGGATGATCATGCGTGTACTTCCTGTTATCCCACCAGAATTAAGACCATTAGTTCCATTGGATGGGGGACGTTTCGCAACTTCTGACTTGAATGACCTTTATAGAAGAGTAATTATCAGAAATAACCGTTTGAAGAGATTATTGGAGATCAAAGCTCCTGAAGTAATCTTGAGAAACGAGAAGCGTATGCTTCAGGAATCAGTAGATTCATTATTCGATAACACAAGAAAATCTTCTGCAGTAAAATCTGAATCAAACAGACCATTGAAATCACTTTCTGATTCATTGAAAGGTAAGCAAGGTCGTTTCCGTCAGAACTTACTAGGGAAAAGGGTAGACTACTCAGCGCGTTCGGTAATTGTTGTAGGTCCAAACTTGCAGCTTCACGAATGTGGTATTCCTAAAGATATGGCAGCTGAACTTTACAAACCGTTTATCATTAGAAAACTAATTGAAAGAGGAATTGTAAAAACTGTAAAATCTGCAAAGAGAATTATTGATAGAAAAGAACCCGTAGTTTATGATATCCTTGAAAACGTGATGAAAGGTCACCCTGTTCTATTGAACAGAGCACCTACGCTTCACAGACTGGGTATTCAGGCTTTCCAACCTAAGATGATCGAAGGTAAGGCAATCCAGCTACACCCGTTGGTAACAACAGCATTCAACGCCGATTTCGATGGTGACCAGATGGCGGTACACTTACCGTTAGGACCAGAGGCAATCCTTGAAGCTCAGCTATTGATGCTAGGTTCTCAAAACATTTTGAACCCTGCAAACGGTTCTCCAATTACAGTACCTTCTCAGGACATGGTTCTTGGTCTTTATTTCATGACTAAAGAATTGAGCTCTACAGAAGATATGAAAGTAAAAGGTGAAGGTCTTGCATTCTATTCTCCTGAGGAAGCAGAAATTGCTTATGCTGAAGGTAGAGTTTCTTTAAATGCTAAGGTAAGATGTAGACTACCTGTTAAAGAAGATGGAGTAATAGTAACAAGATTGATCGAAACTTCTGTTGGTAGAATTTTATTCAACCAGATTGTACCTAAGCAGTCAGGATATATCAATGAACTTCTTACTAAGAAATCATTGAGAAACGTTATCGGTAAGATCCTTGCTGATACAGATTTCCCTACAACTGTGAAGTTCCTTGATGCAATGAAAGACTTAGGGTATTCAAATGCATTTAAAGGAGGTCTTTCATTCTCACTTGGGGATATTGTAGTTCCTGTTGAGAAAAAGCAGATGATTGCTTCTTCAATTGAAACTGTAGACGAAATTAGAGCTAACTATAACATGGGTCTAATTACCGATACAGAACGTTATAACCAGGTAATCGACGTTTGGACAAATACCAACGCCGGATTAACTGAAATGATCATGAGCAGAATGAAAACTGACCAAGGTGGTTTCAACTCTGTATATATGATGCTTGACTCTGGAGCGAGGGGTTCTAAAGAACAGATCCGTCAGTTATCAGGGATGAGAGGTTTGATGGCTAAACCGCAAAAAGCCGGTTCTACGGGAGCGGAGATCATCGAAAACCCGATCCTTGCCAACTTTAAGGAAGGTCTTTCGATTCTAGAGTACTTTATCTCTACCCACGGTGCTCGTAAGGGTCTTGCGGATACTGCTCTTAAGACAGCCGATGCTGGTTACTTAACGAGAAGATTGGTAGACGTTGCACAGGACGTTATCGTTACAGAAGACGACTGTGGAACTCTAAGAGGTACAGAAGTTACCGCACTTAAGAAAAATGACGAGATCGTTGAAAGAATCTCTGAAAGAATCTTAGGTAGAGTATCGCTACATAATATTTACGATCCTGAAACTGACGAGCTTATTGCAAGCGCAGATCAGGTGATCATTGAAGCATTGGCGAAAAGAATCGAAGAAGCTGGATTAGAATCAGTTGAGGTTCGTTCACCATTAACTTGTGAAGCTAAGAAAGGTATCTGTGCTAAATGTTACGGTAGAAACTTAGCAACAGGTAAAGTGATCCACATGGGTGAAGCGGTAGGTGTAATTGCAGCACAGTCAATTGGGGAACCAGGTACTCAGCTTACGTTGAGAACCTTCCACCAAGGGGGTACTGCAGGAAACGTATCAGAAAACCCATCTATCGTTGCAAGAAGAGATGGTATCGTTGAAATGGATGAAGTAAGAACTATTACTTCTGAAGATGAAAACGGTAATACAGCTGAGGTTGTAGTTTCCCGTTCAACAGAATTCAGATTAGTTGCTGATAATGAGCTTAGAACTCCATTAATGGTAGCTAACGTACCTTACGGATCTATATTAGCTGTAAAACCAGGTGATAAAGTGAAGAAAGGGGATACAATCTGTAGATGGGATCCATATAACGCAGTAATTATTGCTGAAACTTCAGGTAAGGTAGAATACGAGGATATCATCCAGGGTATTTCATTCCAACTTGAAATTGACGAACAAACAGGATTCGAAGAGAAAGTAATCTCTGAATCTAGAAATAAGAAAGCCGTACCTACCTTGAAGGTGGTAGACTCTAAAGGTATTGAGCAGAAAGCTTACAACTTACCGGTAGGAGCCCACTTAATGGTAAACGATGGTGAAAAAATTAAGGCTGGTAAAGTCTTAATCAAAATCCCAAGAAAATCTGCAAAAGCAGGGGATATCACCGGAGGTCTTCCGAGAGTTACAGAATTATTCGAAGCTAGAAACCCTTCAAATCCAGCGGTTGTTACTGAAATCGACGGGGTAGTTTCTTACGGAAAAATTAAGAGAGGTAACCGTGAACTTATTGTTGAAGCTAAAACTGGAGAAAGAAAAATTTACCTGGTAAAACTTTCCAACCAGATTCTTGTTCAGGAGAATGACTTCGTAAGAGCAGGTTCTCCGCTTTCTGACGGTTCTATCACACCGGAAGATATCTTAAGAATTAAAGGCCCAACAGCAGTTCAGGAATACTTAGTAAATGAGATCCAGGAAGTTTACCGTCTACAGGGGGTAAAAATCGACGACAAGCACTTCGAAATTATCGTAAGACAGATGATGACGAAAGTATCTATCGTAGATGGAGGTGATACTCAATTCCTTGAAGGAGCTCTTGAGCACAAGTATGATTTCTTGGAAGAAAACAACAGAGTATTCGGTCTTAAAGTAGTAGTAGAAGCTGGTGATTCTAAAGAATTCATGCCAGGTCAGATGATTACTGCAAGAGAATTAAGAGATGAAAACTCTAAGTTGAAACGTGAAGATTTAAGTCTTGTAGAAGTAAGAGAAGCTCTTCCTGCTACAGCAACTCCTGTATTACAAGGTATTACAAGAGCGGCCCTTCAGACTAAGTCATTCATGTCTGCAGCATCGTTCCAGGAAACAACTAAAGTTCTTAACGAAGCAGCTGTTGCTGGTAAAGTAGACGAACTTAACGGTCTTAAAGAAAATGTAATTGTAGGTCACAGAATCCCTGCAGGTACAGGTCTTAAAGAGTATCAGAACGTTATTGTAGGTTCTAAGAAAGAATTCGAAGACCTTAACTAAAATTAATGATTTGAAATTTGGGATTTGAAATTATTTTTATATTTTCACAATCTCAAATTTCGAATTTTAAAAACATAATTTATAACAATGGACAACAATCAAAATCCACAAGACGGAAACATCAACATCGAATTAAACGAAATGGTAGCTGCTGGTATCTATGCTAACCTAGCTTTAGTAAACCACTCTCCATCTGAATTTGTAGTAGACTTTATTCAGTTGATGCCAGGTGTTCAGCAAGCTAAAGTAAGATCAAGAGTTATTCTTGCTCCACTTCACGCTAAAAGAGTATTAAACGCTCTTCAACAGAACATCGCTAACTACGAGCAGCAGTTCGGAGAAATCAAAGAAGTTGAGCCTTTCGTATTAGGAGGAAACAACGTTCAAGCGTAAGATTTCTTTTTACAATAAAATAAGATGCCCTGGTTTTTACCGGGGCATTTTTTTGACCTAAATTCTCATGTACAAAGGAATATCGAACCCATATGATTGTTAATTTTATTTAATAACATAAAAATATATAATAACCATTCATCAATTTTATATCTTTGTTTAAGAAAAAGTAGAAAATATAGGATATGATTGATAACGCGTTCGCTGTAAGTAAATTTGGCTTTTTAGGGGCTGATTTTTTAGCTGAGCTGGAAAAGCATGCTGTTGCAATTGATATAAAAGCAAAAACTGAAATCATAAGAGAAGGGCAGAAAAATAAATTTGTCCCTTTCCTGATAAAAGGCTCTATCAAGGTTTTTACCCTTAATGACGGAAGAGAACTTATCTACTATTATATTAAGCCCAAAGATAGCTGTCTTATGACCTTCTCATCCATTCTTACAGACTATGTCAGCAGAGTGTATGCTATTGCCGAGGAAGACTCGGAAGCCATTCTTATTCCCGTTTCCGTAATGCATGACTGGCTGATAAAATTCCCGGAAATCAACAAACTGTTTTATCATGAATATGACCGTAGATTTTCAGAAGTGATGAATATGGTGAATGATGCGGTGTTCCATAGACTGGATAAAAGAGTCCTGAATTACATCAAACAGCAGATTTCATCCACAGGAAACAACCCAATTAAGATAACCCATCGCGAAATTGCAAGCAGTTTGGGAACCTCCAGGGAAGTTGTAAGCAGAGTTTTGAAAAAAATTGAAAGTGAAGGTGAAATTGTTCAGACCAAAGAAGGAATGAAAGTTCCTGTGAATGAAAATGTTAGAATGATCTAATTTTAATTGTTTGAAAAGTTTATTTCTATCATTGATAAAAACAATTTGAATGGTGACTTTTATCACCTGTTTTTGAATTGAGAACTCGATAAGTTTGTTATATCATAATTTAATTCAAATTGTATATGACGAAAACTCTCTTATTTTTGTCAGTATTTTCTTCAGGTCTTGTCTTTGCACAGGAAGATCTGCTGAAGGATATTGACACGGTGAAAACCAATTCAGAAACCTCACAACCCGCCTTCAAAGCCCTTCAGATTGTTACGGGGCAATCTACAAAACTCGCCGCCAAAAAAGAATGGTACATTATCGTTGCCCACAGATTTGGAGATATAAGCGCCGGATTCAAAGACTTTTTCGGTCTGGATCATGCCTCAACCAAATTAGGCGTTATCTATGGTATTTCAGATGCTGTTTCCGTAAGCCTTTCCAGAGAAACGAATATGAAAACGTTTGAAGGAGCAGTAAAATACAGGCTGGTAAGACAAAATGAAAACTTTCCGGTGGATATTGTGGGCTACAATGTAATGGGTGCCAATACTGAACTTGATAAAGATAATTATCCACATCTTAAATTCAGTGACAGGCTTTCTTATCTTACGCAGGCATTGATCTCAAGAAGGTTCAATGATAAGTTTTCCTTGCAGCTTACACCTTCCTTTGTTCATAAAAACCTTTACGAACCCACTATTGAAAACAAAAATCAGTTTTTAGCAGGTTTGGGAGGACGCTATAAAATTTCAAAAAGAGTTTCTGTGAATGCAGAATACTTTGTGAATTTCGACGATCACAGTTTTTATAAAAACCCATTATCACTAGGGGTAGATATAGAAACCGGAGGACATGTGTTCCAGCTTTTATTAACGAACTCCCAGATAAATTCAGATATCGGATATCTTACCAATGCCACTGGAGCATGGGGAAAGGGACATATTTTCTTTGGGTTTAATCTTTATAGAGTTTTTTAATATGAAAAAGCTAACATCCTTATTGATATTGTCGTCAGCAATCATACTGACGGCTTGTGACAGCAGAACTTATGAAGAGATTTCTGATAATACACCTATCACGGCACCTGTAAAATATACAACAGATGTAAAACCCATTGTGGATAACAATTGCATAGGCTGTCATTCCGCCACCGGCTATAAACCCCTTGTTACTTATGATCAGGTAAAAAATAATATAGATGGAATTCTGGATCGTATCCAAAGGCCTAACGGTGATCCGGAAAAAATGCCTCAGGGAGGATCGTTGTCTGCAGCTCAGATCAATATTTTCATAAAGTGGAAAGCTGACGGATTAAATGAAAACTAAAAAAATTGATATGAAAAAAATAGCATTATTAAGCGTATTACTGCTTTCTGCCGGTTACGCTTCAGCACAGAAATACAGTTCTAAGACAGGGAAAGTAACTTTTGAAGCTTCAGTACCTCTGTTTGATGATATTTTTGCACAGGATGACAATAATATTGTGATTCTGAACGTGGACAACGGCGAAATGGCATCCGTTTCTACCGTTAAAAACTTTCATTTTAAAACCAAATTGATGGAAGAGCATTTCAATGAAAGCTATGCTGAATCTGCAAAATATCCGAAAACAACCTTTAAAGGGAAAATTGTCAACTTTGATAAAACAAAACTTACGGCCAGTCTACAGAAATATACCGTTCAGGGAACACTTAACTTTCACGGGGTAGACAAAGCGGTTGCTTCTTCCGCAACATTATATGCAAAAGACGGTAAAATCTATATGCAGGGCGGTTTTATAGCCAAACCTGCAGATTACAAAGTGACCATCCCTAAAATGGTTACCAAGAAAGTGGCAGAAAATGTCAACATCGAATACAACTACGTAATGGTAAAACAATGAGAAATGTAATCTTAATTGTAGGACTATTTCTGAGCTCATTGATATCTGCTCAGGAAAAAGCAAAATCAATATTTGATATTGCCAGGAGCGGAACAGTTCCTGAAGTACAGGAGCTGATGAAACAAAATCCGGATATTATTAATCAGATTAATGAAAACGGATTCTCTCCCCTTATTTTAGCTTGTTACAGAGGGAATATTCCAGTTGCGGAATTTTTAATTACTCACGTTAAAAACATGAATTATGCAAGTGGAGAAGGAACGGCGTTAACGGCTTCTGTTTTTAAAGGAGATAAAAACCTTACTCAGAAATTATTAGAGAACAAAGCTGATCCAAATGTGGCAAGCAGCAGTGGAGTAACTCCATTAATATATGCTGTACAGTCACAAAACAAAGAAATGGTAGAGCTGCTACTAAAGAATAAAGCAAATAAGGCATTATCCGATAAACAAGGGAAAACTGTTTTTGAATATGCTTTATTTACTAAAAATCAAGATATTATTAACCTATTAAAAAATTGATTATATGAAATTAAAAACTACATTATTATTGATCGGATTTTTTGCTTTTTTTCATGTAAAAAGTCAATATTCGACAGGAACTGTGCCTCTTTTTTCCACACCGGGAGGAGCAGATTTGGCTTATTCAGTTAAGATAGACCTTACCCCTTCTTTAGTTACCCTTACCCTTATTGGTCCTTCTACAGGATGGCTGGGAATGGCTTTCGATACAACGAATATGGACGATATAGGGAAAGATGTTGTAATTTTTGATGGTACTAATTTAAGTGACAGAACATTTAATGGACAAGGTGTGGTTCCGCCTTTGGATGGAACTCAAAACTGGACTGTAACCTCTAATACAGTGGCAGGGAGTGTTCGTACTGTAGTCGCTACAAGAGCTTTAAACACAGGAGATGCTAATGACCATGTCTTTACCGTTCCTCCTACAAGTCCTTTAAACATTACTTATGGACGCAGGTTATCAAACTTTACGATTGCTTATCATGGTTCTAACAGCTGTGGTACTACAGCCCTTAATTTTGGTACTTTAGGTACTAATGAAACAGTTTTGGAAAGTAAGAAAATAGTTCTTTATCCAAACCCGGCCAAAGAAACGGTGAGCTTTAAAAATGCTGATAAAATAAAATCTGTTGATATTTATGAATCTGCAGGAAGAAAAGTAAGATCTGTAAAACTTGAGGGAGAAAATATCAGTGTCAGAGATTTGAAATCAGGTGCTTATTATTTTGAAATCACTTTAAAAGATGGAACTACATCTTATGAAAAACTGATTAAAGAGTAATTTTTCAGAAAAAACACAACTAAATAATTAGTAATGAATACCTCTGATCTTTCAGGGGTATCATTTTTTGTTAAATGTCGATTCCAGAGAGATTACTGAGAAAAATTTTATATTTGTGTACTATTTGGATACTTATGAAAGTTACCTTTGAAAAATATAATCCTTTCTGGAAAAAGCAGTTTGAAACCATTAAAAATGAACTTGAGAACTATATCGGTTTTTTGAATCCGGAAATTGAACATATTGGCAGCACATCTGTGGAAGGTTTATCTGCAAAACCTGTTATTGATATTATGATTGGGGTAAAGGATGAAAAAGAACTTGATAAAGTTCCATCTTTACTGGAAGGCAAAGATTATGTCTATTATGAAAAGTATAATGAAGATATGCCGTACCGCCGTTTTTTTATTAAACTTATAGATCATACCCATACATTAGGATTTCCTGATGTTATTTATTCAAATGATGAAATTCCTGAGAGAATTCACAATCATCATCTCCGCATTGCTCACATTCACGTTATTCCGACTTCTTCAGAACACTGGCTTCGCCATTTGGCTTTCAGGGATTATCTTCGTATTCATCCGGAGGTAAAAGAAGAATATCAAAAACTGAAAGAGGAATTGAGTAAAAAAGAATGGTTTGACGGTAATGATTATAATCAGGAAAAAGACCCATTTATAAAAAGAGAAGAGCATAATGCCATTCAATGGTACTTGAACCAACAGAAATAAAGTGTAATAACTATATAAATTTAAAATATCAATGGAGTTCAAAACCTTAGCAAATACAAGCATAGATGAAATTTTATCAGTGTTCAACCATTCGTTTTCAGATTATGTTATTCCTTTTCATTTAACGAAAGAGGTGCTTGTCTCAAAAATCGCAGCTGAAAAAATGGATATGAATATCTCTGTCGGAGCATTTGAAGATGGGAAACTGGTAGGTTTTATCCTTCAGTCTGAAAAAGTGGAGAATGGAGAGAAAATTATTTACAATGGTGGAACAGGAGTAGTTCCTGAAAGCAGAGGTAAAGGATTGGTAAGAAAAATGTACGATTTTATTATTCCTGTTTTAAAAGAGAGAAATGCCAATACATTGCTGCTTGAAGTTATTGAAGGAAATCAGCCTGCCATCAGGGCATATGAAAATCTAGGTTTTACAATTGTACGAAGATTACTTTGTTTTAACGGAAGTATTAAACAAGGAGAAGGAAATGCTGAGGTTTCTATTAGGGATTTGAATGACTTTCAATGGAAACTGCTATGTTCTTTCTGGGATATTGAACCTTCATGGCAGGGATCGGTGTTCGTATTGGAGCCTATGCCTGAAAACTATGTGACTTTAGGTGCTTATATGAAAGATAAACTTGTTGGGTATATTGTTTATAGTCCTGCAGTGAAAAAAATATACCAGTTTGCAGTAGATAAGAATTACAGAAATCGTGGAATTGGAACAAAGCTTTTTAATGCTATTAAAGAAAAAAACGGAGGACAAACCATTGCCTTGAATAATGTAGATGATTCTTCAGAAAACACCAGTCAATTTCTTAGTGAAAGAGTAGGACTGAACAATTGGCTGTCACAGTTTGAAATGAAAAGACCTGTTTAATGAGTTTTAATTTTGATTCAAAAAAATAATCTGTTTTAATATACTTTTAATCTCTTAAACTTTTCAGGCAGAAGTATAGGATGTAACTTTGAGAAAAATTTTAAAATAATGAAGCGAGGAATCTATTTTTTACTGCTGCTAATTTCCTTTACGGCTTTTGCACAACAGGTCAATATTGATACAGCCCAGGTGGTGATCCCGGGTAGACAAAACAGTATAGAAGCACAGTCTAAACCTTATGTGATTATGATATCTACAGATGGCTTCCGTTATGACTATGCTCAAAAGTATAATGCTGAAAATCTTTTGAAACTGGCCAATGGCGGTGTGAAGGCTGAAGCAATGATTCCAAGTTATCCAAGTATTACTTTCCCAAATCACTGGAGTCTAATTACCGGACTTTATCCTTCTCATCATGGTTTGATCGATAATTTTTTCTATGATTATAAAAGAAAAGAAGGGTATGCCATGAGCAACAAAAAAAATGCTGAAGATGGCAGCTGGTATGGAGGAACCCCAATTTGGGGACTCGCTGAAAAGCAGGGAATGGTATCTGCTTCTTTAATGTGGGTAGGATCTGCCAGTGATGCAGGAGGAATGAGACCTTCTTATTATTATCCTTATCATGAAAAATTCACACCTTCCGAAAAAGTAGAAAAAGTGGTGAACTGGCTGAAATTATCGGAAGAGAAAAGACCTCATTTTATTTCATTATACTTCCCGGAAGTAGACGGAAGCGGACATCATCATGGACCGGATTCCAAAGAAACAGAAATTGCTGTTCATCTGATAGACCAGGCGATTGGTAACCTTGTTCAGAAAGTAAATGGATTAGGATTAAAAAATGTCAACTTTATTTTTGTTTCCGACCATGGTATGATCAAAGTAGATGGAGGTACACCTTTGGAAATTCCGGCTGTGCTTTTTGATAAAAACAGATTTGATTTTTACAATTCCCAGACTTTGGTAAGAGTTTATGTTAAAAATCCAGATGAGGTAAAAGCGGTTTACAAAGAACTGAAAGCTAATAAAACAGATGATTACGAAGTATATCTGGATAAAAAACTTCCTAAATACCTTCACTTTGCAACAAGAGATGATCAATATCACAGGATAGGACAAATTCTTCTGATTCCTAAAGCCCCAAAAATATTCCTGGAAAAAGGGAAGAAAACATCTGTTGGTAAGCATGGCTACAACCCTAAAGTTGTTCCGGAAATGAAAGCGACTTTCTTTGCCTGGGGCCCTGAATTTAAAAACAATCTGGTCATCAATGAATTTGCCAACATTAATGTTTATCCTTTGGTTGCTGAAGTTTTGGGATTAAAAATTGATCAGCCTATTGATGGAAGGCTGAAAGTTTTAAAGAAAACCCTGAAAGACAAGAAATAATCTGAAGATTAAAAATAAAGATTTAAACAGGTTTCGGCGCACCAAAGGTGCGCCGAAACTTATTTTACAGATTAACGTGGAAATTAAAACTTAGAAGAAAACTCTTTCGCAAAATCCTCTAGCTTAACATTTCCTGTAACTGGAGAGCCATGATCAATAAAATCCTTCTGAACAACACCTGTTCTTATTCCTCTACCCATTTCAACATACAGATGAGCCATATCTTCAGGTAATCCGGCTTGAAGCATTCCGTTTAAAGAATCTTCATCAGAGAATTCTACCCATGGAAGTTCAGGCTTGTTAACAGAAGTTCCTAAAACTTTCGCAAAATCCGAAGCTGTTCTTACATCGCTTACAATATATCTGATGTTGTTGGTATTTCCATCTTTTACCAGTTCTTCAGCTGCTGCTTTGGCAATATCCTTGGGATGTACTACAGGTACTTCAATAGTTGCAGGATAATTACCACCAATGATTCCGGCATTTTGAATTAAAGGAATATCATTGAAAAAATTATTATAGAAATATCCGGCTCTTAAAAAAGTGAAAGAAGTATTTTCTACGCCGTTATATATTTTTTCAATATGGTGAAGACCTGCGATAGGACCGTTTTCTACAGGAGATTCTGCGCCTACACTGCTTAGCATTACAGCTCTTTTTACGTTGGCATTTTTTAAAGCTTCAGCATAATTTTTTCCTGCATTGGTAGTGTTTTCCACAATCTTATCCGGACTGATAGCCGGAGGTGTCATTACAAAAACAGCATCTGCACCTTCAAATGTTTGAGTTAAAAAGTTAACATCTGTAATAGAACCTATGGCTGGCGTGGCTCCCAGAGATTCAATATCCTGTTTTCTTGCATCGTTGCTGCTTACTACTGTAATAGTATGCCCTTCGGCAATTAATTGTTGCGCTAATGGTTTAGCTACATTTCCTAATGATCCTGTGATTACGATTTTCATATGTAAATATTTTTTTATTTCTGAGAACAAAGTTATATTTGTACTTACTTTTATACAAGTACTTACCCTAAAGTATGTAGATATGACCGCAATCAAAGAAAGTTCAACCATTCAGGAAAACAGAAAGACAGTGCAGGATTGCCCTGTAATGTATGTGATGGAAAGGATTGGAGGATTCTGGAAACCCATTATCCTGTTTAATCTTTCCACAGGAGAAAAAAGATACAGCGAATTGAAAAAAGCAATTCCTGCCGTAACGGAAAAAATGCTCATTCAACATCTGAAGCAATTAGAAATAGATGGATTGATTATCAGAACTGCAAAACCCGTAATACCGCCTCATGTTACTTATAAACTGAGTGAAGCAGGTAATGAGCTGGCTCCTGTTATTGATGCCATGGCAGCATGGGCTTTTCAGGATATGGAAAGAAATGATATCAAATGCACTGAAGGAAATAAATATATCGTGAATCAGGATCAGAATGCTTTTAGCCAAAATCTTAAAAAATAAAAAAACAGGCGCTTCAA
Source organism: Chryseobacterium sp. JV274 (assembly GCF_903969135.1). Classification (NCBI taxonomy): domain Bacteria; kingdom Pseudomonadati; phylum Bacteroidota; class Flavobacteriia; order Flavobacteriales; family Weeksellaceae; genus Chryseobacterium; species Chryseobacterium sp. JV274. The sequence goes on along the minus strand of NZ_LR824569.1, from coordinate 2,362,623 downwards.
TCCGAAGCACCTGTTTTTGTTAATATTCTTCAAAAGAATTATAAAGACTGCATATCAATGACGAAACGGTATCTTACGTCACTTTTCAACATTCTTTCATAAGCTTCGTTGATGTCCTGCATTTTGATCATTTCAATTTCTGAAACAATATTATGTTCTCCACAGAAATCCAATAATTCCTGAGTTTCAGCAATACCACCAATTACTGAACCTGCTACAGATTTTCTTCCCAAAATCATAGGAACAGTGTTCAAAATAGGTTCCAGACCTCCCAGATATCCCACAAGAACATGAGTTCCATTGATGTTTAAAGTTGCCACATATGGATTTACATCATGTACATACGGAACGGTGTCAATGATCACATCAAATTTTCCTTTTACAGCATCCATTTGTGCTTCATCAGTAGAGATGACAACATGATCCGCACCCAGTTGTTTTGCATCGTCTGTTTTTCCGGGAGTTCTTGAGAATAAAGTAACTTCAGCTCCCAATCCTTTTGCCAGCTTAATCGCCATGTGGCCTAAACCACCCAGTCCTACAACAGCTACTTTAGAACCAGGACCTACATTCCAGTGTTTTAAAGGTGACCAGGTTGTAATACCTGCGCAAAGAAGTGGTGCTACTGCTGCAAGATCAAGATTTTCAGGCACTTTTAAAACGTGGTGGGAATCCACAACTACTTTTTGAGAATATCCTCCAAAAGTATGACCTCCCAAATGTTTATCTTTTCCATTGTAAGTTCCCGTGAAGCCATTTAAGCAATACTGCTCAAGATCATGTTGGCAGCTGTCGCAATGTCCGCACGAATCTACGATACATCCAACCCCGGCAAGGTCACCTACTTTAAATTTGGAAACATCGCTTCCTACTTTAGTAATTCTTCCTACAATTTCATGTCCGGGAACTACAGGATACAAAGATCCGCCCCAGTCATTTCTTGCTGTATGAAGATCAGAGTGGCATACCCCGCAGTATAGGATTTCAATTTCTACATCCTTTGAGGTTACTTCTCTTCTTTCAATATTCATTTCTTTCAGATCTGCTGTGGTAGACTCTGCACCATAAGCTTTTACAGTGATTGTACTCATTTTTATATTTAGTTTATTTAGGTTTATAAATTGTTATATTCTTCATCCGTTACAGGCTGCAGCCATTCTATAACCCCGTTTTGAGTGTTGGGATTGATCGCGATATGGGTAAATTCACTGTCCGGGTCGGCACCATGCCAATGGATGATACCGGGAAGAATATTGACGATATCTCCCGGGTTCAAAATCTGTACAGGTTTATCTTTTTCCTGGTAGTATCCTGTTCCTGAAGTTACAATTAAAATCTGCCCGCCGCCATGAGAATGCCAGTTATTTCTGCATCCTGGTTCAAAAATGACATTTCCTATCTGGCAGTTCAGGTTGTCTTCATTGGGTTTCAGGATGTGAACCCACGCCGTTCTCCGGAGAAATAATCTGCAGGAGCTTTTTCCCCTTTTGGAAAGGTGGTTGTATTAAAAGTTTGCATAACGATACAAAAGTCGAAACTTTCCGGTAAACCACACTTATACAGATTACCGAATTACTTACCAATTTTACAGACCCTATTTCAGTTACATCAGAAAGTGGTAATTTTGAATAGTAATAAAAATATACTTCATGGAAAATCAGGAGGTTGAAATCTATAATAGTGTTTCGGAATACAATAAAATGGCCAATCATGAAACTCTGCATCCGCTGGTAAGTGTGATCGATTTTTCTAAATCTGATCCTATCTGCCAGCATAAAAGAAAATTTGGGTTTTATACCGTTTTTCTGAAAGATGTAATGTGTGGAGACATGCAGTATGGAAAACACAGCTACGATTATCAGGAAGGAACATTGGTGTTTATTGCCCCCGGACAGACCTATGGAATTTATAACAAAGATAAATATGTTCAGCCCGCAGGTTCAGCATTAATTTTCCATCCCGATTTGATAAAAGGAACAAACTTAGGTAAGAACATTAAAGAGTATTCCTTTTTCTCATATGATGTACACGAAGCCTTACATCTCTCTGAAAAAGAGCGGGAAATCATATTGGAATGCTTTAAAAATATTAAACTGGAATTGGAGCAGGCTATCGATAAACACAGCAAATCTTTAATTGTAAATAATATTGAGCTGTTTCTGAATTACTGTATGCGTTTTTATGACCGTCAGTTTATTACAAGAGATCATATCAATCAGGGAGTGATCGGCAAATTTGAAAATCTGGTAGATGATTATTTAAAATCTGAAAACCCTAAAAATATCGGTTTCCCAATGGTGAATTACTTTGCAGAAAAACTGAATTTATCTGCTAATTATTTCGGAGACCTGATTAAAAAAGAGCTGGGAATTTCCGCTCAGGAATTTATCCACAACAAACTTATTGATATTGCCAAAGAACAGATTATGGATCAGGCAAAAACAATCAGTGAGATTTCCTATGATCTAGGATTCAAATATCCACAGCATTTTACAAGACTCTTCAAAGCAAAAGTGGGTATTTCTCCAAGTGAATACAAAATCCTGAACTAAGATCTTTTAACACGAATAACACTAATTGTTTCACAAATATCACTATAACAATTAGTGGATATTAATGCTTTCATTTGTGCAATTTGTGTTTAAATAATTAAATTTAAAGAGAAAAGTTTTCACCATTGTAAAGATGACACCAAATCAGCAAGAAACCTTTATTTTTGATACCCGTTTCGGGAGAATTATAGCATTGAAAGAAGAAGGAATTATCAGGGCTAAAAGTATCCGCTATGCCCATTCTGAAAGATTTCAAAAACCTGTTGCTGCAGAATCTTCATCATCAAATATTGTTGCTCCTGAAAAAACTCCGGTGTGCCCTCAGACTTTAAGTCCGCTTGTGGAAAAAATGATTGGAGCTACTCCTGTTGACAGTTTTGAAGCTGATGAATTTACACAGTATCTTTCAATTACCCGTCCTGAAACAGTTTCTGAAAATGAAAAACTTCCTGTTATAGTTTGGATTCATGGAGGATCTCATGAAATAGGCTGTGGTGATCTTGCCACTTCAGATCCCTCCGAATGGGTGAAAGAACAGTATGTCATCGTTGTTGCTGTTTCGTATCGATTGGGATTATTTGGCTTTTTGGGCGGAGATGAAACCAGGCCTGCTAATCTTGGACTCCTGGATATGATTGAAGCATTAAAGTGGATAAAAACCCATATTGCAGATTTCAGTGGAGATGAAAATAATATCACCCTTCTCGGGCAGTCTTCAGGAGGTGATGCGATTGCTCATTTAATGATTTCTGAAGGAGTGGAAGATTTATTTCAGCGTGTTATTATCCAGAGTGCGCCTTTGGGGTTACGCCATCAAAGACAGAAAATGGCCGCAGAATTTCTGAAAAAAACAGAAGCATTGAAAGATGAAACTGACGTGTTAAAAATGATGGATGAATACGGAAAATTTTTACCATCCATCATCAAATACGGTCTGAAAGCTGCGATGCCTTTTGGTACTCAATACGGATGTTTTCCTTTATGTAAAGAAGAAGAATCAGTGGGAATGTGGAAAAAGAATGCTATGAAATATGATGTGCTGATTGGTCTGAATAATAATGAAACTGCATTTTATCTCAAAACTTCTGAAGCTTTAAATAAATATTTTGGAACAGGGCTGGGATTAAAAATCATGGATAAAACTGTTGAGAAAACTACAGAATTTATCTATGGAAATCCAGCGAGGCGGTTTGCTGAAAACCTGGCTGATGCTGGCGGAAATGTTTATCTGTTCAGAATTTATTCAACATTAAAAGACAATCATATCGGAGCTTCTCACTGTATTGATCTTCCTTTGATCTTTGGTAACGAATCTGCGTGGAAATCTTCTGAAATGTTGAAAGATATCCCCTGGAGCCGTATTCATGAGAACGGTAAGAAACTGCGGGCTCTCTGGGCAGAATTTGCCAGAACCGGAAAAATTGCTGATACATCCGAAAAACCGGAAATCCTGGAAATCCGTAAGATGTAATTATATTTTTTCCATTGAAAAATCCTTTATATTAATACATATCCGAACTGAAGATGTAAACATTACCTTTTTAAAGGATGACAAAAAATCAATGAATTTTTGACGGATTATTTAGCTCTGTTTTTACTACTATATTATGATGTTATTATGGGTTATATATACTAAATCAAGTAGTTAGTGTTGAATATTGATTCGTAATTATAATTTTTAATGTATATTTAATTAGTAAACCATAAAATAATAATTATGAAAGCAAACAAAGATTTCAAAGTGAAAAAACTTAAACGTGAGGAACTGAAAAGTATAAAGGCTGGAGATCTGAATTGGGGTAAAGTATGCTGTACTTCCACCGAAGACGGGCAATGTTGTGAATGGGCTACAGATATTTGGAATTGCCGATACATCTATTGCTAATCTGCAGATCCTCATAAACTGAAAGAGGCTTCTAATGAGCGAAGCCCCTTGTCAAGGTTTTAAACCTTGACAAGGGGCTTATTCAGAATGACACTTTTGAGACAACTTCTTATATTTTTATTGAAATTTAATCTTATTCGGGAATCCAAACGCTTACATTTCCTGCCGGAACAAGGAAATTTCCCCATCCGTTTTCATCAATGGTTACTTTTTCTTTGAATCGTTTCAAAAGATCTTTAAATTTTTTACCAGTGTAAAGCTGTCCCACTTCCATAGGCTTGTTGTAAGCATCCTTATTGCTTAATACTACAGCACAACCTGAATGTTCATCATCACCCGTACGAACCCATCCAAGACAATTAGCATCCTCAAAATAATCCTTCTGGTCTCCATAAGCATGCTCTTTTCTGGCTTTTAATAACTCTTCTATTCCATCTACTTTAGGCATAAATATCTCCTGATCATGACCTCCGCGATCTTTATCCACATAATGGGCGCCATACAAATCAGGATAAAAAACGCATGGATATCCATCTTTTCTCAATAAGATTAAAGCATAAGCAAGAGGTTTAAACCAGGATTCTACGGGAGCTTCAAGGTCCTGGAGCGGCTGGGTATCATGATTGGCCACTAAACTTACAGCATGCATAGGATCTGCCTGAGTAAGAGTTTCATCAAAAATTCTTCGGAGGTCATAAGAACTTCCTTCTTTTGAAGCATTATGAAAATTATTTTGAAGAGAGCTGTCAAAAAGACTCATACAGCCTTCCGTCACCTCAATATACTTTTGAAGCAGATGAAGATATCCGGGAGCCCAGTATTCTCCTACAGCGAAGATATTTTTTCCGGAATTGGAACGAAGCATTGTGAGCCATTCTTTATAAAAATCGAACGAAATATGCTTCAAAGCATCCAGTCTGACTCCATCAAAATCAGTCTGATCAAAATACCACTTTGCCCAGCGATTGAGTTCTTCCCGTACAAAAGGATTCCGGTGTTCAATATCATTGTACATCAGGTAGTCGTAATTTCCTTTTTCGTCGTGAATCATTTCCTCCCAATCATTTCCATATTCAGACTGTATTTTATAAATGTGGGATTCCATACCTTCTGCGTAATCTACACCGCTGAAACAGGTGAAATTCCATTCAAAATCAGAATATTTTTTTCCTCTTCCGGGAAAGGTGAATTTGGTATAAGACTCGATTTCAATAATATCAGAAATTACTTTTTCTCTGTTTTCCTCATCTACTTTTACCACTTTGAATTTTTCCAGTTCATCACCTCCGGCTTTGTGTCCCAGAACAATATCTACAATCACTTGTATATTTTGTTTCTTTAGGGTTTTAATGGCTTTTGTATAATCGTTTTTAATACCATATTTTGTAGGTATGGTTCCCTTCTGGTCAAATTCTCCGAGGTCATAGAGATCATACGCATCATATCCGGTAGAATAACCGCCATTTGTTCCTTTATAGGCTGGAGGAAACCATACAGAAGTAATTCCAAGTTTTGCTAAGTATCTGGCCTGTTTTTCGGCTTCTTTCCACAATTTTCCGTCTCCTTCAGAATACCAGTGGAAAAACTGAATCATGGTTGGGTTCATAAATTTACTGATTTGGTTGATACAAGGTAGCGAAAAAATATGACCTACTCATTTTCAAATTCCTCAAACGGGATTTTTAGTTGAACGGAAACTTGTTTTTTTTCTTCCGTATTCAGTTGAGAGAGAGACAACCCGAGCAGGCGTACAGCTTTATCGAAAGGGCGGAGTTCCCATAGTTTTCTTCCCGTGCTGACGTACTGTTCTGGTGACGAGAAATAATCTTCCCTGGTGATACTCCTTGTGAAAAGAGAGAAGTCTTTATATTTTATTTTTAAAGTTAAAGTCCTTCCAAGAATATTATTTTTCTGCAATCTCTGATGAATTTCCTGAGCAAGGCTTTCCAGTTTTTCATTGATCTGCTGTTCATCCAGAAGATCTTCAAAAAAAGTTCTTTCCACCGCCACACTTTTCTGGATCCGGTGAGGTTTTACTTCAGAAGTATGAATACCGCGTACTACATTGTAATAATGTTTCCCGGACTTCCCGAAAAGTCTTACCAGATCTTCAAGAGATCTTTTTTTTAAATCTTTTCCTTTATAAATTCCTAAACTAAACATTTTGTTAGCGGTAACTTTTCCAACGCCGTAAAATTTTTCTACAGGCAGTTCTTCCAGGAAATGCTCCATTTTATCAGGATGAATTGTTTTCTGGCCATTCGGTTTATTGATGTCTGAAGCCACTTTAGCCAAAAACTTATTGACTGAAATTCCTGCAGATGCCGTAAGACCCGTCTGTTCAAAGATTTTCTGACGGATTTCTTTGGCGATCAGGTTGGCAGATTCCATTCCTTTTTTATTTTCGGTGACATCCAGATAGGCTTCATCCAGAGAAAGAGGTTCTACCAGATCAGTATATTCATAGAAAATCTCCCGGATTTTTTTGGAGATCTCTTTATATCTGGCAAATCGGGGAGGAACAAAAATAAGATGCGGACATTTTTCTTTTGCGGTTTTGCTGGGCATTGCAGAACGTACTCCATATTTTCTGGCTTCATAGCTTGCTGCAGCAACTACACCGCGATGCTGCCCTCCAACTGCAATAGGCTTGCCTTTCAATGCAGGATTATCATGCTGCTCCACAGAAGCATAGAATGCGTCCATGTCAACATGAATAATTTTACGAAGTGGCAAAGAAAAATCCATATACAAAGATATGGATTCCTTTATTTACGGTAAATTATTTTAAGAAGGGAAGTCTGAAGCTGGGAGAAGTAAGTTAATGAGGACGATATAAAAATTGAATGTCCATTTATTGAAAATTAAAAAAAACTGATTATTAATTGCACTGAAATTACTTCCATTCTCGATCTTCCTGCTTCCATCGTTTTACTATTTCAGTCTCATGGTGAGAAGATGAGGTTCAAAACCTGCTTTTTCATAAGCTTTTATGGCAGATTCATTTTGAGCATATACATCAAGTCTTACTTCACTGATTCCCCTTGATTTTGACCAGGCAATAAGCTCATCTGTAATCACTTTATTGATGCCTCTTCCTCTATACTCCGGCTTTACATACATAAACCCCAGATAAGAATATTTCTCAAATTGATTGTAATATTTTTCTGACTTTTTGATTAGGGCATATCCTGATGCAACGATTTCGTCATTCTCTTCAGCAACAATTACCGTTGCTTCCTGAGACTGTATCAGATATTTTAAATCATAATAATGAATTTCTCCTTCTATAAGTGTACTGTTGAAGGGTCTTTCGGCAGTAACAACTCCCTGTTCAAATTCTAAAAGGATCTCTAAATCCTGTTCTGTGGCTTCTCTTGTGATCATGATGTTATTATATATCTTAAATTTTAAAACTCATTGAAAAGCAACGGTTTCAATGAGTTTTTTATGTTTTTTTGAAGGAAAATAGATGAAAGTTATTTTAAAAGTTTATCTATAGTTTGTTGAAGTTCAGGATCTTCAGGAGATATTGCATAATATTTTGCAATAGAAGATTTCTGATCAATCACCATATATCTTGGAATCCAGTTAAGATCCATATAATTATTAAAATCATTTTTCCACCCGGAAGCAAACCAATAATTTTCTTTGTGTTTCATGTCAAATCTTTCAAGACTTTTTTCAAACCCTTCTTTTGAACGGTCTAATGATAAAAATACAAAATCTATATTCTTGTTATTTTCTTCTAATTCTTTAGCTTTTGGTAGAGCATTTAAGCAATCCCTACACCATCCTGCCCAAAAATCAATGACCAAAACTTTTCCTTTATGGTGGTCAAGAATCTGCTGAACTGTAATGGATTTTCCCTCTTCATCTTCCAGTTTCTGTTGTAAAGCTTCTTTTGAAAACCCTGTTTTAAGAACAGCAGGTACTTTTTGTGAATAACTTATTCCAAAAATACCCATCATAAAAATTACTATCAACTTTCTCATTTTGTACAATTTCATGTGTACAAATCTAAACAATGAATTGCAATCTGAGATTGATTTCTGCTGAATTAGGAAAAATTTATAATATTGATGGCTTCTATGAGAATATTTGGATGATTTTTTATTGGTAATTTCTAATCAAACCTTTAACAACAGCAATTACATTGGGCATCGCTTTATTGGCTGCATTTAAAACTTCTTCGTGAGAAACGGCCAAAGCAATATCGGGTCCGCCAAGGTCTGTGATGACCGAAATACAGAATACATCCATTTCCATATGCCTGGCAACAATGACTTCCGGAACGGTACTCATTCCTACCATATCTCCGCCGATCGCTTTGATCATGCCATATTCAGCCGGAGTTTCAAAAGTTGGTCCCTGTAAGGCAACATAAGTTCCCTGATGGATTTTAATATGATGATCTGCAGCTGCTTGTTCTGCCACAGCAATCATTTTTTTGTTATAAGGTTCGCTCATATCCACAAAACGTGGTCCAAGCTCATCTATATTTTTTCCACGAAGCGGATGTTCAGGCATCATGTTGATATGGTCTTTCAGAATGACAATATCTGCCACGCTGTAAGCTGGATTTACGCCGCCGCACGCATTGGAAAGAATAAGATTTTGAATGCCCAGTAAATGAAAAACTCTCAGAGGAAAAGTCACAGTTTCCATAGAATGTCCTTCATAATAATGGAAACGGCCGCTCATCATCAGTACTTTTTTCCCTTCCAGGAGTCCATAAATAAGTTTTCCGGTATGTCCGGCCACTGTAGTCTGTGGAAAATGGGGAATGTCTTTGTACTCTAAAACATGGATTGGTTCTACTTCATTTTGCAATTTTCCCAATCCGGATCCTAAAACAACCGCAAAATCAGGGGATTCCTGAATAATATTTTTAATAAAATCTGCGGTCTCTTTAATTTTTTCTAACATAATCTAAGATGATTTGATTGAATTCTTCTTTCTTATCAATAAGTACATTGATAGGCCAGTAGTAAACAATATCTCTAAGATAGTCAAAAGTTTTCAGACGTACATAGTCTTTCTCAGTGGTTAATATCAGCTTATATTCTCCTAATTTTTTATACTCGGCAAGGATTTTTTTAATATCATCATCCGTGAAATTATGATGGTCTCTAAACTTTAAATGTTTCACCCTTTTTGAGAATTTTGCCAGATGTTCCAGAAGCGGTTTAGGATTGGCAATTCCGGTGATCAGTAAAATATCGTAATAATTCAGGTTGTTATCCGGAAGCATTTTATCTTTTCCGTATACATTTTCGTCATAACCAATGGATGAAAAGAAAACTTTCTGTCCGTAAGAAGGTCTTATTCTTGAGATATAATATCTTTTTGTTTCTTCAGTAAGTTCATCAGGACATTTGCTTACCATGATGATATTTGCTCTTTTATATCCGGCTCTTGATTCTCTCAGATCTCCGGCAGGAAGAACATAATCCTTGAAAAAAGGATCATTAAAGTCAGTCATCAGAATATTGAATCCAGGCTTGATCGCTCTGTGCTGCATAGCATCATCCAATACGAGAACTTCAAGGTCCATATCTTCAATTACTTTTTTGGCTCCGGGAACACGTTCTTCTGAAACAGCAATGACAAAACGGTTTTTAAAACGTTCAAAAAGCTGCATGGCTTCATCACCCACCATTTTGTAGTTGCTTTCATAGTTGGTTACTTCATAGCCTTTTGTCAGCCTTCCATAGCCTCGTGAAAGTACTCCGGTTCTGTAATGTTTGGATAGATATTGGGCAAGATACATCACCATGGGTGACTTTCCGCTACCACCCACAGAAAGGTTTCCGACATTGATTATCGGAGTTTTGAATTTTGTCGACTTAAAAATTCCCAGATCATACATTGTGTTCCGGATACCCGTTACCAAATGATAACCAAGGGAAAAAGGATAAAGGTACCATCTTTTCATACGATTGCAAAAATAGGAATTTTCGTAAGCATTTGGTGCAACATTCTCAAAGACTTTTCAACAAATATTTCGTTAAATTAAAGTATTTTTGTGGAGTTATTACAATACATTGAGATACTTTATTGAATTTTCTTACAACGGGAAGAATTATTTCGGCTATCAGATACAGCCGGATGCCATTTCTGTGCAGGAAGAACTGGAAAAAGCACTTTCCACAATTTTAAGGGAAGAGATTAAAACTACAGGAGCAGGAAGAACTGATACCGGAGTTCATGCCAAAAAAATATTTGCCCATTTTGATACTGAACATGAAATAAATGATCAGCTTCCACGCAGGCTGAACAGTTTTCTTCCGCCTGATATTTCCATTAAAAGGATTTTTCCGGTAAAAGATGATTTTCATGCCCGTTTTGATGCTACATATAGAACCTACGAATATTATATCTCACTGGAAAAAAATCCATTTACCCAAGAATCTGCCTGGCAGCACTGGAAAAGGACTCTGGATATTGATGCTATGAATGAAGCCTGCAAAATTCTTTTTGAATATGAGGATTTCACCAGTTTTGCGAAATTAAAGACAGACAATAAGACCAATATCTGCAAAATGTATAAAGCGGAGTGGGAGCAGAACGGAACAGAACTTAAATTTACTGTTTCAGCTAATCGTTTTCTCAGAAATATGGTTCGTGCTATTGTTGGAACAATGGTTGAAATAGGAACCGGAAAACTGAAACCGGAAGATCTTCGTACAGTAATTGAAGATAAAAACCGTAACGCAGCAGGAACTTCAGCACCGGGACACGGATTGTATCTGGTGGATGTGGGATACGAATTTTAAAATTTTCATCAATTCGTCATAGAAATAGTTTAATTTCAAGAAGAGTTCAGATTGTCTGAAGAGTTTTTATTGTTGATGGTGTTTTTGGCTCTTATGTCATTAATGGAGAAACAGGCGAAGAAAAGAATGCTTAATATATTCATATTGTAAATGGTAGGTATCTGAAATTTTCTATGACGATTTGCAAAAGTTGTAAACGCAGTCCGGTTATAAAGTCTTATTTTTGCATAGAATTTTATTTTAATTCTTTCTTTCGATTCGTACAATGAAAAAACAAGATACCTGGGAGATTATAAAAAGGCTGTTCTTTATCGGAATGAAGTTCCGTTCATGGTTCATCCTTACTCTTATAATTTCTATATTCCTTTCCATTGTTTCTACTTACAGGCCGTATCTTACTATGCAGGTGGTGGATAATGATATTACAAAGCTCCATGATAAGGCTTTGATGATGAAGCATATCTATATCCTTGTAGGATTGGTGTTTGCTGAAACGATTTTAAACTTTTTCCTGGTTTATTTTTCAAATTTTATCTCACAGAATGTAATCAGGGATATCAGAGAGCGGTTATATGCTAAGCTGATTTATTTCAAAACTTCATTTTTTGATAAAACCCCAATCGGGCAGCTGGTAACGCGTGCGGTAGGAGATGTGGAAACAATTGCTACAGTATATACAGACGGTTTCCTGATGGTTTTCGGGGATATACTGAGAATTCTGTTTGTACTGATTATGATGTTCAGCACCAATGTTCACCTGAGTTACATTACGCTGGCTATTTTACCTTTAATGGTAGTCATTACAAGATTTTTTCAAAAAAGATTGAAGAAAGCTTTTGGAGACGAGAGAAACTGGACTGCCAATCAGAACTCTTTTGTTCAGGAAAGACTGGCGGGAATGTCTATTATTCAGGTATTCAACAGACAGGAATCTGAATTTAAGAAATTTGATGATATTAATGTTACACTAAAGGGAGCATTACTGAGAACCGTATTTATTTTCTCGCTGTTCTTTCCTGTAGTGGAACTTATTTCTTCATTATTCATAGGATTTATCCTTTTCTATGGAGGATATATTACAATCAGTGCAGGGGTGGTGATTGCCTTTATCCAGTATATTTCAATGCTGATTCGCCCTTTGAGACAGATTGCTGACCGTTTCAACAATATCCAGCGAGGAATTGTGGGAGCAGAAAGAGTATTGGGATTAATGGATGAAGAAAATGCAATGCCGAATAACGGAACGGTGAAGAAAGATCACTTCGCCGGAAAAATTGAATTCCAGAAAGTACATTTTGCCTATGATGAAAAACAGGAAGTTCTGAAAGGGATTGATTTTAAAGTAAATCCGGGAGAGACAGTAGCTATTGTTGGTGCAACAGGTGCCGGGAAATCAACCATTATCAGTTTGATTACAAGATTGTATGATATCAATTCCGGAAATATCCTGATTGATGATGTGGATTTAAAAGATTACGAGCTTTATAATCTGAGAAGTCATATCGGAGTCGTTTTACAGGATGTTTTCCTTTTCCATGGAAGTATTTTTGAAAACCTTTCCTTTGGAGACGACAGTATAACTTTAGATAAAATAAAAGCTGGTGCCAGAGAAATTGAGGTAGATCAGTTTATCCAGCAGCTTCCTGGCGGATATGATTATGTAGTGAGCGAAAGAGGTTCATCAATATCTTTAGGCCAGAGACAATTGCTGTCTTTCCTGAGAGCCTATTTATCGGATCCGAAAATTTTAATCCTGGATGAAGCAACGTCTTCCATTGACCATGAAAGTGAAAAACTTATCCAGAGAGCAACAGAAAAAATTACAAAGAACAGAACCTCCATTATTATTGCCCACAGGCTTTCCACCATCGAAAAAGCTGATAAGATCATTGTGATGGAGCATGGTAAAATTGTAGAAGAAGGGAAGCACCTTGAGCTTTTGGATAAGAACGGATATTATGCTACTCTTTACAAAGCTCAGCTGCGTCATGAAGTGGAATTGGAAGAAGAAAAAGAGTCATAATCCATAAGCAACTATTTCAAAGTTCAGATAAACAATAAAGAGAGTCATCAATGACTCTCTTTATTTATTTTTTAAATAGAATATATACGAATACTTAATGCTTTTTAAAACTGCAGAAAACAAAATTCTGAACGGTCTCAAAAGGAGTGGTATGATCTTCAGTAATACACTTTATTTTTGTAAAAGTTTTTTCAAATTTTTCATACAATGATCCTTCATCATACTGTTGAATATCCAATCCGCTGCATTTGGCAGGACCGTTTTTAGAAAAAGTTCCAAGGATAATAAAGTTATTAACATTCTTTTCCGCAATATCAACATATTTTGAAACCTGTTCCGGAGTTGTCAGAAAGTGAAAAGCAGCTCTGTCATGCCAGATATCATAGGTTTCCGTTGGGTTGAAAGCGATAATATCGGTTGCAATCCATTTTACTTTACCGGCAGCATCTCCCAGTCTTTCCTGTGCTTTTTCCAGCGCTTTGGCAGAAATATCAAGTACTGTAATATCCTCATAGCCTTCTTCAAGAAGAAAATCAACAAGGTTGCTGTCGCCACCGCCGATATCGATAATCTTAGCATCTTTTCCCAATCCTGAGGATTTGATAAAGGTAAGTGAGGTCTGAGGTTTTTTCTGAGTCCAGCTTACCTGGTCAGGATTTTTGGTTTCGTATACGTTTTCCCAGTGATTTTTGTTGTCAGAAGAACTCATCATTCTTTTAATTGATTATTGATCTCTTCAAATTTATTAATTAATTCGTTAAGTTTTCCCTGTTGTTTCTTTATTGTTTTGGGCCTTAAATAAAACCAATTGAAAGCAATCCATGCGAATGTTACCACATAAGCCAGCATGCCTGAACCAAGTGTCATTCTGGACGTGTATTCATACATGTAAAAACATATTCCCAGAGACAGCATAATAAAATATAAGTTGAGTATGGTGGTCTGCATAAATTTCTGCTTACGCTTTACCACATATAAACTCTGGAGATATTCATTGTTCGACTGGGTCTGATCAATTTTGTAAAAAACCATAAACATTTTATTATAGGCAAAAAGGAACATCACCATGGCCAGAATGACAAGTACAATCCCGATTTTTGTAGTAATCATCTGAGGCTGGAAACGATACCAGATATAAATAATTATTAATGAGGTGGTGATTAATGCAATATTAGCCAGGATCAGTTTACGCAGATTTTGATTTCTGAATTTTCTCAGCTTTCCAAGAAGCTCTTCCAGATTGGGTTTGTTGGAAGTCTGCTGTTTCCATATATTTTTGAAATTGATATTAGTATCCATTTTCTCTAAACTTTTGTGTTAATTTTTCTTTTATCCTGTGAATTTTCACCCGTATGTTGGATTCTGAAAGCCCTACGATATGTGCTATTTCAGCCTGTTTTACCTCTTCAAGCTCCAATGAAATAATAATCCTGTCCGTTTCCGGCAACTCCGAAATAAACTGATACAGCATTTGTATCTGAGGTTCCATAGATTCCTGCTTTTTTTCTTCCAGATTAATAGGCAGATCGGTTTTGGTAAATTTCTTTTCCTTTTCAATCTGTCGAAGGCAGTTATTAGAAGCAATTCTGAAGATCCATGTTCCTATGCTGGATTCATTTCTGAATTTCGGAAGCTGCTGCCATACAATGATAAATGTTTCCTGGGCAAGGTCCTGAGCGAGATCAGGATCATTCACATATCCCATACACAGACGGAATATCCTTTGCCAGTAGAGTTCGTATATCTCTTCAAAAGCCATTATTTCGCAGATAAAAAGTGAGTAAGCTGAGTAAAGTACCAATCCTTATCATCGTACATGATGAAGTGTAATCCTTTTGAAGCATACTGCATATTGGCATTTTTTAAATTTTTGTACTGGCCTTCAATAGTAGGTTTCAGATTGGCAAAAAATGATTCCAGAAGAATAAGAGAGGGACATTGTATATTTTTTATTTTATCTCTCAGATCAGTATTAGAAAAATCGCAGTACATTTTAGCGAATGTTTTTCGGTCAGATTTCATGCTCCAGTTGATCACCGTTTCCAGCATAGAAGTATCTGCCAGAAGACGCGGCATAGTCTGTGTCTGCATTTTGCGGAACTGATCATCGCTCATCGCGGTCAATTGAGTAATGGTAGAGGAACAGTCATTATTTTCTTTAGACGTAAAATTAGGATCAGATATTGCAGCCAGGCAAGGAAGTGTGTCTACAATGACGATTTTTCCTGCCAGCTCAGGATAATCTGCGGCAATAGCCAGGGCAAGACCGCCTCCCATACTGTGTCCGATGATAATAGGTTTGTCAATTTTATTATTCTTTATATAAGCAGCAATCCCTTTTTCCCAATCTTTAAAGCTGGCGTCTGCCTGTGGTTTTGTTCCCGCAAATCCAGCCATCGTTAAAGTATAGCAAGTGAAGTTTTTTTCAAATTTTGCAGTCGTTTCGTTCCATATGTCTCCAGAAGAAGCAAACCCTGGAATAAATAGTAAAGACTGATTTCCTTTTCCGGTTTTCTTTACTTCAAACGGATACACTGTTTCCTGACCGAATATATTGCATACCGCTAAGAAAAATAACATGATAACAAGAAGGAATGTGAATTTTTTCATGATTTCTAAAGTTTTAAGGTTTATTTGTCTTTTAGAGACGAACCCTTTTAAAATGTTACACAAAATTTCATTTTTTTTCTGAAAAAAAATAAAAAATTAATAGAATGCTTATAATGAGTGATTTACAGGTGTGTAATTGATTGGTGTTTACCAGCAAGATACTTTGATTATGCCAATTATAAAAGCTGTAAGAGATATGAAATGAAATCTTTAAAAATAAACATTTTGCCCTATATTTACAGAATATGGATGGATTTGGTAAACTTGTTGAATCGGGAACTTTAGTATCAATAAAATAAGAACCCAAAACTACTTCTAAAAAAAAATTGATTTAGAATGACATCCGTGATCAATAAATTTGTAAAAGATGAATTTACCACCATACACAGATTTCCCTACAATAATCGGAGAAAATATTATATTAAGAAAAATCGAACCCGCCGATGTCTTTGATATTATTTCGATTTCATATTATGATGCAGTAGCTGCTGTGGGTATAACTGAAGCAGTAGCAATGCAAGATAAGATTAATGCTGATTATGATAAAGGAGATTCTATACATTGGGGAATAGCAGATAAGGTTTCCAATAAAATTGTAGGAACTTGTGGATATTATAGAGGACTGGATCAAGGCGTGGGAGAGCTAGGCTGTGTGCTTCTTCCGCAGTATTATGGGAAGGGATATATGACACAAGCAATTAAATTGGCTGTACAATTTGGGCTGGAGACTATAAAGCTCGCTCAGGTAGGAGCAATCACTTCTAATGATAATGAAGGCGCAATAAAATTAATGAATCGGCTGAACTTTATAAAAGTTGCAGATCTGCCTGATAATGAAATTGAATATCAGTATATTAAGCCCTGATTAGAACAGATTAATCTAATATTTTCCCATAAAATCTACTGATATCAAAATAAAATCCCGGGATTTTGTATTTGTCTTTTTCAAATTCCTGATAATCACATTTTCCATTATGGCTTTGTGCCTTAGTTTCCATTTGGAACCTGTTCAAAAGTACATATTCATCAGTAACAGAAATAACGTGAAACCCCGTCTCACATTTCAATCCATCACCTGAAGTGAGGATAGCGTTTAATAATCCGTGGAAATTCCCAGCGATTTTTTCAGCAGTGGCGTCGTCTTTATTTAAATGATACAGATACGCAAGATAATTCATGGCACGAAGATCCAGCGGGTTTTCATCTAAAGCATCCAGAAATAGCTGTATTCCTTTGGAAAGATCTTTTTGTGAAATGCCTTCCCCACGATAATATTTGGAAACCTCTTCAGCCTTCTTCCCGATTTTATAGGGCTGATACTCCTTTTGAAAGGTATAACCGAAGTAAAGGTGACGGTATTGGCTGCTTGTAAGGAGCGTATCATTCTGTTTTAATCTTTTTAAAAGCTTCGGATAATAGAACTCTGAGTTTTTATCCTCAATATTTTTTTGAATTAAAGAATAATCAGGTGCCTTAAATTCCATTTTTTGTGCAGACAGGAAAGTAAGCAGTGTTAAAAAGAATAAAGTGAAAAATGCTTTAATATTCATGGTTTGTATAAAGTTTTTGTGATTTTTTGATGATCTAAAAATACGGAATATGCATTAATAAGATAAAAGTTTACGGACTGTTTGTAAAAAAAACAATAAAATGTTGTCAAAGTGTTATTTTGTGTCGATAAATTTACTAACTTTATTCGGAATTTAAGAGGTTACCCCTGATATTCAAAGGGGGTACATGTAATTTTTAACTAAAAAACTTAAAATATTAATGAATAATAGTATCCAAGATGAATTTAAAGTCTTCAGAGACGAATTGAAAAAGTTAAATATCGAAGTACAGAAAGTTGTAAAAGTAGGAAACGGAAGTATGGATTTCCACGAGGTTTTCTATAAATCGCCGAGGTATGAAGAGGTAAAAAGTATCTATGTTCAGCGTCATAATCTGGACAATATGATTGAAAAATTTAAGCAAGCCTATCATTAAGAAATAGAAAGTGCGCCGCAGAGAATCTGCGGCGCACAGTTTTTATAAAGCGGTATAATATTAGTCTTTATCGAGGGTAGAAGTTTCTTTTGTATCCTTCATTCCGGCATAAACGATCAGGGAAAATAAAATACATCCAGTAATATACCAGTAGAAATAACTTTCTGTTCCTGTCTGTTTAAACCATAGGGCAATATATTCTGCTGTTCCTCCGAAAATAGCTACTGTGAGTGCATAGGGAAGTCCTACGCCCAGCGCCCTGATCTCAGAAGGGAAAAGTTCTGCTTTTACAACGGCATTAATGGAGGTGTACCCGCTGACAATGATCAGGGATGCCATAATCAGGAAAAATGCGGTCCACATTGAAGTTGTGGTACTTAAAGCGGTGAGAAGAGGTACAGTGAATAACGTTCCCAAAATTCCAAAGCCTAAAAGAAGCGGTCTTCTTCCGATTTTATCAGATAACGCTCCAAAAACAGGCTGCAGGCAGGCAAATATAAATAATGAAATAAATGAAATAAGGGTAGATTGCTCTTTAGTCAGATGAACGGTGTTCACCAGGAACTTTTGCATATAAGTGGTATAAGTGTAAAACGCAAGAGTTCCCCCTAATGTCAGCCCAATTACCGTAAGCAGAGCTTTGGGATGCTTGAGAAGTTCTGTTACCGTTCCTTTTTTCTTTTCACTAAGTTCTTTTTTATTCTCAAATGCTTCGGTTTCATGAAGATTGGCTCTTAAGTATAAAGCGATAACAGAAAGTAATGCTCCAATAACAAAAGGAATTCTCCATCCCCATTCTTCAAGCTGGGCCTCTGTTAAAAGAAGTTTCTGTAAGATCAGCTGTATTCCCAATGCAATCAGCTGACCACCGATCAGAGTTACATACTGAAAGCTAGAATAAAATCCCCTTTTATCTTCCGATGCCATTTCGCTGAGGTAAGTGGCAGAAACTCCGTATTCTCCTCCCACACTCAAACCCTGCAATAATCTGGCGACCAGTAACAAAGCAGGAGCCAGGATTCCGATGGTTTTATAGGTAGGAGTAAGGGCAATCAGCAGAGATCCGAAGGACATCAGTAATACAGAAAGTGTCATCGCCTTTTTTCTTCCGATCTTGTCCGCAATACTTCCGAATATCCAGCCTCCAATGGGACGCATCAGAAAACCTACTGCAAATATTCCTGCCGTATTCATCAGCTGTGCATTCAGGTCAGAATCCGGGAAAAATGAATGTGAAAAATAAATAGCAAATGCAGCATAGGCATACCAATCATACCATTCTACAAGATTTCCTATAGATCCGCCTATGATGGCTTTGATTCTTTGACCGGTAGTGATAGAGGATGTATTCATAAATTATTATTGTTTCAGACAAGTTTTTTGACATCCAAGATACAAATTTCAGAAAAAAATAAACCGTTCTGATATCAGAACGGTTATTAGTATAAGTTGTATGTTTTTAAAATCTGTACCCGATAGAAAGTCCGCTTCTGAAGCCTGCCCATGGACCGTCCACTTTTATTTTGGCTCCATTGGCGTTGGTTTCCACGGTGTAATCTACAAAAGGAATATCCAGATTTTCTATTTCTTTTTTTAATTGAGCCTGCATATCCGGAGTCAATGCATAATCTGAGGTCATTATAAAATCACCTTTTCCGCTTCCGTAGTGAGCGCCAGCAATCCAGAAATCGAGAACAAGATTTTGACTTCTGGTGAGAAAGAATTGTACACCAACCATCAGACCTCCACTGTTTCCTTTGGTATCTCCCTGGCCTTTAAGGGGAATTTGATAGGCAATTCCATTTGGGCCATTATAATCATAATAAAAATCAAAAGTATTGGAAGTGACACTTGAATACCGATAATAAGGTGCAAAATAAAATCCTTTTCCATAGCCTTTACCGATATAAAATCTGGGTTCTATGGTGAAGTTGGTAGCTTTTACCCTAAGATTTTGAAATCTTTTCTCATCTTCATCTTTCAGAAAGGCATTGATGAATGGTACTTTCCCTTCAGGCATTGTTCCGAAACCTATGTTTACCGAAAGCCATTGGTTGATGACCCGCTCATAAGACAGGTTAATGTTTCTGAAAGCATAGGCTGTAACATTGGTCTTGATGATATTCATCTTTTCTGCCGAACTGTTTTGGGCTTCCTGAGCTCCTAATACTGAAAAAAGAAAGCACGGAATTAATATGAATGCTTTTTTCATGACTTTACTATTTTGTGATGTTAAATAATACCAGCAAAAAACGGGCTGTATTTAACATAATAATTAGAATTTAAAGAAAAATTATTGTTAAATCCTGAATATTAGCCATCATCAATGTAATACACATCGGGAATTGATTGTCCTAATAGTATAATTCATCTTTTGATATGAAAAAAACTATTTATACCATATTCTTTCTTTGCGGAACTTTTGTTTTTGCCCAGGAGAAGAAAAATGATACAGCCGATGTTGCAGCAACAAAAGAAATTCAGGAAGTTATTTTAAAATCACAACGTAAAAAACAGTTTGCTGATAAGGCCGTTTATACTTTTGATAAAGAAGCATTGGAAAGAGCACGCTATGCAAAAGATCTGCTTCGTACCCTTCCGGAATTGCAGCTGGATCCGGTAGCGAATACCATTACCAGCACTAAGGGAGGAACTACACTGTTTTTGATCAACGGGATTGAAGCTACAGATATGCAGATCAGAAGTGTTGCACCCAGTGAGGTTGTGAAAGTTGAGTATTATGATATTCCGCCGGCAAGATGGGCAACAAGGGCAGATACTGTAGTTAATATTCTGACAAGATCCACAGAAACAGGATATGTGTTCGGGGCAGATGTTTCCACGGCTTTGAATACAGGATTTGTGAATGGTTCTGCCTATGCGAATTATACAAAAGGGAAAAATAATTTTGGGCTTGAATATTCTCTGAACCTGAGGGATTATGATGACCGAAGAGTAAACAGTATTTATGATTACCAGCTGAACGGAAAGCATTATCGTTCTGATGAAAACAGGAAAGATCATTTCGGGTATACTTTCCAGAATGTTGCTTTACGCTATACGAGACTTGTTCCTGATAATTATGCTTTTCAGGCCAAACTGAATATGGATATTTTCAGCAGATTTTCAAAAGGAGTGGGGCAGAGTACCTTTAGTGAAGATGATCTGAAGGAAGAACATGCAATGTTTAAAAATAATGGTTCAGATTATGTGATTCCTAAGCTGGATCTTTATTACTCCAAAAAGATTGGTGAAAAAGATGAGCTGAGCATTAATGTAGTAGGTTCTCATTATACAACCAATACTTCAGAAACAGCGAAGGAGTGGATTACAGGTTCCGGACTTTCGGTATATGATAATGATATGATTTTAAAGGCAAAGCAAACGAGCCTGGTGGGAGAACTTGCCCATACTCATGATTTTAAGGCAGGAAAACTTTCATCCGGATATCGTATTTCAAGGTCTTCTATTTCCAATGATCTGAATAACCTTGCCGGATATTCTCAATACAGTGTCAATTATTTGGAACAGTATTTTTACACAGAGTTTGCAGGAAAAGTTGATAAATTCAGCTACCGTATCGGAGCTGGTCTAACGAATATCCACAACAAAAGTGCAGAGAATACTTTTGATGAATGGACTTTTACTCCGAAGGTTATTTTAGCCTATCAACTTAAAAACAATCAGAATCTTCGTTTTACAGCTAGCTATAATCCGGTAAGCCCATGGAGTAATGCTTTGAGCAGTAATGTGGTGCAGCTGGCTCCTAATATTGTCCAAAGAGGAAATCCCTTTTTAGAATCTCAGCAGGTATTTTCTAACAACCTGACCTATTCTTTTAATAACAAGTTCTTTGATTTTAATGCAGGTTTATTTTACCGATATACCAACAGGGTAATCAATCAGTATTATGTTCAGGATGATATATTGGGAGGTTATGCGCTGACTTATGAAAACGGAAAAAACGGACAGCGGTACGGAGTGCAGCTTACAGGATCTTATAAACCTTTTGGGAATAGCCTGCTTGTAATAAAAGCTGTGATTACGCCTACTTCTGAAACGGTAAAAACCAGTACTGGTGCTCTGATTAAGAATGATTATTTAGGAAATTATTTTTCGCTTTCCTCAGAATATAAATCCTTCTCAGTTCAGTATCAGTTCAATATTCCGGTGTATAGTCTTAGCGGAGCTTTCCTGAACACGAACGAAAATCAGAATAATATTTTTGTAAGTTATAAACACAAGAACTGGACGTTTTCCACAGGCATGTACTGGATAGGGATGCCTTCAGAATACAAAACGAAAAGTTTACCGGAAAGCTTAGTGGATTATAAAGTTCATACTCAGATTATGAATAATAAGTCAATGTTTGTATTAGGACTGAGTTATGATTTCTCTAAAGGGAAAAAGACAGAGATTCAGCGGAAGCTTAACAACGAAACAGCTCCTGCAGCTACTTTTTAAAAGCAATTTTGAATGTTAATAAGAAATCCCCGCTCATTTGTAGGAGCGGGGATTTTGTTTTTATTATTTCTTGATGAATTTTGTATTCTTTGTCTCTGTAGTATTTTTCCCACTGATCTCAATGAAATAAGACGCTGGTGGAAGATCTGAGATTTGAATATTTCCGGATTTTACATCTGATGTTTTTACCAGTTTTCCGTCCAGACTGTAAATATTTGCTTTGGAATAATTATCGGTATTCCCTTTGAAACCGATAAAGTCCTGTGCAGGGTTAGGATAAACCACTAAGTTTTCTTTTTTTACTGCATTGCTGCTTGTAGCCAGAAATGCTTCGTTTAAAGCTAGTGCAGTGGCTACTGTCTGGTTGATACTTAACAATGGAACACTGATATTTCCGCTTGTAGAATTTAGCAAAGCATATCTGTGAGAAGCATCGTAATAAGCATAGGCTGTATTGGTAACTGTTCCGATAGGGTTGGCATAAATAATATCAAAAGATGCATATAGGTTAAAGTTCTGTGTGTATTTTACTCTAAGAACATTACTGTATGTTTGATTACCTATAATCAGAGTTCCATATGCATCAGCAATGGCAGCCATTGTACCGCTGAACAATCCGTTGGCAGAAGACGATGAGAAAGTTCCTTTGGCTGTATCATTTTGGGCAGGTCCGTAGGTCAATGGATAACTATTATAGGTCCCATTATCCACGTTAAAATTTAAAGTTGCCTGTGGGTTTACAATTCCCGTGATTTCCAGTTTAGTAGAAGACGCTTTGTAATAAACAGTTGTTGCCCCATCTGCCATTTTAATAGTTGAACCTGGAAAAGTCGATATTTCCGTAGAAGTAGGAGTAGAATAAGTCGTTATTGACGAAACTCCCATGATAAGACCTCCATTTGAAAATGTAACGTTAGCTCCTGTTGCGGAGTTGTTTACCACTCCGGTTACATGATTGTAATTGACAAGGTTTCCGGAAATAGGGTCATTGGCTGCTTTTGTAAGCGTGATCTGCGCAGAAAACATTGCAGAAGCTCCTAATAAAAGGAGTAAAGTTTTTTTCATAGTCAAGATTTTTTTTGTTAAAAATAATTAAAAAATAGTATCAAAATGTTAAATTTATTTGTTTTTGATTAAATTTTTAATAAAAACGCCTGCTGATCATATCAGCAGGCGACTCTGTGCGTTAAAAATATTTAAGTTTAATTGCTCATCACCATTTTACGGTAAGCATAAATGTCTTCGATGGTCACGACGCTCATCCCTTTTTTGATAGCAAAGTCCACAATTTCAGGAAGTCTTGCCATAGAACCGTCTTCATTTGTCAGTTCACAAAGTACGGCATCATCACCCAGATTGGCCATTTTTACAAGATCTACGCTGCCTTCAGTATGACCGCGTCTTTCAAATACACCGTCTTTTCTGGCGATCAGAGGGAAAACATGTCCGGGACTTGCAATATGCTCTGCCTGAGCACCTGCTGCCACGGCAGTTCTGATCGTTGTTACACGATCTCTTGCTGAAACACCTGATTCCACGCCTTCTCTGGCTTCAATGGAAATGGTAAATGCGGTTTGATTTTTTGAATTGTTGTTTTCCACCATCGGACGAAGGTTGAGGTGGCGGCTTTTTTCCTCAGAAATGCATAGGCAGACGATGCCGCTGCATTCGCGGATCAGAAGTGCCATATCCTGTTCTGTAATAGTGGAAGCGGGAAAGATGATATCACCTTCATTTTCGCGGTTTTCATCATCTACCAGTAGAATACCTTTTCCCTGTTGTAAAGTTGAAAGTGCTTTTTTTACACGTTCTTTGGATGTTGCTCCGAATTGTTCTAATAATTTTTCCATGTTATTTTACTTTTAAAAGTTAAAATAGTCTTCGGTACATGGAAATGAAATACAACGCAACAAGAATCCATAAGGAATCTTATTGGTCATCTCATTTTCTTCTCCCATCCAGACTTTAACTGTCGGTTCCGGAATTTCACCAGATCAGTCCCTTCATAAGAAAGGAGTCGCGGACTGTAACCGCCGGTAGGGAATTTCACCCTGCCCCGAAGAAAACTTATACTAAGTTTTATTGTATGTTGTAATTTAAATTTTTATTTCATTGAATAGTATTTAACGCACAGACCGCTAATTTCGGGAAGTTTTTTGAAATGGAGAAGAGATTTTGTGAAATTTATGGCCTTTAAAAAGGGTAGTTAAAATCTTTATATTGTCTGTCAAAAGACTTTAGATCATTATCATCATTTTTTTTATTGAACAGTCCGGTTGATAAATTAATCTCTCACAGTCCAAAATAGAATTTTTCACTTTCATAAAGCCGTATTTGATATTTTTGCCCAAAATTCATCATAATATCAGACTGATAAGACCTTGTCACCTTTTCTTTGTTTGACCAAAAGAATGAATGATCTGAATTAATTCCCCCAGTCTTTATCTGAGCATGATCAAAATCCAGTTGACTTAATATATCTTCGAATTCCCGAATAAAGTTTTGTAGTTGGCTCGTATCGTCGATAAGCCATTTTTCTGTTCTTCCAAAAGAAATAAGAATATTGTCATAATAATATGCCGGTTCCTGAGTGGCATGGGAGAAGATTTGCGGATGAAAATAAAAATATTTGTGATCCTTCATTTTATTGTTAATGAAGTCTAGAAAACCATTATAATCCTTGTCCAGCATAATAGCTCCGTAAAAATAATTCCATTCGTACATTGAAATTTTATTTTTTATATTGTTCTCAAAATTTTTTCCATCTTCTTTCCTTTCGCCAGCTCATCAATCAGTTTGTCCAGATACCGGATATTTCTCATAAGTTCATCTTCAATTTCTTCTACACGATATCCGCAGATCACACCTTTAATCAATAAAACATTGGGATTCAGTTGAGGAGCCTGCTCAAAGAATGTTTTAAAATCAGTTTTGTGATCCAGTATTTCCTGCAGACTTTTTTCATTGTATCCCGTGAGCCAGAATATAATCTCATGCACTTCCTCTTTACTGCGTCCCTTTTTTTCTGCTTTTTGAATATAATGTGGATAAACACTGGCAAAAGCTGTTGTGAAAATTCTGGTATTTTGCATTACTGTATTGTTGTTAATTAGGTTTTAATTACCACTTCCAGATCTGAGGTTCATCTTTCCAGACCAGCAATCTGAATTCCTCATAATGCTTTCCATTTCCGATGGTATGAGCATCTCTGTGCCCTTTTTCTAATTTCAGTTTGTGTAAAATGCCTGAGTGTGCGGCTACCCACAGGGTTTCTTCATCATCAGAAAGTGCCATTCCTGTAATGGTAGAACCAAGGAAGTATCTCCAAAGCTGGTTTCCATTCTTATCAAAGGCTTTGATATAGCCGTAAGCGTCTCCAAGGATATAATAATCTTTTATGGCAATACCTTCATAGACTCTCATTTCCTCATCAATGAAAGTAAAGTCTTCACTTTCCGTATAGGCTTCAATATCAGCTCCTACATATTGATCAGCATTGATTCCTATGGTAATTCCATTGTAAAAATGACAGGAATTTGTAATTAGCTGGCTATCATCTTTTGCAAATAGACAAAAATGTGGATAAGACGATTGAGGTCCTATAGATCCTACAGTATTGCCTTCATGATCCAATATTCTGTGATCATAGCACTGATCTCCGACTACGATATAAGAATTGTCGTTGGATAATGCTGCATTTTCCATATCAATCTGAGAGCTCCAGTCTTCTTCATGGTCTTCATTGATGGGATGGATGAGCTTTTTTTCAGTATTTGAAACCAGGAAAATTCCGTCTGAGGAAACAATCACTACTTTGCTTCCATCATTGAAAGGATACAAATCAGTAATTCCAAAATCTGGGTTTTCATCTAGTTCAAATTCATTGATGAGGTCTCCTTTCCAACCTTTGTATAAAGATATTTTATGAGAATCTGCAATGGCGAAAATGTTTTCCCGGTTAGATTTTCCGATGGCACGGATATTTTCATCCAGTTGTGTAATAATATCTTTATCAAGAAGATAAGCCTGTCTTTTTTCATATGATGTGCCTGTCATAAAAACAATTTTTTCATCAGAGATAAAGTGCATATGCTCAATATTCTGAGCTTTATTTTCCATTAAGGGAATAATAGGAGCATGGGCAGGTGGGAAATGTTCCCTGAAATTTTCTGTGTCTTCGTTTTTGTTAGCAGTTTTAAGCAGTTCAAAAACTTCGCGGACTATATTGGCTCTGTTATCTTCAGGTTCTTTACCTTTCCAGTTTTCCCAGCCGTTTTTTTCACCAAACTCAACCATTTCATTGATTTCTTTTGCATAGCGTTCTCCTTCTGAGAACCATTCTTTTTGGATTGTAGTGTTGTACATTGAATTTTTTTATATTAAAATTTATTGAAAATGAGGTTGTATTCCTTATCAACTAACTTACAAAAAATCTAATGATTCTGAGAGGATAAAAAAACATCCTGATTATTGGAGTAATTTATTTTTGTGGATAACCTCAAGTGTTAGTTTTAAATAATCTGGGCTAATAATTGCTGAATAATAAGGTTAAAAAAATGTACGTAAGTTATCCACAGAACTTATCCACATGATTTTATATTGTGGAAATTTACAGTAAATTAATATATGGTATAAGTGATTGAATTTAATATGTTTATGAGGTTTTGTTTCAATGGGTGAAAAACTTATCCATAGTCTATCCACAGAAGTAAATTGAAGCATGAAAAGTTATCCACAAATTTTTCAAGATGTGGATAACTGGTTGTTTTTAATTTAAAATATTTAAAATCAGTAGTTTAATTAGGTTTGTGCTGGGGTTCTGAAATTCTTTATCAGACTTATCCACAAAACGGATAATATTACTGCTTATCCTTATAAATATTCCAGAAGTTGAAATCTGTCATAGGAGCATCTGTTATTCCGATATTTCGTCCCATCGTTACGATTTGCCCTCTGTGATAAGTCCCGTGAAGAATGGCGTGCTGAATATATTCATATTTTGAAAAATCACACTGAAACCATTGAGATTCTATCTTCACATTCTTTGAAAGATCGTCTTCAGAGAGACTTTCCACATAGTCTACCAGCTTTTGTGAATTGTTTTTAATAGCATTGAAAACATCTTCTTTGTTGGTAGTTTCTGTAGTTTTAGTAAAATCAAAATCATTTTTTTCAGAAATGTGACTCCACCAGTATTCCTGGGTCTGCCAGATATGGTGTAATGTTTTTAAGATAGTCGGAAAACTTGAAATTGTTTCCTGATTAAGCTGTTCGTCAGATTTTGTGGATAACCAGTCAATATATTTGTTGACTACCCAATTATTGTACTGTACGCTTTTGTTGACTAATGCTTTTAAGCTCATAATATTAGTATTTAGTTGGTGTTGGTTTAAAAAAGAAAGACATCAGAGTCCGAAATGCCGGTCGTTATTTATATTCTCAGGATTAATGAGTGCCTTGTTGCTGTATGTTGCGACTTCAAAATCATTGATATTTACAGAAAGAAAGGAAATGTCAGCCAGCAATTCAGAAAGTTTGTTGCAGATCTGTCTGGAAAGATGAGCTTTTTGTTCTGTAGTACGGCCTTCCATAATGTATCCGAAGACATGCAGGAAGTTTTTCTTATGAATGCCTAATTTATAATATTGATAGGGCTGAAGTCTGACTTTTATATCATTGGGAGCAAACAAACCCGTTGCATCAGCCGCTTCATATAAGGCATCCATTATTTCTTCAGGCGTTCTCAGCTGAAGAATTTCCTGTGAACAATCTATAATAAAATGAGGCATAGATTATATTTTGTGGTTTGATTTTGTGTGAGATAAAAGTAATAAAAAATATCAACGGATATTCAAAATAAAAACCGCACTCGGAACAGTGCGGTTGAAAAATATGTATTTTTTACTATATAAATACCTGTTTTATTGAACTGATTTTTTGATGCTGAATTGTGGTTTTACAGTATTGGTCATGTCGAGAACAATATCATAAAATCCGTCTTCATTGATTGGGAAGGCATATGCATCAAAGGCAAGACTTTTATTATCATTATTCAGTCCGAGGCTGTATCCCCAGTCATTATTAAATCTGAATTTTAAATCGCCTTTATTCAGTTTATAGTTTTTCAGAAAATAAATATTCGGGGTTTTGGGATTTGTCTGTAGTGGGATATCTTTTCCATCCCAACCATTAGGAGTTGCATTTCCTATGATTCCCCAGGTAAGGTTTTGTGTATTTTTTTTAGCTGTTTTCATCGTTCCATCCCAAAACTGAATGACAACAGCATCTATTTTTCCGTTTTGATCAGGTTTAAATGTACAGGTAAATTTATCATCCAGTTGAAATGATGTTTTGCTTTTTGGCAATAAGGCATTTCTAGGATAACTGCCTTCTTTGAAAACCAGAAATCCATCAGCGCTGTTTATATAAAAATTTGAATTTTCAGTGTAATAAACTCCTTCCAGTTTTTTTAAATCCTCCACACTCACTTTTGCAATGGCTGGAATGGTATAAGGCTTATTGTACAGTATTTTTTCTACCAGAGGAAAAATAAAATCGGTGTGTGATAATTCTGAATTTGAAATTACAATCACACAAATATCATCTTCCAAAATTCTGTAATATCTGCTTCTGTAACCTGGCCCGCCGCCATCATGACCTACCCGTTTTTTGTCAAAAACAGTCGAAATCTGAAAGCCTAATCCATAATGATCCTTAAGATAAGGAGTAAAAGCTTTATCTATTGTTTCTTTTTTCAGGAGCGTGTAATTCTTCAGCGCTTCATTGAACTTAAAAAGATCTTCTACAGTAGAATACATGGCCCCTGCTCCAAAAGGATGATCTGTTTTGAAGCGTAATGCCTCGTTTGACATGTTATCAGATAAAAACTCATAGCCAAATGCTTTATTTTCATCAGTAACAGTATTGAAATTGAATCCACTATGATCCATTTTCAGAGGTTTGAGGATATTATTTTCTATTACTTTATCATAATTCAGACCAGTCACTTTTTTTATAATATAACTGAGAATATAATATCCGGAATTGGAGTAATCCCAATCTTTACCAGGTGAAAAATTTAATGGTTTTGCGGAAATATATTTTAAAAATGTTTCCTCATCTACAGTATACTCAGAATTGGTATCATTGGGAATTCCTGAGGTATGAGAAAGCAGATGGGCCAAAGTGATGCTGTCTCCTTTTGGAAAATCAGGATAATATTTTGAAAGTTTGTCATTCAAAGATAATTTTCCCTGTTCTTCCAGCTGAAAAATAACTGTTGCAGTGAACATTTTTGTGGTAGAGAAAACCCGGTAAAGGCTGTTATTGGTGTTTTTCAGTTTTTTAGGCGCATTTCTATAGCCGTAACTT
The DNA here is from genome assembly GCF_903969135.1 of Chryseobacterium sp. JV274. NCBI lineage: Bacteria > Pseudomonadati > Bacteroidota > Flavobacteriia > Flavobacteriales > Weeksellaceae > Chryseobacterium > Chryseobacterium sp. JV274. The sequence continues at coordinate 2,332,953 of NZ_LR824569.1, read as the reverse complement.
TTTTCAAAAATAATCTTTCCTTTTTCAGCAATCAGAACAGAACCGCTGAACAAGCCGGCCTTTTCATACGTTGAGAATAACTGTTCCAGTTTTTTTGATTTCTGAGAAAAAAGATGACTAGTTGCAAGCAAGAAAATAATGCAGGTTAAAATAGACTTCATGTAATTTTTTAAATAAGACACTTTTAAGTGTGATAATATTACATGGGATTTCAAAACTATTTTATTGTTGTGGAGCTGAAAGTGAACTTTCTTTAATTTGAATTAATGTTTTAACCCCATAAATCATAATCATAGATGCTTTTCCTGTCTCAATAAAATATTTTATGATTTTTCCATGCTCAATAATAATTTTTCCAAAAGTGAGTTTCTCATTTCCGTGGCCTTTAAAATTTCCATACAGCTCATTTTTTGCATGTATAATAAGACCGGATTCTAAGACTCCGTTTTCGGATGTGATGAGTTTTTGTGTCGTCAGAATACTATAATTATTGGAGTCAATGATGGTCGAACAAATTAGAAGTTCTTCATCATTAAGTTCTACATGTATGTCAGGATATGTATTTAAAAATGATTGGTTGTCTTCATACAACTTTGTCCATTCAAAGGCATTGTAAGGTTTAATTGTAGTTCTTTTTATTTTTGAAATACAGATGCGGTGCTTAGATTGATCGGTCTTTTTTATCACAACTCTTTATTTAATTATTATAACAAAAAGTTAATACCAAACTTTTTGTATTTCATCTACTATTTCACCGGCTTTAGTTTCGGTGATCCAATCTACAATTCTTATTTCGCTGTCTTTTTGTATAAGAATTACAGAATACGTTGAACCACTTATTGAAAAATGGTAACGGACACCCAATTGATGTCTTTCTACTTCAAAATTTTTCGTTTCAATACGATCTATTTCTTCTTTCAGATAAGTTTTAGGACTTGTGAATAATTTGTTTTTATATTGTACTGTCAGGTTTCCATCGTCAATGGTAAGTACTGTTTTTCCGAAATTATTCCATAACCAGATATACAGAATAAAAATAAAGAGGGCAGCAAAAGGAAGCACGAAAGAGATGAAACCTGCAGGTTGAAGAAATCCAATAGAGACGATGATAAGAATTATACAAAACAAAATGAGTAAGCCTACACTTGTTACAAAGGCGACCAGCCAATTGGTTTTGTTTTTAATTTCAAGGATGACTGGCATGTCTGATCGATTACTGTAAAGGTTTTCTTTCATACAACTTTGTCTTCTTAAGCCCAAAATTATTTATCTCCATGGGTGAATCTTCTTCCCAGTCCGGAAGATAGCTGTAAAGTTGATCGGTAAGCTTTACGATTCCAGGGTTCGTTTTATCATTAAATTCATAATTTTTTTGATCAGTAATAACTTCCAGTCCCGACTGTCCGCCATAAGGCTTTACAGGAAATGTGAATCTGTTTATTGTATTAATTTCATCCCATTTTATAAACTCTGTTATATTTTTTTGTTTAAAGTAAAATCCATCGTTTGTATATTCAAATATTCCATTATCTTCATGCAGTATGTCCATTTCTTTTTCAACTGAATCATAATCCTCTTTTTTACCGGAATAGAGTTTAGCTAGCGAAAATATGATCACAACAAAGCACATAAAAATAATGGTAAATGTGATTTTTTTGTCGTCAAAAATAGGATAGTTATAAAGGGTAAGAATTAAGATAACAGAGGTGAGGGCAATGATCTTTTTCATGTTATATTTTTTCAAAGTATTTCCCTTTGAACTGATAGCGGATTTTTTTATCTGTAATTTTATAGTCGTCAAGAATCAGTGGGATACTGATGATTTTGTTTTTACCATCATACTCAATATTGTAATTTTCAATCTCATTATTCCAATTAGATTTTGCCGAAAGATCTATTTCATATCTCAATTGGTTTCTGATACCGGTTTGGGTTTTAATAAGCCTGGCATCACTGTTGAGTTTTCCATTATCAATAGAAAAAACTTTTATGCTGTGAGCTGTAAGGGCAGAACTATATGTGGCCATATTTTGAGCGAGATAATATTTCTTATTCTCAGAGATAATATCATTGATTTTATAATAAAATGTCTGGGGATTCATTTCACTGTTATCACCAATTATTTCAGAATATACTTTGCTATCTGCTTCATACTGAAAGATATTTTTGAAGAAATGCATTGTGCCACCGTTCCATGTATCCCATGAATAAATCCTGAGTTTTCCATCCTCGGATGAAGAAACCTGTAAACCACTTTTTCTGAGTGATTTAAAATCATATCTCATAGTCTGCGGATTGGATGTGTGCTTCAGCAATAACTTTTCAAATTCATTATTAGCTGCCGTAAGTGAATCTGCAGCATCCCTGTTGTGGTTCTGATCTGCATACCAGTGACCGATTTTCCGGAAAGAAAGTTCCAGTTCTTTTTCTATAGTGTTTATGTTTTGTCCGGATACAATATGAGATAAAAAGATGAAGAATAAAATTCCTATTGTTTTTTTCATGGTTTTGTAGAATTAGTTTTTATTTTTTGCTCTTTAATTGAAATACATTTCCTTCAGGATCGGTTCCGTCACAGAGCCAAAAAGGGTAGTTTTCAAAAGTTTTGATCTCTCTCATCTGAATGTTTTTGGAGACCAGCTCGTTTCTTGCGGATTCTATGTCAATGTCAATTTCAAAAACGAATTTGGTATTGTTATCGAAGAGATGACCCGTTTCAATTTTTTCAAGATACTGGTCTCCGATTTTGTGAAGTCCGATATGAGCACCTCCGGCATCAAGTAAAACCCAGATCGAATCTTCCTCAATCACTTTCAGATTAAAATGTTCCACATAAAAGTTCCTGAGCAGCTGCACATTTTTCACATACATCATAATAGTTACAAGCTGAGCATTCATGTCTTGACTGTTTTAAGGTTAAGCCTCATAAATAAGTTGTACCACACCGGATTTAAAAACATTGGTTTTGATCAATTTTAGATTTAATCTTTCTTTTAAATCTTCAAAAAGAGGTTTCCCTTTTCCTAAAGCAATCGGATGAACGGATATTCTGTAGGTATCAATAAGGTTAAGCTGAATAAATGTTTTGATAAGGCTCGCCCCACCATACAGCCAGATATCTTTTCCGCCCTGATTTTTTATTTCGGAAACTTTCTGTGCAATATCAGAATTGATAAAAACAGCATTTTCATCTTCTCTGTTTTGACTGGAAAAGACAAATTTATTTTTTGAATGAACTGCTTCCCAAACTTTTTGTTCTTCCGGATCTGTATTGTCTTCCGGCTGATAATTTCCCCAGGCATCATAGCTTACCCTTCCGTAAAAAATAGTGTCTATTCTGGAAAGAAATCCATCAAAATCCATATCATCATCCATGATACACCAATCGGTTTCTCCGTTGGGTCCTTCAATAAATCCGTCTAATGTAGTGGCAAGGTCTAGTATTATTTTTTTCATTTTTTTATTTATAAGTGATATAGGGGTTGGGTATTCTAAAATGGTAGGAAAGATAGGTATATTTTGCTTCTTTCATGACGAAATGCAAACAACTTTTTTTTATTTTACAGATGTTGTGACTCCTATCATCACTCCGAAATTTCCGTCTTTCTGAATCCAATTTTTTTCAGGAAGATAAGTCCTGGAAACATATCCGTCAAGATAAAGAGCATTTTTGCATCCTGAGTTTTTGAAAAACTGTGCCAGATGATAAAAATTGATTTCTTTTTTAGACATTGCAAAAATGAGATCTCCGTTTTCAAGAATTCCTACGCCATTTCTGATATTCAGGTTTTTAGAGTTCTCCTGAAAGATCGGATTTATTTTTCCGTTTGTTATGAGCATTGGCCCGGATTGTGTGGCATATCTGATGTTTTTATTTTGTCTGAATTTTTTAGTTTCTGAGATTTCTGCCCGGTTATTTTGGGTTAAATAAAATATTCCATTAGGTTGAAGATAAAAGTTCCCGATGCCCTGCAACGTATCCATGGGTTTCAGAATTTTAAAATTTTCGATATAAAGACCTTTTGGAGAGTTGTCAGGCTCAAACATTCCTCCGTTTACAGCGAATACTAATTTTTGCTTTTCAGACTGAACGTTAGTGTTCAGACGATCAATGCTTTTCAGGAGTTCACCTTTATCATTTTTCCAATACAGCTGTATGTTTTGTTTCTCAGGATTCACCTGATATGTGATAAAAAAGCGGTTATCATCTTTTATTTTTTCTTTACAGCAAAAACTGAAGAAGAGCAGAAGTGAAAGAAGGAAATAACGGGTTATTTTTATTTTGAAAGAGAAAATATTAGTTTCGGTCATGGTGTGATTTTCAGAACAAATATATTGTTTTCACCTTATTCATTTCAATATTTGGTTTTCTTAAGCTGGAAGATCAGAGCAATAAAAAGCATGACGATCACAAAAACGGAAATATAAATAATGATTTTGCACCTGTTATTTTTTCATCAGTTAAAAGTTTTTGTAAAATAGTAAAACCGTTCTTACAACGGAACGGCTTTTGAAAATATTGTCAGCATAAACCTATGTTGTAGGCTAGCGGTACGGCAGATTGATTTCTTCAATTTTAGCTCTCAGATCTGCAATGGTATAGGTTTCTGAATTACATTGAATTTCCTGAATATCATGTTTGGATAAGAAGTCATTCAAATCATCACAATTTTGCAGAATATTAAATTCTTTGTTGTCTAAATCTAAAACAATTCCCTTGGTTTTCCCATTGATGGAGTAGGTGAGAGGACTTAATGCGCCTAAGAATGCCTTTGACCATAAGCCTTTCATATTTTCTTCAAAATAAATGAATCTTCCATAGTTGATCACTTTACAAAACCTTGAATATTGGTCCGGGTCATATCCGTTGTCTTTCTTATTGGTATATTTTCTGTAAGTCTGAAAATACATTTCTCCTTTATGCGAAACAGCCAGAGGAACTTTAACTCTTTTATTTTTTTGCTTAAAGTAGAAAAAAGCCTTTTCCGGCAGATCAAGAGAATCACATTTTTCACAGGCTTTGAAATATACTTCTTCAGTGGAAGACGGTTTTTTATTCAGAACATCTTCCAGCGTCATATAAATACCTTCAGGAAAATCTCCCTTTTTTATAGATTGATATTCTTTTTCCTGCCCGACAGCGATGTTAAAAATAAAAAGAAGACAAAATAAAATATAAGATTTCATGAGTTTTTTATCGGTTTTTCTGTGGCTAAATTACAAAAAGTGGAGAGAATTTATTCCGTATCATTGTAAGAATTGACTTTATAAATCAGCTGAAACTTTATAGTATCTTTCTTTGTATGTGGATATTTTTCTTTATTAATCTGTTTTTCAAATTCTTTCATGAGTTCTAAATCCAGATCATCCTTAACGGCAAATTGAATTTCGTTTTTCTTTTCTCCCAATTCAAATTGAACCATTATTTTTCCTTCTTTTTTAGAGTCCTTAAATAAATTTTCAAAAATTCTATTGGTTTTTTCAAAAACTGACTGAAGATCTTCAACAGAAGAATTTTTCTGTAATTCCGGATCACTAGTCAAGAATAGTACTTTCTCCAGTTTGGTTTCTTTGTTTCCTTTATCAGTAATATAAACTTCATTTCCATTTTTATAAGTTTTGATCGTTCCTTCGGTTTTGTATGTTCCTTTGTCAATAGGGTTGTTATAGGTGTTTTTATTGGGAAACTCATCCAGCCAGAATAACTTCAGCTTTTCCTTTAGAAAGTTTATAATATAATAATGGTTTTCGGTCTGCAAAATAAATAAAGGTTCTTCAATATCAAATGAAATGGTTGACCAGTAATATTTTAATTCATCTTCGTTGGCTTTTCGTATCTGATAATTCCCGGAAATTTCCTTTTTTACTTCATCCCAAATCTTTTTGGAGTCCTTCAGGTTCTTAGACATTTTTCCCTCTACTTCTATATCGTCAATATGAAAAATTACACTATCCGGAATACTTTTTAAGCTTTCAATATTTTTAAACCTCTTCCAAAGTGTGGGTCCTATGATTAAATTATTTCCCAACAGGTCATCATTGGTTGTATTCGTCAGACTTTCAGTAAGTAATTTTTTTGCCTTTTCATTTATTTTATCATCTGCATAATTATAAATAACTCCATTCGGAATGGTTATTTTCTCTTTGATTTGTGCTGTTACAGTGTTGATGATGAATAGAAGAAGCAGAACAATTTTTATTTTCATGGATTGTTTTTAGTTGGATGTAAAATACAAAAAAGAGAGTCCGATTTTTATGTACTTCAAATATTATTTTCTGAATTGTAATGTTTGAATTGCTTGTAAAAGTTCTATCTGACTTTCTTTCTCTAGATTTGTACCATATAAATTGAATCTGATTTTTCCTATTGATTCAGTCTTGAGGCTGTCGATATAAATTCCTGTCATTCCTTTTCCCACTTGTTTGGGCTCTACTATTTTTGCCCTGTAGCCATCAATTTTTTTATAGGTTATTTTACTTTTGACAAAATCTTCTCTATTTGAATTTTTATCAATGATAATAAATTCTGTTGTATCAGCCTTTGGATTCACAGTTAGAAGTTCGTTGACATCTTTTCTGCTAATAATCGTGACATTTTCTTCTAATGAATAGGAATAAGGTCCATAATCGTAGAAAATCGAATCATTATTTTTTGTGACGATAATTCCAGCGTTACTATCATAAGCATCCATTTTCAGTTTGTTCCAGTCTTTAGGAGCCTGAAATGCAAAACTTCGAAAATCCATGAATTTTGTTTTCTGAGAATTCTCAGAACAACTCAATAATATATAGGAAGCGAAAATAAGTAAGAATGAGTATTTCATGGCTGGTTATTGTTGTTTTTAAAGCTTCAGCTTAATTTTTTGTACTTCAGTTTTGTTGGGCTTGTCTATTTTGTTGGGTAAAGTCCAATGTACATACAGTTCTTTGTTTTCAATATGAATACTGTCTATACAATAATGAGGAAAAATACTGGAGCAGTTTTCCCAGTTTTCTCCCAGGAACTGTTTTTCTTTTCCCAGAATATTTTCAGCGACTAATTTGTAAGGGAGGGAATCTGTTTCGGATTGATCGTTTCAGCTTTATTTGATGAATGGTATCCTGAGATTAATACACAAAATATAATAGGGGAAAGGTTTCATAAGGGTTTAATTTTTTTAAATATATTATAACTGAATTTTAGAACAAGGGTTCTCCATTCAAATCTGTTGTCAGAATTTCACTCATATAATCGAAAAAAGGACGCATGGCAAGTAAGGTTTGCAGTGCTTCTTTTTGAAAATTGTCAGATAAAACTTCTTTATCGGTAAACTTCCGCATCACCAGAAATTGCTTTTTTCTGATTAAATCTATAGCCGGATGATTTTTATCAAAACCCCGTGGTGCCGTTTTTACAGAATCACCTTTGAGCTCTCCAAAATATTTTATGAAGGTCTTGTCAGAGATAATTTTTTCAATTTCAATACTGCTGATTTCAAATTCTTTACGGATACGGAGTAAATCCTTGGCTTCCGGGCCCCAAAAGCCACCTCCAACAAAGCTGTTACCCGGTTCAATCTGAATATAATATCCACCTCTTAACATTGGTTTCGAACGGGAATATCCGACCCCAAAATTGGTTTTGTACGGTGTTTTATCTTTGGAAAAGCGAACGTCATTATAAATCCTGAAAATATGGATTCCCTTGAGCTGATCATGTTTCTGAAGTTCATGATAGATCTGAGTAAAAAGAATTTTGTTGTCTTTTACAATGGTTTCATATTCGGATTTGTGTTTAGCAAACCATTCACGATTGTTGTTTTTCTGTAACTGGGTGAGAAATTCAAATGTTTTTTTCATATTCGGATCAGAATTTTCCTTCATTGATATATTCTTTGTAATCTTCTTCTAACTTGTCAATTTCTTTGATTAAAAAATCGTAGATATTTCCGTCAAATACTTCATAATCTTTCTCGTCATATTTGTCGTACTCTATTTTTATGATTCCATTGTCCGTATAGGCTCTGTACAGATTTCCGCTTCGTTTGAAAAACAGCTGCCCCAGAGGTTTTTCTTTATATTCAAGAGCCTCGGCATGTTTTTCTGTAAAACCCATCCATGAAGGCATTTCTTCATCCTGAGAAAGGCCATACACAAAAAAGCCGTATCCGAATTTCCAGGCCGGAAGAACATCAAATTCGCTGGGACGTTTCCATATTTCTTCTTCAACTTCAAAAATTAAGGAACCGAATGTCGTCAGAAAGTCTTTAATATCTTCGCTGAATATAAAACCAGTGCTTTCTTCATACTTTGTAATCTGTTCTTCGTTTGCCGGATTTGCAAGGGACCCCATCACGAAAAAATCATTATTTAATTTCTTTTTTCTTTCCCAGAATTCTTCTTTTGTTGCCATATTTTGCTTGGTTTTATATCGTCATCATTGATCAGATCGTTGTTGAAACAAATATAGGAGAAAGTAAGAGGGATAAAAAATGAAAGAGGGGAAAATACTCGTTTTCATTGGTGCTATTCAGGGTGAAGTTTTCCCTTATAAAAATAAAAAAAACCGCTCTGTAAAAAGCAGAACGGTATGTGAAAAATTATTTCAATATTTTTTATTTGCAGATCAGGCACTCGCTGCCCTTTTCAATGGTATTGCACCAGGTAGCTTTTCGGACAATATATGACATCGGATTGACTTCATTTCTGACCTTTTGTAATTGGGATTCAGCTTCAACTTTTGAAGGGTATCCCATAAGAACCGTTCTGAATGAACCTCCTTTTTTAATAATACTTGAATTATGATTAATCTTAACCGCTTTTTCAAGATTAATATTTGCCCCATCTATATCTGTATTTCCGGCTGCTATAATAAACCATTCCGTATTATTCTCATTGGTGGTACTGGATAAAGGAGTCTCAAATAAATCCACTTTTCTTTGGTTCTCTTCCTTTTGTTTCAATTGATCCGGAGTTGGATTTTTGATCGCAGAATCTTTTTTCAAGTCTATTTGTGCTTTTATATACTCCTTATACTCCCGTTTAATCGTATCATAATAATTGGTCCACGATTTTTTCATTTCACCGTTTGGGGCAACAATTGAAAGGTATTTTGCAAGCTGAAGCCTTACCAGTGGACGTTCTTCATTTTTAACATCATTTACATACTTATCGAAATACTCAAGTTCTTTAATATCCTGATCCCTCTCTTTAAAGAGATCCGTTACAATTAAAGTGACAGTACTGATAGAAAGAGTTATGATCACCCATTTAAAATAGATTAAAAAGTTCTCAAGCTTATCAGGGTCCAGAGTTCCTTTTTTTATCAGATAATAGACTATAAAAATAGATAGTAAACCTATCACAATAAAGAAAAGGTACAGATAGAATGAAACAGTTCCGGTATTTGATAACATAATACAAGTTTTTATGGTTAGTCATTTTTTTTCTGAATGTTGGAAATAAAACATTGAATAGTCAAAATTACTCAGTATTAACTTAACTGTCAATAACCCTTTTGTGGTAGATTTTATAAAAGAAAACTATTCTGATTTTCAAAACGGTTTCTATATTATTATTTTGTAGAACATAAGCATTCAGGACCTATGCTAAAGGGAAGACGATATTTTTAGTTTTTCAAAATGGATTTTATAGCATCAGAAATTTCAAATAACTTTCCGTTGTGATTGTTTCCCAATAAAATGATAGTAAACTTTTCATTCAGATCCGAAACTAAGAGTGCTTCATAGCTTCCGGCTCTTCCGTCGTGTACATGCTCAATGAGTTTGTTGTTTTTTAATTTTGCCTGCCCTAAAGAAGATTGCGTTTCCGGCAGATTAAATTGCTGTCCCAGCTCAAACAATGAATTTGCGTTAATTACTTTGTTGGAATGAAGGCAGTTTACCCATTTTATTAAATCGTCAGTAGTTAAGTATGTTCCGCCAGTGATGAGTAAATCTGGTTTGTCTGCTGTCAGATTATTATTAAATCCTTTGGCTATATTATTTTCATTTTCAAAAACGGACATTACAGCAGATGTCATTTTGCAGGGCTTAAAAATGAATTTTTCTGCATAGGTTTTAAAACTTATTCCGGTTAGCCGTTCAATAATAAACTGACGTAGAAACAGATTGTTATTGTTGTAACCGTAATTTGTACCTGGCTTGAACTCTAATGAGTCAACAAGCTGTAACCCTTCAAAAAGGTCTTTGTCGTTTTTAATTTTTTTCCAGTTTACATCGGGAATACCGCTCGTGTATTGTAATAAGTTTTTTATGGTGACTTCATCTGCCCATTTCGGTAACTCCGGAATGTATTGGGAAACATGATCATCCAGCTTTAATTTGCCCTGCTCCTGTAGTTGTAATAAAGCAACAGCACTGAATTCTTTTGTAATAGAGCCTATATTAAATCTGTACTCTGAGGTGAGCCTTTTCGTTTTTGTTACATCAGTAAAACCGAAAGTCCCCTTGTAAATGACTTTATTATTTTTGGCCACTAAAATATTACCATTGAAGCTTCCGGTTTGATTAGCCCGTTTCATTAGAGAATCAATTTTAAATGCTTTTTTTGTTTGAGCAAATGCATGAAAAGGTAGAAGGAAGAGAATATTGAAGTATAGAAATTGTATTTTATAATATTGCATGTTTAATTTTTTTTGAGTCATTAGTTTTGTTTAATACAGCGGAGCGGGTGAAGAAGGGGGTATTGTGAGGACTATTTTATTCTTTTCAAATCCATTTCTGAATATAATCTATACTGTATGTTTCCTGTGTTTTTATAGACTTTGTCGTATAAAATTTTTGCTTCTTGATATTTACCTAATTCATCATAAAGTAACCCTAACATATAAGTAGCTTCCATTTGGTCGTGTTCATTTTTTAGAATTTCTTTATACATCCTTTCCGCTTCTTCAGTTTTGTTATTGGCAAAATACCAATTTGCCATTTCCCAATAATCAGCCAAAAGCTTTGTGTTAGTAAACTTATTTTTTAGAGAATCAATACTTATTTCTTTATAATCATTTTTAAACTTGTCCATTCCTGCTTTCTTTAAATCAGACATATGAATAAAGAAAGGATCACAATTATTTATTAACCTGATCATAAGATCTTTCATAAAATCATCTTTACTTTTATTAGCCGTGTTTTTATGATAGTTTTCAAGATCTTTCTGAAGCTTTGACATTACTTCATATGAACAAGTTGTAAATACTTCATCAGTATAATTTGTTTTATTTGATAAACAAATACAAAACTCCTTGTCAAGTTTCTGTAAAAAATCCTGAGCTCCAATTTTAGAAGATATTGAAGTGGAGAACAATATTCCTAATATTATTTTTTTTGTCATTAGGTGTTTTTAAAGTTCTGCATTTTTAAATTCAGAATTTACCTTCCAGAGCCTGTATTCCAGAGTCCAGTCCTTAGGAATATAGAACGGAATGGCAATATGCCCGTTATATTCTTGTAAAATATTCTGCGAGCTTAATACCTTCTTCTTTACAGTCTTGGTTTTATCACAATTAGACTTGTAAAAAGTAAGTACCTCTGTAGGTATTTCTTTCGGTAATACATAATAGGGGAATCTGGAAGGAGGTATTCCATACCTTTTTTCTAAATTCTTAATATTAAAACTAAAATCATTAATATCGGAGCATTCAGAAATATTCATTTCAATTCCAAATCTTATTTCAACTTTATATTCTTTGTCATTCTCAATTTTCGGAAGTTTAAGATCAACTCTTTTCATCCCTTTTTCAGGCTCAGGATAACTGGGCTTTTCTTGTGAATAAACATTTAATGCATATAAAATAGCAAAGAATAAGATTACACTTTTCATGTTTAAGTTTTTGTTTTTTAATTATTGAATTATGCCTTCCGTATTGATTTGTCACCGGATTATTTTTTGAAATAAATGATGGAGTTGATAGTATGTTTGTAGTTTATTATTATCTGAATACTCTAATCTGCTGTAAAACCCCTTTCTCATCTTTAAAACTAAAAATATAAGTTCCGCGCTGTACTCTTGATAAATCTATATTTCTGTTATAATAGGCGAAACCCCTGCTGACCACCTTTCCATCTGTGGAGTAAACGGTAAATTCAAACTGATTGCTGTTATTTTTGTTGCTGATGATAAAACCGTCTTTAGATGCATTGGTATAAACTTTTGTTTCCATTATACGGTTGTCAGTGGTTGTATTAGCAAGTGTACTGTCGCTGATATCTGCAACCTGTATGCTTTTAATAGCTGATTTGGTTACAGAAGTTGTACTTCCGCCGATGATGTATAGTTTATTGTTGTATACTTCCAATGCAGCATGTCTTCTGGGAATCATATTGGATGATAGCTGATGGAATTTATTGGTTGTAGTATCAAAATAGGCGAGAAAAGTTTGATTATTATAACCACCTGCAATAAAAATCTTATTACCGGATACCGCTAATGAATGTCCGGATATCCCGGCGGGCATCGTAAATTGATCGGTCCAGCGATCAGTGTTGAGGTCGTAAACATTGATCAGTCGGGATGAGGTACCGTTAAAACCCCCAATGACATAAAGCTTGTCATTCACAATTTTGCCCCTTGCTTCTCTGGCTGTGGGCATATCGGGTAACGGATGCCATGTATCTGAAGCAATGTCATAATACTGGAATCTATTAGAAAAGACGGTAGTTGCCACTCCATTCAGTCCGCTGCCGCCAAACACATATATTTTGCCGTTATGGATGGCAGAACCTGCATTTCCGGTATAGGAACGATTAACAGCGCCCTTCGTTACTTTATTGGTTTCAAGGTCTACAATTTCAAGATGGCTGTTTCCCCAACCGTTAAAAATATAAATTTTATTATTGTAAGTCTCAGAATTAGCAAATTTTTTGGAAAGCAGAGTGGGATTGAGAACACTCCATTTGTTATCCGTAATATTATATTTCTCAATATAATTGGCATTGCCACCCTTGTCCTGATATCCATTGCTCACATAGATATTATCATCCACAATTACACTGGTTGCAGCCCCTCTGCCTACAGACATATTGGCGAGATTTTTAAATTGAAGCGTTTGTGCATGGGCTAGCAGTGAGCCCAAAAATGAAAGGAATAATAATGTTGTTTTCAAGAGTCTGAGTTTTAGTGTTTGGTTCTGTTCGATTTTCTTTCAGTGATTCAGGTTTATTTTTTAATACCGGACTTTAAGATAATAACTGTGGTTTAAAGATAGGAAAAAGTTGATGAGGTTCTTTTGGTTCATATAAGGATGTTTTTTTCGTTCAGAAAATATCTAAAACTATATCCACTTTTTTAGATCGTTGCTATTCAGTCTTCTTTGGTTAGATGCAGTTGAATGAAACCGTCTTTAAGGTTATATTCTGTATGTTTAAATTTTGAGTTCAGTTCACTGCTGTTTCCTAAAACACCGCCAACTCCTGTGATTAACGGATGGATATTAAAATAAATGTCCGTTACCAGATCTTTGTCTATAAAAGCATTAAAAGCCCCTGTTCCACCGCCAACTGCCATTTCGTGCAAGCCTTTTTCTGACATATATTCAATAGCTTCTTCGGGACTTTTAACAGTCTTGTAGCCTTTTGTTGCGTAAGGTTTTTCAGAGAGTATTACGATTTCTATTCCGTTGAAATGTTCTTTGACTTCCTGTGGAAAGGTTAAAAAATTTTCAAAGGTTTTAAAGCCTATGACAAGGTTTCCCACTTTTTTTGCGAATTCTAAATAAAACTCCATTGCTTCTGGTGGCAGCTGATGATGTGGATGATCGGATAATAATACTTTACCATTAGCTGAAATGTTTGCAATTATTGTTACTTTCATTTTTTAATTTTTTACAGTGTAAAATTATCTGAAAGAAACTTTACCTTTACTATCCGTTACCTTTTGGAAAGTAACTATTGTATGAGTACCAAAAAAAATGACATCAGTAAAGAAAAAATATTGGCTCTTAAAGATGCCATTGAATTATTAAGCGGCAAATGGAAATTCTGTATTCTGCATAATTTGTATCATTACGAAACCATGCGGTTCAAAGATCTGAAGGAAACAGCTCTGGGAATAAGTCCAAAAGTTCTGTCCAAAGAGCTGCAGGAACTGGAAGATAATTTACTGATCACCCGAACGGTTAATAACACCAAACCTGTTACCGTTTCGTATGCGCTTACCACACATGCCAAAGAAACTGAAGATGTTGTCAATGCCTTAATTAATTTTGGTTTGAAGCATAGAAAGAAGATAAAGGAGAAGTGATTGTATAATTAAGAGGTAATAGTATTATAAATTCTAATAATGTAATCTAAAAGCCAGAGCCACATGATATAATCGTGCGGTAGCGACGATAATATTCTCAAGTGTCAATTATTTACCTGCCAATTGTTTTATGCCTCCAAACTGCAATTACATTTGTATCTGCATGGTGTTCATCAGGGTTATTCTCCAGAAGTCGTTTTTTGATGTCATATGCTTTTTCAAATTCGTCAATAAGTCCTTTGTTGTTTAGGTCTGTTGGTAAAAATGTTTCTAAGAAGCCACCACAATTAGTCAAAGCACTAATGTTGAAATCCTGATCAAGCAGTTCATACCCTATAAATTCAAACCCGTCCATATTAATTTGGCTGCATTCCTGATCTGGTTCTACAACAACTGCCAGAAGATTGAACTTTTCTTTTGAACTTAATCTTTTAAATACAAAATCAAGGGTTGTAAAAAAGCCTGTTTGGTATTGTTCAATAACGTGAATATAATCCCAATCGTTGGCATTGTCATAGTCTGGCTCAACTAAAACTTCATTTAGTATTCCATCCAGCGAAACAAGTTCTTTGAGATGACTTAGTTTAGACCATTCAATATACTTATCCCAAGACATTCCGTCTTCATAGTTCTTATCGTATATTCCTCTTGCTGTATATAAAAATGTCATTGTTTTGTTAATACTTGTTTTTAGAAGCTTTCCTGATTTTGGATAATTATTTTATTTGCGCAAAGTTGGGAGAATGTGTGGAACTGGATGACCTGGGAAATTTACTTAACATAATCCCCTGCAACAATAGATTTTTCCATTGCTCCTACAATCTCAGAAACGGGAATGGTGAATATTCCTGCATTTCCTTTGTCGAACTCTTTTTTCCAGTAAGAATAACCGCCCATTTCAAGAGAGTCTGGCTTTTTGCCGGTTTCGTTTTTCAGACTGGTGACACTTTTGTCTAATGCCTCTTCTGATATGGGAATATGGGTGAGGGTTTCTGCATAACCGGTAGGGCTGGCAGGGTTTTTCATCTTCAAACCGCTGATAGAAATATGAATTATTTTTCCGGTTTCAGGATAGTCTTCGATCTTTAAAATTTTAAGGATAGAGCTTTTTTCTGTGGGACGGGTTTTGTAATTCCATTCCTGACCAACGCTGTATTGTTCCTTTTTTGTACAACTGAAGGATAACAAGAGTAGTACTGCTATGAAAGTATAGAGTTTCATGAAGAGTTGGTTATTAGTTTTGTTTTGCCTATTTATGTACGTTATAGAAACAAATATAAGTAAAAGGTGGGGGATAAAGAATGAGCTGACAACTTATTATCCAAAAGCAATAGAATTTGAAAGATAAAACCGCTCCAAAGATAGAGCGGTTATTATTAGTATAAAATTTCAGATGGTATAATAAGGCTTTACATTGGAATAGTCTTTCAGTACAGATTAATGTTTGCTTTTATCTACTGATGACATAAACTTAGCTCCTAATCTCTCAGAAATTTTAGCTGTATTATTGTTGTTGTTCTCTTTAATTAATTCCAAAAATTCATTTCTAAGATCCATTTCTGAAATCAAATTAATAGCAGCAACCTTTTCTTTTTTGTTGGTTAATAAATCTTGTGATAATAGACTTTTAAGAAAATTTATTAGTTGTAAATTGATTAACTCTTTATGGTTGATAAAATCATTATTTTTATATTCAGATTTAATATTTCCGAACATAAAAATGTCTTCCAAATTCTCCAAAAAATCAGAGTCATTTTTGAAATTTGTATTTTTATAATATTCTTTTATTAAATCCATTTTTATATCTCTTCTAATGTTATCGTAATTTTGTTTTCTGCTTCTTTAATTTCTAATACTTTAAATCTTGAACCAGACTTAAATATAATTTCTCTTTCGTTTTGTCCACTATCTACTCCAAATTTAGCGATTTTTTCAATATCTTTTCCTCTTTTTGATAAAATTATGAATAAGGGGCTGTCACTGAAATAAAGTGCTAATAGTCTTGATTTACTGCAAGATAAAAATGATTTTTCAATAATAATGCCATTGTTACTGAGCGCTGAATAATATTTTTCAAGATTTCTTCTTGAACACCGAATGGTACAATAACAAAGATCTTTGTAATCTGGTAATTTATCTAAACTATAATTTAAAAAAAGCCCAAAATCATTTATATTCTGTCCGTTTCTTAATCGTTCATTTAAGGATTCGTATCCGGAATCTGTATAGTGATAAATAATGGCTTTCTCATGGATAGTTAACCCTTTCTCATATTCTGCACGCTTTGATGTTATGATTTCTCTCAATTCTGCAGGTAAACTTTCGCTAACATATTTAAGAAGAGCCCTATCCATAGTTCTTATAAATATCTTTTTTATTTCTGAATCAACTGCTCCAGTCTGGCCATCATCTCATCTTTTTCTTTCAGCATTCTTTCGTACAGCGCAATTTTTTCTTCGTGCACTTTAATTAATTGATCTACAGGATTAATTGTAGAATTATAGAAAATAGAAGCTGGTTGCTGGCAGTTATCGAAAGTGTTAGAAATAATATTGATTGCCTGTTCTTCATCGAAATTCTGAAAAGCTTCTACAGGAATTTTCAATACTTCAGAAATCTTTTGCAATAAAGGATCTTCAATAGTTTCTTTCTGCTCCAAAAGCGAAATCTTCTTCTGGTTCCAGTCTTCACCAAGATCAAAAGCCAAAGCTTCCTGCTTGATGCACAACATCTCACGAAAACGCTTGATATTTCTCCCCTGATGTATTTTTTTGTTTTGCATATTTGTGTACGTTATAGAAACAAATATAAGTAAAAGTTTGGGGATAGAAAATGGGGGATTGGGGGTATTTTAGGTGGGTTGGGATATAAAGAATCCGAAGTGGGGAACTTCGGATTTTGTTTTATCTCAAATATCTTCTAATATACATTCCAGCTCTAGAAATATTATACTTTATATGTGCCTTTCCATAAAAAATCCCCTTTTTATAATCTTCATTCAAAGGATTTTTATATTCTTGTGTGATTAAGCCGCTATTCAAATAATTTTCAACGTTAGAATTGATATAGCTTTCAAGAAAGTCTTCCTTAATAAAAAAGTTTAGATCAATAATGTTAGTTTTATTGATACAATCTACACATCTAATAAAATCTACATAAGAAAGTGTTTGTTCTAAAAAATGTTTGAATAAAATTCCAATGTATCCTGCTTTTTCACAATCATCAGCTTCGTTTATTATGTATAGTAGTTTTTCACCAACTTTAGTTTTATAGTTTTTATTCTCATCTATTTTATTAATTTCTTTTTCTCTATCCTCTTGCTTAGTATTTTCAAGTTGCTTTAAAAAAGTTAATAATTTCTTTGTATAAAGTCTTTCTTGAATTGTGTTACCAAAGTTAATTCCTTTGGAGACTAGTCCTAAAATTGGTATATCTTTTACTATTCCATCTTCTAAAAATGAGTCTAAAACAACTTCATTAATGTCAGTCATTAAATCTCTAAGATTGTTGTCTTTAATAATTTTACTAATTTCAGTTTTCATTTACATTTTTAATGATTAAAAGTATGAGATAAAATTGCCACAATGTGGAATATATTTATTAACTATTCAAACACAACGAAATTACGATTATACATTTTCAAGTTCTCCATTTTTGTAATATGTTATTTCACAATTGGTTATAGTTGTTGTGAGTCTGACAAAAACACCAAGTCCATAATGATAATCATTTACTATTTCGCTGGTAAAGCCTTTAAGTTTTTCATCATCTCTTCCCTTACCACTCCAATGTCCTTTAAATTCTATGACCACAATATTTTTATCATTAAACCCCCTATGATGTAAAACAATGTCAGGAAATATTCCATGTTTTGGATTGAAACCGTCCATATCTTTTATGTTTTCACCATTTCGATTATAATCAAAATCAATTGTTAATTCATTATCAGCTCCAAATGAAGTTTGTGCAATTATTTCCGAAAAATAGAGTCCGAATCTAAATACACTAGAACGTTCATGTGCTTGCCTTTCAATTAAGGAAATATCTTGATTGTATAGTTTTGTTAGAGCGAATATAATTGCCCTTTTTATTTCAGTAGTTTGATTATCTGTTAGTATCAATCTTAATTGTTATTAGTTATTTTATTTAAATAGTTTCATTCTCATCCCCAGCTCTATACCATGGGGGCGTGTTCTATGTCTACTTACAAACTCAAAAATCATAAAATTTTATAAAATAGTATTAATTTGTCAAAAAATCATACCAGTTATCATTTTTACTTTTTGTAGAGTAATATTCTATTATTTCTATTTTATCAGTTTTATATATTATTGAAGCTTGTTTATTAATATCATAAAAAAAAATATAATCACTAGTTTTACCAATAAAATATTTATTTGTGTCCTTAGTTGTATCAAGTATAGCCTTGTTTTCGAATGTAATTTTTATATTATTTTTTTCTTTGGTGTTTTTCCTATAATTAGCCATATGATAACCAATCATAAGAGGTAAAGCATATACAAAAAAAGCAAAGACGAAACCTGCTCCAGCATAATCTTTAAAACGTAGTTGGGAAATAGTTCTATTTTTAATAGAATGTGAAGGAATGTAAATAAAAATGAATATTAGAAAAATTATTAATCCATAGAAAAGAATTAATTTAATTTCTTTTTTCATGGTGTGATCTATAAAAAAGGTAGATAATAATACTATAATTATGAAAATAAATATAATTAGTCCTCTCCATTTCAAATTTGTTTTTCCAATTGTTTTGCTTAACCATTTATGATCACTTTCTTCATCAAAAAAATCAAATAAAATTAGAAATGTCATCATTATTAAAAATATTGTAAACCAAGTCCATTTTGCAAAAATCATAGTAATGTCACTTATATTTAAGAATGAAGTGATATCAATATTGTAAACGGAATAATAACCTAATGACGCACAATAGGAAGAAATTAAAGATAATGAAAAGATAAAGATTAGGTTTTCTCGCAGTTTATCAAATATTTCTAAGCCTTTATTCATTGTATTAGTTTTTATTTACCAATATAGTTAGTTTTCGTACGATTTATCAAAATTGTTCTAAAAATAAATGGAGTTTATGAATATTTTTTGATATCTCTTGATTTCTCATAGTAACATTTTATTTGCGATAGATTATTAACAATATAATAAGTACTGCAGGTACAATAATTAAAAAATGATAAAGAAAATATGAATGCAAATAGTATTCAGATTTATATTTTATTACTTGCCAATAATTCAATTCGTGATATCTTGCTGTTTTTGTTTTAAAAATATTATTGTCTATTTGTAAGTGATTGTCATATTTCTCAAGTACTTTTTGATAGGAACTAGATATTTCTTCAGTAAATTGAGTCTTTCTTTCCTGAGTGGGGTTTTCCTCAAGAGTTTTAAAAATTCTAAGCTTGTTGTAAATTTCAGATAACTCAAGACTGCAGTTATGAAATTCTTTAGATTTAAGTGTGTAGTCTTTTGAGCTTTCTATTTGACCAAATACTAGGGCAAGAATTGACAAACTAGTTACTAAATATGCTAATAACTTATCATCAATAATTTTAGAATTTATATTGTAGACAGTAAGTAAACCTGCTATTGTTAAATAAACAGAAATCATATTTATTGCTAGGTTTGATAATTTTCCAGTTCTTATGAGTCTTGAGCTTGCATTAAACCTACAGCCTTTAGTAACCCAAATTTTATAATTTAATTCTTCCAGGAATGTTTTATTTAAATAGTCTCTATAGCTTCTCTGTTGCATATTTTGATATAGGTAAAGGTTTTTATATAATAATTTATGGATTAAATTTAAAATATTGAAATAATACTTCTTTGCGGGAAACCGTAAAAAAACCGCCCTAAATCACTCTTTGAAGTCTCCTGACTTTGAAGCTTTTTTTTAAAGATTTATTTTTATGTTATCGGCTTCAAGTCAGGAGACTTTTTGTAGCAGGAAAATGAAAAGAGTAATAATTCTGTTTTCAATGGTGATGGTGTTTTGTTTTAAGGATAAGGAAAAGTTGTGGATTGGAAATAGGAGATATAGAGTTTGTTTTGAAATGAAAAACCGTTCCTAAAAAAGAACGGTTTTATATTTATTGATAAGAGCGAGACGCTTGCATCAGCAAGGTGAATATAATTATTTATAATTTTTTTCCACAACTTGGGCAATTATCAGGTGCTACACTAAATGATTTGATAATGAAATCATTAGAATTTATCATTCTATTGAAATTTATATCTTTATCTAAAGACTCTAAAATTTTCAAAGTTTTTTTATCGTCATTATCTTTGAAAAGTTTATTTTCTAATTCTTTTTTTACTTCTAAAAGCTTTGATGTTAACATATTGTATTAATTTAAATTGATTCGAATAAAGAAGTTGCTTTTTTAGTTAATTTTTGACCTATAAATTTTTCACTTAGACCTAAAAAAATGCCAAAGATTATTGCCGTAAAAGAATCGGTTGTTACTGCTTTAGTTGAAATTTTGCCTATTTCTAAAACCACAGCTTCTTTATAAAAAAGAAGAGCAAATATCATGGAGATAATGCCTACAAAAATTAGTCTTATTGTAGGCTCTAGTCTGTCTTCTTCAATTGTTGTAAGTTCTTCGAAAGTCAAAGTTGTCTTCCTTGCTCCAAATGATAGCCAAACCCCTAATAAACTAGCACACCAAATAAATAAAAAATTTGAAAATGTACTTAAATTATTAATCACATCTGATTGTGTAAAGTAGTATAAGATTTTTATTATAAAACAAAAAAGTAAAATGGGGCTCCCTAAATATGATGCTTTAACACCAAGAGTTTTAAAGTAAGTATTTTTTATCTCACCTGATTTTTTATCTATAATCTCAGCTTTTAATTGCTGTAAAGCATTAAATGAGATTATTGGTTGCGCATTGTCTTCAGGGGTTAAACCTGCTTGAGCTAACGAGAGTAATTGTGAAAAATAATGATGTAATTCAATTGTTGAATTTTCAAATAATTTTCTAACAACAACAAGTGTTTTTTCAATTTCTAAATGAAGTTTTTGTTGATTTTCTGTGACTTGACTAATATTTGGTTTTACTGCAAATATTATATCGAAAGGAATTTCTTCATTTTTATTTACAGTGTAACATCCCTTTTCCATAACTACTTTCTTTTACCACAGGCAGGACATGTGTTGCTTGCTACAGCAAATGATTCAAATATCATTTTTTCAACTATGTAATTTTGTTCTAAATCTTTTTTCAGAGCAATGCTCTTATTTATAAAATTTAATTCATTTAGTAGCTCTCTTTGATTTTCGTCAAGATTATTTAATTTTTCTAGATTTACCTTAATGGTATTTAACTGTTCTGGTAGCATAATTTAAATTTGAGATTATTAGTTATTTGAATAAAAAATATAGCCAAAATTAAATACTTATTACAATATTTCCTTACGGTAAACCGTATTTTTAAACAAAAAACCGTTCCACTTTTGTGGAACGGTTAGTATATTAATTTGCCTCGGTCGCTGACCGTTACATCATTCCTAGCAGTCCACCACCCATTGGCATAGCTGGTTCTGTGCTTTTTACTTACTTAAAATTTTAGCTCATTCGTTTTATTATTTATTCCCTTTTGTTAACGAACATTTCATTATCTATGGTAGCAACGGTTGTATGTTCATTTCCTTCTTCATCATTATAAGTGATTTTTAATTTCAGATTCTTTAAAGCTTCGGGAACTTTTTGATTAAGCGATTTATCAGCTTCAGTACCAGTACCCTCTATAAATTTCTCGAATCTGGCTTGAAGTTCTATATTTTTATAAGGAGGTAAATTGTTAATCAGGGGTAATTCACCAATATAATCAAACTTATTAATACCAATTTGTTCAACTTTTATATTAAAAGCTGGAAATCTGGAGTTATTATATAAAGCTATTTTAAAATTCCATACTAAATTCCAGAAAATTATAGGTTTATCTTGTCCAATTACGATTGTATTTCCATAAAGTTCTTTGTTTTTTGAACTGTATCCCTTATTCCACCTTTGGCTATTTGACCATATTAAGTCCGCTTCTATAAGAGGTCTTTCTTTTTTGTTATGATTTCCGAGAAGTAATTCATTTGTTTCATCCTCTGCTTCTTTTTTCCATTCTTCAAGTAGTTTAGTTGGATATGAAATAGGATCTTTATCTATTAATGTTGAACAATTCACACAAAGCCAAATGCCATTATCTATATCTCTTCTTTCTTCGGTTGTCAGATTTTGGTTATATCTTGGACCACCAGGAGATGCTGCAGTTATATGAGCTGCAACTCCAACTATTGTTGCTTTATGTTTTGAGTGATTAGGTCCAACTGTGTTTTTTTTGCATTTAGGATTTGAGCACTTATAGCTAACTCTTTTCGCAAGAATATCAATGGTTTTAGATGTAAAGTTATCTCTATCTGTTGTCATATATGATCTTTGTTTGATATGGTGTTATTAAAAAACCGCTCTACAAGTAGAACGGTTTATATATTAAATTTGTCTTAGCTTACGCTACTACATCATTCCTGGCATTCCACCACCCATTGGCATAGCTGGTTCAGCGCTCTTTACTTCAGTGATTACACATTCAGTGGTAAGAAGCATTCCAGATACAGAAGCTGCATTTTCAAGGGCAACTCTTGTTACTTTAGTTGGGTCAATGATACCTGCTTCAAGCATGTGAACATACTCGTCAGTTTTCGCATTGTATCCGAAGTCTCCTGTTCCTTCTGCTACTTTAGCAACAATTACAGAACCTTCACCACCTGCGTTAGCAACGATTTGTCTTAATGGCTCTTCGATTGCTCTTTTCACGATTTTGATCCCTGTAGTTTCATCAGAATTGATTCCTGTAAGGTTTTCCAAAGCTGAGATTGCTCTTACTAAAGCAACACCACCTCCTGCAACGATACCTTCTTCTACAGCCGCTCTTGTAGCGTGTAATGCATCATCTACTCTGTCTTTTTTCTCTTTCATTTCAACTTCAGAAGCTGCTCCTACATAAAGTACAGCAACACCACCAGCTAACTTAGCCAGTCTTTCCTGAAGTTTTTCTTTATCATAATCAGAAGTAGAAGTTTCCATCTGAGCTTTGATCTGAGCTACTCTTCCTTTGATTTTCGCTTCGTCACCACCACCGTTTACAACTGTAGTGTTGTCTTTGTCGATTGTTACTTTCTCAGCAGTTCCAAGCATATCTAAAGAGATGTTTTCCATAGTGAAACCTTGCTCTTCAGAAATCACCTGTCCACCTGTAAGGATTGCGATATCTTCTAACATTGCTTTTCTTCTGTCCCCAAATCCTGGAGCTTTTACAGCAGCAATTTTAAGAGAACCTCTTAGTTTGTTTACTACCAAAGTAGCTAAAGCTTCACCTTCAACTTCTTCAGAAATGATCAATAGAGACTTACCACCTTGTGCAATTGGCTCAAGAACTGGAAGTAATTCTTTCATTGAAGAGATTTTCTTCTCTACTAAAAGGATGTATGGGTTTTCTAGTTCAGCTAACATTTTCTCAGGGTTAGTCACGAAGTAAGGTGACTGGTATCCTCTGTCGAACTGCATACCTTCTACAACGTCTACCGTTGTATCGATACCTTTAGCTTCTTCTACAGTGATTACTCCTTCTTTTCCAACTTTTCCGAAAGCTTCAGCGATCAAAGCACCGATAGTTTCGTCGTTGTTAGCAGATACAGAAGCAACTTGTTTTACCATTTCTGTAGAATCTCCAACAGTCTGAGACTGAGTTTTTAAGTTTTCAACAACTGCAGTTACTGCTTTGTCGATTCCTCTTTTAAGATCCATTGGGTTAGCACCTGCAGCTACGTTCTTAAGACCTTCTCTTACGATAGCCTGTGCCAATACAGTAGCGGTAGTAGTACCGTCTCCTGCGATATCATTAGTTTTGGAAGCTACTTCTTTTACCATTTGCGCTCCCATATTTTCTACTCTGTCTTCAAGTTCGATTTCTTTTGCAACAGACA
Organism: Chryseobacterium sp. JV274; assembly: GCF_903969135.1. Taxonomy (NCBI): domain Bacteria; kingdom Pseudomonadati; phylum Bacteroidota; class Flavobacteriia; order Flavobacteriales; family Weeksellaceae; genus Chryseobacterium; species Chryseobacterium sp. JV274. Next base: position 2,308,701 of record NZ_LR824569.1, on the reverse strand, counting down.
CACCATCCTTAGTTACGTGCGGAGCACCGAAAGATTTTTCGATAACTACGTTTCTTCCTTTAGGACCTAAAGTTACCTTTACTGCATTAGCCAATGCATCTACACCTCTCTTTAAAGCGTCTCTTGATTCAATATCGAATTTTATTTCTTTTGCCATGTTTGTTTAGCTTTTGGCGACTTGCTTTTTGCTTTTAGCTTTTGCAATTCGCGTGTTTAACTTTAATTTTTAATTTCCATTGAGCCTGTTCCATAGGGTGACAAGCTTCTTTTTTAGTATTGTTAGTTCCTCTAAAGTATCTTGATACTCATTTTCATGAATGTATCCTAAATCTTTAGCAAGAATTAATTGGTTTTCGGCTTCATTAGAGGATCCTAATGCAATATTGATGAAATTGGCAAATTCTTTATCCGAATTTCTACCGCTTCCTTCAGAAATATTATATCCTATAGAGGCAAATGATCTTCTGATTTGAGAGGTAAGTCCAAAAATTTCCTCTTTTGGAAAACTTCTGGTTGAAGTATAGATTTTTAAAGTCAACTGATGACTTAATTGCCACACCTCAAATTTTTTAAAATCTCTCATGAATTAATTTCAACACAGAAAAGCCATTTGCCAGAAGCCAATAGCCTGAAGCTTAGCCAATAATTCCTAATAAATCAGCTTCTCTTACGATTAAGTAATCTTTACCTTCCAACTTCAATTCAGCACCTGAATATTTTCCATAAAGAACTTTGTCACCTACCTGAACAGTTGTTGGCTCATCTTTTTTACCAGGACCTACTGCCACTACAGTACCTTCTTGCGGCTTTTCCTTTGCAGTGTCCGGGATAATAATACCTGAAGCTGTTTTAGTTTCTGCAGCGATAGGTTCTACTAGAACTCTGTCTGCTAATGGTTTAAAGTTTACTGACATAATATGTTTATTTATTAATTATTTCTGTGTAATAATTCTCTAAATGTATGCCATGAGACACTGGTGGCTGAAATGGCAGACTTTTATTTCCGAATGTGAAAATTTGGCAGAAAAATTATTTTTTGCGGACTGGAAATCTGAAGAGATAGCTGGTAGCTACGGGAACTACAAACAAAAGAACGGTAATAGCTGAAACTAAAATTTCCATTGTATGGCTGGCTAAAAACCGAGCAAAAGCTGTAGCAGGGGAGAAGTGCTCATATAATGACAAACTTAGTTTAACCCCTAAAATAGCAATCACAATAAACGCTGCTGTTTCCAGAAAAGGGAATATCTGCATCAGACGGACAAACCACTGTGCAATAAATCTCATCGCTAAAATTCCTATAAAGACGCCAAGGGTAATTAAAAGTAAATTGTCTGAAAAGGCTACGGCAGCAAAAACATTATCAATAGAAAAAGCAAGATCCATTACTTCTACAATAGCAACGGTTGCCCAGAACTGTCCAAACAGCCCGATTGAATTTTTATACAGCCAGCTGGATTCTTTATCAGGATTTTCCTCTGGATTTTCTTCATCATTTGTGTTTTTTATTTTTTTGATCAACCAGTCAAAAGAAATATAGAGCAGGTATACTCCTCCCAGTGGTTTCAGCCACCATACGGAAATCAGGACGGATGCAAAAATAAGAGCCAGTCCGCGAAATACGTAAGCTCCAAGAATGCCGTATTTTAAAGCTCTCTTTCTTTGATGCTCCGGAAGATCCATTACGATGGTTGCCAACACAGCGGCATTGTCTACGGAAAGCAGACTTTCAATAAGGATAAGATTGCCGATAATGGCGATAGATTTTGCAGGGTTTTGTAATATGTCATTTAATAGTTGTGTAAAATCAGGAAACATCATTTTTTAAAGAAATAGTATTTTGGTTAAGTTTTGAAATAATGGCAGCAGAAACGGTAATGCCTATGAAATTAGTAACAGATCTGGCTTCATTCATAAAGCGGTCTACACTGTATAAAAGGGCAAGATCTGTAGTAGGGATTTTCCCAAACCGGCTTAAGGTAAACATCAGGGCAAGGAAGCCTGATCCGGGTACTCCCGAAGCAGTTTTAGAAGCAATTGAAATGGTTATGAAAAGCCAGAAATAATCTTTTAAGGTAAGTTGAATATTATAAAACTGGATAAGAAATATACATGAAATTGAAAGGTAGATGCAAGCTCCCGCCAGATTAAAATTGTATCCGAGAGGAATGATAAGACGAAGAATTTTCCGGTCATACCCCTGTGATTCCATTTTATCAAAAATCACCGGGAATGCTGTTTTTGAAGAAGAGGTAGCTACCACAAGAATAATTTCTTCTTTGATGCTGATCAGAAAATCCCAAAGGTTAATTTTAAAGTAAGCTGTGATAACGCCCAATATCCCGAAAATAAAAAATACACTCGTAAGGTATACTGTAGCAACAATTTTACTTAATGGCAACAGAGTATTAATTCCATATACTGAAATGCCATAAGCAATATTACAGAAAATGACTATCGGAAGAAATATATAAACATATTTGATGAGTTTAAAAAATAAATTTCTTCCGGCGTCTAAACCTTTAAGAATGTTATCCTTTTTCTTTGAAAGGCCAAGCAGTACTCCTGCAGATATTGATATTAAAAGAAAAAGTACATAATTGCTGATGTGCAGAGGGTTTGTAGTCTTTGCTAAAAACCTTTCGGGAAGTGCTTTGTGGGAAGAAATAATAATTCCCGTATCGGCTCCCGGTTTTAAAAGAAGTCCGGAACCTATCCCCAATAAAATACTGATGGAAGTGATGATTAAGAAATAGATCACCATTTGGCTTACAATCTTTAAAGCATTTTTAGTACTGAAAATATAGCTTACCCCATACGTTACTGCAATGAAAATAACCGGAATAATCAAAACCTCAAGAAGCATGAAAAAGTAATTGCTTACCGTTTCCAGATGTTTACTGACTTCCGGAAAATAATACCCTGTTAATGCTCCACAGATAATAGCCGTGAACACATAAAGGGTAAGGTTTCTTAAATAGGAGTCCGTAAATGTTTTTTGCTTAAAAGGTTTCATCATCCGTTTTTTTATATGATAAGATTACAAAATTCAAAGATATAACCTTATATAATACCAAGAACCAATGCACTCAGCAACATTACAATTGATGATCCTATGGCCCATTTTAAAGTGAATTTCAGGTGATCGGAGAATTCAACACCTGCCAGTGAAACGAGTAGATAAGTGGAAGGAACCAAAGGGCTTAATAAATGAGAGGCCTGGCCCACAAGACTGGCGCGTCCCAAAATATCAGGAGGAATATTCAACTGGCTGCCGGTAGCTGTAATTACAGGTAATATTCCAAAATAATAAGCATCATTGGTCAGGAAAAAGGTAAGCGGTACACTGAATATAGCCGTGATTACGTTCAGATAGCCGCCCCATGTTTTAGGAATGATACTGATAATACTGTTTCCCATAGCATTCATAATTCCGGTACCATTTAAGATTCCTGTGAAAATTCCTGCTCCGAAGATCATTCCCGCTACAGATAATGCATTTCCTGCATGTTTTGAAATGATTTTCTGCTGGTCTTTCAGCTTCGGGTAATTAATCAAAGAAGCGATACAGAAGGCGATCATAAAAGCAATTCCCAAAGGAATAATATCAAGAATCATCACGCAAAGAAGGATGATGGTCAGGATAAGATTGATAATAATAAGCTTGGGACGTCTTAATGCAGGATCATTCTCGCCAGCAATATCCTGTCCGCTGTATTTTGTATATTTTCCGTGCTTGCTTATTCTTTTTTTCTCCCGTACTCCTAAAATATAAGCAACAAAGAATACCCAGACCAGTCCGACCAGCATTACCGGAATCATAGGAACAAATATTTCTGTATGCCCCAATTTAAGAGAACTCATTACTCTTGCCGTAGGCCCTCCCCATGGTAAAATATTCATAATGCCGCCAGCTAACATGATAATACAGGTCAGAACCAAAGGGTTCATTCCCTGTTTTTTATAAAGCGGGAGTAATGCAGCCACTACAATAATGTAAGTGGAAGAACCATCGCCGTCTAAAGAAACTAAAGTGGTGAGAAGGGCAGTTCCGATGGTTGTTTTTACAGGATTATCTCCTACAGCTTTTAATATGGCATTCACAAGAGGTTCAAAAAGTCCTGTATCAATCATCAGACTGAAATACAGGATGGCAAAAATCAGCATAACCCCCGTAAGTGCTATTTCTTTTACTCCTTCTTTCATCATTTTCCCTAGATCAGGCCCGAAACCTGCAACTACAGCGATAAGTACAGGTACAAGTACCAAAGCGGTAAGCGGAGTCATCTTTTTGTTCATGATGAGAATCATGAAGATGAAAATCATTAAAAAACCAAGAAATGTAAGCATAGTATGTTGTAAATATTAATGAGGTTATTGTTTCTTTTTTCTCCAGTCAAAATTGTTTCTGAAACCTATAAACCCGTAATTACTTGTTTTTCCGGTTTCCAGCTGATTGATAAAGGCAAGCTCCAAAGCAGAATTTTTTCCTAGTTTTATTCCAAGACCTGCAGTAATACGATTGCTGTCGAAAGGTTCTAGCTTATCAACATTCATTCTTATTTCATTTTTAAGAATACCGTAGAGCTTTTCTTTTTCTCCTTTTTTATTGAAAGGAATTCTGACAGAGATCAGATAACGGATTCTTACCTCAAACTCATCAGGGTTGCTGATAAAACGTTCCTCTACTCTAAGACGGTTGGAGATTGATGTTCTGCCAATATAATAATCAGCGGTTACCTGTTGAAAAGGTCTTTTTTCATATCTTATTTTTTTGGAATCATCAGCATTATAAGATTCAAGGATCAAAAACATAGCTCCTACAGCAGGTTTTATATTCTCAACCACTTCATAATCTACATAAGCATTCACCAGAAAAAGTCTTGTATCGTAAGCCAAATCGAAGGAACGGTACTGAGTAAGTGCAGTTAAAGTACTTTTGTCTGTAATCTTCGCTGACATCAGGTACTGAAACCACATATTGTAATTGTCTTTGCTCTGACTGTGTAAGAGGCCATTTATCAAACAAAATGATAAAATAAGCGTTAATTGTATATTAAGTTTCATGTAATATTTGATTAATATTGCGGTTTCTCAAATATATTTATTCGAAAGAGCGGGGCTGGATTTTTTCAATCAATGACAGTTTTTCTCAACGAACTGCATTTTGAGACAAAAAGATATTATATTTGATGCGTTTCAAAATAAGGTATGGACTATGTTTTTAATCATTAATTTTATTATTATATTATTGATTATCAGGATTTTATTTAGTGGTAAGATTCTGGAAAGCCTTATGACGTACCGTTGGAAATTTTTGTTGAGGTTTCAGCATGTTTTTTTCCTTATTATCTTCATTTTGATGACTTATTTCACCGAAAACTACTTCCTGGATTCAATTCAATTGGTGATAAGCATTATTTTGAATACAATTTTCAATGTTGGGATTTATTATCTGGTGTACTATTATCTTGTTCCCCGATTTTATTTATCCAATAAGTACCCGGAGTTTATCCTTTATGCTTTAATCTGCTTTTTGGTGTCCAGTCTTTTCAGAATTTTGTGGGAACCTGCCGTTTTTCAGATGGATTTCAGTGGAAAAGGTTTTCATGTAGGTTTTCTTTATAATGTGTACATCTCGCAGGGGATCATCATTCTGGTGGGAGCTTTTTTGGGGATTACCAAAGACAAATTTTTAATAGAGCAGGATGTGATCAGCCTTGGAGAAGAGAAAGATCAACTTTATCTTGATTTGCTGAAGTCTAAACTGAATCCTCATTTTTTATTGAATACTCTTAATAATATTTACGCGAACAGTTTTACCCATTCGGAGAAGACCTCAGATTCTATTTTGCAGTTGAGTAAACTTTTGAAGTATATTATCTATGACAGCGGAAAAGAAAAAGTAACCGTTTCTCAAGAATTTGCTTCCTTGAAAGCACTTGCAGCTTTATATCAGCTTAAGTATAATAACCAGCTTGATATTGTCATGGATATTGAAGAGCAGGAAGAATTTGACATTGCTGAAATTCCGTCTGCTATACTTCTTACTTTATTTGAAAATGCTTTAAAACACTCAGCAATAGGAGAGAATGCATATGGTTTTATAAAATTATTCTGTAATATTGAGCGCTCTGAACTGTATTTTGAAATTATAAATTCTGTAGGGAAAGATAGAATTCACGCAGCTGAATCTAATTATCACGGATTGGGTAATGAAGCAATTATTCATATATTGGAAAAATTTTATCCTGATCAGTATGAATTTTATTCCGGGCCGAAAGAAAATGATCAATATAAAATTGCTTTAACAATTACTATCAATGGCTAACCTGACTATCGTTAATGTAGATGATGAATATCCTGCGCTGCAACTTGTAAAACAATATTGCGGTCAGCTTGATGATGTTGAATTGCTGGCTTCATTTCAGAAACCGGAAGAAGCACTGGCTTTCCTGAAAGCAAACAAAGTGGATCTGGTTGTTTTCGATATCAATATGCCTGGCATCAATGGCGTAGAGCTTTTGGAGCAGCTTCCTGACCCGCCGCTGTGCATTTTCCTTACGTTGGAAACAAAATATGCAGTGAAAGCATTTGAGCTGGATGTTGTTCATTATCTTATCAAGCCTGTAGATTTTGATACTTTTAAAAAAGCGGTCAATAAAGCAAGGGATTTTGTTCAGTTTAAAAGTTCGGCTGGCAGTAAACAGCAGGAAGACTTTATTATGTTCAAATCCAATTATGTGATGAACAAGGTTTTTCTCAAAGATATTCTCTGGATACAGGGATTCGGGGAATATATTGTACTGATGACCCCTTTGAAAAAATATATGATTTTGGAGAGAATGTCAAATTTTGAAGAAAAGTTTCAGCATTTCGGATTTATCAGAATTCATAAGTCTTATATCGTATTATCGGATCATATCAATTCTTATAATTCCGGTCATGTTTTCCTGAAAAATGGGGAAGAGCTTCCATTGGGGAGAACGTATAAAAAGAATTTAAAAGCACATTTAAGCTAAAAAAATAAAACCGGAAATTTCCGGCTTTATTCAAAATTGTTATCAGATGACAGAACTATGGGCAATATTGTCCCGGTCCGATCCAAAGGATACACTGTCCTTTGTAATTGTACTCACAGCAAATGCGTCCTGCTGCTCCGCCATTGATTGATTTCTGAGCATCTCTGCTTAATAATTTAGCGTTTTTCATAGTTAGTAATATTTTGATTGGTACGTCCTGAGCATTTAAAGTCAATCAGGATTTTGACATTTGGTGTAAAAGAAGTGGTTCAAATATACTATTTTTCCTTATTATGTGATATATATTATTGCTATTTTTTTAAATAAAATTTTGATTACCAGTTGTTAACGGTTTTTTATTCAATAGTATAATAAACAATACAAAGGTTGAGAATATAAAAGAGAAAGCCGGAAACTTCCGGCTTTATTCAAAATTGTTATCAGATGTTAGAACTAAGGACAGTTTTGTCCCGGTCCGATCCATAAAGTACATTTTCCGTTATCGTCGCGTTCGCAACATACAAGTCTGGCAGCAATTCCGCCATTAATTGTTTTCTGAGCATCTCTGCTTAGTAATTTGGCATTTTTCATAAGTAATATTTTGTTTTTTTAAGTCCTGAACATTTATTGTCAATCAGGTTTTTGACATTTGGTGTTTATGGTGATTCAAATATAAAGAATTTTAAGTCAGATTGTTATATTTTTTGTAGACTAGAAATAGGTGTTGGTGTTTGATATTCAGTAATTTATTGAGTTGTTTCCAAAGACATTTTTCTTCCTGCCATATCCATATCCTGCTTTACAATTTTTCTTGTTGCAGCATCAATATAATAGGTGGTAGTCGTACTTTTGTTACTGATATCATCATTTGTTTTAACTACCCAAACCGGTTTTCCTTTATATTCTGTTTTTTGAGTATCCAGAATGTAGGCTTTCATCATTCCTTTTTTCTCAGATTTTGGGTTGTAATCGAAAATAGAAATCTCAGCGGTGTAATTTTCTTTTAAAGGAAGATATCTTATGAGCATTGCATAGCTGCTGCTGTCAAAATAATGAGCTGCAGAGATATCAATAACATCTTTTTTCTGCGTTTTTTTATCAAGATAATATCCGGTGGCTTTATCTTTTCCGGACTTGATAACCATATCTCTGTTCAAGTTGTAAGAGGAATGATAAATGGGTGCGAAGTCCGATATTTTCACAAGGGTAGAATCTGTCCATTTTGCATCAGGAGCCTGTTTCAGTTTTACAGTTGTTCTGATCAGGAGATCTGTTTTGTTCAGTTTTTTGTTTTCTGTTGTAATGCTGCCTATTTCGATTTTTGTTCCGGCATTTTCTGTAAACCATAGCGCTTCATACGTTTCATCCTGTATTAATTTCGGATTAATGTCTGCATTTTGTGGAGTAAGCAGGTTCTGGGAAAAAAAATTAGCACTACTTAGTATTAAAAGGAAAAGAATAGCTCTCATGATCTTTTTAATAATAAGTAGTGCTGTATTTGTTAAAAGTTACAACTTTTTGGTTTTTAACTCTTTCCTGCGGCCTGCATTGGATTCACCTTTCCGGTTGAGCCACCTCTCACAGGTCCTCCTTCCTGTTTTTGTTTAAAGAGTTGGAATTTTGAAGTTTCAGTACCGGATCCGGTGCTGCTCCAGAGATTATTCGTGGTATCAATATCAGCAGTTTCTCTCATTGGGTCAAGCTGAATAGATTTTACTTTCTTTTCAAAATAATACGTCTTGGAAACCTTTTGCTCATTCAGTCTCCAGATCTGTGCTGCAGATTTATCATACACTTTGGAACCATCTTCAAAAGTGAACTCAAGAATGATAGGCATTACCAGTCCGCCTTTGTTTACAAAATCGATCTGATATCCTGTAATATTTTTGAACTTCTCTTTATCCTTTGCATCTAAAGGAAGACCAGCCTCTGTTTTGATGACATATTCCTTGTTATTGTCTACCTTTTCCTGGCCTCTGTCATATTTATAATAGAAATCCTGTGCAGCTTTGTCAGTATCTACATAGAATTTAATATTCTTATCTTCTCTGTTTCTGATTTTTGAAAGATCTTCAAAACTGTTCACCAATGGTTTTTCAACCTGATATTTCACTTCAGCAGCAGCTTTAGGATCGGTCTCTAGATTGGGAACGACTACCGTTACTTTATCAATAGCAATATCTACAGGATCTGTACCGTAGAACCAGCCTCTCCAGAACCAGTCAAGATCTTCACCACTGGCATCTTCCATTGTACGGAATAAATCTGCAGGTTCAGGATGTTTAAAAGCCCATCTTTTAGCATATGTTTTAAAAGCTTTGTCGAAAAGCTCTCTTCCCATGATCGTTTCACGAAGAATATTCAATCCTGTTGCAGGTTTTGAATACGCGTTCGGGCCATATTGAACAATATTTTCAGAGTTGCTCATGATAGGCTCCAGCTGATCTTTCGGTAGTTTCATATAATCTACGATCGTCCAGGCCGGTCCTCTTTTGGAAGGAAATTTATTATCCCATTTTTCTTCAGTAAGATATTCTGTAAACGTGTTCAGACCTTCATCCATCCATGCCCACTGTCTTTCATCAGAATTGATGATCATTGGGAAGAAGTTGTGCCCCACTTCATGAATAATTACTCCAAGCATTCCGTTTTTGGTCCCTTCCGAATACGTTCCGTCTTTCTCAGTTCTTCCGAAATTGAAACAGATCATCGGATATTCCATCCCGTTGGCAGCTTCTACAGACTGCGCTACAGGATATGGATAAGGAATGGTAAATTCTGAATAGGTTTTAATGGTATGAGCAACCGCTTTTGTGGAAAACTTTCTGTAAAGACCGTAAGATTCTTTTGGATAGAAACTCATTGCCATTACTTTATTATTGTTTTCAGGAATTGTTACACGCATTCCGTCCCAGACAAATTTTCTCGAAGAAGTCCATGCAAAATCACGAACATCCTTCGCTTCAAAAATCCATGTTTTTCTTTGTTTTGAATGATTTTTTTCTGCTTTCTTAGCTTCATCCAATGTTACGATTTCGATAGGTTCAGAGGCATTTTCAGCTTTTCTATATCTTGACAGCTGATCAGGCGTTAATACCTGATCGTAATTTTTACATTCTCCGGTTCCGCCTACAATATGATCGGAAGGAACATTCATTGAAACTTTAAAATCTCCGAAAACCAGTGCAAATTCACCTCTTCCGGTAAACTGATGGTTTTGCCAGCCCTGGAAGTCACTGTATACACACATTCTGGGATACCATTGGGTCATCGTATACAGATCGTTTCCGTCTTCAGGGAAGTTTTCGTAACCGCCACGGCCTCCCATTTTCATTCTGTTGGAGATATTGTAGTTCCAGTCTACTTTGAAAACGAATTTTTCACCCTTTTTCAAAACTTTAGGAAGATCGATACGCATCATGGTTTTGTTGACCGTATACTTCAAAGCACTACCTGAAGCATCTGTTACTTTTTCAAGACTCACGCCGTAACCATTATCTTTTACTGGAAGTTCAGTTGCCTTAAGCTGCTGGTCGGTCGTTGAAGGACGAAGAACGGATGAAGTATCATACCCGGCATTTCTGATGCTTGAATGTTCGTTTTCATCTAGCTGCAGCCAAATATAATCCAGATCATCAGGAGAATTGTTGTAGTAAGTCACCGTTTCTGAACCTTTCAGATTTCTTTTATCCTCATCCAGATAGGCAGTAATGTTATAGTCGGCTCTGTTTTGCCAGTATCCGTGTCCCGGAGCTCCTGAAGCCGTTCTGTAAATGTTGGGTGTTGGAAGAATTGTTCCCAGTTGTTCAAACTTGTTGCCATGGTTGCTGCCCGGGTTATTCTGAATATTTTGTGCGGTGAAACCTGTATATGCAAATACAGAAAATGAAAGTATAATAACTTTTAGTTTCATAACCGAAATGATTTATTGATGATCAAAGATAGTAATAAGCTCTTGAAATAATGAAAATATTTAACTTTTAAAAAGGAATTCTTTCCAAAGTCATTTTTAAGGATAAAGCAAATACCCCGGAAGAAACGAAGAGTATCCAGTCTTTTTTATTCACTTTGAAAAGATTGAGTGAAATAAACAGGAGGAGTAAGATGGCAGCAACAATTACAATCTGCCCAAGTTCCAAACCAATATTGAATCCCAGCAGAGGTAAAGCAATACTTTGACTTTTCGCTATCATTACTCTTGCAGTATTGGCAAATCCCATTCCATGGACCAGGCCAAAGATCAGAGCAAGGTAGTAATTGGCCCTCATCAAGGTCTGTTTCTGATTTTTCATAATGATATTATCCAATGATGTCAGGACAATCGTTAGAGGAATTAAAAACTCAACCCAGTCAGACGGAACTCTGAAGACATCCAGAATACTTAAAGCTAACGTAATGGAATGTCCGATTGTAAATGCGGTGACAAGGATCAGTATTTTTTTCCAGTCACTGTAAGAATAAACAGCAATTAAAGCCAGAACAAATAGCTGATGATCTAAGGCATCCAAAGAAATGATATGTTCCCATCCAAGGTTTAAATAAAAAAGAAAATCCTGCATTTTGGTTAAAAAATTTATATTTTAAATATTTTGTTAAAATGTTATTAATTTTGTTATTTGATTTAGTTTTTACGCTTTTTGTTTGTTAATTGTTGATCTTATTTTTGATTTAAATAAAAATTGTATAATTGTATTGCTTAAAAATGAAATATGGATATTAAAAAATTATTTTTTACAAAAGTAAGCATTTCACACGGAGGATCGAAGCTTCTGAGAAATGCAACAGCAGCCTTTTTAGGATTGTATTCCTATGCTTTTTACGGGCAGGTACAGAAACTGGACTCCCGATTTGACATTTTATTGAAAAATAAAGAAAGTATTGCCAATGGGAGAGCGGTTAAAGAACTTGAACGCCCGGATATGAAACTTGATCAACATCTGGTGGTGACTTCAAAAGGAGCACAAACAATGTATTCATGTATTATTTATACTAAAGAGCCGGAAAAACTGAAAGCAGACGGTTTCATTATTCAGAGCCAGCTGCCAGCCTTTTCTACCGCTTTAGTTACCATTGAAGATATTGAAAGACTTGTGCAGCTTCCGTATGTAACATCTGTAATGGGGCCGGCATTTGATGAGCTTCATAATGATGTGAGCAGAGCCCAGTCCGGAGCAAGCCTTTTGCAGGATGGAGTTTTCAATAATACGGTTTATAATGGCACCGGTGTTTTGGTAGGAATTTATGACAGTGGAATAGACTGGAAACATCCGGACTTCAGAAAAGCTAATGACCAGACCAAAAGCAGAATTGTTTCGATCTGGGATCAGACATTAACGGCACAATCTGGAGAAACTACTCCTACAGGATTTTCAACAGGTGTAGAATATACAAGAGCACAGATTGAAGATGAGCTGGATGGAACGCCGGTAGGATTTGTTCGTGAAAATGATACCAACGGACATGGAACCCATGTTTCAGGTACAGCTGCTGGAAATGGTGCAGCTTTTACAGATAAAAGGCATAAAGGATTTTCATCTGATGCAGATATTGTATTTGTAAAAGGGGGAAATGGTTCTTTTCCTACAACAAATACCATTAATGCCTTAACCTATTTCAAAAACGTAGCAACGGCACTTAATAAACCTATCGTTGTCAATATGAGTATTGGCGGCCAGGGAACGGCTCATGACGGAACATCCAGTCATGAAGTGGCTGTTAATAATTTTACAGCATCAGGACCTGGTAGAGTGGTGGTTATTTCTGCCGGAAATGATTACGGAGCTAACCTTCACAGAAAAGTGGATATTGCAGCTGGTGCGGCACAGACGTATAACTTTACAGTAGCAAGCAATACTTCCGCAACTTCAGTGTTTTCATTCATTATGTATGCCAATGATAATACCGCTGTTACAGCAAAACTGACTACTCCCGATGGACAACAATATACACAGAATATAAGTACGACTACCGCTCACACCATATTGGGAGGAGGCCTTACAGCAACTATGTATAACTATTGGGGAAATGATAACAACAAAAGATACGTACAGTTAGTCGTAACCAGAACCTCCGGAACGACCAATGTTCAGGGAAATTATACATTGGAAATTACCAATAATGGAGCGCAGCAAATAACAACCCATGGCTGGCTGTACAGCCAGGGAGTGCAAACCACATTGCAAAACGGGGATAATGAATATATTGTAGGAAGTCCAGGGAATTCTTCCAATGCGATTACAGTAGCTTCATACATGGGAAGAGCCAGCTGGTATAGTGGAACAAGCGGCTATTTCACACTTACTCCGCAGGAGTCTATATCTTCATTTAGCGGACAGGGACCAAGAACAGATGGTTTTCAAAAACCTGATATTGCTGCTTCTGGCCAGAATGTGATTTCATCAAGATCAGGTGATTCTGCTCCTGGTACTACAGATATTATTGCAGGAACCAATTATTATGTAAAAAACCAGGGAACAAGTATGTCTTCACCCGGTGTAGCAGGAGCTGTAGGATTATTGCTGCAGGCCAATCCGGCATTAACTGCAGCCCAGGTAAAAACACGCCTTACCTCTAATGCAAGAATGGACGGAGCAACGGGAACTGTACCCAACATGAGATGGGGATATGGTAAACTGGACATTTACAAGGCAGTGACTGATGAGCTGGGATGTGTAAAATCTAATTTTGAGACGGTAGGGTATGATGAACCTTATATTATTGCCAATACAGAATCTAATTATTATTTTGATAATATAGCCCTTGCTGTCAGATATACACCAACCCTGACAGGAAAATTGGGAGGATTTTCATTATTAACAGGAACTTCGCTTCCTTCTGACATTCCGGTAGATATTCAAATCAGAAAAGTGGATGCGAATGGGAATCCCGGAGATATTATAGCCACTAAAACCATTACTTCATGGCTTAATAATGTGCAGAGATTTACCTGGAATTACGTGAATCTTTCGGATCTGAATGTACAAACGGTAACCGGAAAAGAATTTTATGTTGTCGTAAACGGTTTAGGGGGAAGAATTGCCGTGAAAGCTGAGAATGCAGTAGTCAACAACAGATCCAAGACGTCTACAGATGGTACAACATGGACTTCCAGAACATTCGATCTCAAAATGAGAGCTGTAGTCTATGAGAATGTTGCTGAAGTGAAGAACTTAGCAACATCCAATCAAACTAAAGCAAGCACAGTAGCCAATGGGTATAACTATTTTACCAATGCCTGCCAGCTTATCTCCAGAGTTGAAAAAGAAACTGCGAGTACTGTAACAGGAAATACAACATCAAAGGTATGGGTAGATAATGCACAGCCAAACTATGTTGCAAGAAGATATGAAATAAATCCGGATACGAATGCAGTCACTGCAACCGGAAAAGTAACTTTATACTTTAAACAGAGTGATTTTGACGCTTATAATCTGACCAACGGAGTGAAATTACCTACTTCCCCTACAGATGTTGCCAATAAAGCCAACCTTCTTATTGAAAAATATACAGGAACAAGTACTACGGGTACAGTAGCTTCTTTTGGAGGAACTGCTACAATTATTACACCTGATATTACAAATATTATCTGGAATGATACCTACCAATACTGGGAAGTGAGCTTCCAGACGACAGGTTTTGGCGGATACTTTGTGAAAACAGGGACTACATTAGGAACAGCAGATATTAAGGTGAACTCAGAAGTAAATATCACTCCGAATCCTGCAAAAGATTTTGTGAATGTAGCATTAGGCAGACATTCTAAAGGAGTGGTAACCATTTATGATGCATCAGGAAAACTGGTTAAAACCGTAAATGTAAATACCAATGCCGGTAAAATTGATGTTTCAGAACTGGTAAGAGGAACTTATCTGTTCACCATTGTACTGGATGATAACACAAAAATTACGAAAAAAGTAATTAAACAATAAATCTTCATCAATCAATTATTATCAGAAGCAGCAGTTTTTATAACTGCTGCTTTTTTTATATTTGCTGTAAAAATAGAATTCATGTCGGGTAAGCTTTTTTTTGGATTTTTTTTATTCGTAACCTTGGTATTTCAGAGTTTTACGGGTGATGAAGTTTTTCATCCCTATCATGTAGGCTCTGTGGAAATTAATTATAATTCAAAATCCAGAACATTTGAAGTGACCGGGCGATTCTTCCTAGATGATATGGAAAACGGATTGGGAAAAAAATATGGGGGATCTTTTCATTTTAATGATGAAAAATACAAAGTAAAATTGAATGAGGCCCTGCAAAAATACTGTTCGGAATATTTCAAATTAAAAGCAGATAACAAATTTTTGAAAGTAAACTATATTGGTTATGAAGAAGATCAGGAATCTGTAGATATATTTCTCGAATCTGAACCTGTAGCCACACCTAAAAAAGTGGAAACTGCGGTAAGTTTTCTGTACAACCTTTTCGATGATCAGATCAATATCGTTCACATCATTGTAAAAGGAGAAAGGAAAAGTGAGAAGATGACGTATCCCAACCGTTATTTATTTAAGCAATTTTAATTCGATTTGTTTTTGCATTTAAAATTATAATCGAAATCATTAATCATCGTTATTTATTTTAAAAACTTTTCATTTAACATAAAATAATATTAATTAGATAGTTTTGCGTCTTGTTTTTATTAGGTTATGAAGAGAAGAAAAGCGCTTACTGTATTTGCCATATTAATTTCTTTCACATTGTTTGCCCAACAGGACAGTCTCATTGTTAATAATGCTTCTGACAGTCTTATTGCAGACAAAGATTCGATATCACTTTTACATTTGGATGAAACTGATCCACAGTATTCTTTCACAAAGAATAGGAACAGGAAAAATGATATTTGGGGACATTTTAAATATGATCTTGTGACAATGGCGGGAGGTTTTGGGAATGCTTTTACGCGTCCTTTATCCTGGGAGAAGAAAGATTATATTAGATTAGGAGCTACTGTTGCTACTGTAGGAATGATATACCTTGCAGATGAAGACATCAGCCGTGCCTTTATCAGAAATAGGGAAAATGTGCCTAATGTTTTAAAAAAATTCGGGTGGTATTTTGGGAGTCCACAGATCAATTATGGTATTACGGGTGCCGTGTATGTAACGGGTCTTTTGATTAATAATGAAAAGCTGAGAAGAACAGGAGTTCTGATGATTACAGCAGCAAGTGCAACAGGAGCTATTCAGCAAATTTCAAAATCGGCAACGGGAAGAGCCAGACCGGGAGCCGGACTTGGAAAACACTTCTTCAAACCATACGGAAGAGATGCCAATTTCAGGAGCTTTCCATCCGGACATACTGTGCTTTCCATCACAACGAGCTATGCATTATCCAAACAATTTGAAAATCCATGGGTAAAAGGTGGAATTTTAGCTGTAGGGTCTGTTGTTCCGGTTTCAAGATTGCTTGAAGGGGCTCATTGGTTTTCTGATGTTACTTTAAGTGCTATTATGAGTATTGCCATTGTTGAAGGGATCGATAAATTTATGAAAAGAAAGGAAAAATACGAAGAGGATAAAAAATATAACCTTAAACAGCAAAATAAAAATAAAATTGCATGGGATATTAATGCGGGACCTTTAGGAATAGGGTTTGTGGGACGCTTTTAATTCTCCAGTTGTAATAATGAATTAATTCCTTTTGTGTGTTCCAGCAGGTCAGGAAAAAAATCATCATAACATTGCTGAAGATGATCCTTATTCTTTAAAAAAGCTTCAAAAACAGGAATATCTTTATCCAGATATTTTGCTTTATTGAGCACATTCTGAATACTGAATTTAATTCCCCAGTCTTCACGGTAATTATAAAGCCAGTCATCCTGTTCCATTTTAACCAGCATTTTTTTTAAATTTTCAGGCAGCCATTGTTCATGGGCATTCAAAGCGCTGTAAACCTTAAGAGAATGGGCTTTCCATTCTGTCAGAGAATTAAGGGAAAGGTCTCTTGCCACAAAGTGATCCATTGAGACATCTACAAATGCACCGGCATACAATCTTACCAAAGGAGCAAATACTTTTTTAGCTTCATGAATCGCGGGATGGGAGTCTGTATAAGTATCAATAGCCCTGTGCATGGTAATTCCGTCCTGAATATCTTTCGGGAAAGAAAAACGATCCCTGTTGCGGATAAAATCTTCGAGAAACTGACCAACGATCTGTCCGTCGGTAAAAGAAAGAAAAGAATGCGCCAGATAATTCATAACTTAAAGGTATGAATTAAAAGTGAATCGTGAATTGTGAATCCGCTTCGCTCGTGAATTTTTTATTTACATCCCCATTGACCATTGACTTGCGCAGCAAAATTGACCATTCATATTAGAAAAGCCTCTCATGAAAATCCTCAATCTTACTTACTTCTTCGATCTTTATCCCAAATTTTCTTTTCGGAATTTTATTAAGATTGGACACAAATATTTTTTCATAACCAAGCTTTTCAGCCTCAGTAATTCTTTGTTCCACCTGTGCTACAGGACGTATTTCACCACTTAATCCGATTTCTCCGGCAAAGCAGTAATGTTCTGAGATGGCGATATCCTCATTGGATGAAAGAACAGAAGCTACCACTGCCAGATCCAGTGCCGGATCGTCTGTTTTTATTCCTCCGGTAATATTCAGGAAAACGTCTTTAGCTCCCAATTGAAAACCTGCTCTTTTTTCCAGTACAGCCAAAAGCATATTCAGCCTCTTGGAATCAAACCCGGTGGAACTTCTTTGAGGAGTACCATAAACGGCAGTACTTACCAATGCCTGAATCTCCAGAAGCATAGGCCGGTTTCCCTCCAGAGTTACCGCAACGGAGTTCCCGGAAAGTTCTTCAAATTTCTTGGTGATCAGAATTTCAGAAGGATTTTTAATTTCTTTCAATCCCTGAGAAACCATTTCATAGATACCAATCTCAGAAGTAGATCCAAAACGGTTTTTATTAGCTCTCAGCAATCTGAAAAGGTGATTTCGGTCCCCATCAAAGTTCAAAACCACATCCACCATATGTTCCAGGACTTTTGGTCCGGCAATCTGACCATCTTTGGTGATGTGTCCTACAAGAAAAACAGGCGTATTATTTTCTTTGGCATATTTGATGATTTCATTGGAGCATTCCCGGATTTGGGAAACTGTTCCCGGAGAACTTTCTATCAGTTGAGACTGCAGAGTCTGAATAGAGTCAATAATCATAAAATCCGGTTCTAGTTTTTTTGCCTCATGAAGAATTTTTTCCAATGATGTCTCAGTAAAAAGGAAGCAGTTAGGATTTTGAATATCCGTAAGCCTGTCTGCTCTCATTTTAATCTGAGAAGCACTTTCCTCCCCCGAAACATAGAAGATTTTTTTCTTCATTTTTAAAGCAAGCTGAAGCAGAAGGGTAGACTTCCCAATTCCCGGTTCACCACCAATCAACGTAACGGAACCTAAAACAATTCCACCTCCTAAAACGCGGTTCAGTTCATCTGAAGGAGTTTTTATTCTCGGCTCTTCACTCGTTACCACTTCAACAATATTGATTACATGTTGTTTGGTTTTTGAGAAAGGGGGAGTTTTATGAGAAGGTTTTTCAACCACTTCTTCCACCAGAGAGTTCCATTCTCCACAGTTTTTACATTGTCCGAGCCATTGTGGATATTGTGTTCCGCAGTTTTGACAGAAATATGCTGTTTTCAGTTTTGCCATACTGCGAAGTTATAAAAAAGCATTTTTCTTTCAGAATCTAAATGGATTTAATATTAAAAATTAATCCATTCGCAGTAGAAATATCTTTCATATCTTAGCTTCATTCAATTAAAATATTAATGTAAAATATAATTACAATGAAAAAAGTATTTTTATCTTTCGTATTTGCGTTTTTAAGTGTTGTGGCGTTTGCACAGGGAACCTGGCAGGTGGACCAGATGCATTCATCGGTCAATTTTAATATCAAGCACATGGGAATTAGTTTTGTGCAGGGAAGATTTGATAAATTTGACGGAAAAGCGGCGACTAGTGGTGCCAATCTTGATAATGCCGATTTAAACTTTTCAATCAGTGTTCCTACCATTAATACGGGAGTAGACATGAGAGACAGACATCTCATAAGCGAAGAGTTTTTTGATGTTGCTAAATATCCTACTATTGAATTTAAAAGTTCTTCTGTTACAAAAGATAAAAACAACAATTATATCGTAAAAGGGAAACTGACTATGAAAGGGGTAGAAAAAGAAATCAGTGCTCCAGCTACATTCGGTGGAATTACAAAAAATAAAGACGGAAAAGAAATCATGGGAATTCAGACGAAATTTACAGTAAACCGTCTGGATTACGGAATCAAGTATGACCCTACAGGAGCTGGGATTGCGAAAGATGTTGAAGTAACGGCTTACTTTGAATTGGTTAAGCAATAACATTGTAAAATATAAAAGATAGAAAGGTTTTCCGTTCCATGGAAAACCTTTTTTGTTTATAAAAGCTGATATAATATTTGTGTTATCTTCGAAGTTGGAGAGAGGATTAAAAATATTTTAACTTGAAATAAATTCACTGTTAGTTTATAAACGGAAATCATAGTGGCTATAGCTTTGTTTCATTTGCTTATATCAAATATAGATAAAAATTTTTATCAGGTTTTATAATTGTTTGAGTGGTGTTTTTGAATTTTCAAAATGTAAATAATTGCTTTGTATCTCTTTTTCCCATAACTTTGCACAAACCTAATCTAATGAGTAAAAAGAATACAAAGTACATCTTTGTGACAGGAGGTGTAACTTCATCTTTGGGAAAGGGAATCGTTTCTGCTTCTCTGGGACTTCTACTAAAATCACGCGGCTTTAATGTAACGATCCAAAAATTAGATCCTTATATCAATATCGACCCAGGAACTTTGAATCCTTATGAGCACGGAGAGTGTTATGTAACTGAAGATGGTGCGGAGACGGATCTGGATTTAGGCCACTACGAGCGTTACCTTGATGCTCCTACATCCCAAAACAACAACGTTACTACAGGAAAAATTTATCAGACTGTAATTGAAAAAGAAAGAAAAGGAGATTTCCTTGGAAAAACAGTTCAGGTAATTCCTCATATTACTAACGAAATCAAACGTAGAATAAAAATCCTTTCAAAACAGAATTACGATATCATCATTACGGAAATCGGAGGAACTGTAGGGGATATTGAATCTTTGCCATACATTGAAACTGTTCGTCAGTTGAAATGGGAATTGGGAGAGCGTAATTCTATGGTGATTCACCTTACTTTACTGCCTTATCTGGCTTCAAGTGGAGAATTAAAAACCAAACCATCCCAGCACTCCGTTCGTCAATTGATGGAAAGCGGAATTATGGCAGATGTTTTAGTTTGCAGAACAGAACATAAAATTCCTAAAGATCAGAGAGCAAAGCTGGCTCAATTTTGTAACGTTGCTTTAGAAAACGTTATTGAGTGTAAAGATTTGGAAACGATCTATGAAGTTCCTATGTATCTTCAGAAACAAAACTTTGATGATGTAGTATTGAAAGAACTGGATCTGAAAAGTGATAAAACAGCTGATCTTAAAGACTGGAAGAACTTCCTTAAGAAATTCCAGAATCCTAAGAAAACAGTTGAGATTGCATTGGTTGGAAAATATATTTCCCTTCAGGATTCCTATATTTCTATTGCTGAAGCTTTCAAACACGCGGGTGCTGACCTTGAAACTGAAGTAAAAGTAAGATGGGTATACAGTGGAGATATCACAGAGGAAAATATTAAAGATACTTTGAAAGGAGTGAATGGTATCCTTGTGGCTCCTGGCTTTGGAGACAGAGGGATTGAAGGAAAAGTTCTTACAGCAAAATATGCAAGAGAAAATAAAATTCCAATGTTGGGAATCTGTTTAGGAATGCAGATCATGACTGTTGAATTTGCAAGAAATGTTTTAGGACATACAAAAGCGAATTCAGTAGAATTTGATACAGCAACTCCGGATCCTGTGATCTCATTAATGGAGGAACAGAAAAATGTAATTGATAAAGGAGGAACAATGCGTCTTGGAGCTTGGAAATGTTCTTTGAAAAACGGTTCTAAACTATTTGATATCTACGGAAGCAAAAATATTTCTGAAAGACACCGTCACCGTTATGAATTCAACAGTGATTATCTTCAGGAATTTGAGAAAAATGGTTTCCTTGCTACAGGTACAAACCCTGAAACAGGCTTGGTAGAAGCGCTTGAGCTTCCTGATCACCCATTCTATGTAGGAGTTCAGTATCACCCGGAATATAAGAGTACGGTAGCAACACCGCATCCTTTATTCAGAGCTTTCATCAAGGCTTGCGAAAAGAAATAAGGTAATATTTTATCATAAACGTCTATACATAAACTCAAGCTGATTATTCTCAGCTTGAGTTTATTATATAGTAACATCGTAAAGCATAGAGTTTTGATAAAAAAACAGTATTTTTGTCAGCTCAAAATTATGTACGTTACAGGTACATCCTAAGTTTAAAATTTTAATATAAAATAAAATGCAACAAAACAACGGAATCGATAAGAAACAAATGATTAGTTTCGCGGTTTTATGCCTGGTTCTCTTCGGTTTTATGTTCTATTTCCAGAACAAACAAGCAAAAGAAGAGGAGTTAAAAGCTCAGCAGCAGAAAACGGAACAGGTAAAAAATGCCGTAAAGCAAACTCAGGCAAACAATATCAATCCAAATGTAACTCCTAACTCCATCCAGACTGCAAGTCTTGGGAATAATGAACTGAAACTTGAATTTTCAAGCTTAGGAGGACAGGTTTCCAAAGTAGAGCTTTTAAAATATAAAGCATACAACCACAAAACAGACAATGCAGATCAACCACTTTATCTGATTACTAAAAATAATTCAAACTATGGTTTTCAGTTTAAAGACAAAACAGGAAAGATTGTTAATACTAAAGATTTAGTTTTCTCACCTTCTGTTAATGGAAATGCTGTAACCTTAACTGCAGATTATAATGGTGCTGTAATTCAATTCATTTACACGCTACTTCCAAAATACACTCTTGATTTTAAAGTAAGAACTCAGGGGCTTTCCAAAATTACTTCAGACAATAAAGCTGATTTTATCTGGGACTATAATGTAAGAAACCTAGAGAAAGGTAGAGCTCAAGAGCAGTCTCACTCAGAATTCTCGTATGCATTCAATAATTATAAAGACTATGATTATGATGGAAGAACGACAATGGAAGAGGAAAAGGAAACTCTTAACTGGATTGGTGTAAAGCAGCAGTTTTTTACTTCAGTAATTGAAGCTAAAAACGGATTTACTCAGAGCAAAGGAAATCAGGAAAATGTTGAAGAAGGAGAATATTTGAAGAAACTCAACTATGAAGGTTTTGTTCAGATGACAGGAAGTGAGCTGAACCAGGATTTCACATGGTATTTTATGCCATTGGATTTACCATTGCTTAAATCCTATGATAAAAACTTTGATGAAATTCTTCCGTTAGGTTGGTCATTCATTGGAGCAATGAACCGTTACTTCTTCATGTGGCTGTATAGCATTATTGCTGCGTGGGGATTATCAGCAGGTTGGGTGATTTTTGTAATGACAATTATTGTGAAATTGATCCTGTCGCCAATTATGTATAAGCAGCATAAATTGAGTGCGATGATGAAGGTGATCCGTCCGGAAATTGATGAAGCGAATGCTAAATTTAAGGATGCGGATCCAATGAAGAAGCAGCAGGCTACGATGGAGATCTATAGAAAAGCAGGAGTGAATCAGATGGCGGGATGTTTGCCGGCATTGGTACAGATTCCGATCTTTTATGCTTTATTCCGTTTCTTCCCGAACTTTATTGATCTTAGAGGACAAGGGTTCTGGTTTGCAAAAGATTTAACGGCTTATGATGATTTGATCAAGCTTCCGTTTAAAGTTCCTTTCCTTGGAGATCACTTAAGTATTTTTGCATTAGCTTGTACAGTTGTTATCTTGATATATACTGTCATGACTTCAGGGAATATGCAGCAGCCTCAGCAGGAAGGAATGCCAAATATGAAGGTTTTAATGTATATCTTCCCGATTACATTCCTATTCTTCCTTAATACATCAGCTTCAGGTCTTTCCTGGTATTATTTTGTATCGAATGCGATTAACATCTTAATTATCCTGGTGATTAAATACGTGATTCTGGATGAAAAGAAAATTCACGCTCAGATTCAGTCTAACAAGGAAAAACCGAAAGCAGAAGGTAAGTTCCAGAAGAGAATGAGAGAAATGATGGAGAAAGCTCAGGAGCAGCAAAAAACTCAGGAACAGCAAAAAAATAAGAAGAAATAATTCTTTAATTATAATAAAAAAAGAGAAGCAATTAGACATTGCTTCTCTTTTTTTATTTGAATTTTATTTAGAATGATTTCAAATTTTTGATCTTGGCATGAGAATTTAATAATTGAGAATGAGTTATTTCAATCATATTTCAGTCTGAAAGATTGTCTGTGATGAGATGTCGGGCCATACTTTATAAGAGCTTCCTGATGCTTTTTTGTAGCATAGCCAAAATTAGTATCCCAACCATATTGAGGATGTTCTTCATGGAGCTGGATCATTAATTTATCCCTATAGTTTTTAGCAAGAATTGATGCTGCTGCAATAGATAAAACCTTAGAGTCGCCTTTAATAATACACTGATGTGGAATGTAATTATAAGGATGGAATTTGTTTCCATCTACCAGAATAAGCTCTGGAATTACGGTAAGTTTATCCAATGCCCGATGCATGGCGTGAATGCTTGCATTAAGAATATTATGTTCATCAATAAACGAAGGAGGAAGTTCTGATATGGCGTAATCTTTCACATTGTCTTTAATATAACTATCAAGGTCCATTCGGGTTTTGAACGTTAATTTTTTTGAATCATTCACCAGGTTTTGTTTGAAATCATCATCCAGTATTACCGCCGCTGCCACTACCGGGCCGCTTAAGCATCCTCTTCCCACTTCATCACATCCAGCCTCGATATAAAGGTTCGACCAGTTTTTTATTAGCTCCATATTTATCTAAATGACAGATGCAAAATTAAAAAAACAAATATAATTTAATCTATTATTTGACTGGATGATTTTTGCTAATGTATAATGATATGATAAGGGCATTTTTTTATGGATGATTTTTAAATATCTGATATTGATGTTTTTTGTTAAAAAGGGTTATTTTTTTGATAATTATACTATTATTTTTGATTCTTGATGTTTTTTTATATTTTTTTAACGAAAAGTAAAATATGTATGATTTGATGATACTTTATTGTTATTGTTTATTTTTTGAATTTATCTCATGATTATTTGTTTGATTTGATTTTTTGTATGGTTGTTTTGTTTATTTTATGTAAAAATCATCAATTTAATTTTTTATTGTATTTTTTTGAATAATGTAGTCTGATTATTCTTTAGTATTTGTTAAAATTTTTATTTTTAATAAATATTAATATTTTATTTTCGATATTTTTTGATAATAATTGAAATTTTTATATTTTTTTAAGAAAATGCTTTGTGTTTTTAAGAAAGTTTTACAAATTTGTAGCCTGTAAAAAATAATTGAATTTGATATGAAGAAATTAACTGCGAGTGTATTTGCGGTTGTGCTATCATCCTCATTTGTGATGATGTCCGCCCAAAACACGAAGGATACTCTAAAAACCAAAAATATTGAGGAAATAGTTGTTACTGGTGCCTTGGGTATTAAGAAAAAAGCCGACGCTGTTACAAATGCGCAGCAGATAGTAAACACTAAAGAACTAAATCAGGCTGCTGCTCCAGGAGCTGTTCAGGCATTAACAGGAAAAGTGTCTGGACTACAAATTACCAACACAAACAGTTCTGTTGATCCAACTTTTAAAATTATTTTGAGAGGATCAAAATCAATTACGGGTAACAACCAGGCTTTAGTTGTTATTGATAATGTGATTTCAGATG
Organism: Chryseobacterium sp. JV274; assembly: GCF_903969135.1. Lineage (NCBI taxonomy): Bacteria > Pseudomonadati > Bacteroidota > Flavobacteriia > Flavobacteriales > Weeksellaceae > Chryseobacterium > Chryseobacterium sp. JV274. The sequence continues at coordinate 2,283,769 of NZ_LR824569.1, read as the reverse complement.
CTACCGTTCTTAACTCTTTACCTCCGGAAATCATTCAGAGTGTGAATGTTATTAAAGGATTACAGGGAGCTGCTTTGTACGGTTCTCAAGGGGTTAACGGAGCGATTATTGTTACAACTAAAAGAGGTACAAAATCAGAAAAAATTCAAATTAATCTAACTTCTGCCGTTGAAGTTACGCAAGGATTTAAATATCCTCTTGTACAGAAAAAATACGGAAAAGGAGTTCAGGATGACAGTTATAGTGATGTTGATTACGGTGGTACTAACTATGTGCCATGGGAAAATATGTCTTGGGGACCTGCATACGACTATCCGGGATTCGGAGGTACATTGGTTCCAAGTGGTTTGCCACAAGCTGACGGCTCATTTATTTATGAAAGATTTTCTCCTGTAAAAGATCACTTCTCAAAATTCTTCACCAACGGTGTTAGTTTCCAGAATGGTGTAAGTGTAAATGCAGGTGGTTCTGATGGCTATGCATTCATGTCGATCAACAGACTTGATAACACGTTTGTTGTAGACGGAGATAAAATGAGACAAAATAACTTCTTATTCAAAGGAGGGAAAAAGCTTGGAAAACTAAGAATTGATGGTCAGTTCAATTATATCGGTAGATTAGTTAATAAGACTGATTCTGATTTATATGATAATATTTTACAAATGCCATCTACCAATGATATCAGAAATTATAGAAATTCTGGAATCGGAGGATACCTTACAGCTTATTCTACAAACCCGTACTGGATTGCACAGCATTCAAGATATAATACAAACAGAGATTATTTAAACGGGATATTGTCGTTGCAATATGAGATTAATAAAAATATCAATATTAGTTATACAGGGAACTTAAACCTTACTACAACTAAGCAGGATAACTGGAATGATGGCTCTACAGGGACTATTCGTTATGCTAATACTGGAGTTCCTTTCTTGGATAGTCATACCTTAAATCAGTTTGGATCTCCGGATGTTACAGGTTATTACTTCAGCAGAATATATAATGACAGAAAGTATTATGGAGATTTAATGGTGAATTTTGATTATGATTTAACATCAGATCTAAATTTGAAATTTAATATTGGTAACAACATCCAGGACGGTTATTCTACTGCAAGAACAAATGGAGGAACTGGACTGTTTATTCCAGGTTGGTATAATTATAATAACGTATCTAATCCATCTCAATATGGAAATACCGACCTTCAAGCAGATGGTGGGTATATGGATAATTATACTACCAGAAGCAGAGTATTTGCAGGATTTGTAAACATGGATTTAGCATATAAAGACTATTTATTCTTAAATGGGACTTTCAGATATGAAAAAAATTCACTTTACACTAAAAATAGCAGGGACCCGCTAACAAATAATAGATTGACTGATAATAAAGGTTACGGTTATTATTCAGTTGGGGTATCTTTCATTCCGACTAAAGCTTTTGATTTTGGAGGGGATGTACTAAACTATATGAAAATTGCTCCGAGTTTTACAAAAGTAGGAAACTCAACTGGTATTAATGCATTTAATACCAATCCTGTAGGTAATATTGCTACAGGATATCCTTTCGGATCAATGCCATCTTATATTTTGTCTACTGCGATTACTAATCCTAATATTAAGCCTGAGTTTGTAAATACTTTTGATTTAAATGTCGCTTTAGGATTCTTTAAAGATAGAATTACTTTAGAGGGGTCTGTTTATCAGTCTACTACCCAGGATTTGATTAGTAGTATTACTCCTTCAAACACTACTGGTTTGTCTTCTTACAGAGATAATATTGGTAAGTCTAGAATGAGAGGATTTGAAGTTGATTTAGGAATTACTCCAATTAAAACACAAGACATTACTTGGAATCTTCACGCGGGTTATGCAATGTCTAGAACAAAATTATTAGAACTAAACAGTGGTGCAGAAAGAGTACCTATCTTGACTTATACGACTCCTTCTGTTGGTTTGGCTGCAGTAGTTGGTGAGAACTTCTATTCAATTGTTGGAACAACTTATCAAAGAGATCCAAATGGTAACATCATTGTAAACTCCAATGGAGTACCATTAGTGGATTCTTCAACAAAAGTATTAGGAAGTTTGAATCCTGATTACACGATGACATTTAATACTTCTTTTAAATATAAAGCGTTTACCCTATCAGCTGTAGCTGATTACCGCAAAGGAGGTAAGTTTGTATCGTTTTCAAAAAGATTGTTAGCATTTACAGGAGCACTTGAAGAAACGGCAAGCCAGGACAGAACTCAAGGGTATATTGTACCAGGCTCAGTACAGCTTGTTAATGGTTCATATGTTCCAAACTCAACACCAGCGTATGGTGCTGATTATAATGGTGCAACAACATATTGGTCAGGCTCAATCTACAGAAACGTTGGGGAAAATCTTGTTGTAGATGCAACAGCATTTAAAGTAAGAGAGATTGCAATATCTTATGATGTTCCAAAGTCTGTTTTAAATTCTACCTTCGTCAATAGCCTTAGTTTGAGTTTATATGCAAGAAACCCAATTATTATTTATTCTAAAGATAATAGAAACTTTGCTGATCCAGAAACGGCAAGTAGTAATGATAATGCTTCGGGGATTGCATTAACAACCCAGTATCCTACAACAAGAACTTTTGGTTTTAAAATTAACGCAACTTTTTAATTAAGAAAATGAAAAATAAATTATATATAATTGCATTGTCAAGTTTATTACTTGGATCTGTTTCATGTAGTGATTATCTTGATATTAATGAAAATCCGGATAAAATTGCTGCAAATAACCTAGCACCTAACTTTGTTTTTCCGGGGGCTGTTACAAACAGTTATTATGTGCAGGCAAGAAGATTGAATCTTTTCGCAGGAATAATGATGAATAGTGTTGCGGGAAATTCTTATTCTTACGGAACACCTTTTGTAGATGAGTATTCTCCAAATATAACGAGTGCATTCTATGCTGATATTTGGGATCAGTTATTCAGAAACGTATCTAACTTCCAGTTTGTTATAGATTATACTGATCCAACAGGAGAGTATACTCAATATAAAGCAATGTCTAAGATCATGAAAGCTTATTATGTTCAGACATTAACAGATTTATGGGGAGATATGCCATATTCTGAAGCGTTCAAAAGGGAATTAAATCTGACTCCTAAATATGATAAAGGAGAAGATATTTATAAAGCTTCCATTGCGGATATAGAAAGTGCCATCCAAATGATTGATTCAAATCAAGGATCTAACCCTGGTACCTCTGATGTTGTTTTTAAAGGCTCAATGAGCAGCTGGAAAGCTTTCGCAAATACTTTGAAGCTAAGATATCTTATCAGAATGTCTAATGTTACAGGAGATTTAGCGACTTATAGGGACCAAAAATTAGCAACTTTGCAGGGGGCTACATTTAGTGCTGCTGATGTTACCGTGAATCCTGGATATTCTTCAGGTTCTGATGCTCAGCAAAACCCATGGATGAACTATAATGTTTATAACAGTTCAGGAGCTCAGCCTCAAAACTGGACATTAGTAGTACCTTCTGAACATATCTCTATTGCTTTAAATGGTAATGCTGTGCATTTAGAAGGGCAGGCTACAGCTCCCGATACTAGAAGCGTATATCAGAAGTTTAACGGAATTGTTGACGGAAGAAGAGGTAGAATCTTTACATTGGTTGCAACCAAAGATAATGCAGGAATCTCTACCAGCAACGTTGAAGGAGTAAGACAAGGTGCCACTCCTGGACAGCCAGGTGCTCCGTCACTTAGATCGGTTTCTAGAGCTGGTGATGGTTTAATTGCGGGATCTCAAACAATCATTGCTACAGATCCTGCTGGAAGAAAAGCTGAATTAATTCAGAAAGGTTCTTCAAAAGCTGGTGTTCTAATGACAAAAGCTGAAACAGAATTTTTATTAGCTGAAGCTGCTTTACGTTATCCTTCACAGTTCTCTGGTGCTCAATCTCACTTCCAGGCTGGTATCACTGCATCTTATACTTATCTAGGTGCATCTGGTGCTGCAGCTTATATTACAAGTGTAAATGCTGTGCCAAAATTAGGTTGGGCTGGTACTGATACTAATAAGATGGAGGCAATCATGACTCAAAAATGGATTGCTTTAACAGGAATCAATCCTGAACAGTCTTATTTCGATTATACAAGAACGTCTTATCCGGAAACTCCGTTACCTACAATCTCACTTAAAGCTGTTAAGCCTAACAGATTGTTGTATCCAAACTCCGAATATCAATCTAACGTCAACAATGTTCCAAACATGGCGGCTGATGATGTTTTTGCTAAAAATAAGTTTACCCCATTCTGGGCTAGAAACTAATTCTTATAATACAATTTTAATATATTTTACCGCCTTCGGGCGGTTTTTTTTGTTTTAAGATGTAATGTTTCTTTAAATTTAAAAATATGTCTAGCATAATATCTGTGCTGGATATTTGTGCTTTTTATGTTTTTGCGGTTTTCAAGTTGTTGACATTCAAATTGTTTAATCGATTTTGTTTGTGATTTAATATAGATATTATCAATTTAAATGATTGTTATTATTTCTTAAATGAAATTAACAATTAAGTAATTTGTTTTTGTTAAATATTTTGTTTTTAACTAATTTTAATACTTTATTTTCTATTTTTTTTCTAAAATATTGAATAGATTGTAATTTTTTTAAATTTTGCTTTGTGGTATTAAGAAAGTTTTACAAATTTGTAATGTCACAAAAATTAATTTGATATGAAGAAACTAACAGCAAGTCTTCTTGTTTTAGTACTGTCATCTTCCATAGCTGTTGCTAACGCCCAGCAAAAGAATGATACTATTAAAACAAAAGAAATTGAGGGGGTGGTTGTTACCGCACTCGGGATTAAAAGAGAGAAAAAATCTCTTGGTTATGCTTCTGAAGAAGTAAAAGCTGCGGAATTAACCGGTGGAACGACCAATACTGGTAACGTAGCATCTCTTCTTTCAGGAAAAGTGGCCGGATTACAGGTAAATACAAACAACAACTTTGGCGGATCTGCTAACCTTTTGATCAGAGGATATAAATCCTTATCAGGAGGATCTCCACTTATTGTAATTGATGGTTCACCAGTTAATAATAATACCGTAACCGGGTCTACATTTGATTATGGTAACTTTCTTTCAGACATCAACCAGGAAGATATTGAATCTGTAAACGTACTGAAGGGTGCTGCTGCATCTGCTTTGTACGGCGAAAGAGGAAGCGATGGGGTAATCCTGATTGTAACTAAAAGTGGAAGGGGTAATAACGACGGAAGTTGGGGTGTTACTCTAAACTCAGGAATTACAGCCGGATTTATTGATAAATCTACTTTCCCTACTTACCAAACCAAATATGGAGCAGGATATGGAGGACAAGCATGGAACGAAGATCCTGGACCTGGAGGTTACAATTATGCCAACTTTGTAGATGATGCCTCTTATGGACCGGCATTTAATCCTAACCAATTGGTTTACCAATGGGATTCATTTGATCCCTCTTCTCCAAACTATGGAAAAGCTACACCTTGGGTTGCCGCGAAAAACGGACCCATTAAATTCTTTGAAACACCAGTCACTTATATTAATACAATTACCATTGAAAAAGGAAATAAAACTTCAAACCTTTCCTTATCATATTCCAATATGCTTTCCAATGGTTTGATGCCTAATTCAGAGCTGAGAAAAAATACAATTTCAGCGAAATTTAACCATGATTTCACAGATAAGCTCCATGCTTCTGTCTTTACCACTTTAACTTTACAAGATACGAGAGGGCGTAATGAAACGGGCTATTCAGATAATATTGTTTCTGGTTTCAGACAGTGGTGGCAGACCAACGTAGATGTGTTGGCATTAAGAGATGCTTATGCTAACAACGGAAACAGTAACTTTTCGTGGAACAGATCTAGCGCTGCAGATGGAACTCCTCAGTATTGGAATAACCCCTATTTCCAGAGATATCAGAATTATCAGTCTGATGACAGAACCAGAATATTCAGTTATGCTCAGTTGAAATACGATGTTTCTAAGAACTTCGGAATTACAGGGAAATTATCTTATGATGATTTACAGATGGTTGTAGAAGAAAGATTAATGAATGGATCATTGCCTCAGGCGTTTGGTGCATCTGGGCTTAATGTAAGTTCGGGATATGCAAGAACCAATGTGAAAAACACTGAGATCAACTTTGATTTATTTGCTAACTATAAATTTGATATTACTTCAGACCTAAGTGTTAGTGGAATTGCAGGGGGGAACGTTAGAAGAAATCTTGTTGACAATATTTTTATGAGCACAGAAGGAGGTTTGTCTAAGCCAGGTCTGTTTGCGATATCAAACTCAATAAGAACAATCCTTCCTCCTGATGAAAACTATGCAAAATGGGTTACTTCGAGTTTATATGCTACAGCATCTTTTGGATATAAAAACTTCTTATTTGTAGATGGTACTTATCGTGTAGACCAGTCTTCCAACTTGCCAAAAGGAAATAACAGCTATGGATATCCTTCCGTTACCGGTGCTGTTATTCTATCAGAATTTGTAAAACAACCTTGGTTAAGCTTCTGGAAATTGAGAGCAAACTACGCTGAAGTAGGTTCTTCTACCAATAATTTCAGATTAGTAAATACCTTCAAAGCAAGAGGAGAAGGATTATTCGATCAGCCTTACTTCCTTGCCAATCCAAACTTAAAACCTCAGAGATCTAAGGAAACTGAATTCGGTATGGAGGCTCAGTTTTTCAAAAACAGATTAGGTTTTGATGTTGCAATCTATAAAACAAGAACATTTGACCAGATCATCAACTTACCGGTTTCTTCTGCAACAGGATATAGAACATTCCTTGTAAACGCAGGACAGATTGATAATAAAGGTGTTGAAGTACAGTTAAACGGTACTCCATTTAAAACAGATAATTTTACATGGGATGTTAACGTGAACTGGTCTAAAAACGAAAATAAAGTTATTGCATTAAATGGTGATTCTCAGAATTACTTAATGGCAAGTTATCAGGGAGGAGTCTCCCTTAACGCACGAGTTGGAGAATCTTTTGGAGCTTTAGTAGGATCAGATTATGTATACAATGCTAATGGGGATAGAGTAATAGACCCTGCAACAGGTCGTTATTTAAGAAATAATAATCAGGTTATTGGTAATATCACTCCAGATTGGGTAGGAGGTATCAGAAACAGCTTCCGTTATAAAGATTTTACCGTAAGTTTCCTTATTGATGTGAAAAAAGGCGGGGACGTATTCTCTACCGATATGTATTACGGATTGGCAACTGGTCTTTACGCAGAAACTGCTGACTACAGAGAAGGAGGATTTGTGCATCCGGGAGTTAATCCAAATGGAAATGTAAATACAACACCTGCGATCAATCCTGGATCTTTTGGTAACGTTGACGGATATAGAAGAATGCCGAATAAAAGATTTGTGTATGATGCATCTTACGTAAAATTGAGAGAGGCAAGTATAGGATATAGTCTTCCTAAATCAATTCTTGCCAATACTTCTATTCGTGATGCAAAAATTTCAATTGTAGGTAGAAACCTTTGGATTATCCACAAAAACTTACCGTATGCAGATCCGGAAGCGGGTACAGGGAATGGTTTAGGGGCTAAAGGTAATTCTATCGGAGTGTTACCTACTACTCGTGATATTGGAATAGATTTAACTTTAAAATTCTAGAAAATGAAAAAATTATTTTTAATTATAGGTTTAGCTTCATTAGCGTTAACATTTACATCGTGTGAAAGAGACATCACTTCACTGAATGAAGATACTAAACACCCAACTGAAGTTCCATCAGGAGTACTTTTTGCCAGTGCTGAACATGCACTTCTTGATCAGTTACTGTCTGCTAATGTAAACCGTAACATTACCAGGTTTTTTACACAGCAGTGGTCAGAAACGACTTACACTGATGAGACTAATTACGATATGGTGACAAGACCAATTCCAAGAAATCACTATAATCGTATGATGGCATCTGCATCAGCAACCATTAACTCTCCGGGAGTATTATCTGCACTAAGAGATGCAAGAAGATTTCTTGAGAGTGAAGGCGTAGATGCTGTTACCAAAAACAATAATATTGCCATGATTGAATTGGTAAATGTGTATGCATGGGCTAATTTAGTGGACACCTACGGAGATATTCCTTATTTTGGAGCATTAAAAGCTACAGCTGAAAATCCGGGAAGTGCAGAAATTCCTTATGATGATGCTAAAACAGTATATCTGGATCTTATTAAAAGAATTGATGCTGCAATCGCTATGATTAATACTTCCGGTAGTGGATATACTAATGATTTGATCTACAAAGGAGATATGAACAAATGGAAAAAAATGGGTAATTCATTGAAGTTCAGAATGGCAGTAACTTTAGCAGATTCTGATCCGGCTTTGGCTAAAACTTATGCAGAAGCTGCTTACACCGCTGGATTATTAACTGAAAAAGCAGATAATTTCGGATTGCAGACTTTCCCATCAGGATTATTGTCAAACCCTGTTTATCAGGACGTAATTCAATCTGGTAGAAATGACTTTGTTCCGTCTGATGTCCTTGTAGATTTCATGAATACTACATCTGACCCGAGAAGAGCAACATGGTTTACAAAGGTTGCTGGTGCTTATGTTGGTGGAGTATATGGTGATCAGAATGTTTTCAATGATTACTCTCACTTTACAAACGTTATTTCAGGTGAAAATGCACAAGGCTTCTTATTAGATTATTCTGAAATTCAATTCTTAAGAACTGAAGCTGCCGCGAGAGGCTTTAGTGTTGGAGATACTGCTGCTAATTTATATACAGCTGCTATTACCGCATCAATGACTGAGTACGGTATAGATGCTCCTACAGCAAATGCATTTATTGCAGCAAACCCATATAACGCTGCCAATTGGAAAAAATCTGTTGGGGAGCAGGCATGGATAGCGATGTTCAATAAAGGATTCCAGGCATGGAATTTTGCAAGAAGATTAGACTTCCCTGTATTTCAAAATCCAGGAGGTTCTGTAGTAGAATCAGTACCGGTAAGAATGAAATATTCTGACCAGGAATACCTTCTTAATGCTAAGAATGTAAATGCTGCCGCTTCAAAAATTGGAGGTGATAAAGTATCAACAAAACTGTTTTGGGATAAATTTTAATTTAAATAATAATAATTCTTCAGGCCAGTTTATGGCTTGAAGAATATAAAAACTTTGATATGAGATTTTTTATAGGAATTCTTCTTTTAATGAGTATTGCATCGTGTTCCAATGATGATGATCGTGCAGTTGTAAATGAAGATGTAAGTATTAATGGAAGCTGGAAACCATATAAGTATGAATTTAAAGGTAAAGATATAATGCTGACTGATTGCGAAAAGAAAGGAATCATATTTATAAATCAGGATTTCTCAGGATCTTATGAAAGATATGATGTTTCTTCTTCTTCCGGAAATTGTAATTTGTTTGATTCCTTTGGAGGAAAATGGACCTTTGATAAAATGTATCAGACATTAACTCTTACCTATACAGAAGCTGGAGTTTCCAAAACATTGAAAAAGGAAATAGATTCCTATTCTACTACTGAACTCAGAATTAATGACAACAGCAAAAACTTGGATAATACACCAGGGAATGACGAGGCTGTCCTTGTTTTCAGAAAAGAATAAATATTTTTTTACCTATAAAACCGCCTTCGGGCGGTTTTTTTATTTCCGTATATTTGTAGCTCAGATTTTAGGCGGGAATATACTGTAAGGATGTTTCAGCGATAAGCATTAAAAGAGAATTTAGAAACATGAATATTAAAGATATTATAGAAGAAAAACTTTCAGAAGTTATTTTAAATGTCTATCAGTTAAAAGACATCAAGCTGGAAGTTCAGGAAAATAAAACGGAATTTGAGGGTGATTTTACGATTGTTACTTTTCCGTTGGTGAAACAATTGAAAAAGAATCCCGAAAGTATCGGGGTTGAATTAGGTGAGGCTTTGACAGAGCAGACGGAAATTTTCGAAAGCTTTAATGTTGTAAAAGGGTTCCTTAATGTTAAGGTTAAAAACCAACTGTTTGTAGATAACTTCAGATCTGTAAGCAAAAATTTTTCTGTTATAGAAAAGAAAAATGCTACGGTAATGGTAGAATATTCTTCACCGAATACGAATAAACCTTTACACTTGGGACACATCAGAAATAACCTGTTAGGATTTTCTGTAGCTCAGATTTTAAAAGAAGCTGGGTATGATGTAATTAAAACTCAGATTATCAACGACCGAGGAATTCATATTTGTAAATCAATGCTGGCTTGGGAGAAATTCGGGAACGGAGAAACTCCTGCAACTACAAATACCAAAGGAGATAAATTTGTTGGTAACTATTACGTAGAATTTGACAAAAACTATAAAAAAGAAATTGCAGAGCTTGTAGAACAGGGAGCAGGAGAGGAGCAGGCTAAAAAGGATGCTCCGGTAATGAAAGAAGCGCAGAAAATGCTTCTGGATTGGGAAAATGGTGATGCAACTGTAAGAGCGCTTTGGGAAGAGATGAATTCATGGGTTTATAAAGGATTCAATGAAACTTATAAAAGACTGGGTGTTGACTTTGATCAGGTTCAATACGAAAGCAATACCTATATTTTAGGAAAAGATCTTATTCAGGCAGGATTAGATAAAGGAGTTCTGTATCAGAAAGAAGACGGTTCTGTTTGGTGTGACCTTACTGATGAAGGACTTGACCAGAAACTGTTGCTGCGTTCAGACGGTACATCAGTTTATATGACGCAGGACCTTGGAACAGCAGTAGAGCGTTTTAAACAAAACAATATTCAAAAGTTGATCTATACCGTAGGAAACGAGCAGGATTACCACTTCCAGGTTTTATTTAAAATCCTGAAAAAATTAGGATATGAATGGGCTGATCAGTTGTTCCACCTTTCTTACGGGATGGTAGAATTGCCTGAAGGTAAAATGAAATCCCGTGAAGGTACAGTAGTAGATGCAGACGATTTGATGCAGGAAATGTATGAAACAGCAAAATCTAAAGCTCAGGAATTAGGAAAATTAGAGACACTTTCTGAAGAAGATAAAGAAATATCTTATGAAACAGTAGGGTTGGGGGCATTAAAATATTTTATGCTTAAAGTAGATCCTAAGAAAAAAATGCTTTTCAATCCGGCAGAAAGTATTGATTTCAACGGAAATACAGGACCGTTTATTCAATATACCTATGCTCGTATTCAGTCATTATTGTCTAAAGCAGGTGCTTTACAAACAGAAACAGCTGATATTGAATTAAATCAATCCGAAAAGGAATTGATTATGCAGCTGACAAACTTTAAAACTGTAGTAGCCAAATCGGCGGAGACATTAAGTCCGGCTTTGGTTGCAAACTATGTTTATGATCTGGTAAAGGCCTACAACTCTTTCTATCAGAATAACCCAATTCTGAATCAGGAAGATGAAAATGTAAAACAATTCCGTTTGAATATTTCAGATATCACAGCGAAGACAATCAAAAAATCGTTGGAACTACTGGGAATCGGAACAGTAAACAGAATGTAAAAATAAAGCCTCCTGAAATTCGGGAGGCTTTTTTATTATATGTACATGGAATATTTTAGAATTGTTTTGAATCTGAAATTTCTGAAGTTTGCTGGTTGCTCATCTGCTTCAGACTATCCGCATATAGCTTAGCTGGAGTCCATCTTGCATGCTTGGAAAGAATGGCTTTATATCCTTTTTTGTAAGTATAAACTTTGGTGAATACGGCGCCAAAAAAGATCAGCATACAGGAATAGTTAATCCACATCATAATCAGGATAACCGTTCCGGCAGCACCAAAGGCTGAAGTAGGTTTCACCTGGTTAAAATAAAGACTTAATAAAAACTTTCCGAGGGTAAATAAAAGGGTCGTCAGAAATGCTCCTTTCCATACTGGCTTCCAGCTGATCAAAACATCAGGCAGCACTTTAAACATTAAAGCAAATAAAAGCATGACCAGGCCAAATCCTACAGCAAAATTCACAAACTCTACCAGCATATAGGTTTCAAAACCAAAATATCGGGTAATAATCTGATTGAAAAGGCTGATCAGAGAAGATAAAACCATAGTGATCATCAAAAGAAATCCCATAATAAGAATCATCCCCAAAGAATTGGCTCTATCCAGGAGAAATTTAATCAATGCCTTTTTGGGAGCTGCTTCTACTTCCCAAAGTGAATTTAATGAATGCTGGAGTTGAAAAAAGAGCGTAGTAGAACCGAAAACCAATGATCCGACTCCCACTGCTTTCATAAAAATATTTTTTTTGTCAATTAGAGCCCCTGCCAGCATACCTTCAATACTTTTAGCAACATCAGGGCCCATAATACCGCTGATCTGTGTGCTGATTTGTCCACGGATGGCTTCTTCACCAAAGAAATTTCCAAGTACCCAGATAATAATGATCAATAATCCCGGGATTGAAAAGATGGCATAATAAGCAAGACTTGCTGAATCTTTTGATGCAGTAGAATTGTTCCATTCTGTAAATGAGTCTTTCAGAACCTCCCAGAAAAATTTAGCATTTTTGATCATATTAAAAAGGATATCCAATGGCAATATTTAAAACAAGGTTATCTTTCCTCCAGTTTGAATCTCCGAAATTAATTTTATCGAAGGCCCATCTGTCTCCTTTTTCATAATAAGGAACTCTCAGTGGCATGGCCAGATCCAGTCTTAAAATCAGGATAGAAAAATCCAGTCTCAGACCCACTCCGGCTCCCACCGCAATTTCATTTAAAAAGTCTTTTGAAAATTTAGCTCCAGGTCTTGTAGGATCATCATGAAGCAGCCAGATATTTCCGGCATCTACAAAAACGGCAGCATTTAAAAATTTATAAAGATTAGCTCGGTATTCAGCATTTAATTCCAGCTTCACATCACCAGACTGATCAAAATAAGTTCCCGGATCTATTGTTCGCGGATCAAAACTTCCCGGTCCTAATGTTCTTGCACGGAATGCTCTGATACTGTTACTACCTCCTGAGAAAAACTGCTTGGAGAAAGGAATAAATTCTGAATTTCCATATGGATAAGCAATTCCTCCGATAAATCTCGTTGCCAATGAAGACTTTTCAGTAAACTTATGATAGAATCTTAAATCGTTTTCAATCTTTACATACTGACTGAAAGGAATACCGAATATTTTCTTTTCCTTGTCTTTTTTCACATCTGCTCCGGTAACCAAACCTGTAATATTTCCTGCCAGATCAAGTGTTCCTTTATAGTAAAAGGTATTGGTTCTTGGCAGCATGGTATTGGTGTAAGTATAAGAATAAGTAGGGCCAAAAATAAGCTGCTTGTCTACAACTCTTTTCATAGCAGGATTTCCATCGGATTTGACTTTATATTCTTCAGTAACATTGGCAGGAGAAACCAGAGTAATATCAATTACCTTCAGATCATGTTCTTTCCTTGCATTTTCCTTCCACACATATCCGAATGATCCGGTGAAATTATTAAGGGTATAATATTGTGTCCTGTTCTGGAATTCATAACCCAAAGTGATATTCGTTCTGGGAACAAATTCACTAGATGAGTGAAAACGGAATGGTGCTACAATTCTCGGGATAGAAAGCTGTACATTCGTTCCTGCACGGAAAATATTATTAGCATTCTGTGCACCTCCCATCTGGAAATCAAATGCTCCATAGATCGCTGCTTTAAATTGTTCTGCTCCCCGGAAAAAATTTCGGTGAGTCCAGTTCAGGTTGAGTTCACTACCTGCATAATTTGCAGAATTGGTTCTTCCTAAAGCTTCCAGACGAAGCGATTGGACTTGTCTTGGAGTTAATAAATAATACGCATCAAATTTATGACTCAATGAATCAGAAACAACGAACTCATTCTTTACAAATTTGAAAACACCCAGACTGATCAATCGGTTCAGGGTAAGATTATGATTGGAACGGTTGTAAAGATCTCCTTTTTTGAAATATAAAGCTCTGTCAAAAATCTTCGGCTTGAATTTATGCTGAGGGTCAATGACATAAATATCATCAAAAGCATATTTCGAAAGAGAATCTTTATTCATTGGGATACTGTACTTGCCATCCTTTACATCCTGAATGTTGTAATTGGGGAATACAATAACATTATCAATGCTGAACTGTTGAGTTGCTAAATCAGGGGTGTTGTCTTTCAGTTTTACATTAAGTTCAACCTTGTGATTTTTGCTCACCGTACTGTCGGCCTGTACAATAATATTATCAGGGTGGAAATAATAAAAACCTCTTTCTTTTAGTCTGTTATCAATCCTTTCTCTTTCTGCTTTGATAACATCCAGGTCAAATGGTCTTCCGTTTTTAAGAAGAGTTTTACCAGTAAGACTTTGAATTTCCTGATTGACCAGTGTAGAATCTTTCTGGAATTTTACTCCGTCAATCAGATATCTTGAACCCGGTCTTACGGTGTAAATGACCTGGGCTTTTTTATTCTTTGAAACCGTATCATAAGAAGCTTTAGCATTGAAATACCCTTTGTTTTCAGAATAATTTACAATAATGTCTTTATTGAATTCACGGTCAACATCTCCTAATAATACAGGTTTTTCACCCACTTTATATTTAAGCCAGTAATTAAAACCTTTATCTTTTTTAGGCTCTTTGGCTATATTATAAAAATACAGCTTGGGGCGCAATCCTAAAAATGTAGAATTGGGCTTTGGAGTAAGATTGGCTTCTAATACTGACTGAAGATCTTTTTTTTCTTTTTTAGAAATCGTATCATTTTCAATCTTTACTTTGGCTCCGGTGTAGAGCATCTGGCCTTCTTTTAAAAACCTTGTATTACTGCACGAAACCACAGTGGATGCCATTCCGGAAACCAACAGGTACTTACAATAGATATGGAACTTATTACTCATTATTTAAATTCTACCACTTGGTTATTTTGATTCTTTTTCTGCTTTTTCTCTTTAGATTTCTGGAAAATCTCCCGGAATTTGTCATAATCCAATGTAATAATGAATCCAACACCGGTTTCTATAATCTGCCCCTGAAGAGCAACCTGATATTCATCCTTACGGTACGCACGCAGCATATATCTTCCATCTTTGGAAAGACTGTAATCTACGGAAACATTACCTGCAATATTGGTCATATTTTCATTCTGACGAGCCTGCCCTTCCAGTCCAAAGTTACTTCCTACCGTTACTTTCAGTCGGTCATTCAATAATTTTTTACTGATATCTACATTCAGATCGGTTCGGGTATTTTTCTCCCCGCTGGAATAGTCTTCCGAAGAATCAAGACCAAAATTAAGATCTACTCCTTTGATCAGGCCTGCTGCAAGATTATTTAGCTGCTGGGAAAGAATTTTACTCACACTTTGTCTTGCCATCGTTTCTGCAGACATTCCGGCTCCGCTTTCAAATGGGTTTTCCCCGATAAAACGGTTCAGAAGTAATAATGCAAATACCTGTTTGTTCAGTTCAGACTCCTGAGTTCTGATCTGGGCAAGCTTCTGATCTACAACATCTTTTACATTCGTAGATACAGAATTATTTTTTTCATCGGTAGTAATATCAAAAGTAAGCTGAGGTTTCAATAATTCCCCTTTCATTTTTAATAATGCATTGAAAGGAACTCTTTGCTTAAACTGATTCAATGTTGAAGCACTTTCTCCGCTGATCTGCTGCTCTACAAGGTCAATAGGCGGAGCTTCTGTTTTATAGACAGCGGTAATATCCATTTGAGCCGTTGTAGGTTCACCTGTCCATGTGATGGTACTGCCTTTCTGGATATCAAATTTACGTTTCAGGAAACTTACAGAAAGATCATAACTTCCTTTTTCTACTTCATATACTCCTACCAGTGTCGTTTTTCCTGAAGGATCTATTCCGCCGGTTAATTCTGCTTCACCCTGAAGCTGTACAAAATCACCATTGGCTTTATCAATGATCAAAGATAGTTTTGCTTCTTTGCTGACTTCAATATTAACGCTTACATCCATCCCTTTGATACGGCTCTGTGCATTGAGAGAATCTGCTTTGATAGTCTTATTTAAAACCACCTGATCCTGATCTACAAATTCTACAATACCGTCTCTTTCCTGTAAAGAAGGGCTGGATTGAGGAAGAACAAAAGTAAAATCTGTGTTATCTGCCACGCTTAATCTACCGTCTACTTTTGGAAGATCAAGATTTCCACGGATATGAAGTCCGGCATCAATGGCCAAAACACCATACATCATCGCATCATTCGATTTCTCTGAATTGACCACTTTAAAATCTTTAGCATTGACATTAAGATTAAAGGCGAAATCTCTGTAGGTCTGCGTCAGAACCTGTCCGTCTACAACAAGGGCATTTCCGTCTTTATCTTTGATTTTAAATTTATCAAATTCGATTCCCCGGTTCGTAAAATCTATTTCATCACTCAGATGTCTGAAATCACTTCCTGTTTTTGCAATTTCTAGTCCGGCATCATTGAATTTTACTTTCCCTAAAATATTAGGTTTATCGGTAGTTCCGGTAATTTTTAAATTTCCTGAAAGATAACCTTCGGTATTGGTGATGGCATTCATAGAAAACCCTTGAATACTCTTCATCTGAAGCTGATTGATCGCCATATTCAGATCGAAAGTACTGGAAGACGTATTATAATCACCAAGGATTTTTACATCATTATTATTTCCGGAAAGCGCAATATCAGCATTTAAAACCTTCGGTGAAGCATTGTTTATTTTTACAGCAAGATTTCCTACAGGGCTTCCATAGACAATTAAATCTGAAATATTCAGATCAGAAGTGAAGGTCATATTTTTAGTAACATCACGAAGCTGTGCTGTCCCATTAATAGTTCCTCTTGCCAGAACAGTATCTTTTTTAATAAGTTCCGTAATGGTTTCAATCTTAAAATCTTTCAACGAAATGTTCAAAGGACTGCTTGGGCTATTGGTTTCAGACTGAACAGCAATTTCACTGTTTCCATTGGACAAAATGAAATTGTCAGCCAGAATTCCTTTGCTGCTGATCTGGATTTTGTTGTTTTCTGCAACGTTCCAATCTGTATAATTGAGCTTTAATCCGTTCGGGTTCAGAGAAATTTCTGTAATATCATTCAATGATTTTGCATTTCCTGCAATCAGGAATTGAGTAGCATCTTTCTCATCTTTAGTTGTAACATTGTATCGGATGGTATTGTCCGCAACATCTCCATCAATATTAATTTTGTTTAAAGAAAAACTCGAACTTTTCAATGCTGCGACATTCAGACTGTATTGTAATGCCTGATTTTCATTGGTGACTTTCAATGTTCCTTTTTCAATGGTGTTTTCACCATACAATAATCGGGGAATCTGTCCGTCAATTTCAATTTTTTGAGAATCCGCATCATAGTTTCCTGCCAGATTGATGGTTTCAAAATCTTTCAGATCCGGAACAAACTTTCTGATAAGGTCATCGTTTTTGATTTTGGCTGTAAAAGTAAAATGCTGCCCCGGATCTATTTTCTGGCTTTTATCCGGCTTCTGGAACTGATAATACTGATTGACAGTTTGCGTTAGAGCTCCAAAAATCTGGGTAAGTTTATATTTACCTTTCAGTTCCAAATCTGCCACCTGAGAATTGAAAATAATCTGGGTTGAGTCCTGAGTAGATGAAGCCTTCAGGTTCACTTCCTGTACCGGATAGACTTCTTTGGTGTCTGAGAATGCAAAATCTTTAAGGTTTAAATACCCATTCAGATTATTCGGATCAAGACTTGTGAAATCACCATCAATTTTTCCGGCAATAATCATCGGTTTTTCATAGAAGCCAAGTTTGTTGACATCCAGTTTGATGACTTCTCCATTCACTTTTACCGTAGGATTTTTTTCATCATACACTCCGGACGCGGTCAGCTGTAAACTGGCATTCGGATCTTTTGAATCCAGAATAACATGATAAGCCCCTTTGTTGATCTTACCGGTAAGATTCATGTTTTGATAACGGTATCCTTTGTACACCGCAGAAGCAACATGTCCCTTCAGATCTGCATTGGCATTTTTAAAATCAAAACTCTCACCTTTCGCTGCAATCTGTGCGGTGACAGGACCAATATCTTTATTCCGAATAATTTTTCCTACCTGTATACCCTGAAGATTTGCTTTTATATCATATAATTCATGATTTTTCTTACGCATATCTACTTGTGCGATTACGGCCGCATTTCCGAGCGTGGAGTAGAGGTTCAGATCTGTATTCACCACTTTGGTCGTTCCTTTTGCATTTCCTTTGATGCTGAAATGGGAAGGAAGGGAAATATTGGAAGGAATTGTATTTTTCGGGACAAGATTGAATATTGTTTTGGCACTGGAAGAAAATTCTCCAATTCTCAGATCGTAATACAACTGATCAGGATTCATCGCATTTTTAATTTTCCCGGATGCCATTACCCTCAGTTGATCCAGCCCTGAAACTTTAAGATCCTGAATTAAAAGATCATTCACGCTTCCTTTTACATTAGCGTTTACATTTAAAACAGCGTTCGGATATTTATTAAATGGAACTGTATTTCTCAAAGTAGGAACCAGATTCAGAATGTCAGAGAATCCTATTTTTGAATCTTTAATGTTGGCTGAGATCTTTACAGCACCAAGATTTGAGCTTAGTTGGTCTATGGAGTTATAGTTTAAAATAACCTCATCACGCAATATTGTTTTTGGGGTTTGAAGGTAAAGATCTTTGAGGTAAGCCTCCTTTTCTGCATATACGAAATCTGTATTGAATTTCTGAATATCCAGTCCTCTCCCTTCTTTGATTTCTGCAGAATTCACTGTGCCTGCAAAAGTATTATTCTCCATTTTGAAGCTTCTTACTTCCACATTCATTTTTGAAAAATTAAGGTGGTTGAAGTCCATTCCCTGTTTGGTAGGAGAAATAGCAGTGTTGTTATAATTTGCCTTTACATCATTCAAAACAAGTTTTCCTAAAAGAAGTTTCATGGCCTTATTCTGATCGGAAGCTTTGGAAACCTCGGGTTCCTGTGTTTTTTTCGGATTGGCATTCTGAGCGGGAAGATAAAGGTTGGCATTAATATCCGCACCGGAAAGAAATACATTCGCTACGTTGTAGGCATTGTTTTCAAGATCCAGTTTATTGACCTTGGTGCTCAGTTCTTTGAATATAACTTTTGCAAATGTTTTGGTATTTTCATCACCATAGTCAATGTCGAAATGAGTAAGCTTAATACCTCTCAATCCAATATTCATTGGTTTTTTTTCATTGAGGGAGTCTACTTTTTTTTCAACCTTTTGGGCAACTTCTTCTACAAGCCCCTGTTTTAGCCTTAATTTTAATCCGTCAAGATTAATATCATTAACAGCGTAATTGTTTTTATTAAGATCAAAAGTTTTTACCCTGGTATCAAACGACTTAAAATATAGTTTAATATCATTCCTGGATTGTTGGTCATTGAAGGTTACCCCAATATCTTTTAAATTGATTTTATCAAGAGAAATAATGAATGGTTTGGAAGAACTTTCTTCTTTGTCGCTGGTTGCGAAGGCATCAATGATATAATCGAAATTGAATTTGCCATCCGGTTTCCGTACGACGTTAGCACGGGCTCCTTCCATGCTGACTGAAGTAATATCTGCTGTAGAATTGAGAAGCTTCAGCATATGTAAACCCACATCCAGTTTCTTCACCGCAAGAAGGGTATCTACATCCTGTCCTTTGAGATAGAGATTTTCCATCACCAGGCTATTGGGAAATCCAATGTAGACTTTTTCAAGGCTTACTTTGGTTTTGATTTTTTTCTCAAGGTAAACAATAAGCTTGTCTTTAATGAAGTTTTGAACGGCAGGAAGCCTTAAGCTTAATATCAACAGGGTAAGAAAAACCAATATTGAAATAAAGGTTATTACAATACGCCTTAAAATTTTTGTGGTGTTGATTTTCAGTTTCAAATGCGAGGTGGTTTCTAACAAAGATAATAATACTATTTTACTTAGTCTTTGTTGTGGTATCCTTTGCAAATGCAAAAATCCTGCCTTGGCTGTCTTATTATGGAATTTTTAGTTTGTAGTTGTCAAGTGAATAGTTGAGTAAGACAAGCTAAGGCATGGATATTTATTTTAAAAAGGCCCCCTTTATATCATTTTTAATGTTGAAAAGGTTAGTTAGCAAAAATGAAATTCAAATGTTAGTGTAGTTGTAAAGGGGGCCTGGCATGGTTTATATGATAGATAATAATTTTTTAGTTGTTTCCGTTTTCCCATTTCACCTCTTCTCCCTGTGGAGCGGCACCACCTTGTGCGGCGGTAATAGGAGCGGTTTCCTGGTTGATATGGTAAATGTAAGCGGCAATTTTTTCGGCATCTCTTCCTGTGATAGTTCCTTCCTTGATGAAAGGTCTCATGGTAGGATTGTTTGGAGAACCGTTTTCAAGCATCCAGAATACATTTTTAAACAGGCTTTTTTCTTTCATGTTGATCCAGTGCGTATCGGTAAGGTTAGGACCTATTCCTCCTTTTCCCCCGTCTCCATGACAGGTAACACAATTCGTTTTGAAAAGTTCTTGGCCTTCTGCTATATTATCAGCACTGTACTTTGCGGATTCCAGATTGATCTGAGGAGCTGTTTTTTCATACTCTTCAATAGAAGTCAACATGGTTTTTGCTTCTTTGGTATATTCCACTTCCGGATGGGCATAATCTGTGAAAGAAAAAGCTACCAGATAAACTACACAGAAGATACATCCGAACCAGAACAGGCCAATCCACCATTTTGGGAGCGAGTTGTCAAGCTCTGTAATTCCGTCAAAACCATGGTCGATAAGGATATCCTTTTCTTCTGTAACGGATTGTTTTTTGAAGGCAGAGTTCCATAATTTCTGATAATAAGGCACATTCTTCTCTGCCAGATATTGTTTTTTCTCTTCCTCTGATAATCTGTTGAAGTTTTCATTTTCCACCAGATCTCCAATAGAATTCATGATCAGCAGGAGGATAATGGCGATTAATATCAGCGCCCAGAAAAAAGGAGAAGAAAAATATCCTGAATCACTGGCGAACATTTCAAAGGCCATGATCGTTAAACCTATCGTTGCTGCGATATATACTGAAATGGGGGTTCTCGTTTTCATTGCAATTCAATTTTAAATGTTACTCTACGCTGGCGGTTTGTACCTGTGTTGTTTTAATATCCGTACCTAATCTTTGCAGGTAAGCAATCATAGCTACAATTTCTCTCTGTTCAAGCGGCACATAGGCAGTTCCTTTTGCTGTTTTTTCTTTTATCATCTGATCTTTTACATCCGTTGCTTCAGAGTAGATTCTCTGTACAATTGCTTTTGATTGGTTGTCTGCCCATTGGTTGGCAGAATCTATCTGGGCTTTTGTATAAGGAACATCGAAAGCGTTTTTCATCAGTTTCATTTTATCCACCATCTGATCGCGGTCCAGTTTATTGGTGATCAGCCATGGGAAACGAGGCATGATAGAACCTGCAGATGTAATTCTTGGGTTGTACATATGTTTGAAGTGCCATGAGTCTGGGTTTCTTCCTCCTTCTCTGTGAAGATCCGGTCCTGTTCTTTTAGATCCCCATAAAAAAGGTCTGTCATAAATAAATTCTCCGGCTTTGGAATACTGTCCGTTTTTTCCTTCAAATCTTACCACTTCATCACGGAAAGGTCTGATCATCTGAGAGTGGCATGAATTACAGCCTTCACGGATATAAAGATCTCTTCCTTCCAGTTCCAGTGGTGTATATGGTTTTACTGCCGTGATCGTCGGAACACTTTGCTTCAGTGAGAGTGTCGGAACAATTTCCACCAATCCACCAATTGCTATCGTGATAAAAGCTAATATAGAAAGGAGAGTAGGGGTTCTTTCCAACCACAGGTGTACTCCTTCACCTTCTTTTCTTGAAGTACCAATGTTGGCCAGTGCAGGAGCCTCCGCAGGAACCTCTTTCTGGAATGAACCGGCTTTAACAGTTTTGATAACGTTGATGACCATTAAGATTGCTCCGGACAGATAGAGAATACCTCCTAAGAATCTCATTTTAAAGTAAGGAATGATCGCGGTAACGGTATCCAGCCAGTTTTTCCATAATAATGTTCCGTCCGGATTGAACTGTTTCCACATCAGTCCCTGTGTGAATCCTGAAATATACATAGGCACGGCATAGAAGATAATTCCTAATGTTCCCAGCCAGAAGTGCCAGTTGGCCAGTTTTTTAGACCAAAGAGACGTTCTCCACATGATCGGAACCAGATAATATACTACTCCGAATGCCATGAAACCATTCCATCCAAGAGCTCCTAAATGTACGTGACCAATAACCCAGTCGGTATAGTGACCAATTTTATTTAATGATTTTGTTGCCAATAAAGGCCCTTCAAAAGTAGCCATACCATAACAGGTAATAGCAACTACAAAGAATTTCAGAATTGGATTTTCTCTTACTTTATCCCATGCACCTCTCAGAGTAAGAAGGCCATTTAGCATTCCTCCCCAAGACGGTGCAATAAGCATGATAGAGAATCCTGTTCCTACAGCCTGAGCCCAGGCAGGTAAAGCTGTATATTGCAGGTGGTGAGGCCCGGCCCAAAGGTATACAAAGATCAGCGACCAGAAGTGAATAATGGATAGTTTGTATGAGAATACCGGTCGTTGTGCTGCTTTTGGCATAAAGTAATACATCAGACCTAATACAGGGGTAGTTAATACAAATGCTACTGCATTGTGCCCATACCACCATTGTACTAATGCATCTTTTACACCTGCATATACAGAATAAGATTTCCAGCTTGTGAAAGATAGCGGAACTTCCAGATTATTGAAGATATGGAGCATTGCTACGGCAATCCAGGTTGCCAGATAGAACCAGATGGCTACATACAAATGTCTCACTCTTCTCTTGGCAATAGTTCCGAACATATTGATCCCAAAAACGATCCATGAGAATGCAATTAAAATGTCAATAGGCCATTCATGTTCAGCATATTCTTTAGAAGTATTGATTCCCATAAGGAAAGTAATCACTACACTCACAATCATCAACTGCCATGACCAGAAGTGAATCCATGAAAGTGTATCACTATACATTCTGGTTTTAAGAAGCCTTTGCATACTGTAGTAAGCACCACAGAAAAAGGAGTTACACACGAAAGCAAAAATTACAGCACTTGTATGAAGCATTCTGATTCTTCCGAAGCCCATTGCTCCCTGAGTATTAATCAGCCCCTGAATATTGCCTGAAGCCAAGCTTTTAATAGTTGTATCATCCGTACCGAATAAAAATTCAGGTAATTCAGGATAAAAAAGCATCAATGCAGCTGTAAGCCCCAGCAGAAATCCGACAAGTCCGAATGCGATAGTCGCATAGAGGAATGCTCTGACAATATTATTGTCATAATTAAATTTTTGCGTCTCCATAAATTCCAATAGTGTTTACCGAAGTGATATTTTCTCTGAAAAAAGGCTTATTTTTGACTCTTTTCTATGTTGAAAATAAATATCATGTAACGTGTATAATGTTTTGCCAAAGGTATTTATTAACTTTGTTAGAGGCTATTAGATAATCTTCTAAAATATACCGAAAACTACTAAAACAAAAACGATGAAAGTATGTGGACAAAATATCAGGAAAATACGGAGGAGTAAAGACTTTACGCAGGAATACATGGCTTTTGAAATGGGGATTTCCCAGAAGGCTTATTCCGATATTGAGAATTCCAAGGTAAAGATCAACCTGGAGATACTGAATAAAATATCAACTATTTTAGACATCAAGCCATCTGATATCTGCAGCATTTCGCATAAATGTGGAATAGATGCGTATGAAGATAAATATCAGGATCTTTTGGAATACATGAAAAAAAATAATATTTCTATTCCGGAAGAGTTTTTATAAGTTTCAAACCTTTCACTATTATATTACCTTGTAGTCAGTATAAACAAAGATCTCCTTCAGCTATTGAAAGAGATCATATTTTTTTTGTCAAAAAAGGACTGTGTTTCTAGTGTGCCTGAAGATCATGGCATTGATGGGGAACAAGTATTAGTTTCTTTAAATTTATTATAATCAATATGTTATTTATAAATAATTATGTAGAAAAAATTCACATAATTGTGGATGAATATTTACAGTATATTTAATTTTCTATAATATATTTGTCATAAATATAATGTTAGCCCACTGAATGAAGCTTCTTTACTTTATTTCACTCTTGTTTTTTCTATGTATCCACGGGCAAAGCTATACTACCCAATGGTATAACATGGATAATGGCCTGCCTCAAAACAGCATCAAGGACATTGTAAAAGATAAATACGGTTTCATTTGGCTGTCTATGGAAGGCCGGGTTTTACGATATGACGGAAGTAATTCTGTAGAATACAAATATTTTAAGCTTAAAAATTTAAGCTTTGGTGATTATTTCAGGCTTTTTAAGAAAAAAGAAAATGATGAGCATATGAATTCAAAAACTATGGTTTAGGTTTTCATATGGTTGTTTAGCTGTTGATGAATATTAATTCTGAAATGACTTTTCATCAAAATATCTCGAAAGAAACTCTCATTAAAATCCTTATTAAAATATGACAAAAAAAATACTCATTGCAGATGACCATCATGTGGTAAGAATCGGGACAGCTATTATCTTGGAGAAAAATTTTAATTATTTTGAGATTGATTTTGCCGAAACCTATGGAGAAGCAAAACAGAAAATTGAATCTGAAAAATATGACCTCATTATTCTTGATATTGAATTTCCAGATAGTATTCTCAAATCTATGGTCAAAGAGATAAAAAATATTTCTGAAGAAAGTCTTATCTTAATATTTACTTCCTACAAAGAAAACATTGCCTTGCAATACATTGAAGAAGGAGCGAACGGGTTCATGAATAAGCAGAGTGATCCGGAGCATTTTGTGAAAGCTGTTGAGGCTGTTTTTAAAGATGGATATTATTATACACCGGAGATTATGAATGAAATGCTGAAAGGGAATGAAAAGAAAAAAGCAGTAGAGAGTTTATCAGAAAGAGAACTGCAGGTTTTTAATCTTTTAGCTAAAGGAAACGGAAATCTTGAAATTGCGAATGCCCTTAATATTGAAGAATCTACTGTAGGAACCTACAAAAGAAGAATCTATCAGAAACTGAAGATTACCAATCTGATTGAATTGTTTGAGATTTATAAACAAATACATTAATGTCTCATCTGCTCTTGTCATAAAACCACTACAATTGTGTGGAAAAATACGTACAGAATCTGTTCTTTATTTATTCGTTTTTCGCAGTAGGTTCGTATTGCGAAACTTCCATTAAATAATTAAAGGTATTGGATGAAATTCCGAACCTTTTAGATTCTAAAAATATGTATTGTTTATGAAAAAAAAGATACTTTTCATTGTCTTATTGGCAGGTTTAAATTGTATTTCGGTAAATGCCCAGGTAGGAAGTGTAGGAATTAATACTGCAAATCCCGGCAGTACCCTGACTGTGAATGGCTCATTTGCTGCAACCTACAAAACGGTTACTGTAAGTGGAGCTGTAGGAGCCAATGATTACTATATCGCCTATAACGGAACTGCTGATGGAACGTTAACTTTACCGGCAGCCATCAATGGAGCAGGTAATTTTGCAGGGCGTACCTATCACTTTAAAAATACGGGCGGAAAAATACTTACCGTTTCAGCCAATGGTTCTGAACTGATTGATGATCAGAATGGAACTGGCCTGGGTGTTCCTTCTATTACAGTTCCTCCTGGATATTATGCATTTCTGGTAAGTAAAGGAACAACTACCGGTGCAACATGGGAACTGGTATTGGTTTCAAGTTCAAACAGCGTTCCTTCAGCAGAATCTACCTATCCTTTTTCAGCAGTGTCTACTACCCAAAGACAAAGCTGTAATGCAACTCCTACTCCCTCTGATCCATGGATACAAACAGCTATTGTTTATCCTCAAGGAACAGTTATTAATAAAGGAAATGTGCTTAATACCTCTACAGGTGCATTTAAGGCACCCAATGATGGGTATTATGTGATTCAAGGATCTACACAGTTTGACAATGGAAGTGTAGCTGGAAATCCAAACTTTACATGGACTGTGTTATATCTTGTAAAAAATTATGTTCCCGGTAATGGCGGAAGTGTATTAGTCCAATCCTATCAACCTACTGTAACGAGGGTTTTTGGTTCAAGCATTTCATGCATGACTTATCTTAGTGCAGGGGAAACAGTAAGCATGGCTTCTGTAGCCGGTGTATCTTCCGGTAACAAGTACGAAGTGGTGACAAGTACCATGTTTGGATATAAAATAGCGAATTAATATTATATTGATACTGTGGAAAGCGGCCTTAATCCGATAGATTAAGACCGCTTTTGTAATTATATTTAAAATTTTACAGGCAGGGGTCTAAGTAGAAAGGGGCTTTCCGGTTTGAGGAATCCTGAATTGTCAATTTACCCCATGGAATGTGAATTTCTCTGAAAAGTTTTTATATATTTAGCGACCGAATAATTCATTCAATGAGCAACGAAAATAAAACAGGAGAAAAGGAGACTTTAGTTAGAGGATTAACAAATCGACATATACAATTAATTGCCCTTGGAGGTGCCATAGGAACCGGGCTGTTTCTGGGAATCGGGCCGGCTGCAGTACTGGCAGGACCTTCAGTAATTTTAGGCTATGCTTTAGCCGGAATTATTGCCTTTTTTATTATGCGTCAGCTTGGTGAAATGGTTGTTCAGGAACCCGTATCAGGAAGTTTTAGCCACTTTGCCTACAAATATTGGGGAAATTTCCCAGGATTTGCTTCCGGATGGAACTATTGGATTCTCTATATCCTGGTAAGTATGGCCGAGCTAACGGCAATAGGGCATTATATTCACTTTTGGTGGCCGGAAATACCGCTCTGGGTTTCCAGTTTATTCTTTTTTATTGTGATCAATGCGCTTAATCTCGCTTCCGTAAAGGTGTACGGAGAAACAGAGTTTTGGTTTTCCATCATCAAAGTCGTAGCTATTATTGCCATGATTATCTTCGGAGTATACCTTTTGATAAGCGGTACAGGAGGAGAAAAAGCAACCATCACCAATTTATGGAACGATGGCGGATTCTTTCCGAAAGGATTATTTAATAAAACAGAAAACGGGTATTCAGGATTATTTGCTGCAATGGCCATGATCATGTTCTCTTTCGGTGGATTGGAACTTATCGGAATTACTGCGGCAGAAGCTAAAAATCCAGAGAAAACCATTCCACAGGCTACCAACCAGGTAATCTATAGAATCCTTATTTTTTATGTAGGAGCTTTGGTGATTTTATTTTCATTAAGTCCCTGGAGAGATATTACAGAAGGATCCAGCCCGTTTGTGATGGTGTTTCAAAATCTAAATGGTCTTGAATTCAGTATTTTTGGTAAGGTAATTCAGTTCAATACATTGATTGCAAATGTTCTTAATCTGATTGTTTTAACAGCGGCTTTATCAGTATATAACAGTAGTGTTTACAGTAACAGCAG
Source organism: Chryseobacterium sp. JV274 (assembly GCF_903969135.1). Taxonomy (NCBI): domain Bacteria; kingdom Pseudomonadati; phylum Bacteroidota; class Flavobacteriia; order Flavobacteriales; family Weeksellaceae; genus Chryseobacterium; species Chryseobacterium sp. JV274. The sequence goes on along the minus strand of NZ_LR824569.1, from coordinate 2,256,282 downwards.
AATGCTTTTCGGACTGGCTCAGCAGGGAAATGCTCCGAAATTCCTGAAAAAACTGAATAAAAACTCTGTTCCTATCAACGCTATTCTTATTTCATCATGCTTTGCCGGGATATGTATTATCATTAATAAACTAGTGCCGGAAAAAGCTTTTGAATACTTAATGGCTTTAGTAGTATCTACTTTGATCATCAACTGGCTGATGATATGCTACACCCATTTAAAATTTAAAAAATCAATAAATGCATCAGGAATTCTTTCAAAATTCCCATCTATATTTTATCCAATATCCAATTATATCTGTATTGCCTTTTTGGTTCTTATATTAGGATTGATGAGTATTACAGGAATGGAAATTCAGGTTATTCTGATCCCGGTATGGATTGGCTTTTTGTTTGTTATGTACAAATTGTACAAACCGAAGTAATAATATAAAACAGACTTAAACATGTTTTGGAAAGGTGAAAATTATTTAGTTTTCACCTTTTTGTTTCTGTATCTGATAGAATGAAGTGTTTTTTTTGTGGGAACAATTCACACAATCTGGTATGTTCTACGGTTATTTTTTTGTACATTAGTAAGAGGTTATATTTCAAATTCAGGTGAAATTTTAATCTGTTTGAAATACCTGCGGACAAGCCGAACCCGTTTCAAAAAGTAGGCAGAACTAAAAAAGACACCTATGGCTAATTTATTTCAAACTCTTACCAACACTGTAAAACATTGGTATATTCCATTAATCTTCGGAATTCTTTTCCTGATCTGTGGTTTTTATGTATTCAGTGTACCGCTTGCAACCTATGTTACACTTTCTATTTTCTTTAGTGTTTCATTCTTATTTTCAGGAATTACTGAAATATTCTTTTCCTTACAGAACAGTAAGTCCTTACAGGGCTGGGGCTGGTTTCTGGTAAGTGGATTATTAACGACAGCAATAGGAGTTTATCTTATCGCAAATCCTCAGATTTCAATGACAGTACTTCCGTTTGTCATAGGATTTACTTTACTGTTTCGCTCCTTTCAGTTGTTGGGCTTTGCTTTCGACCTGAAAAGTATGAGAATAATGAGTTGGGGAAATGTAGCCCTTGCAAGCGTCGGAGGAATTATCTTTTCCCTGTTGCTGATATTTAATCCTGTGTTTACAGGATTTTCATTAGTTACCCTTACAGGTGTTTCTTTTATTTTTATGGGAATAGCCTCCATTATGCTGGCTCTGGATTTAAGAAAAGTCAAAAAGATTCCAGGGAAAATAAGCCAGGAATTAAGAGACAGAATCAAATCTATACAGGAAGAGATTGATGATCTTAAAAAATAAATAAGTGTAGTATTTACCAATATAAAAGGCCTTTTGAAAGGTCTTTTTTTTATTTTTAAAATGATAAAACTGAATTCACATTATTCCCGTTCCAGATATAAATAAGATTAAAAGGATCAGCCAGATAAAATACATCATCAACGAGAAATTTATACTCATGTCTGCCTTTCGGGACTTCAACCTCCGCGTACCAGTATCCTTTTTGCTTCTCAAGAACAATTGGTTCTTTTAGCCATTGGGTAAAACTTCCGATAAGTTTTACATTATGAGCACCCGGCCAGGCATTGATTTTAAAAATAACCTTTCGGGAATTTCTTTTTCCATACAAATTCGCCAGATAATCATCCGGAGAATCCTTAAGTACAGAGCGAAAGTATTTCTGTGATTGTATAGAATCTCCTTTATATTGATAAGCGATGGCAAGCCAGTCATTAATCAGTATGCTTTTACCCGTTCTCTTTTTCAGGTTTTCAATAAATGTGATGGCATCATCGGTTTTATCTGTTCGGAGAAGATCTGCTCCAAAATAAATAGCATCATTATTTTTTAAATTATAAACCTCCGATGAATTTTTAAATAAAGAATTGTAAAGCCGAATAGTTTCGTCCATTCCTTTATTCTGATAAATGGAACTTAAAAAGGTTCTGATATTTTTTGGAAAATATTCCGTAATGTCTGAAGAGTGTTTTCCTTTTTTCAGCTCTTTAGCCAATTTGAATCTGACAGGCGTGGTAAAATCTCCCTTTAAATAAAGCATCATTTCCTGCTTTTTCAGATTAATGGTCATTGAGTAGTTGGTTGTAACGTCTCCAGGTTCTCTTTGTACAGTTTCTGCAAGAATATAGGTAATTTTCTTTTCAGTAAAAGAATGAAACTGGGCCAGAAGATCTGTGGATGTTTCTCTTCTCCAGCAGGCTTCCTGATGTCCGTTAGCAATGCAGTAATTAGTCAGTGAAAAATTTTGGGTTGTTTTAGTAACAATATAATTACCATGGATGGTAGCGTAATCTCCTGAAGAATCAGCTATGAATAATTGAGCTCCTGAAAGCTTTAATAAATTATAAGGAGCAATAAGTTGAAGAGCTTCTTTTACACTTTTGCATTTTTTCAGAATATCATTTACTACCTCCTGTTCTCTGTTTATTTTGGATAAATTAACGATTACAGGAATATCATCAATTGCGGTATAATCTAAAAAAAGACCGTGTTCATTCATTCCTCCCTGAGGATATTGCCACATGATATCATTATATCCGTCATGTTTTTCAGACCACAGCATATATCCACATGATTTTTCTTCTCTGGGAATATACCAGAATCTGTATTTCATATCAGGACTCTCATCCTCATTATTACCTATCCATACATTTTTACCGTCATTGGCTAAAAAAATAGTACAGGCATTTAATGGAATGAAAGTACCTACTATCAAAAGGCAGATATATATTGTTTTGGTTTTCATTACTTTAAAGATAGTTTTTTTTGATAGATGCCTGACAACCTTGTTGTTATTTTTTATAATAAAAGAAGCTGATTACCCATTTTAAAATTTTAGAAAGTAGAATAAAAAACAAAAACCATCCTTAAAAAAGGATGGTTTGTAGACCCACAGGGATTCGAACCCCGACTGACGGTACCAAAAACCGGAGTGCTACCGTTACACTATAGGTCTGCTTTATTTTTGATGTTGCAAATTTATATATTTTTTTCTTATTTGCAAATATCTTCTTTCAATTTTCTACTGTTTACCTAAAAAAAATAGATTTTTAATCAAGTAGGATAAAAACAAAAACCATCCTTAAAGAAGGATGGTTTGTAGACCCACAGGGATTCGAACCCCGAATGACGGTACCAAAAACCGGAGTGTTACCGTTACACTATAGGTCTGTTTTATTTTGGTGGTGCAAATTTACAGCTTTTTTCTTTACATACAAGAACTTTTTGATTTTTTTTTTAAATTTACTGTGGATTTTATTTACGGAAAATATGCTGATAGACTTCAATAATCTCAATATTAATAAATTATCATTCCATACGGAGTTTGAAAAAAAAGTGAAAATTTTTCTGAAAGAATGGTTTTCAGAAAAAAGTGGAGTAAATGTCCAGACTTCAGGCTCTACAGGAGTGCCAAAAATCTTTGAAATCGAAAAAAAGAAAATGATCAATTCAGCGGTGATGACATGTGACTTTTTGGGATTAAAAAAAAGAGATACTGCATTACTCTGCCTGCCTGTAGAATATATCTCGGGAAAAATGATGATTGTGCGATCTATAGAAAGAGGATTGAAGTTAAGAATTGCCGGACCTTCCCTAAAACCTGTTGAAAACTTGAATGAAGAAATAGATTTTTGTGCGATGACTCCGCTTCAGGTAGAAAATTCACTGGAGAAACTTCATCTGATTAAAAATCTGATCATTGGTGGTGCCGCCGTTTCAGAAAGTCTGAAAAATAAAATTCTACAGATGAACCTTAGTTCTTCAACCCGTATTTTTGAAACCTATGGAATGTCTGAAACCCTTTCCCATATTGGTTTAAAACAACTGATGCCGGAACAGGAAGACTATTTCACGGTTTTTGAAAATGTATCCATCTCTTTAGATGCAAGGGAATGTCTGAAAATCTATGCACCGAATTTAAATGCTGAAGAATTGCAAACTAATGATTTAGTTGATATTAGGAATGGAAAACAATTTAAATTTCTAGGAAGAATTGATAACGTGATCAACTCAGGAGGAGCAAAAATTTTTCCGGAAACTCTTGAAGCTTTGATAAAAAAAGAAATTCCGAATGAAGCTGTATTTATTGGCTTGCCGGATGAAAGTTTGGGTCAGAAATTGATATTGATTATAGAAGGGAATGAATCAGATGAGGTGATAAAGAAAATTTCAGAAATACCGTTTGAAAAGAATTTCCACAAACCAAAAGAAATTATTTTTATCAATGAAATTCCGCGCACACCCAACGGGAAAGTAAACAGATTAGAACTATATAAAAGTTTAAATGTAAATTTATAGTCTTGGCTCTTGATTCTAGTATCTCAAAATCTTAAAAAAATGAAAAACTTTTCAAAAGAACTCAGCTTCAGAACTTCCCGCAGCAGCGGGGCCGGAGGGCAGAATGTCAACAAAGTAGAGACTGCTGTTACCGTACTTTGGAAAGTAGATTCATCTGAGTTTTTCAATGATGATGAAAAAATATTGATTCAGGATAAATTGAAAAACAAAATCAATGCAGAAGGCTTTTTATTCCTTACCGTTTCTGAAAGCAGAACTCAGCTGATGAATAAAAATAAAGCCATTGAAAAAATGATTGAAATTGTAAATAAAGCTCTTATCATTCCGAAGAAAAGAACAGCAACAAAACCTTCAAGAGCTCAGAAACAAAAAAGACTTGATGGTAAGAAAAAGCTTTCCGATAAAAAAGAGAACAGGCGCTTCAAATTTTAGCTTGTTTCTCCCGGAGAAAATTTTAATTTTGCCGGAAACTTTAAAACCATGATAAAAAAACTAATTCTATTGGGAACTATTTCGAGTTCTTTACTTTCTTTTGCACAGGAAAAAATAACTATCATACCGGCTGTAGGATATGCATGGAGAGTAGCTAAAACAGCACCTGGGCTTTCCATGGCGGAAAAAAATTACGTTAAAGGGTTGAAAAACGGAATTCATTTTGAAATTGCGGCTTATTATAATGTGAAAGATATTGGGATTGGTGCTAAATTTTCCAATTATAATGCTTCCAGCAGCGCTGTATTGAGCGGATACAATATGAATGGACAGACGGTTACAGCTTCTATAAGTACTAAAGATAATATTACATTCTTTGGACCTTCCGTTATGTTCTCCAATTATACCAAACCTACAAACCACAAAATTGTTGCTGATGTATCTCTTGGAGTGATTACCTATACTACAAAAACTGAAGCTGTAAAAGGTACAGGTTCAAATCTTGGTCTGGAGCTGGGGGCAGCCTATCAATATGCAGTTTCGAAAAACTTTATGATAGGTCCGAAGTTGGGAATTACTGCAGGAACCTTGAACAAAATGAAAGTTAATGGACAGACCGTTGATCTTGGTGATGACCAGAAAGAAGGTCTTACAAGAGTTTCTTTAAGTGCAGCCGCTACATTCCGTTTTTAAATGCTATATTTGTAAGGATTACAAATAATCTCATAATAATGGCAGCAACAATCTCTTTATCAGCAGAACGCAGACAATCAGGATTGTTGCTGTCATTACTTTATCTACACACAGATTCTTTTCTGAAAAGTTCTAAGGACTTTATCAATTAAGCCCTGTCAGGATCCAAGACAGGGACTCATTTCGGATTTTATTTATTGCTTTTTTGCGGTTTTCTATAGAAGAAGGCTGTTGTATGCCTGGATTCTACATTGGATCGTTAGGGAATAACTGCATTTTAATTAAAAAAAAAAATTGAAGAAAATGTCCAATCATATTATTGTAACCACCGGAATTTATGATGCTATAAAAGATACACTCAGAAGGAAAAAAGTGAGCATCGGAGAAGAAAAAAGACTTACAGAAGAACTTAGAAATGCAAAACAGGTATTGAGAAGAGATCTGCCTGCTGATATCGTAACCGTTGAAAGGAAGGTGACTTTGAAAGACCATACCTTAGATTTTGAACACGAATATATTTTTGTGCCGTCTACCAAAGCAAAGCTTAAAAAGAATAAACATTCCATACTATCGGATATTGCCCTTGCAGTAGTGGGATATAAAGTAGGAGATGTTATCAACTGGCCTTTCAGAGACGGAGAAAGAAAAATTGAGATCCTGAAAGTGGAAGCCTGGGAAGGATAAATAGATATTGAATATTATTAAGTTGAATTATAATAAAAGCGTGGCTTATTTAGCTGCGCTTTTTATTTTATTAGCTCAACTATTTTTGGAAACGCGAAGACGCAAGATTTTCATATACTAAATGCTTTAAGATGCAAGGATTTTATCTCCGATAAAATTTTGTGCTGTTGATTGCTTTATACACAACCCTTGCTGAAAAACTTACATTTAGCGAAGTCCAAATGTTCTTGCGCCTTAAAAATATCCACAATATTTGGGAACTTTTTGCGTCTTTGCGTTTCCCAACAAAATAACTTTAGCATTTAACAAATGATAAAAAAAAGACTCCTCTATCACACTTTCTTCAAGTGCTTTGACTGCATTCCGTTTTTAAGTTTTATCTTTGCAAAAATTAAAAAAATGAGCAAACCGATAACTGAATTCATAGAAAAGTATTACCTGCACTTCAACGCAGCTGCATTGGTGGATGCTTCTAAAGGATATGTTGCACATCTTAAAGATGGCGGAAAAATGATGATTACTTTGGCAGGAGCAATGTCTACTGCTGAATTAGGGAAGATTCTTGCTGAAATGATCCGTCAGGGAAAAGTAGATTTTATTTCTTGTACAGGTGCCAACCTTGAAGAAGATTTAATGAACCTTGTAGCACACTCTCACTATGAAAGAGTTCCTCATTACAGAGATTTGACTGCTCAGGATGAGTGGGATCTTTTAGAAAGAGGTTTAAACAGAGTTACAGATACTTGTATCCCTGAAGAAGAAGCTTTCAGAAGATTGCAAAAACATATCGTTGAGATCTGGAAAGATGCTGAAGCTAAAGGAGAAAGATATTTCCCGCACGAATTCATGTACAAAATGATCCTTTCAGGAGTATTGGAGCAGTATTATGAAATTCCTAGAGAAAACTCTTGGATGATTGCTGCTGCGGAAGTTAATCTGCCAATCGTAGTTCCGGGATGGGAAGATTCTACAATGGGTAATATCTTCGCTTCATACTGTATCAAAGGAGAGCTTACAGCTACTACAATGAAATCGGGAATTGAGTATATGACTTATTTGGCTGACTGGTATTCTAAAAATTCAGGAGGTAAAGGAGTTGGATTCTTCCAGATTGGTGGGGGTATCGCAGGAGATTTCCCTATCTGTGTTGTGCCAATGTTGTATCAGGATATGGAAATGCATGACATTCCTTTCTGGTCTTATTTCTGCCAGATTTCTGATTCTACAACATCTTACGGTTCATATTCAGGAGCAGTTCCGAATGAAAAAATCACTTGGGGTAAACTTGATATCACTACACCGAAATTTATCGTTGAAAGTGATGCAACCATCTGTGCACCATTGATGTTCTCTTATATCTTAGAAAACGCTTAAGAATAAAATTCTCACCAGAGATCACAATACGGCGCTTCAATTCATTTGAAGCGCTTTTTATTTGCTAGATTTGGAAATAGATATGTTATGAAAACTAAACTCTTTAAACCATTAAGAAAAAATGAAGAGAGTAAGAATTAAGTTTCATCTTTGATGAATAATAAAGCAGGCAGCTGAAAAATAGCTTTAGCTATTCTCTTAATATTCTTAAAAACTTAAATGCGCTTAATGGTTTAAATAAATAGTGATATTCAATTTGTATCTCAGATAATATCCCTGCGTCTTTGCGTTTTCCAAAAAACTCCACAAGCATCTGTGAAAATCTGTGTCATCTGTGGTCAAATAAAAAAATCAATCTAAAGAATTCACCAGTACAAAATACCGATACGCAAGAATACCTTTCTCAACTTTCGTCAATTGATTAGGATCCTTCTTACTCAACTTCGGAAGCACCTTTTTATTAACTGCATTCAACAGCCTGAAAAATGATTTTTTCATATCTTTATCTTTTAATGAAACATCATCGAGCTTAAGAGAGTTCAAAAATGATGCAAAAAAAGAAAGCCAGCTAAAAATAACAATTTGATATGGACGAGATTTTTAAACAACAGGTATACGAAGTAGCAAGACTTATTCCCAAAGGAAGAGTTTCTACCTATGGTGCCATAGCAAAAGCAGTTGGCTATCCTAACCATTCAAGACATGTAGGAAAAGCGATGGGAGGATGCCCGAAAGATGTTCCTGCTCACCGTGTCATATCAAGCTCAGGAGTTTTATCTGTTCCGGAATTTCAGCCTAAGCTGGAAAAAGAAGGAATTGTTGTGGAAAATCTTAGAATAAAAAATTTCAAAAAGCTGTTTTGGGATCCGTTGGAGGAATTGTAAGTTTCAAGGGACTTAAATAAAAGAATTTTTTAACGCAAAGTTTTTATTTGTTTTCTTTAATATTTTAAGGGGACAAAGTCGAAATCAATTCCATTGATTTTTCAAGCGAATGCATTATCACACAAAGCTTCATCAGCTACAAAGTCAGAACTCTTTGCTTCCTGAAATAAAACCTTAGAATCATTCATTCTTTGCGTCAAAAAATACATTTTGTTTTAAAATTATTTTACAAAAAAATGTCACTCCATAATTTAATATGAGTGACACTAATATTTTAAAAGTTTTAAACCGTATTATTTTCCTCCTTTTGGGAGACTTTTCAGTTCTTGTTTAAGCCTTATATTTTCTTCTTTTAATAAAGTAATATAGTTTTGTAAATTCTCAATAATAGCTCCTGGAATATTATCATAATTATTCTGGTTACTGATTACTCCTGCAGAAGAAGATCTGTCATTAAAGACAGGATGATCATTATTAACAACTACTGTTGGTTCCTCCTCCTCATAAATGTCTTCAATCGGTACATCCAGGAAACGGGCAAGTTTGTCCCATTCATCTTTTACGATTCTTACATCACCGCTTTCTTTTCTGCTGTAATTGGATACATCCGTTGCGATAAAGTCAGCTACCTGTTGTTGAGTATAGCCTTTTTGCTTTCTGATGACGCGTAATTTTTCTTTTTGCATGACCTACATTTTATACAAAAATGGCAAAAAAGCATAATCTATACAATAGAAAACAGAAAAAATATAGAGCAAGACAATGAAAGCGAATAGAAAATGCAGAAAAGCTTTATAATATGAATCTTATTTATGTTAATTGATGATGATTTTTAAGATGGTTTTGTCTTGTTGGAAAAACGCAAAGGCGCAAGGATTTCTATTTTTATACTGTTTGAAGACGCAGGAAAATCGAAGATTTTCAGGAAGAATAATAGATCATGACTTAGCAGGATACAATTTTATCGAAGATAAAATCCTTGCGCCTTAAAACATAATCTATATAAAAAATAGCGTCTTTGCGTTTTCCAAAAAATTCTCCACAAACATCTGTGGAAATTTAAGATTTTCAAAAAGCTTAAGTACTCTTCCCAACAGTATGATACTTAATTAATAAAACCTTAAATGCCCAAGATCTTTTGTGACTTTTGTGGTTAAAAAGATAAAAAAAGACTGCTTCAAAATGAAACAGTCTCTTGTGTATTATTTTTCAAGTTGCTTATAGCTTCTCTGTATAAAATCTGTCAGGTCTTTTCCTTTCAGTAAGTTTTGTGAAAGCTTGGCAAGATCCAAAGCATATTTGATCAGGCTTTCTTTCTCTTCAGCATTCTCAGTTTTTAAAATCTGATTAGAAAGTTCACTGTTGGAGTTTACCACAAGATTGTACATCTCCGGGAAACCTCCCATTCCGAACATTCCGCCTCCGCCTGTAGCCTGCATTTCCTTCATTCTTCTCATGAATTCAGGTTGGGTAATGGTAAATGGAGCATCATTACTGTCAAGATCTTCAAGCTGAACGGTAAACTTAGAATCCTGAATAGCTTCTTCAACATTCTTTTTCAGAGACTCTTTTTCCGTTTCATTCAGTTTCGAAATTACGGGCTCATCTTTTTTGATCAGGTTATTCACGTGATCTGCATCTACTCTTGCAAAAGAGATATTTTCTTTTGATGTTTCCAGCTTCTGGATAACATGTGGAGTGATAGGTGAGTCTAATAACAGAACTTCATATCCTTTATCCTTTGCAGATTGGATGTAGCTGTGCTGCTCATCGGCATTGGTAGCATATAGTACAACCAGTTTATTGTCTTTATCCGTTTGTACAGGCTTGATTTTTTCAACCAATTCATCCCAAAGGAAATACTTTCCGTCTGTTGTAGGATATAGTGTGAATTTGTCTGCTTTTTCAGCAAATTTTTCTTCTGTAACAATTCCGTACTCAATAACGATCTTTATGTCATTCCATTTTTGCTCATAGTCTTCACGGTTTTCGTTGATTAAAGAAGCCATTTTGTCGGCTACTTTTTTCGTGATGTAAGATGAGATCTTCTTCACAGCACCATCAGCCTGAAGATAAGAACGGGAAACGTTCAAAGGAATATCCGGAGAATCTATGACGCCTCTCAGAAGCATCAGGAAGTCCGGAACGATACCTTTTACTTCATCTGTTACAAAAACCTGATTTTGATATAATTGTATTTTATCCTTGTCAATATTCAGGTTGTTGCTCAGTTTCGGGAAGAAAAGAACTCCGGTAAGATTGAAAGGATAATCAACATTCAGGTGAATATTGAATAATGGTTCCTCAAACTGCATAGGATACAGTTCGTGGTAGAACTTCATATAATCTTCGTTGGTCAGTTCGTTTGGAGCAATCGTCCACGCTGGTACCGGATTATTGATAATATTGTCTACCTCTTCTGTTTCAGCCACAGCATCTTCAGGAGCGTCTTCCGGTAATGGAAGCGTATGTGTTTTTGTCCCGAATTTAATAGGAACAGGCATGAATTTGTTATACTTTAATAACAATTCGCGGATTTTTCCTTCTTCTAAAAATTCTACAGAATCTTCTGCAATATGAAGGATAATCTCTGTACCTCTGTCTGTTTTGTCAGTAGTTTCTTCAAGAGTGAATTCCGGGCTTCCATCACAGATCCAACGTACTGCCGGTTCATCTTTATAAGACTTTGTAACAATTTCAACCTTTTCAGCCACCATGAACGCAGAGTAGAATCCAAGACCGAAATGTCCGATAATTCCTGAATCTTTCGCAGAATCTTTATATTTCTCCAAAAACTCTTCAGCCCCTGAAAAAGCAACCTGATTGATGTATTTTTCAACCTCTTCACCAGTCATACCAATACCCTGGTCGATAATGCGTAAAGTTTTCTGGTCTTTATCAATTTTAACTTCAAGTTTCGGATTTCCGTATTCCACTTTTGCTTCTCCGATGCTTGTTAAATGCTTTAATTTTAAAGTAGCATCTGTTGCATTGGAGATCAATTCTCTTAAGAATATTTCGTGGTCACTGTAAAGAAATTTTTTAATTAGTGGGAAAATATTTTCCACAGATACATTAATATTTCCTTTAGTCATCATATTTTATATTTTAATTGTTCAAGATACTTCTCAAAAAAAATACCATGCGGAAGAAAGTGACAGAATGGCATTTTTTCAACGTGAAACAGTCTTATCCTATAGATTTGTCAAAGAAATATCTTACTTTTAATTATTAAAAATTTTTTAAAGATGAAGTTGAAATGTACAGTTTTTATTCTGCTCATGGTGACCTGCTGGGTCTATGGACAGAAAAAGCCTTTAGACCATTCTGTTTATGACAGTTGGCAAAATATTGGGGCAAGAAAAATTTCCAATGACGGAAAATGGATTGCCTATTCTGTGGATGCTCAGGAAGGAAATTCTAGCCTTTCTTTATATTCCGTAAAAAATAAAATGACAAAGAAGTTTGCAAGAGGAACAAAAGTAGATTTTACGAATGATTCCAGATTTGCTGTTTTTCAGATCCGTCCGCAGTATAAAGATATAAAAGCGGTAAAAGATAAAAAGCTTAAAAAAAATAAATTAACAAAAGACAGCCTTGCAGTTGTTGATTTTTTAAATAATAAAACAGAGAAAATTCCTAATGTAAAATCTTTTAAAATTCCTGAAAAAGCTGGTTCCTACGTTGCTTATCTGCTGGAAAATACAAAAGATAAATCTTCAGACGATACTTCTGATAAAGAAGATGGGGATGATAATAAGGATGAAGATAAAAATGTAAAACCTTTGCAGCTGGTTGTGCGAAATCTTTTGGACGGGAAAACTACAGAATATGATAATGTAATCCGCTATGAATTCAGCAAAAATGGAAAACAGCTTGTTTTTGTGACTAAAAAACCGGAAGAAAAACCTAAAAAGGATAAAAAAGAAGGGAAGGATTCTGAAGATGAAAAATCTGCAGACAAGAAGGATAGCGACAAATCAAAGCCAAAGAAATTTGCATTTCAAACGGTACAGGTTGTAGATCTTCAAAAAGGGACTGTAACTAATATTTCAGAAATGGAAGGGGATTTTTCACAATTATCTTTTGATGAAGAGGGTAACCAGCTGGCATTTGTAGGAACTTCTTCTGCACAAAATGACCTGGTGAAATTGTATCAGCTGTATTACTTTAATTTTAAAGGAAATAAAAAAGAAACGGTCACCAATGAAAACTCACAGATGAAGAAGAATTGGGTGATTTCTGAAAACCGTTTACCCTTATTCAGTAAAAATGGAAAGCAGCTGTATTTCGGCGTTGCTCCAAAACCTATAGCAAAAGATACTGCGATGATTGCAAATGATCATGCGGTTGTAGATATCTGGAATTATAAAGATGATTATCTGCAAACAGTACAGCTAAAAGAATTGAAAAATGATCTGAAAAAATCTTATGCTGCGGTAATGCAGACGGAAAAACCGGACTTCTTTAGAAATATTGACGCTGAAGACCTGGATACATTACGATTGGTAAACGAAGGAAATGCTGAATTTGCATTGGGTATTACAAGTTTGAATAACCGTATTTCTTCGCAATGGGAAGGTGCAACAAAGAAAACGTATTTTCTGATTGATAATAAAACAGGTGAGAGAACGGAAATTATTCAGAATCTGAATGGCTCGGTTGCTGTATCTCCACTTGGGAAATTCGTTGTGATTTTTGACAGAGAAAAAGGGAAATGGCTGAGTTATAATGTGAAAACAAAGCAAATACTGCCTTTAAGCAGCGAAATACCTGTTTCCTTTGTGGATGAAGAGTTTGATATGCCGGATTTTCCAAATTCTTATGGCATCGCATCATGGACAAATAATGATGAATCTGTGATTATCAAAGACCGTTTTGATCTTTGGGAATTTTTCCTGAACGGTTCAAAAAAACCAAGAAATATCACTAACGGATTTGGTCGTAAAAATAAAATAACATTTGATACCTACGATCTGGATAAAGATATTAAAAGCTTAAACCGAAAATCTGTCATTTACTTATCAGCATTTGATAATACATCCAAAGCGAATGGGATTTTTAAAACATCTGTTCAGTCGAGTTCTGATCCGGTAAAAATCCAGATGGAAAATGTCTGGGGATATAGAAGCCTTCAAAAAGCGAAAAATGCAGAAGAATATATTGTAGTAAAAGAATCATACACTGATTCTCCGAATATTTTTTCAACATCAGATTTCTCAGAACAACAAAAGCTGAGTGATACCAATCCACAGCAAAACCATTATAATTGGGGTACAGACGAATTGGTAAACTGGACAACACCAAAAGGAAATACATCTACAGGAGTTTTATACAAACCTGAAAATTTCGATCCGAATAAAAAATATCCTATGATTGTCTATTTCTATGAAAAACTTTCGGATAATCTGAACCGTTATGTAGCACCGGCTCCAACGCCTTCAAGATTGAATATTTCTTATTTCGTAAGCAACGGATATCTGGTTTTCACTCCTGATATTTCATATACCGATGGTCTTCCCGGAGAATCTGCAATGGAATACATTAATTCCGGTGTTGAAAAATTAAAACAAAATTCCTGGGTAGATGGTACTAAAATCGGAATTCAGGGGCAAAGCTGGGGTGGTTATCAGGTAGCGTATCTTATTGCTCATACCAATATGTATGCAGCAGCATGGAGTGGTGCTCCTGTTGTAAACATGACGTCTGCATATGGCGGAATCCGATGGACATCGGGGATGAACAGGCAATTTCAGTATGAGAAATCGCAGAGTAGATTAGGGAAAAATCTATGGGAAGCTCCAGATCTTTATATTAAAAATTCACCGCTTTTTACCATTGATAAAGTACAAACTCCGGTTGTTATTATGAGTAATGATAAAGATGGAGCAGTGCCATGGTATCAGGGAATTGAGATGTTTACTGCGTTGCGTCGTCTCGGAAAACCGGTATGGCTTCTTAATTATAACGGTGATGATCACAACCTTGTAAAACGTCAGAACAGAAAGGATATCCAAATCCGTGAACAGCAGTTTTTTGATTACTATCTTAAAGGTGCTAAAGCTCCGGTCTGGATGACTAAAGGTATCCCGGCCACCCAAAAAGGAAAAGATTGGGGATTTGAGCTGACAGATGATAAGCCTAATTAATAAAAAACTCGGCGGAGCCAAAGGCTCCGCCGAGTTTTTTATTTTTCTCAGAAAAATATATCACAAAAGATAAACTGACACAATGGCATTTTTTTTATGATGAGCCTGTTGGACACTTTTATTATATTTACCGCCAATTATAAACAACAGTATGGGAATCTTTGATTTTTTTAAGAGGAAAAATAACAACCAGGAAAATATAAGTACTTTGGTTCAGGAAATAGAAATGCCAGAGGAAAAAGTAATAGAGGAAGTGGTGGAAGAAGTTGTAGAAACAATACCAGAAATCCCTTCATCACAAGTAGAAGAACCAAAAGTAAAAAATGATGAGTACGAAAAAATCAGGATTTATAACGATTATATAGTGTATTCTATAGCGCTTCAGTTAAGGGGCGAGTATACACCTATTTCTGCTTTTGAAAAAGAAAATGGTGAGGTAGAAGGCTTTGCGTATATGGTAACGGAAGATGCTTATGCACTTGCTCCACAACAGGCGATCGGGCAAATGGAAGAAAAGTTTGAAAACGAACTTCAGGAGGGTAAGATTAAGTCCTATATGATTTTATATCACTCTCAGTTTGATGATAATGATAATCATAATCCGGCGACAAAAGAGGATGAGTTCAAAGCGATTTCACTTTCCTATCATTTTGAAGGAGCTGATAAGGCAAAAACGGGACTTCCTTATGTTTTCGAAAACCAAAATGTCACTTATAAAGGTTTTGCATCGTTTTCTCACGAAGAAAACAATGAAATCATGAATCATCAGTTGGTGGATGGCAAAGATTATTTTCCAAATACAGAAGGAATTGCTGCTCCTGAGACCACTAACGAAGCAGGAATTATCATAAGAAAATCAAATATTCATAATCTTGTGAATACCTGGAGCGGGGTTTTTGGTCACGAGAATTTCCAGACTAAAGATTACGGTCAATATCTTACCACTGTTTTAATGCAGTCCACGGTTGCAGATCCTGATGGTGAAGATAAAAGCAAAACAGAATTTGAAGATGTAAGATTTAAAACCATTGTTACAGAGGAGCTTAGTACAATAATTCCGGAGGTAAAAACTAATTATGTTTTAGATTTTGAAACAAGATCAATCAGAGAGTGGGAAAATGCATTGAACTTACAGGCAATTGTAGCGGGTCCGGCCAGAGATACTTTTGGAGTTTGGTTTTTTGCTACAGATTATGCTGAAAATAGAAATACATACATGACTCAGCCTCATCTGAAGGTAAATATCAGTGGAATTGTTTTTATTCTTGATGTTCAAACAAACACTGATTTACCTGACGGGACTAAAATGAGTGAAGACTTCACAACCTATGCACCAAGCCAGGATCTTCCGAACTATGCATGTTTTGATTTTATTGCTCAGGTTGTAGACTATAAGGAAACAGAATTACTAGAAGATGGTACTGTTAAAGGATATATCCTGAAGTTAAAACTAATTACAAATGAAGAGAATGAAGATTTCTTCACTATCGATGCTTTCGTTAATAAGGAGAACATGAGATTTGAAACTCCAACAAAAGGAATGAAAGTGACTGGTGCACTTCAGCTTCAAGGTAAAATTGCTGAATAATTTTTTTTAAAATATAAAAGCTTAAAAAGAGGTTGACCTATGGACAACCTCTTTTTATTTTGAATCTAAGAAAAGTTTTATTTAAACGCAAAGAATATGTAATTCAAATACTTTTTTTTAGGAAACAATGATGAGCGACTTTAAGTACTAAATAATACATTAGAAAGGATCAATGAAATTGATTCTGCCTTTGCTCCCTTTAAAATGTACAGTTTATAAATAAAAACTTTGTATTTAAAAAACGTAACCATTTAAAAACAAAAAAAGGCAATCCTAAGACTGCCTTTTCTATATTTTCCTGAAAAATTATTTATTTTTCATTTCCTCTTTGATCTTGTTTTCCAATTCCTCGGAAAGATCAGGATTGTCTTTTAATACATCTTTTACAGCATCACGTCCCTGACCAAGTTTAGTCTCTTCGTAGCTGAACCAAGAACCGCTTTTCTTCACAATTCCCATATCTACTGCTGTATCAAGGATCTCACCTACTTTAGAAACTCCTTCACCATACATGATATCGAATTCTGCCTGCTTGAAAGGAGGTGCTACTTTGTTTTTCACAATCTTTACTTTCACACGGCTACCGATAGCTTCGTCACCTTGTTTGATAGGTGCACTGGCTTTTCTGATATCAATTCTTACAGAAGCATAGAACTTAAGAGCGTTACCTCCGGTAGTTGTCTCAGGGTTTCCGAACATTACCCCGATCTTTTCTCTCAACTGGTTGATGAAGATCACTGTACATTTCGTTCTTGAAATAGTAGCCGTAAGCTTTCTTAATGCCTGAGACATCAATCTTGCATGAAGACCCATTTTAGAATCTCCCATTTCACCTTCGATCTCAGCTTTTGGCGTAAGAGCTGCAACAGAGTCAATCACAACGATATCAATAGCCCCTGAACGGATAAGGTTATCGGCAATTTCTAAAGCTTGCTCACCATTGTCTGGCTGAGAAATGATCAGGTTCTCCAAATCAATTCCTAATTTAGCAGCATATGTTCTGTCAAAAGCGTGCTCTGCATCAATAAATGCAGCAATACCACCTGCTTTTTGAGCTTCAGCAATAGCATGAAGGGTCAATGTTGTTTTACCTGAAGACTCAGGACCGTATATTTCAATGATTCTTCCTTTTGGATATCCACCTATACCTAATGCGATATCTACTCCTAAAGAACCGGAAGGAATTACTTCTATTGTATTGTCTATAGATTGATCACCTAAAGTCATTACAGTTCCCTTTCCGTATGTTTTATCTAATTTGTCAAGCACTAAAGCGAGTGCTTTTTTCTTATCATCAATGTTACTCATCGCTATTAAAATAATTTCTCAAAAATACATAATTTAAATATCAAAAACTAATATTATTTGTCCCTGAAAACTGTTTTTAGAGTTAAAAAATGATAAAATTTTATAAGTGATATCATTCATAACGAGATAGATGTGGGGTGTGAAGGTATGGGATGTTTTAAAAAAAAATAAGTTGATAAAGTGATCATTGTAAGAAAAAGACAAGAGGGTTAAAGCTACTGTTGGTTGGGGGATTTCTGTGAGATGTAGTTTTCACTGCTTATTAAATTAGTCTATTACAACATTTTTTATGTTGATCAGTACGAATGCCTTTTTATCCATTCATATAAAAAAATGCTTATCTTAAAAAAATTGTTTTTAAAGATTATTCTATGAACAGAAAATTAAAACGATTCCTGATCAAATCTTTTGCTGTATTAGCGGTGATGCATCTCGCTTACTTTATCTATGGCTATATAAAGTTTGAAGGTCTGCAAAAAATTGATATTTATACAGAGTTTTACAGATTCAAATTTTATGATGATGTTTCCATTTCTCACTTTTTTGTAACCAGTTTTTTTTTGTTTTTCTTTTTTGTTTTTCTCCTTAGAAATCATTCCCCAAAGAGAAATATTATGAGCCGGGTAATAATAAGGATTATTTCTCAACAGAATCCAGGTATTATAGTATTGATACCTTGAGAATCCTGAGTGCTGATTATAAAAAATTAAGCAATAAATCGAAATCGGTGCTTGATATTCTGGGGCTTGATGCCGAGAAGCTGGGAAAAAGATTAATTTCTAAAAAAGAGATGGGGGACAGTACTGAAATTCTATTTCAAGGAATCGAAGTACATCCTCAATATGATGAGAAAATGTGTATTTTCCTTGAAAATAAAAGCTTGTTTTCTTCATTGCATAATATCCCTGAACGGAAGCAGGAGTATGAAAATGCCGTCAAAAGATACAATTTGCTTTATAAAGATAATCAGGATTCGCTGCTAAACTCGTTGAAGAGGCTGGATGTTCTTTTAAAAAAATACAATATAGAAACACAGATAATTCCGAAACAGCTAACAAAAGATGTCTTTTATTACAGAGATCATCAGCAGGAGCCTCTGAATGAAATACGAAATACTTACGAAAGAAATAGGTTAAAAGAAAAATTTGAAACCCTTGACCGATTGTTCTACAAACCGAATTATCTTCATCCCTCCATTACAATTATTTTTATAGGGGTTGTCATTGGTGTCTGGATCATCTTACTTTTATTGTACTTGATCTGGAGTGTAAGAAACAGAAAGCTTATTACAGGAAACGTAAAGGAAAAAGAATAAATATAATATTGCCTCTTTTTCAATGAAATGGAGAGGCTCTCAATTTTTATTTTAAATAACTTCCAGCTTTTGATTTCCTTCAAAAATAAAGTTTTTAATGAAAATTTGAATTTTTGGTGATATTCAGGTAATCTTCCAGTACTTTCATCTGATCCTTATTTCCTCTTTTTATTCTGGCATCGCGACTTACGATTCTGTCATAAATCTTGTTGAAAAGTATCTTTGATTTTGGAAACAGATTTTTGTTGGAAACTTCCGGGATCTGCAGTCTTTTGCAGACTTCATCATCCAGCAGAAACCAGGTACAGCAAACGTGGAGATATTTTAAATTTTTCCTTTGGAACTCAAATTTTAAAATAGGATTTTCCAAAGATTCATTCAGCAGAGAGTGGGCAAGGAGTACAGAATCTTTATCGGAAGGAGGTTGAACAGATGTCCATAAATAAAAATATTCAGTAGCTTGCTTTTTGTTGTCAGGGAGAAGCTGTTCCGGAATGCCTAAAAGATAGCCTACATATTTCCACAGGTGAAAAATTCCCTGTTCTTCTTCAATGGAAAAACTATTTCCCAATTTTTGAAGACTGTGAAGAAAGACAAGACTAAAACCAATATACGTTGCCATCATATCCCAGGAGTTGATCGGCTCACCCCAGTTTTCGGTATCCCAGTCTTTATAATGTTTTTTTATGGAAAGTCTCGCATAAGAATGGATCAAACGGGTTTTTATAGCAAATTCATACCCTTTTGCATGAACTTCCAGCGCGTTGTATCGGGTAGCATTTACCCAGAAATCCAATGTTTCCGAAAGACGTTTTACCGCACCCTTTTTTAATGCTTCTGTGACAATAAGGGGTTTGTTGAGGTAAGCGTAGTCGTAACCGCCGATCAGACAATAATCCCTCAACGAGATCAGGGAGTCTAGATTGCTTCTCATGCAGAGTTCAGCACCGCTTTTGAGTAAATTGTAATCAAGCCATTCCGGGACTTTTTGAGTTTGGGTGAAAAGCTTTTTTACACTTTCAGGAACAGAATCTGTTTCCGAAACTCCATTTCTGATGTATTGCTCAATTTCTCTGGATGCCTCATGAAATTTTTTAGTAAAATACACATCTCTTACAACCTCATCACCGACCTCATCAACATGATGAAAAAAAGGAGCGAATTTCTCGAATTTTTCAAAACTCACTTCTGCTCCGGAAAACTCAATAAGCAGTTTTCCGTTCCCACTTTCCCAGAAATTTCTGAAATGAGGAGCATCTTTATATCGTGGTTGTATCATGTTCATTCCTTTACCTATAAAAGTACAAGTTTTATGCTGAAGTTTTATGGTGAGATTTGTCAGGCTTCGATAAAGATTTTAGAGATATCCCCATTCAAAAGTTCCATGACAAACTCAATGTCATCGGGATGGGTGAGGTCTATGATTTCTTTCAGGTGTACAGGATACTTATGGAGTCCGTGTATTTTCAGAATGTCTTCATGATGATTGCAGATGGGGCTGTCTGCGAAATTAATAACATAATAATAGAACTTTCCCGGCACGAAGATTTCTCCGATAAGGTGCTCAATAGCAGGAACGGGCAGGGCTCTGTTATCATTCTGTAAAATTTCAGGACAGTCATTCCATACTTTGGTGAGGGGATGCGGTTTTTTTGCATGAGTCAAATGTTTTTTCTCCATTGGTTGGTGTTTTCTTAAAAATAATAAAATTATGTTGAAAAATCACCCTTTTGTGGTATTTCGTGTGGTAGGTAAGTGTTGTAGCTTTAAATAAAACTAATGACCACTTCAAAAATTTTAATCTAAAAAAATAAATAACCATGAAAACAAAAATTTTATTATTGTTCCTGCTCGGATGGGTTGGGATAGTGTTTGGGCAGGAAAAAATTAATAAAAATAAAATTGATGAAAAATCGCAATTTATTTTTGATTACTTGACAACGACAAAAGGAGTTGATTGTACTAAAGATGGAATAAAACTAGAAGGTATAGAAGAATTAAATATGCCTACAAATGCAATTTTTACAATTGAAAAAGAAAATGATGATGGTAGTTTTGTTATAAAATTTTCAATATGGAAATCAAAAGATCACTTAGAAGATAATCTGACGTATTATTATAAACAAGTTGGGAAAAATACTAAAATATTAGACGCAATTAAAACAGAAGAATTTGATTTAAAAACTGGAAAAGCTGTTAAAAAAAATATTGTAGATAGTGAATCAAATGTTATAAATGTAACAGAAAGATTCTTTTTAGTAAAAAAAGATGATTTATTACTAAATGGATCGGTTTATAATCTTCCAAAATATGAATTTGTATTTGGAACCATTTCTTATTTAGCAAGAATTAGGCCTTCTGTAAAAGATATTCCCAGTTATTGGTCTACTGATTTAAATTTGGGATTTGCTTATGGTATAAAAAGGAATTTTAATAAGAATTGGGGAATTGCAGCTTTAGGAGGGATTTCATTTAGCAAAGCGAAAATTGATTCATTATCTACTTCACCATCAATTGATAAAAGCATTGAAAAAATTTCACTATCACCAACTTTGAATATTTTATGTAATTACAAAAAATTTTTCATAGGGATTGGTGCTGGTTTTGATTGGATTAATTTAGATGACGAGGAATCTAAAAAATGGGTTTATAATAAAAAAATATTTTATGCTATAGGAATTGGAATGAATTTATTTTCTAGTAGTACAAGCGATACACCAAAAGCAACAAATTCTCCATAAGTCTTTATTATAGAGTAATTATTTAAAAATACTAATTGTACTATAACACAAAAAACCTTCCCATCGGGAAGGTTTTATATTACTTATTGTTTATCGCTTATTATAAAGAAGCAGCGTGTACAAGCATATCTACTAACTTGTTAGAGTAACCCATTTCGTTGTCATACCAAGAAACAAGTTTCACGAAGTTTGGAGAAAGCATGATACCAGCATCTTTGTCGAAGATAGAAGTTCTCTTATCTCCTACGAAGTCCTGAGATACTACAGCATCTTCAGTATATCCAAGGATACCTTTCAATTCACCTTCAGAAGCAGCTTTGATTACTGAACAGATGTCTTCATAAGAAGCAGCTTTTTCAATTCTCACTGTTAAATCTACTACAGAAACGTCAACAGTTGGTACTCTGAAAGACATACCTGTTAATTTTCCGTTTAGTGAAGGAATTACTTTTCCTACTGCTTTAGCAGCACCTGTAGAAGAAGGGATGATGTTGTTTAGAGCAGCTCTACCACCTCTCCAGTCTTTTACTGAAGGACCGTCAACAGTTTTCTGAGTAGCTGTTGTAGCATGTACAGTTGTCATTAAACCTTCAACGATTCCGAAGTTATCGTGGATTACTTTAGCTAAAGGAGCTAAACAGTTTGTAGTACAAGAAGCGTTTGATAAAATTTTGATATCATCAGTAAGTTCCTTGTGGTTTACACCCATTACGAACATTGGAGTATCATCTTTAGAAGGAGCAGAAAGGATTACTTTCTTTGCACCTGCATTGATGTGAGCCTGAGCAGTATCTTTAGATAAGAAAAGACCTGTAGATTCTACGATATAGTCAGCACCAATTTCATTCCACTTTAGGTTGTTAGGATCTCTTTCAGCAGTTACTCTGATTCTTTTCCCGTTTACTACAAGATCATTTCCTTCTACAGAAACTTCACCTGGGAAAATACCGTGTACAGAGTCATATTTTAACATGTAAGCCATGTATTCTGCATTAATAAGGTCATTGATTCCTACAACTTCAATGTTGTCTCTTTCAGTCATTGCTCTGAAAACAAGACGTCCAATTCTACCAAAACCGTTGATACCTACTTTAATTGTTGACATAATAGTTTGTTTTTATTAGATTATAAAAATAATTAGATTGCTAAAATTTTTGAAATCAGTAAAAGATCTTCATTGATTTCGTTATGTTTTTTAATGGCTTCTTCAATAGGCGTATACGTCAGATCGTTGGAACGCATTCCTGCCATTACATTGCTTTGTCCTTCCATTAATCCTGTTACAGCACCATAGCCTAATCTGCTTGCCAAAACTCTGTCTGCACAGCTTGGAGAACCTCCTCTTTGCATGTGTCCCAAAATTGCTACACGAATGTCATAATCAGGGAATGTCTGTTTTGTTTTTTCGGCAAGTTCATACACATTGGCTAGTTTTTCACCTTCTGCAACCACCACAATGCTTGATGCTTTTCCTGTTTTTTCTGCATCTCTGAATTTCGCGAAAAGTTCATCAATACTATCTTTTTTCTCAGGAATTAAAATATCTAAAGCTCCCGTTGCCAATCCACTGTTTAACGCAATAAAACCAGCATCACGACCCATAACTTCTACAAAGAAAACTCTGTTGTGAGAAGTTGCAGTATCACGGATTTTATCAATGGCATCCATGGCAGTATTCAAAGCAGTGTCGTATCCGATGGTATTATCTGTTCCGAAAATATCGTTGTCGATCGTTCCCGGGATACCGATTACTCTGATTCCGAATTCTTCATTAAAGATTTTTGCACCGGTGAAAGTTCCGTCTCCACCAATACAAACCAATCCGTCTATTCCAAGCTTTACGCAATTGTCATAAGCTTTCTGACGGCCTTCTTTTGTTCTGAATTCAGCGGATCTGGCAGACTTTAGAATTGTTCCACCTTGGTTGATTATATTTTTTACGGAACGGGCTCCCATTTTCAGGAAATCATTGTTGATAAGACCGTTGTAGCCTTCTCTCACCCCGTAGCATTCGATATTATAGTAATTGGCGGTTCTTACTACCGCTCTTAACGCCGCATTCATACCCGGAGAGTCACCTCCTGAAGTAAGAACTGCAATTTTTTTTACAGCACTCTCTTTCATCAAGAAAAAAATTTCGAACACAAATTTACAAAAACAAGTTCAGATTATCGTAGTAACTTTCCAATAGTTTTGAATATAAATTATTAAAAGCTTCTGAAGTTTGTAGGTTTAAAAAAATATCGTGCAGTTTTAGTTTCCTGAGCATCGATATCCAGGTCATACCAGGGTGTAAAATAGGGGTTAAAAGGATTGGAGAGTACATGAATAGATTGTGCCGGTGTAAATCCTTCACTCAATAAAAACAATCTTTTCCCTTCCTTATTGCGGCAGACACCGGAAATAAAAACAATATGTCCCGGACTTCCCGGTGTGATCAGAATATCTCCGGTTTTAAGATCTGAATTTTTTGTTACAGGTTTTGTTTCTTTATGTAATGAAATCGTTCCCGCATAATTAAAGATCAGATCCAGATAATTTCTGAAACTCTGATAAGAGTCATCAAAAGCCGCAGCTTTTCTGAAGCTGACCGAATTTCCACTGACAAATGCTCTCGTCCCGTTTTTGTAGTCATTCCAGCTGAGAAGATCACCACTGGTAAAATGAAATTTGATCGCGTCAAATTTTTTCGATTTATAAAGATATTCAGCCCTCATACGGATTGCCGCATCAGCACATTGCTGCAAGTCTTTATTTCCTGTATCAATATCAAAAACGGCTTCATGAAGATGCTGGGTAGAAATAGGAGTTCCGTCATATTTTAAAATTTGACTGGCATAAGGTTTCAGCTTAAAATTTTCAATAAAATATCCGAAAGAATCCGGTTTTTCTTCACTCCATTCATAGCCTTCAGGAGGAGAAAATCTTTCACGGATGGTATTTTTATCCTTATGGATTTTTAAAGCAGTTTCTGCGATTAAATGTTCGTTCTTATCCGGTTCAGGCAGTAAGCGGTCTGATAACTTTTCTTTTGTACAGCCTGTGAGAAGTAAAAATCCTGTGATTCCAGTGATAATCTTTTTCATGTGTTTTTAGTGAACACAAATATCATTTTTTTTCGCAGATCTGCCAATACATAATCTGAAAATCTGTTAGTTTAATGGCCTTTTTTCTCCGGAATCAACAATTTTCCCCAATCATTCAATTGCCAGAGGATTTCCACCAGCTTTTCGCCAAGTTCTGTTAAAGTGTATTCAACCCTTGGGGGAAGTTCATTATAAGACTGTTTCGTTAGAATACCGTCTTCTACCATCCCCATCAATTGCTGATTCAAAACTCTTCGGTCCACTTTAGCGATACCGCGCAGAAATTCACTCGGACGTTTTTTTCCTTCATTGATCTGCCACACAATAGGAATTTTCCATTTTCCACTGATGGTATTAACGGCTACTTCCAACGGACAAATTTTATTTTCTTCAGCTCTTTCCTTTGTTTCCATAAAATTGACTTTTTTATCCCTATGGGTGAAAAATATACGGTATTGCTTTTGTCCGGTTAGTTTCAGACTTTTGTAAAGATAATCATTAAAAACAGCATGTCAGAAAAACGAAAAGGGCCCCGTTCCATTAAAGATATTCCACCGGATATTCTGGAACAGCTGAATCGGGGAGAAATTGAAACCGCCAATCTTACAGAATGGCTTGCAGTAGATCAAAGGCTCTTGTTGGAGAATTTACTTCAGCAGAATAACCGGATTGACTATTTAAAACCTGTTTTAGAAAATGTAGATCAACTGAAAAAGCAAACTGTCAACACTGTTAACGAAGCTATTGGAGTTGAGCTTTTAAATTTAACCATGAGAAATAATGATGACGAATTTTTGTTTGGACTCTCCACACATCCGGCAGATCTCGTGCGTTGCTGGGCAGCTTATACCATTGGAAGAAACAATGACTTGAAACTTAAAGAAAAATTAAAAAGCATCCAGTCTTTCGCTTCTGATTCCCATTTTGGAGTGAGAGAGATTTGCTGGATGACTGTGCGTCCGGATATCTCAAAAAATCTTGATGAAAGTATATCTATTTTATCAGAATGGACTCAGCATAACAATGAAAATGTAAGACGTTTTGCCAGTGAATCTACCTGGCCGAGAGGAGTCTGGTGTGAACATATTGATGCTCTAAAACAAAATCCGGGACTAGGCCTTGAAATTTTAGAACCTTTACGATCAGATTCATCCCGATACGTACAGGATAGTGTCGGCAATTGGCTTAATGATGCCAGCAAATCACAACCTGAGTTTGTAGTGGAAATCTGTGATGAATGGCTTCGGGAAAGTTTCACAAAAGAAACCCAGTACATCGTAAAGAAAGCCTTGCGGACTATCAAAAAGTAAAAGTTATCCACAAATTAGAAATGTTGATTCGGTTTTTTAATATGTAGGTCATAGATTTACATAGGTTTATATGCTCTTTTTATATTCCTTTTCTTCTTTGGGAATGACTTTTTTTACTCAATTTTCACATAAAAATTGATGTTGAAATATTTTCAATATTAACTATATGTTAATTGAAAAAAGTTATCCACAATATGAGTTTTCGATTAATGTGGATTCTATCTGTCACTAAATTAATAATTTAAATAAAATTAAAAAATGAAGACTTGAAATACAGTCTTTTCTTTGTTGGAAAAAAAAAGTTATCCACAATATGGAATTATTGAGTTTGATTTGAGCTCATATGATAAGGATTCAAGATAAACTTATCTGTAAAAATTGCATTATCTGCTGCCGATTATGTTACCATTTTTCAGTCAAATATTTCCAGTATCTTTTCGGAACATGCTGAATATGCAGTTTCATATTCTTTCGTTCCACAATATTGGTTTTTGTAAAATAACGCTGCCAAAGAGTTTGGTAATTTTTCTCTTCATCATGGAATTTCTGCTGATAATTATTGAAATCAATTCTTTCTTCAGGATAGAAAAAGTCACAGGTATCCAGATCATAAAGAATTCCGTAGTTTCTTCTCAGATCATAGATCATCCATTTCTGATCCTGATACCGGTCATTAAAATGTTTTCGGATTAACGGAAGAACATTGAAGTCGGGATCTATTTTAGAGAAGAAAACATCATCTTTCATCTTTTCAAAGCGGACAAAAGCTGTCATTCTATGTCTTTCCCTGTCTACAGATTTCCCGATTTTAGAAATTGTTAAAATATCAGAATCTGCAAAATTTTCAAGAATATTTTCTTCCGGATGCTTGATAGATTGCCTTACAGCAGATAAGATGAGGTTTTCAAGATCGGGTTCCTCTGATAAAAAAACTTTTAAAAGCTTATGGACGCCCACTTTCCCGATATTCTGTTCCAATTTGTTGAGAACCCGCTCAGATTTTTCCGTTTGAGTAATAACTTCATGAATTTCCGCAAAAATATTTTCCTGATGAAAACGCTCTCTACTGGCAATTTCTACCTCTTTATAACGATATTCGAAAACTTCAAATATCGCGGTGAAAAGACCATCGAAACTTCCATCATAGAGTAGGGTTGTCATATATTTAGCTTAAAATTAAATTTAGTTGGCTTGTCATTCTGAACGATATAAAATGAAGTAAAGAATCTGGTTACTGAAGAACTCTTCCTTCGTCAGAATGACAACAATGTTTATTATAAATTTGTGGCCTTTCGTGAAAATATTTGTGTGATTTGTGTTGAAATCAAAATAAACTTAACTGTTGTGAGAATTGATTGTGAAACTTTGATGAGCTTCCACCTATCAACAGTTTTCTGAAGTTTTTATCTGTTAAATACCTTAAGTATGCGTTACCTGCATTGAAATCAATAAAATATTTTGCGCGGTTGACAGCTGCTCCTAATTTTTTTAATTGATCCATGGTTAAAATCTGAAAACGTCTTGCACTGATGATTTTTTGAGCCGTTTTTACTCCAATTCCCGGAATTCTTAAGATAATTTGGTAGTCGGCAGTCTGAAGGTTAACAGGAAACTGGTCCAGATTCCGCAATGCCCAGCTTAATTTTGGATCTACTTCCAGGTCGAGAAAAGGAATATTCGGATCTAAAATCTCTTCTGCTTTAAAACCATAAAATCTCATCAGCCAGTCAGACTGATACAATCGGTTTTCACGAAGCATAGGAACTTCGGTTGTTAAAGAAGGTAACCGCTGATCTTCCAGAACCGGAACATATCCTGAATAATAAACCCTTTTCAGATTGAAATTTTTATAAAAATGATCGGCAACTTTAATGATCTGGAGGTCGTTTTCATTGGTTGCTCCTACAATCATCTGGGTAGACTGCCCTGCAGGAGCAAATTTGGGAACTTTCTTTAAGACTTTCTTTTCATCCTGATATTGGGTAATTCCTTTCTGAATATACCGCATTGGGTTGATCATATCTTGTCTGTTCTTTTCAGGAGCCAATAGCTTTAATCCACTTTCTGTAGGGATTTCAATGTTTACTGATAAACGATCTGCGTACAGAGCTGCTTCCTGCATAAGATCATCACTCGCTCCAGGAATAGATTTCAGATGAATATAACCGTTAAAGTTTTCTTCGAGGCGCAGCTTTTTGGCTACTCTCACCAGACGTTCCATTGTTGTGTCTGCATTTTTGAATATTCCTGAACTCAGAAATAGACCTTCAATATAGTTTCTGCGATAAAAATTGATCGTAAGATCTACTACTTCTTCTACTGTAAAAGCTGCTCTTTTGATATCATTTGAACTTCTGGAAACACAGTACGCACAATCATAAATACAATGATTGGTCAGGAGAACTTTAAGAAGAGAAACACATCGTCCGTCTTCCGTATAAGTGTGGCAGATTCCACTTGCGGAACTGTCTCCTAAAGCTCCTTTTTTATTCTTTCTGGAGCCACCGCTGGATGAACATGAAACATCATATTTCGCTGCATCAGCAAGGATTTCCAGTTTTTCTTTAAGACGGTCAAAATTCATATTTTTAAATGATTGATATGTTTTGTATCTGAATTGTATTTGAATTTTGTTCAAATTTAGTTCCAAAATTGATAAAAGTCAATCTTTTTTCATAGAAGTTATCAACAAAAAAGAGCCTCAAAATCATTATATTTACGGCTCATTAAAGTTTATATCATGAATCATAAACCAATCGAAGGTTTTTCCAAGCTTCCAAAGGAGGGGAAAATCGACTGGCTCGTAAACGAATATCTTGAAGGAAACCAGGAATATCAAAATATATTAAAACAATATTGGAATGATGATGCAGATCTTCAGAAGCTTCACGATGAGTTTTCTGAAAATACCATCTCCAATTTTTATATGCCTTACGGAATTGCTCCGAACTTTTTGATCGACGGAAAATTGTTGGCACTTCCAATGGCTGTTGAAGAAAGTTCAGTAGTAGCGGCCGCTTCCAAAGCTGCGAAATTCTGGATCGATAAAGGAGGTTTTAAAACAACGATTATCAACACTGAAAAACTGGGCCACACCCATTTTATTTTTGATGTTGAACCTCACAAATTACTGCATTTCTTTAATTTCAGTTTAAAGAAAAAATTACTTGAAGCGACAGAAGATATCACGGCGAACATGAGAAGACGCGGTGGTGGTATTTTAAATATCAGTCTGGTGGATAAAACTGCAGAAATGCCTAATTACTACCAGCTGAAAGCAAGTTTTGATACCGTGGATTCAATGGGAGCTAACTTTATCAACTCATGTCTTGAGCAGTTTGGGAAAACTTTGAGACAGGAAGTGGCAACCAGCGAGGACTTCACTCAGGAAGAAAAGAATTCACTGCAGATTGTGATGAATATCCTTTCCAACTTTACGCCTGACTGTATCGTGAGAGCTGAGGTTTCCTGTAAAATGGAAGATTTAAAAGATGACAGCGGAATTTCTCCTGAAGAATTCGCTTCTAAATTCAAACAGGCAGTCACTATCGCAGAAATTGAACCTTACCGTGCAACAACTCACAATAAAGGAGTAATGAATGGGGTAGATGCTGTTGTAATCGCTACCGGAAATGATTTCAGAGCAACAGAAGCCTGTGCACACGCCTATGCTGCAAGAGATGGGCAATACAGATCTTTGACACACTGTACAACAGACAACGGAGTATTCAGATTCTGGATTGATCTTCCTATTTCTGTAGGAGTTGTAGGAGGACTTACGAATCTTCACCCTTTGGTAAAATTCTCGTTAGCACTTCTTGGAAAACCTTCTGCACAGGAACTGATGAGTATTCTGGCAGTTTCAGGTCTTGCACAGAACTTTGGGGCATTGCGTTCTCTGGTAACTACAGGAATTCAGAAAGGTCATATGAAAATGCACTTATTGAATATTCTGAACCAGTTGGGAGCTACGGAAGAAGAAAAGCAGCACTTTGTAACGTATTTCAAAGATAAGACAGTGAGCCACCATGAGGTGATCAATGAATTTAACAGAATGAGAGGAAACTAATGTTACAGATCATTTTGCCCATTGTATTCCTTCTTTTTGGGTTATTTTTAAAGAAAACAAATCATGAAGGTTTCAGAAGCTCCAAGAGATTTGCCAATATGTTTATCATACTGGGAATTTCTACATTGGTTGCTAAGTTTATTCTAATGTACCTAAAATCGAAATAGTGAAAAAAAGTATTGTATTTTTCTTACTGATTTCCGGGTTAAGTTTTTCACAACAGCAAAAAGTGAAAATAAGTAATCTGCGGCCAAAAACTGAAAACGCTGTTTTTCCGGTTGTTTCTTATCCTGAAAATCCGAGAGTAGAAAATAAAATCAATACATTTCTGCAGGTAGATCAGCTGGAATATGTTCCCGGATCTGGCGGTAATCCTTTTAAACTGGCTTCTACAGCAACAAATTCCTATTCAAACTATGTTTATTTTTATAGTTGGGATAAGATTGAGACTCCTAAAAATATTCTGAGTATTGCAATAGATGGTGAAGCTTCGGGAGCGTATCCGGAAGAGTTTACAGACTGGAAAAATTTCGACCTGAGAACCGGAAACTATATCAACCCTGAAGATTTATTTCAAGCAGAGAGCTTTAAAACCATCAATGGTTTAATTCAAAAGAGAATTCAAAAAAGAGTTGGTGATTTTTTAAACCAACTGAAATCTGAAAAAAATCCTTCGGAAGAAACTCAGGATCAAATTGCTCTGTATGAAGATTGTTTCATGGAGTATACTTTGAACGGTATCAAATATTTTTTCGGAAAGGATAAACTTACTTTTGTAGCAGGTAGATGTTCTAATCATGCGATGAGGGCATTGGATGATCTGGGAAGCCACGAAATAGAATTTACTTATAAAGAGCTTGACAAATATTGGAGTTCCTATGCAAAAAACTTGATTTCCGGTTCTGAAAAACTTAACAAAACAAGTCCTGGCAATAAATTGTTTAAAGGAAAAATTGATGGTAAATATCCCATTACAGTTCTGATTAACGGAATCAATGAGGATGATTCGTTTTCAGCAATGTACTGGTATGATAAGAATAAAAAACCTATCAATTGGAGAGGAGAATTTATCCATGATCATTTTTCCATTACAGAAGATGATTATCATAGCGAGGAACTGAAGGAATGGATTCCAAGAGCTTTGATAGAAGCCGATTTGAAAGGAAATAAAATCATAGGAACTTGGCAAGATTATAAGACAAAGAAATATTTAACCTTAGAATTAGAAGAGTTATAAAATGAAAACAATTACTTTAGTTTTTGGAGCGGTTTACGGAATGGTGTCTGTGATCCTGGGGGCATTTGGAGCGCACGCTTTAAAGAAAATATTAGCTGTGGAAAGACTGGAAAGTTTTGAAACAGGAGTAAGGTATCAGATGTATGCAGCCTTTTTTCTGCTGATCATCGGGTATATCTTAAAATTTGAAACTTCTGCTGAAAAATGGACTTCCATTTTAATGATTGCAGGAACATTGTTGTTCTCAGTGAGTATCTATTTCCTGAGTATGCAGGATTATTTGGGAATGAACCTTAAATTCTTAGGACCTATCACTCCGCTTGGAGGTCTGATGATGATCTTAAGTTGGGGAATGCTTATCTTTTATTTTGCTAAAAACAGAATTTAAGAATGAAAATTAACAGAAGAAGACGGTTAATAAAAACATTCAATCTCTTAGATCAACCCATCAGATTCAATCCGTTTGTATTCAGCCGTACTTTTTTTATGTGGGCTGTTACAGGCCTTGTAGGTGGTATTATTGCCGGAGGATATTGGATCGTATTGGAACATTTCACTGAATTCCTGGCCGAATTTCAAGGCTGGCAAGTGATTCCGACAATGGCAATCTGCGGGTTATTGGCTGGGTTAGTGATTCATTTTATCGGTGATCCGGGAGAAATTCATTTGATCGTTAATAACATCAGATTCAATAAGGGAAAACTGGAGCCTAAGAACAATCCATCAATGATCCTTTCATCTTTATTTTGTGTAGCATCAGGAGGAAGTTTAGGGCCTGAAGCGCCTTTGGTACAGGTCACCGGATCTACGGGAACCTGGCTGGGGAAAATTTTCAGATTGAAAGGCGAAGAGCTGAGGTCTTTGAGTATTGCGGGTATGGCTTCAGGTTTTACGGCATTGTTTGGAGCTCCGCTTGGAGGAAGTCTTTTTTCCCTGGAAATACTGCATCATAAACATGCGGTAGAATATTATAAAGCCATTATTCCTGCGTTGGTAGCAAGCTGTTTCAGTTATCTGATGTTTGCTTTGATTATCCATTTAGGAATCGGGGCAACCTGGGATCTGAAAGCGTATCATTATACAGGAGTATATGATTTTCTATATGCTGCACTGTTCGGAATTGTGGGAACATTTTTTGGATGGATTTTCATTTTTGTAGTCAAATTTTTCAAGAAAGTTTTCGAATACAGAGCGTTCCCAATATATATTAAAACATTAGTAGGAGGAATTATTTTAGGAATCATTGCCTATAATTTCCCTATTACAAGATACTTTGGACATAACGAGATCAATCAGCTGATCGGTGGCAATTTCGGATTGAATTTTTTAATCCTGATTTTGGTTTTTAAAATACTGGCTATTGCCATTACGGTAACTTCAGGATGGAGAGGAGGATTTATCATTCCGCTGTTCTTTGTAGGAACAACATTGGGACTCATTATTCATAATTTATTTCCAGGTGTAGATACCACATTAGCAATTGTAAGCTGCATGGCAGCAATCAATGCGTGTGTAACAAGAACACCGATGAGTACTACCATTATCTTAGGAACACTTACCGGGTTTACCTATTTTGTACCAATATTATTTGCGAGTCTTACAGGATATTTTCTGGCTCCAAGAATTCCGTTCATCGGATCACAATCTGAGAAATTAGTGGAAGAATAAAGGAAATTTGAATGATATGTTAAAAATCAAGTCGATCAGACTTTAATTTTTAAGTCAATAAACTTGAACTTCCATGTCTTTTTAGTAAATTTGTCAACCTTTAAATATTAAAATAAAATAATAAAAATAATATGAATCTTCACGAGTATCAATCAAAAGAGATTTTATCAAAGTATGGAGTAGCTATCCAACGTGGTTTCGTTGCAAACAACGTAGAAGAAGCTGTAGCAGCTGCTGAAAAATTGACTGCTGAAACCGGAGCACAGGCTTGGGTTGTAAAAGCGCAGATTCACGCAGGTGGTCGTGGTAAAGGTGGGGGTGTTAAGTTTTCTCCAAACATGGATAAACTTAAAGAGAACGCTCAGAATATCATCGGAATGCAGTTGGTAACTCCTCAAACTTCTGCTGAAGGTAAAAAAGTACACTCTGTTTTGGTTGCAGAAGATGTTTATTATCCAGGAGAATCTGAAACTAAAGAATTTTATGTTTCTATTCTTTTAGATAGAGCTGAAGGAAAAAATACAATCGTATATTCTACTGAAGGTGGTATGGATATTGAGCACGTTGCAGAAGTAACTCCTCATTTGATCCACAATGAACTTATTGATCCGGCTATCGGTCTTCAAGGATTCCAGGCTAGAAAAATTGCTTTCAACCTAGGTCTTGAAGGAAATGCATTCAAAGAATTTGTGAAATTTATTTCATCTCTTTACAATGCTTATACAGGAATTGATGCTTCTCTTTTCGAAATCAACCCGGTATTAAAAACTTCTGATAACAAGATTATCGCTGTAGATGCTAAAGTAACTTTAGATGACAACTCATTGTTCCGTCACAAAGATTTAGCTGAACTTAGAGATACAAGAGAAGAAGATCCAATGGATGTAGAAGCTGGTGAAGCTGGTCTTAACTTCGTAAAACTAGATGGTAACGTTGCTTGTATGGTAAACGGAGCTGGTCTTGCAATGGCAACTATGGATATCATCAAATTATCAGGTGGTAACCCTGCTAACTTCCTTGACGTAGGAGGTACTGCTGATGCTCAGAGAGTACAGACTGCTTTCGGAATCATCTTAAGAGATCCAAACGTAAAAGCTATTTTGATCAACATCTTCGGAGGTATTGTAAGATGTGACAGAGTTGCTCAGGGAGTTGTAGATGCTTACAAAGCTATGGGTAGCCTTCCGGTTCCATTGATCGTAAGATTACAAGGGACTAATGCTGTAGAAGCTAAAAAATTAATTGACGAGTCTGGTCTTCCGGTACACTCTGCAATTACTTTAGAAGAAGCTGCAAACAAAGTAAAAGAAGTTTTAGCTTAATCTGAAACTTTCAAATAAATAGAAAACCGTTCCATTTTTGGAACGGTTTTTTTTGTTATTATTTTAAGTGTTGAACATTAAAATAATATGATTTTATTTCTTGAATTCTTCCAGCCAGTAAAGATCCAGAACATTGGGTGCAATTTTTAAATCCGGCCTGAAAATCAATATTCCTTTTACAAAATTTTTGAGTAACAGATTCCCATTTGTAATCACTATATCAATATTTAAATTGACAGTTTTTCGGGTGGCTTTCTTTAATGCAGGGTCAAAGAGATGAATGCATAAACTAGGAGCAGATTCATCATACTCAGTCAATAACACATCATATTTCCCCGATTCCGGATTTGAATGAAGCTCAGCATAGGTTATGGAATATAAAATGTCCCGGTTGCAGTAATGGTGGATTCCTTTTTCATCAACAATAATATGGGTAGTTGTATTTTTGGAATTTTTCTGAAAAAGCATCCAGACACAAAAACTTAGGATTGCCATAAAAAGGACAATTAAAACAATCTTTATTCCTACAGAGATTTCTTTTGCATTTATTACCATTACAGCCATTATTATAACGGATGAAGGGGTCAAAATTAAAAAAGATCCGCCAATTATCTTAATCAATAAAGCAAGCCCTTTTGAAGTTTTTGATTCAATAGGTAGGAATGAATTGGATTGTGATGACATTATTTTGTGGATTAAGATCTTATATAAAAGTAAGAAATTATGTAATAACAATTTGGATCCAAAAACGAAGGGAGTATATACCTTAATTAAACCGGTGAATTAATATGAAAACATTTATTTATCCTGGTTTTCATGTAAATTATTCTCCCCATTGGTAATACTGATGCTTGTAGGCGTTACCAGCTGAACTTTATCCACATCAAAACGCTCTTTAATACCTAAATAAGCCTTACTTCTTACCTGAGCCAGGTTAGCACCCACTTTTATCCAGAACTTCACCTGAAGATTAAATGCACCTTGTTTCAGGTCTGTAAAGATGACCTCAATGGTGTCTAATTTATCCACATTGTCAAGGTTTTTAATCACATCCAGAATTCCTTTCTGTGCTATACTGATATCTTCATCAGCTGGAATTTCAAAATTTAAAATAATCCTGCGCTGTGGGGAAGCAGTAATATTATAAAACGGCGCATTGAAAACAACCTGATTGGGAATATAAGCCTTCTTTCCATCATCAGTAAGAATTTTGGTCGTTAAAAACCCGATTTCCTGTACCGTTCCTGAATGTGCTCCAATGGTAATATAATCACCTACTTTATATGCTTTGTCAATTCCAATCAGCATTCCGGAGAAAATACTGGATACAAGATCTTTCAGGGCAACCCCTGCAATAACCCCTGCAACTCCCAGACTTCCGATAAACTTCCAGAGAAAGCCGCTGAAACCCATTATTTCAAGGGCAATAAAAGTTCCCATCAGCATGATCAGGAATCTGAAGATACTGATTAAAGTAACTAATGAACTCTCTTTTTTGCTCTTCGGGAAGAATTTGTGGAAGAGTTTTACGGCTATCTGGCTTAAATATTTACTGGTAATCAGGAAAAATGTAAATACTAAAATTCCGACAATAAGTTTGGGGGTAAGCTCAGCAAATGTCACATACCAGTTTTCCAATACTTTATAAACAAGATCTACATACCTGAGTCCGGTCTTCTCCATGAATAAAATTTTAATTAAAGATATAAATTTTCATCAAAAAATTTGCCAGTTCCAAAAAGTCTACTAAATTTGTAGACTATAAAAGAAACGCATTATGTCAATTAAACTAGGAGATACGGCACCCAACTTTCAGGCAGAGTCATCTTTAGGTGATATCAATTTCTATAATTATCTGGGAGATTCCTGGGGGATTTTGTTTTCACATCCTGCAGATTATACCCCGGTATGCACTACAGAGTTGGGATATACTGCAAAATTGCAGTCTGAATTTGCTGCCAGAGGAACGAAAGTGATTGCTTTAAGTGTAGATGGAGTAGAGGATCATCAAAACTGGGTAAAAGATATTAATGAAACTCAGAATACCAATGTCCGGTTTCCTATTATTGCTGATAAAGACAGAAAAGTTTCAGAGCTGTATGATTTTATTCATCCTAATGCTTCGGTGACGGCTACTGTACGTTCTCTTTTGATTATTGATCCTTCCAAAAAAGTAAGACTGATTATTACCTATCCGGCCTCTACAGGAAGAAATTTTGACGAAATCCTTAGAGTGCTGGATTCTCTACAATTGGTAGATAATTATCACGTAGCCACTCCTGTTAATTGGGAAAATGGAGAAGATGTCATTGTTCCGCCAACGATTTCTACAGAAGAAGCACGCAAGATATTCCCAAAAGGAGTGACAGAAATAAAACCCTATTTACGATACACGCCACAGCCCAATACATGATTTATTTGATTTTTTATAGTTTAGTTTTAATTTGTACGAAAAGCGCCCCGGAATAAAATTCCGGGGCGCTTTCATTTTTTTATAAGTATTTCAGTGATTACTTAACGTCGTTGATGATTTGTTTTGCTTTAGACGTTGGAAGGTAAATCTGGAATCCTAAACCAAAAGTAATTTTGTTAGTATATCCACCGCTTCCGAATCCTGCATTTGCATCATATTTCACTAAACCTTCCAATCCGATGTTTGGAGTGATGAAGTAAGAATAACCAGGCCCGAATCCGAAGTTAAGACCGTTAGAAGAAGAACCTCCTTTAGAGATTGACATCCCTCCAACACCTACGTTACCTTCGAAGAACCATCTTCCGTGGTGAAGCAAGTTGTTTACTCCTTGTTCTCCTGGGTTAAGGTAATAACGCCCTAATGCTCCTACATTATATGTAAAAGTAGTGGGTGCATCTTTAGCTCCTTTGAAGCCTAAATCCACATATCCCCCAACTGCAATATTATCTTCAATGAAATATGCTCCTTTTGGCTGAATTGCAAAGTCGTATCCTGCTCCTTCATTTAAACCAAAATTTGCCCCTGCAAGGTTACCCCCTACCATCCAATTACCTTTTTGAATCTGAGCGTTTGCGGTTGCTGTTAAACCTGCTACGGCTAATATCCCTGTTAAAATAAGTTTTTTCATAATTTATTATTTTAATAATTAAATGTTTATTATTCACGTGTTATAGAAAAAACAATAAATGTGCCAGACTCTTAATTTTAGGTAATTTTTCTAAATAAACGTTAATATTATCAGGAAGTTATAATTCATCTTTTTAACATATTCGCTGAGGATTCCATAATGATAAAGAAAATAAAAGGTGGGTTTTAAAAAGAAAATGATAAAAAAGAATAATAATTTCAAGTGCTTTTTTCCTTTTGTTCAGTTTCCTGATTATTTAAACAAATAAAAGGATTATAGATATGATCAGTCCTGCAATAGTAAACTTGATTCCGCGTTTGAAAGCTTTGGTTTTAGGATTAAACATCCAGAAACTTGAAATTACAAAAAAGAAAAGAGAAACTCCGAAGAATACACTTAGAGGAGATATAGCATCCTTTGACTGTGACTTGTGAAGGGAAACCATTTTATCTAATACGAAAGGTAATTCTTTCTTGGTATACTTTGCTTTTCCGGTTGCACTGTCATAAGTTCCCTGTTTAAAATAAAGAATGCTTCCTTCTGTTTTTTCCACCTCAAGACCTTTCATCTTCAGTTCTTTTTTCAGTTCTTTTTCAGAAAGATTGGCTGCAATGTTCTTTTCATATTTTTTTTCGTTCTTCAGAAAATCAGTGTCTCTGTACACCAGAAGGATTCCACTTAATGAATACACGGCCATAATTCCGGCAAGGAAATATCCCAGATAACGGTGCGTAATTCTCATGAAACTTCTTGTGTCTTTAATCTTATCCATATCTTATTGTTTTGTTTTTGTTTTAAAATTTCAAAAGTGGAAACTGCAAAAATGCAATTTCCACTTTTAATGAAAGAATTATTATAAAAAAGAATTCTAAAGTCTATATGTCAGCGTGAAATAGTAGTTTCTCGGAGTGATAGGATTCACTGAATAATTTTCGTGAACATTATAGTTTTCGACATCAAACAGGTTGCCCACTTTCCCTTGGATTGAGAATTTTTTCCACTCATACCCTACAGATACCATTACGGTAGTGTAATCTTTTAAAGCAAATGATCTACTGATTCCATTACGCGCACCTAAGCCGGTAGAACCATTTTTAGTATCATTCCATCCAGCTAATCTATCACCGATGAAGTAAGCTCCTGCGCCTACTTTCAATCCCTTTGCAAAACGTGTGAATTTATAAAATACAGAAGCGTTAGCTGTTGTAGCTGGTGTTCTTACCAATCTTTGTTTCTCAACATATCCAAAACCGTCTGGTGTATCAAGATATACAGAGTTGTTGTAAGAGAATCCTCCAATAATGGATAAATTTTCTGTTGGATTTCCAGTGATATCCAATTCAACACCACGGCTTCTCATTTTTCCTGCGAATTC
This sequence comes from Chryseobacterium sp. JV274, assembly GCF_903969135.1. Taxonomy (NCBI): domain Bacteria; kingdom Pseudomonadati; phylum Bacteroidota; class Flavobacteriia; order Flavobacteriales; family Weeksellaceae; genus Chryseobacterium; species Chryseobacterium sp. JV274. The sequence continues at coordinate 2,217,619 of NZ_LR824569.1, read as the reverse complement.
TTTATAGAATGAATCTGAATTCGCCTGCCCGTTTGCTAATTGAGGTGCGGTTTGATAATAGTTATTGTAAACAATTTGATATGCTGTCAGGTTTACAGCTAAAGCATTATTCCAAAAATTCTTTTTTACTCCTGCTTCATATTGATCAATAGTAGTAGGCTTTAATGCTTGCTCATAAATGTCTTTTCCAGTATTTTGAGCAAAAGAATTGGTGTAGGTTGCAAATACAGAAAGGTTATCATTTGGCATATATACTAAACCAGCTTTTGGAGAAAATGCTCTGTCTGATATAGCAGTATTTTTTTGATCAACATCTCCAAGGTCGTTTGAAAATGTGTTTTTAGTATTAGTCATTGTTTCTAAATAAGACCATCTTAAACCAGCAATTACTTTAAACTGTTTGGTAAGGCTTATGAAATCCTGAATGTAAATACCAAATCTTTGTGTAGGAATTCTTGTTCTGTCTTTTAAAGAAGCATCAGGCATTTTTCCACTAGCCCAACTTGATGAATCATCTAAATAAAGGTTGTTATTAATGGGTGAAGTATTGCCATTAGTCCCATAAATAGTTGGATTGGTATAAGTGTAGTTATTTTGAACACCATAGTCTCCATCAGTACCAATTAAAACCTTATGATTGATTTTTCCGGTATTGAACTCTCCATTAATATTAACTTGTAATGAAGTGTAATTTTGTTCGTTAAATGTTTTATTTAAAGGTCTTTGCCAGAAAAGACGGTTCGTGTTCTTTTCATATCCCCATTGTACTCTTTCAGTAGAATAGTAGTCCTTAGTATAATTCTGATAAGAAGCTACAGTATTTAATGACCATTTTTCAGTAAACTGATGATTAAAAGTGATGTTGGTAGAAACTTGTTCTACATTTTGATATTGCCAGTCGGCTCCTAAGAAAGCATTTTTAGGGAGTAGGTCATTGATTTTATAACTTCCATCAGGATTGGTGATGGATCCAAGACCGAAATCAGGAGTAAAATTATTCTTAAGATAATCTGCTTCAACGATCAATTGCGATTTTGGGCTTAAATTGAAAAGGAATGAAGGATTGAAGTAATATTTTTCTGATTCTACAACATCTCTGAAACTTTCTGCATATTCGTAAGCTCCATTTATTCTGAAAGCAATATTCTTTGATAAAGGGCCGTAAATATCAACTGTTGGTTTATAAGAATTCCAGCTACCACCATTTAATCCAATACTTCCACCAAAATTGAATTTAGGCTTCTTTGTAATCATGTTGATGATACCACCTGCAGCAGCATTACCAAATAACATTGCATTTGCCCCTTTTAAAACTTCAACTCTTTCCAGACCACTTACTTCAGGAAAAACGCCGCTATTTACTCTTGTTCCGTTTTTGAAGATATTATCATTTCCTAAAATGAAACCACGTCCACCAAAGCTATCCTGAGAATTTCCTCTGGATGAAGTAACATACATTCCGTTTACATTCTGAAGAACATCGCTAAGCTGTTTTGCTTGCTGTTGCTCAATGATTTCGTGGGTAACAATAGCAATAGGCTGTGGATTTTCCATTACCGTCAGGTTTGATTTTGTCGATAATGGTCTTGCCTGGTTAGGATTTCCTGTTTTGTGAAGATTAATATCCTCAATGGTCTGAGTTCTGATGGTGTCTGCTTCCGCATTTTTCATCTGTGAACTCGCTGAAACAGCGATAAATAGAAGACCTAAAGAAAGTAGTTGTCTTTTCATTTTATTTTTATGTAGAACAGTTTTAAATAAGGCGCAAATGTAAGTATTTGTTTAGAATAGATAAAAATAAATTTATGATTTAAATCATATTCTTGCAGCTGATGAGATGGATTATTTCTATACCTCCTTTAGACTGGAGAATAGAGAATTTTTTATGAATATATTTGTTGAAAATTATAATATGCAATTGGTAAAAGCAGGGCTTTGTGCCTTTGGAATGAGTGGAAAAGTATTCCATGCTCCCTTTTTAAAGGAACATCCGGGATTTTTTATATCTGCTGTAGTGGAAAGAAGCAAGGAAGAATCTAAAGAGAAATATCCTGAAGCAACCATTTACCGTTCTGTAGAGGAAATGCTTCAGCATGCAGATGTAGAGCTGGTTATCATCAATACTCCTGTCCAGACTCACTATGAATATGCCAAAAAAGCTTTGGAAGCCGGAAAAAATATTATTGTAGAAAAACCCTTTACTGTAAATGTTTCCGAAGCTGAAGAACTGGTGCAGTTGGCAGAAGAAAAAGGATTGTTTTTAAGTGTGTATCAAAACAGAAGATTTGACAGGGACTTTTTACAGGTTCAAAAGATTTTAAATGATAAAAAAATAGGGAATATTAAAGAAGCTGAAATTCGTTTTGACAGATTCCGTACAACGCCTAGTGGAAAACAGCATAAAGAAAGTCCGGACCAGGTAGGCTCAGGAACACTTCATGATCTGGGAGCACATCTTGTAGACCAGGCTGTACAGTATTTTGGATATCCTGAAAAACTTTTTGCAGATGTATTTTCTATGAAAGGAAAAGAATTCGCAAATGATTATTTCGAGATTCTGCTATTCTATAAAAATGATCTGAGAGTAAGACTAAAAACATCGGTTTTCAGTAAAGAAGGTCACTACGCATATACTATTCACGGCGATAGAGGAACTTTTTTACAGGAAAGAACAGATAATCAGGAAAATGAATTAGTAGCAGGTGCAATTCCTGTATATGGTAAAGAATGGACCCAGCCATTGAAAGAAACGGATGGAATTTTAAACCTCCTGAATGATCAATCAGAAACAGAAAAAAGCCTTACGTCCAGTGAAGCCGGAAATTATATGGATTATTACCAGCAAATCTATGAGCACATTGTGTTTGGATATGCTTTACCGTCTCCGGGAAGAGAAGTTATTCAGAATATGAAAATTATTGATGCTTCCCTGGAAAGTGCAAAAGAAGAAAGAGTAATTAAATTATAAATTATAAATTATAAATGATGAATTATGAATGGATCAGATCATCTGAGAGTTTTAGGGTTTGAATGTAACCGGGTTGGAAACTTCTAATCACGACTGCTATCAACCTTGAACCTTAAACTTTGAACCTTAAATTCATTCATAATTCATAACTATTAAAGGATTTCCTGAAGCTCCAGCCATCTCATCTCATGGTTTTCCAGTTTTTCTGAAACTGTTTCCAGTTCGGAAGAGAGTTTGGCGATCTTTTCGTAATCAGCTTCATTGTTGAGTTGATCCAGAATTTTGGAACGCTGGTCTTCCAGTTCAGGCATTTCCTTTTCTATAGTTTCCAGTTCTTTTTGCTCTTTAAAAGTTAATTTTCTTTTTTTAGAGGCAGAAGCTGGAGCTGTTTCTGTTACAGCAACCACTTCTTTAACGGGCTCAGGTTTTACAATAGTGTTTTTTTCTAATGCTTCTTCACGGCTTCTTGCATCTCTGTATTCTGAGAAATTTCCTACAAAATTTCTGATTTTTCCGTCTCCTTCAAAAGCCAGAACATGATCTATAATTCTGTCCATGAAATATCTGTCGTGGGAAACGATAATCAAAGATCCCTGGAATTGCTGAAGGAAGTTTTCAAGAACCGTTAGCGTAGGAAGGTCCAGATCGTTCGTAGGTTCATCAAAAATCAGGAAATTGGGATTCTGATACAAAATATACATCAGGTGAAGTCTTCTCTTTTCCCCACCAGAAAGTTTGGAGATAGGAGAGTACTGAGTCTGATCATCAAATAGAAACAGCCTTAAGAACTGTGATGCAGATAAGCTTCTGCCATTGGCTAAAGGATAGAATTCTGCAATCTCCTTGATAAAATCAATCACACGCTCATCCTCTTTATAGGTAAGACCTTTCTGGGCGAAATAACCGAAAGATATAGTTTCTCCGGTTTCAATTTCTCCCTTATCAGCTTTTTCCAAACCTTGGATAATATTAAGCAGAGTAGATTTTCCTGCTCCATTTTTTCCGATAATTCCAACCTTTTCACCACGTTGAAACTGATAGCTGAAATCTTTCAGAAGAACTTTTGGTCCAAAACTTTTATCAATATGTTTAAGCTCAAGAATTTTATTTCCCAGACGCTTCATCTCAAAATCCAGTTCCAATCCATCTTTTCTGGTATCAGTTTTGGCAACCTTCTCCGTTTCGTAGAAAGCATCAATTCTGCTTTTTGATTTTGTGGTTCTGGCTTTCGGTTGTCTGCGCATCCATTCCAGCTCCTTTCTGTAAAGGTTATTGGCTTTATCAATAGTAGCATTTAGATTCTCCTCACGAATCATTTTGTTCTCAAGATAAGTAGCATATGAACCATTATGAACATAAAGGTTTCTATCTTCCATTTCCCAGATAATGTCACAAACACTGTCAAGGAAATATCGGTCGTGGGTTACAAGCAATAATGTGATTTTTGCCTTATTCAGATAGTTTTCAAGCCATTCTACCATATCCACATCCAGGTGGTTGGTAGGTTCATCCATAATAAGAAGCGTATGTCTGTGTTCGGCTCTTGTTTCCGTAAGAAGTTTAGCCAGCGCTACACGCTTGACCTGTCCTCCGGAAAGGGTTCCCATCTTGGCATCCAGATCAGTGATCTTAAGCTGGGAAAGAATCTGTTTCATTTCATTTTCCAGATCCCATGCCTTATGAGCTTCCATATCGGCCAATGCTTTCTCAATAAAATCATTATCAGTAGAATGAAGTGATTGATGGTAATTTTTAAGGGCAAGAATAGGTTTTGAATCCAGCGCCATCATAAATTCTTCAATGCTGATTTTAGGATCATAATCAATTTCCTGGTCAAATAATACCACCTGGATATCTTTGTTGATGATCGCAGTTCCACTGTCTGCAATTTCTTTACCCATTAATATTTTCAGAAGGGTAGATTTTCCACTTCCGTTTTTGGCAACAATAGCAATTTTATCCCCTTCATTGATGTGAAAAGTAATGTTTTCAAATAAAACTTTGATGCCGTATGATTTGGTAAGGTTTTCTGCAGAAACGTAATTCATTGGAAATTAATGGTTTGATTTTAATTTTGAATTGAACCGCAAAAATACGAAAATGTAACCTAAAATTTTCCGGAACCTCTTTTATAAAAATGAATATTTATAATTTTTTAATAGAGTTTACAGGCGGGCTGAAAAAACTATTCAGTAAATTTGATAAAACACAATGAATACATTTTTAATAATAAATAATACAAAATCTGATTGAAGTAATGAAAAAAGTAATTGTCGACATGGACGGGGTAATGGCGGATGTATATCATCAGCTGGTACAATTTGAAAAAAGAGATACAGGAAGAGAAATTGAAATCAGTGATTTGACAGGTAAGCCTGAAATAGAATCATTTCCGAATGGAAAAAAACACGTTAATGAAATAGGGTTTTTCAGAACCTTGCCTGTAATGGAGGGAAGCCGTGAAGCAATGGAATATCTGAATAATAAATATGATCTGTATATTGTATCTGCAGGCATGGAATTTCCCAACAGCTTAAGAGAAAAATATGATTGGCTTGCAGAACATTTTCCATTCATCACCTGGGAGCAGATCGTTCTTTGTGGAAGCAAAAAAGTAGTTTCCGGAGATGTGATGATTGATGACTATCCCAAAAATTTAGATCATTTTTCTGGGCAGAGATTAATATTTACCCAACCCCATAATGAACTGATAGAAAACGAGACTTACGAAAGAGTTCATTCATGGGAAGAAGTTATGAATATCCTTTAAAAACAGGGATTTTAAATGTTTTTTAGAATAATCATAAAAATAGCGGAAAGCTTTAAATGAATTTTAACTAAAGCTAGATTAAATTTAATAAGACGTTGTGAGAACAGGCTGTTGAAAAGAAATAAGTTTGCATCAAACTTTTAACATGAAAAAACGTAATACCTTATTCTTCCTTTTGTTGGCTTCTTCCTTCCATGCACAGATTATTTCCGGAACTATTATTTCTAAAAATGAAAATCAACCTGTTTCTTATGTGAAAATTGGCGTTGAAAAGAAAACAACCGGAACGATTTCTGACGAAAAAGGAAATTTTTCAATAGATCTTTCCAATCTGGATCCGCAGCAAAAGGTAAGAATCGAAGTACCTGGATATGACATTTATCAGGAAACAATCCAGGATTTTAAAAAGCATGATCAACAAAAAATATTTTTAACAGAGAAAACTAAAAATATTAAAGAGATAACCATTAAACCTAAAAAACTTGTTGATAAAAACTGGGGAGTAAATACAAAAACAAAAAGCGTCACGTACTCTGTTAATCCGGAATTTGACAAGAAAAGTTTTTTGGGAGAAACGGCTTTAGAATTCAATGCTAAGAAAAGATCTAAGCTTAAAAATATCAATCTGAATATAGCCAGCTATGTTTCTACCCAGCCGGTTTTAATGAGATACAGTATTTACAGTGAAAAAAATGGTTTCCCGGACAAAAATATTCTTGAAGAAGAGATTACTGTGGAACTTACTGAAAATATGATCAAAGATGGAACTTATACACTGGATGTCAACGATCGTAATATCTGGGTTCAGGGAAAATTTTTTATCGGAATACAGTTTTTAAAAGATTTTGATGGCAGAATTAAAATAAGTGCCGCTTTATTCAGAACCGGATTTATAAGAGAATTTTATGGAGACTGGCAGAAAATGACCATTGCTGCACCAGCGATTAATATTGATGTAAAAATGGATAAAAACGGAGACAATAATCCAGAAAACGAAGGCGGGTTTGTGGATGACAGCGCTGAAGCACTAATGCCTGATGTATCAAAATATGTTCAGGAATCGGAGCAGACGGTATATGGTCAGAATGCAGCTGCCGGGAAATATCTCAAACTTCAGGATACAGACCTTTATTATGAGATCTATGGTGAAGGAGAACCATTGATTCTGCTTCATGGAAATTCCGGAAGTATAAAAGATTTCTATCAGCAGATTCCTGTTTTATCAAAGCAGTACAAAGTAATTGCAATAGATACCAGAGGACAGGGAAAAAGTATAGATTCTTCAAAAAAGGATTTTACTTATAAAATGTTTGCTGATGATGTAAAGGCACTTATTGATCAATTAAAATTGAATAAAGTAAACATTACCGGCTGGAGTGATGGCGGAAATACAGGTCTTGAATTCGCTCTGAAATACCCGGAAAGACTTAATAAATTAATAACCATCGGAGCAAATGCTTTTCCTGATGGAGTAGATGATAAACTTACCGATCATTTTGAAAATAAAATGCTGGTCATGAAAGCACTGAAGGATTCTAAAAAGTTTAATGAACAAAGGCTTCTGAATATCATGCTTACACAGCCTCGTATCGCCAGAAAAGATTTAAATAAAATTGGAAGCAGAGTGTTGGTGATCGCCGGAGATAAAGATGTTATTAAACCAGAGCACACTGAACTTATTGCCAAAGAAATTCCTAATGCGGAACTCAAAATTTATAGCAATGCTACCCATATGATTCCTTTTGAAAATGCAGATCAACTCAATACAGATATTCTGAATTTTTTAGGGAAAAGCAATTAAGTTAAAGGCGGGAAGTGGCAAGATGGAGGCTGGAAGTTATATCAGTCAGAATATATACTCCCATCTTCCTGCTTCTACCTTCCTTTCTTGTTTCTAATCCAGAGTTAGCCTTCTTAGCGACCAGGAATTACCATTATAAATATCAAGATCCACTTTGGCGTTGATGCCATGCACAATTCCGTTTTCTGTAAACTGCCAGAAATCCCACTGATCATCGGGAGACGGAGACGGAACATCATTGTAATTGGCCAGCCATAATGGATAGCCTTCAAATTCACCTTTCAGAAAATCTTTATGATAATGATAATAGGTGTAAATGATAGGTTTTTCACCATAAGCCTCCTCTACAATTTTGCACCAGACTTTCAGATCTTCAATCAGTTTTTTATTCGTTTTACGTTTTGGAATTTTTTCAATATCAAGAATAGGAGGGAGATCTCCGCTTTCAAGTTTTACGTTTGCTAAAAAGTTGTTGGCTTGAATAACAGGATCTTCGTCAGCTCTGTAAAAATGGTATGCGCCACGGATAAGATCATTTTTTTTAGCCATTTCCCAGAACTCCTCAAAATGCTTGTCGGCACTTCGGTTTCCCATCGTAGCACGCATTACGACGAATTCCAGCGGAATGGTTTTGTTACCAATGCTGAGACTGTCCCATTTGATATCTTCCCTGCTCTGATAATGAGAAACATCAAAACCATAGGTCTTATCAAGGTTGCTCGTTAAAATCCTCTGAATTCTTGCGGCTTCTCTTTCACTGTTGTGGAGTTTCTTGTGGGTAAATTTGTTAAAGTACAATGCGTAATAATAGCTGATGGATTGCTTTAAATAAAAGCCGGTTCCGATAAGAGCTACAATTAAAATAGCCAATATTACCTTTCTGCGGAAAAAATAGTTCTTCCGTCTTGTTTTATGGAGCTGTTTGGCAGTTTTTTTGGTGTACTTTTTTGGTGTCATAAAGTTTTGCAAAACTAACTTTTTTCACTGCTAAATGCTAAAATAAAATCAGTAAATTTGTGTATTATGGAAACACGCGAAAAAATCATCATTATAGGAGGAGGATTTGCGGGGCTGCAGCTTGCAAAAACATTGAATAACAAGAACAAAAAAGTAATCGTTCTGGATAAAATGAACCATCATATGTTCCAGCCGCTTTTTTATCAGGTAGCCTCAGGAAGGATAGAACCTTCCAATATCTCTTTCCCTTTCAGAAAGATTTTTCAGCAGTCCAGAAACACTCAGTTCCGTATGACAGAGGTGAAAGAAATAGACCCTGCCAGCAATAAAGTAATTACCGATGAGGCAGAATTTACTTATGATAAACTTATCATTGCAACGGGCTGTAAAACTAATTTTTTCGGGAACAAAGATCTGGAAGGAAAAGCCTTCGGAATGAAAAATACCCAGGAAGCCATCAGCATAAGAAATCATGTATTGATGACCTTTGAAAAACTGATTATTGAAAAAAGCCGAAGCGATGACGGAAACTGGAATATCGTTATCGTAGGAAGCGGACCTACCGGAGTAGAGCTGGCAGGTGCTTTTGCCGAAATGAAAAAAGACATCCTTCCAAGAGATTATCCCTACATGAATTTTGACCATCTGAAGATTATTCTGGTAAGTTCCACAGAAAAGCCACTTGCGGTAATGAGCAGTGAAGCTCAGGAAAAATCTGAAAAATACCTCAAAGACCTTGGGGTGACTTTTATGAGTGGAGAAGTGGTGACAGATTATGATGGAGATAAAGTACATCTTAAAAGCGGGAAAGAAATAGCTTCCAATAATGTAATCTGGGCAGCCGGAGTTACCGGAAATGTGGTAGGAGGTTTCCCCGAAGAAAAATTAGTAAGAAACAGATATATTGTAGATCGATATAATAAAATAAAAGGATACGATAATATTTATGCTATCGGAGATATTGCCTATATGGAAACTCCAAAATACCCACAGGGGCACCCGCAGGTAGCAAACGTAGCCATTAATCAGGCAAAAAATTTAGGTAAAAATTTATTAAAGAAAAGTCAGAACGAGTGGAAAGAATATGAGTATGATGATAAAGGTTCACTAGCGACTATAGGGAAGCACAGAGCTGTTGTTGATTTACCATTTATAAAATTCCAGGGATTTCTGGCGTGGTATTTCTGGATGTTTCTCCATTTAATGCTAATTTTGAGCGTTCGAAATAAGCTGGCTATATTCTTCAACTGGATGTGGAGCTATATCAACAAAGATTCTTCTTTAAGATTAATTATTCTACCTACTAAGAAAAACGAAACATTACAATGAGAATTGACATAATAAGCGTACTTCCGGAATTGATGGAAAGTCCATTCAAAACTTCTATTTTGAAAAGAGCAATGGATAAAGGGCTGGCAGAAGTACATTTTCATCAACTGAGAGATTGGGCTGTTAATAAGCACAGGCAGATTGATGATGAACCTTACGGAGGCGGAGCAGGAATGGTCATGATGATTGAGCCGCTGGATAAGTGTATCTCAGAGCTTAAGTCGCAGAGAAACTATGATGAGGTAATCTACCTTACACCGGATGGGGCTACTTTAAATCAGAAAATAGCCAATTCACTTTCTATAAAAGAAAATCTGATCTTTCTTTGCGGCCACTATAAAGGAATAGACCAAAGAGTAAGGGATCTCCATATCACAAAAGAAATTTCAATAGGAGATTATGTTCTTACCGGAGGAGAACTGGCTGCCTGCGTTCTTGCAGACTCTGTCATAAGACTGCTTCCAGGAGTTTTAAATGATGAACAGAGTGCCTTAACGGATAGTTTTCAGGATGATCTTCTTTCACCGCCCATTTATACCAGACCTGAAAGTTATAAAGGACTGGATGTGCCTAAAATTTTACTGAGTGGCAATTCAGGAAAAATTGAAGAATGGCGTCATGATGAAGCTGTAAGGATCACCAGGGAAAAACGTCCCGATTTATTATAGTCAAATATTGTTGAAATTTATTTAATTTTTATCCGCTTTGAATTCCGTTTGTCATGAAGATAAATGGAATAATATTTGTTGTAGATTTAATAAATGTGAAAAATATTAATATTTCTAATTTTAAATTAAAAATTTATTTCTATTATTCTGGTTTTTACGTATTGTCTCAATTTTGATTAATGTGTTAAAACTCTCCAATAATTGAAAAATTAATTTATTATAGCTGATTTCATTGGTATTTTTTATTATATTTGAATCGTTTTTTATAGGAAATTGATTCGCTTTTCTTAAGTTGAATCAAAGGAATTTGAAAAAACAATAATTTTACATCTTAAGAAAAAAAGAACATAATAAATTAAAAGTATAGAAATTAGTGTAGATGGAACTGTTCTCTTTTTATAATGTTGAAAATTTATTTTTACCCGATCCGAAACCTGTCCACAAATTAGATCCTACCCGGTCAGGATTAAGGAATTGGGATGAAAAAAGATATAATAATAAGCTTTTCAAAATCTCCCATGTATTTCAGTTGATGAAGGAGGATAATGGTGTAATGCCATTTGTAATAGGATTGTCTGAAGTTTCCGGAAGGAAAGTACTGGAAGATCTTGTGGAGATGGAACCCTTTGATTCGCAATATGGAATTGTACATTACAATTCTATGGACGAAAGAAAAGTGGATGTAGCCATGTTGTATGATAAAAATAAAGTAGAGGTAATAGATTCAGAAACCATTACTTTCTTTTTTGAAATAGTAAACAAAAACACAGGAAATTACGACACAACCAGAGACGTACTTTTTTCAAAAATTAAATATAAAGGGGAAATTATTAATGTCTTTATCGCCCATCTTCCCTCTAAGCGAGAAAAAGATATCAATAAACCTAAAAGAGCCTTTATATTGAATGAAATCCGGCAACGGATTATGAAAATTGTAGATGCTGATAAAGAGCATGTCATATTGTGTGGTGATTTTAACGAAAACCCGGATGATGAAAATTTAGTACAGATTCTCTATAACAATGACCATGAGAAGGTTTTAATGAACCCTTTTCAGCAATTGTTTTCTACAAGAAATTATTCTACTTTTCATTATAAATCTGGATTGCTGTATGATCAGATCATTATGTCAAGATCTTTGCTTGATAATAAGACGCTGAGTTTTCAGGATGCCCAAATATTCAATTCTGAAAAAATCCGCAGCAGAACCAGAAATTTTGAAGGACGGCCTTTCCGAACTTATGCTGGTACAAGGTATTTGGGAGGATATAGTGATCACTTTCCGGTTTTTGTAAAATTTAAAAGTTTACAGTAAAAAAACATAAATAATAAAAAAGTAGAAAATGAAAAATTCGAGCAACACAAGCTATCATTTAGATTCTATTGACAAGGAAATTATCTACATGTTGATGGATAATGCTAAAACTTCTTTAGCCCATATTTCAAAAAATGTTGGGATTTCCACAACTGCAGTGCATCAAAGAATCAAAAAACTTGAACATGCAGGAGTTATTGAAAATTCAATATCATTTCTTAATCCTAAAAAAATAGGATATAAAGTGATTTCCTACATTGGTGTATTTCTGGATCAGCCAAGCCATTATCCAGAAGTGGTAAAATCTTTGCATGATATAAACGAAGTAGTGGAAGCCCATTACACAACAGGAAACTATACCATATTCCTGAAAGTTCTGTGTAAAGATAATGATCACTTAATGCAGATCCTTAACAAGCTGCAGAAACTGAAAGGAGTAACAAGAACAGAAACCTTTATATCTTTAGAACAAGGTATTTACAGACAATTGAAAGTATAACGATATGAACATAGCCCAATATTTGGATTCAACCTACCTGAAAACACCAGAACAATCAGGTATTTCCCATGAAGAAACACTTCAAAAAGATAAAGAACTTGCACAGGAAGCTATAGAGAATGGTATTTTTGCTGTAATGATTCGCCCGGATTATGTAGCTGAGATCAGGAAATATATTCAGGAAAGAAATTCAAATGTTGCAGTAGGAACTGTAATAGGCTTTCACGAAGGTACCTATTCTGTTGATGAGAAGCTTGCTGAAGCCTCAAAAGCAATAGAGGATGGGGCTGATGAATTGGATTTCGTTATTAATTATACAGCTTATCTACAAGGAAATATAGAACTGGTAAAAGATGAATTTGTAAAATGTACAAGATTGTCTCTTGAGCATCATAAAATAGCAAAATGGATTATTGAAATTGCCGCTTTGACAGATGAACAAATTGCAGATCTTACCAAAAATATTTCTACCTGGGCCGAAGAGAATTTCTCTGAAAATGATTGGTCAAAAATTTTTGTTAAATCTTCAACAGGATTCTACAAAACTCCTGAAGGAAAACCTAACGGAGCAACTTTTGAAGGAATAACAATTATGCTCAACAACGCAGGAAACCTTCCTGTAAAAGCAGCAGGTGGTGTAAGAACTCCTGAAGATGCTGAGAAAATGATCAATATGGGAGTGAAAAGAATAGGTACCTCTTCAGCTTTAGCGTTGATTAAAAATGAATCCTCATCAGAAGGATATTAATCTAAGGTTCAAATAATAAAAAAACCATCAGTTTTGCTGATGGTTTTTATTTATATCTGTGCCTGATATTCTTCGTAGAACTGTTGGGTTTCTTTGATTAAGCTGTTCATTTCTTCCAATGTGAAAACTTCCAGGAATTTTTTTCGGAAGTCCTTGAAGTGAGGTATTCCTCTGAAATAATTACTGTAGTGTTGTCTCATTTCCACCAAACCTAATCTTTCTCCTTTCCATTCAACACTCCATTCCGCATGCTGTCGAACTGCCAATAATCGGTCTGATATTGTAGGGGCAGGTAAATGCTCTCCTGTTTTAAAGAAATGCTTGATTTCATTAAATATCCATGGATAGCCAATAGCAGCACGCCCGATCATAATACCGTCACATGCGTACTTTTGTTTATATTCTAATGCTTTTTCGGCAGAATCAATATCTCCGTTTCCAAAGATTGGAATCTCAATATTAGGGTTTTGTTTGATTCTGGAAATATGCTCCCAGTCTGCCTCACCCTTGTACATTTGAGCGCGGGTTCTGGCATGTATAGTAAGAGCTTTAATTCCTGTTTCCTGCAGGCGTTCTGCTACTTCATCAATATTGATAGTATGGCTGTCCCATCCTAAACGGGTTTTTACCGTTACAGGCAGATGAGTGGAACTTACTACAGCCTTTGTAAGACGAACCATCAGGTCAATGTCTTTCAAAACACCTGCTCCCGCTCCTTTGCAGACAACTTTTTTTACAGGACATCCAAAATTGATATCTACCAGATCCGGATTTACTGTTTCAACAATTCTTGCAGACATGGCCATAGCTTCTTCGTCTCCACCAAAGATCTGTATTCCCACTGGTCTTTCATAATCGAAGATATCAAGCTTTTTACGGCTTTTGATAGCGTCACGAATCAACCCTTCAGAAGAAATAAATTCTGAATACATTAAGTCTGCACCATGCATTTTACACAAACGTCTGAACGGAGGATCACTTACATCTTCCATCGGAGCCAGCAAAAGTGGAAATTCCGGCAGTTCTATGTTGCCTATTTTTATCATGGTGCAAATTTACGAAATTCTGAAAAAACAATATTTTACTATTTGTAAAACATTAAGTGTTTCACATATTACTGTTTATTTAAGGGATTTTATGATATTTTGTTTAATTTTTATTTAATTTATATGTTTGATTTTCAGTGTTTTTGGTGTTGTATTGAAAAATATTTTTTATATTTAATACAAACAAAAATTAATAATATGAGAAAAATTCTATTTTGCTTGATCGCAGGTTTTGCTGCATCAAATTTTTATTCACAAGTGAATGTGTCTGCTACAGCAGGTACAGCTACAGGAACCTATACTACGTTAAAGGGAGCATTTGACGCTATCAATGCGGGAACACATCAGGGAGCAATTGCAATCAGTATCACAGCTAATACAACCGAAACAGCAACTGCCAGCCTGAATGCCAGTGGTGGTGCAACGAGCTACACTTCCGTTGGGATCAAACCGGCAGTGGGAGTTACAGCTACTATTTCAGGAGATGTTGCCAGTGCGCCCTTAGTGAGAATAATGGGCAGTAATATTACCTTAGATGGAAGTAATGCTGCTTCAGGAACTACAAAAGATCTTACCCTTACCAATACTTCTGTTACAGCACCGCAGGTCCTTACATTTATTGCGGCTTCTGCAGCAGCGGCCAATACTAATATTATGGTTAAAAACCTGAATATTATAAATGGTATCAATAATTCTTCAGCTTTGGTAATGTATGATGGAGCTACAACGCCTACCGGAGGTTTTTTTAATAATGTTACCATTCAGAATAATTCTGTGAAAAAAGCCTATATGGGAATCTATCTATTTGCAGCTATAGGAGCAGGTAATGGAGGGAATACATTGGTTACTGGTAATGATATAAGTGCTTCAGGAGCAGATGCGAACCGTCTTGGAGGAATTTATGTCCAGGGTGCAGATGGAGTGACGGTAAGTAATAATACCTTAGGTAATTTTGAAACTACCAATGCGGAAATAAAAAGAGGAATCTGGTTTGCAACAGCAACAGTGAATTCTTCAATTATTTCAAATACCATTACCAATCTTGGTTATACAGGAACTGGTGCTGGAGGAGCTTCCGGGATCACTATTACTTCCGGTAATACAGGTGCCTCTGTAGCAGCTAATATTATTGTAAGAGGAAATACCATTTCCAATTTTACCTCCACCGGAACGGGGTCTCTGTTTGCGGGAATTTATGCAGGAGGCACATTGACAAATGGAATGACTATCACTAATAATAAAATATCCGGGATCAAAAATACCAATACATTCGGATATGGAGCGCAGGGAATATATCTTGCTACAACAAGTCCTACCTCCAATACCTTAGTAGCCAATAACATTGTAAGTGGTGTAGCTGGCTATGGATATGCAACAACCGGAGGCGTAAATGATAACGGAAACGGAGTTGTCATTACTGCAGGAGGAGGTTATAAGCTTTATTATAATACTGTTGTGATGGATGTAAGCCAGACTGTTGCAGGAAGGCCATCTGCTTTAAACATTACAAGTGGGGTAACCGGTGCAGGAGGTATTGATGTGAGAAATAATCTTTTTGTAAATACCCAGACCCAGGCAGGAGATAGATATGCTATTTATGCCGGTGCGGCCAGTACGGTTTTTTCTACTATTAATTATAATAATTTTTATTCTTCCGGAACTAATCTTGGCTATATCGGGGGAGTTGCAAAAGCTACCCTTGCTGATATCCAGTCAGGATTTGGAGGTAATGTAAATTCTTTAAATGTTCTGCCGGTATTTGTATCAGCAACAGACTTCCATGTATCTGGTACCGGAAACGCAGCTCTTGATAATAAAGGAACTCCGGTTGTTGAAGTTACATTGGATGCTGATGGCAATACAAGAAACGCTGTAACACCGGATCTTGGAAGTTTTGAATTTACAGCAACAGTATTGGCTGTAAATGAAGCAGCGAAAAAGAATACAGTCAGTTTCTATCCGAACCCAGTTGTTGATTACCTTTACATCAATAATGACAGCAGAATAAAAGATGTTGAAGTATATAATGCTTCAGGGCAAAAAATGCTTAATGAAACAATCAATGCAGAAAAAGGCTCTGTAGATATGAGACGTGCTCCTGCAGGAATTTATATCTTAAAAGTGAATACTGAAAGAGGCTCACAGCCACTTAAAATTATTAAAAAATAAAAATTAACTGATAACCAATACAAATCCCCAATATCACTATTGGGGATTTTTTTTATGGTAAAAAAGGAAATGTTCATCTTAGAAACTTGCCTTTACCTGCATACTTCCAATATGAATGGTCCTGTCACCGGAGTTTCTTCCTTCGTAATTAAGATTCAGCTGGATAAATGAGTTGATCGCCTGCTGAATAAATACACTCCATACCTGGTTTTTTCCTGGCTTCAGACCATCCAGCATCTGGTTTCCTACAATGCTGAAATTGTTTCCGGTAAAATTGTTACTGATGAATGAGAAGTTTCCGCGGATGGATGTTTTTCTGCGCTCCCATTGGATGGTTCCTGTCACATCAAAAGCTTTAAGAAGTTCTTCACCATCCAGCCTTTGTTTTTGACGGAAAGCGGAAGACAGTTCAGCCTGTATAGCGTCTGTAAACTTATAGGTGGCCTTAGGTTTTGTTTCAAAATTATTGAGACGGTAATCCCTTGTTGCAAACAATTGTGAGGAGTTTTGGATGTCATGAACAGAATTTTCCCAATCTACTCTGAATTCTTTATTGAACCAGTATCCGATATTCAGAAAATGAGAGGTTTGCTCACGCTCTTCATTACTAAAATTGGCATTGATAAGATTATCATTTGTGATGAATCTGTAATTACCGTTCCAGCCTGATTTGTCGGTAGGATTGAATTGTACTGAAGCCAATATATTTTGATTTTTAAGGATCTGATCACTGTTTTTTTCAAAAGGATTCAGCACAAGAACTTTATCCTTTTTATAGAATGAGTTTTGGGAATTCAATGAAATATTGAAATTCCAACGCTTTAAAAATCCATTTTCTGAGTTGAAAACGATGGCCGGGTTGACAAATAATGCCAACTGTAATTTATTTTTATTGGAAGGAATATACCTTACGGAATTGGTATACACACGAATATATTGGGCAAGATCGGAATATTCGGCAATTTCAAATTCGTCAAGCTGCTGTATGCCGTCTCCGTTATAATCTGTCCATTTATATACACCTTGTCCATCCGTTACTTTAATGTACTGGAATTCTCTCTGCGCTTCCTGCCCGTTTCCAAGTTCGTAGAAAGCCTGAAGGCGCATTCCGTTTCTGAAAAGCTGTTGATTGTATAGAATATTTCCTACTACAAAGTCATTATTTCGGGTAACATCACCTTCTGCACCTGAGTAGAAAAATTTTCTGTAGTGAATTAAAGCATTTAGCGTAGTTTTTTCCGTTTTGATGATCTGACTTTCGGCCATGAACCCTAAAATATTATTCATATTCTGAAGTCTGTTGTCACGTACAGAGTCATTATCTCTCATGTATACTTTTGCCAATAGCTTGGTTCTCGTACTGTCACCAATCTTCTTTTGCAAAAAGATTTCTTTCCAGCTGAAACTTGTGACATCCATAAGTTGAGTGTCATTGTATTTTTTCTCATTGTGTTCCATGCTTCCACCGATCGCCCAGCTTCCTTTTTTACCGGTAAATTCAGTTGAAATTCCTCCACGGATAAATTTAGTATCCTGAAGAGTGGCATTGGTACTCAGATAAGATAAATTCCCTTTGGTAAAGAGTTTCCCTGTAATCCATCCGAAATCCAGGTCATTTTTAAGACCTTTGTAAGAGTCCTGTTCATTTAAATAATTGACACGGTAGTTTAAGGTAGATTTATTATTCCATTTGTTCAGGAAGCTGAAAATAAACCTGTTTTGGGTCTTCTTGTTAAATTCCTGTGTAAGGTTGAAATCTCTGGAGAATTCCACATCATTGATACGGTCAAGAATATGAAACTGTCTGTCTATATACTGATATTCAAAACTTGGAGTTCCCTTCCAAGTGTTCTTCGTAAAGCTTTTATTCCCGAAAATACGCCACGCATAGCCCATATTCTGATCAGAATCCTTTGATGAAAACAAATTGACATCATAATTACTCAGGGAAATGTCGGCCCCTATTTTTCCTTCATTTAATAAATACTCAGAATTCAGGGAATATACCTGTGATTTCTGAGGAGAAGGAAGTTTTCTTACCGCTCTGTAATCTCCGGCATTAGGCCCTACATATTCAAAAACACGCCCATTATTAGTGGTCTGTGCTATTTTATAATCTCCCAGATTAACTCCGAAATAAGTGAAAGAAACCTGATAAAGTGTTAAGTTAGGATCAGTAGAAAATTCGTAGAAATTCCCGGCAGTGTTTAATTTGTATAAAATTTTATTGACATCATATTCGGTAACAACTCCTGATGGTGCATACATCAGGTTGGGGTCATTACCTGCTTCAGCAAGGATCTGTTCATCTTCTTTAGAAAGATTTAAAGAAAGAGGTGCATTTTTGTTGTCATTTTCCATGAACCAGTTTAGGCCCACTTTGAATTTTTCTCTCTGATGCTCAAGTTTTCCGGTAAATAAATATCTTGAATAATTTCTGTTGGCGTAGTTATAAGAAATCGTAATGAAATTCTGTTGGAAAATAGGACGGAAACTGGTAAAAGTAACCTCACCTGTATTGTAATTGATGATATAATCCTGATTTTCTCCTCGTTTCATTAAGATACCGTCAATGAAAACCTGCTCAGAGCCTGAGATTAGGGTAATAAACTGCTCACCATTCTTACCGGTCAGGCGGTAAGGTCCCTGGTTACCTTCAACCCCTTGAAAACGGATTCTATGGAATTCACTTCGTGCAACACCGGCAGAAATATCGATCAATGTTTTATTTTCCTTTCCAAATTCTGTCTGAAACTGAAGTCCCATACTTCTTCTCTGGTATTTCGCGAAATAATTTTTAGCCTCTACAAGATCAAGGTGTCCGGCTCTGAGAATAGACTTTTCCTTGATATTAAGCTGCATATAAATTTTGTCAAATTCCTCCAAAGTCTGGGTATAACCATCAGCCTGAATAGGAAGGTTATGATCTGAAATACTGGCTAAAATCGTAACATCCTTTGACAATCGTCCTGAAATCTGGAGATCCATAGAACTTTGTACAGATTGTCCCTGGTTGTTACCAAAAGTAATTCCACGGATAATAGATCCTTTTGAATTAAGCTCTCCTAAAAATCTTTTTTTATCATTTTTTGCCAGTACAGCCTCATCGATAATGATCTTATTGTGTGTTCTTATGAAATCCAGAGTGTCTTTGGCAAAGATATCCTGCTCCAGCCGTGCGGCGAGAATACTATCCCTTTTAATGCTGTCTTCAGGAACGTTGGGATTTTTCCATGAAAATACCTGAGCATTTCCTGAAAATATGCCTAAGAAGAATAAAACGAATAGAATGATGAAATTCCGCAACTTTTAAAAATAATTCGTAAAAATAATTAAAAAATGTTAACATTAAGGGGTCAACTATAATTAACAAAAACTTAACCTCTTTATTGTCCCCAAAAAAAAATTAGAATGTAGTTTTGTATGGAAAGAAAATTATTAACAACAAAAAATTTAAATCATGAAAAAACTTTATTCTCTTTTTGCAACAGCGATGATAAGTGCAGTTGCTTTTGCACAAACAACTTACCTTTGGGATGGCAGTTCTGTAAATCCTATTTCTGGTACAAATGCTAATATTTCAAGTGTAGCATTTGCAGCAACTCAGGGAAATAATAATGGTACTACTAATTTAATTACCACTTCATCTGTGTCTTCTGGCTATACAGGAGCAAGCGGATCCAGTAATTTTGGTGCTGCTGCTTTTAAAGAAGCTCTTACCACTGCTGCAAGTACTTATTTTAGTGTAACTGTTACTCCTGTTGCAGGTAATAAAGTAACTTTAAATTCTTTAAATTTAGGATCGAGAGGAACATCTACAGGACCTGGAAAGATTACAGTATATTCCAGCATTGATAACTATACAACGGCGATAGGTACTGTAAATGTTAACAATAATAGTACATGGACATTGAATAATATCACTTTTGCAGGTGCTAATTTAGTAGGTGCAGAATCAGCTCCTGTTACCTTAAGAATCTATGGAAGTGACAGTCCTGGTACAGGAACTCCATCTCTTGGTACTGCCAACTGGAGAATAGATGATATTTCTTTAATTGTTACTTCGTCTACTGCTTCTCTGGCTGTTATTGATGCTAAAAACGCAAAATCAGGGAACTTTGTAAAGAATTCTTTTGTTAAAAACAATGAGATTGTTTTCGGATCTGATGTAAAAGATGTAAAAGTTTTCAACATGTTCGGACAGCTTGTAAAAGAAGGTTCTGTGAAACAAAACGGAACGGTAAATATTGCTGAACTGGCAAAAGGAAACTATATCGTAACAGGTACAGTAAACAACCAGCCGGTTTCTCAAAAAGTTCTTAAAGACTAATCTCTTGAAATAAAAATACAAACAGCCGTTTCATTGAAACGGCTGTTTTTTTATATGATTATTTACTGTTTTTTAGATTTTTGTATCTTGTTTATTTCTTAATTTGGTGGTATTATTTTTGATGTTTTTATTACAAATCCATTTCTAAAAATTATTACGATGAAAAAAATCTTTACTCTTGTCGGGCTTGTATCATTAGCTGCCTTTTCGAATGCTCAGATTGTAATCAATGAGATTTATGGCGGTAATGCCGATTCAGGTGCCGTATTGAAAAATAATTATATTGTGCTCAAAAACGTCGGAACGAACCTGGTTTCTTTAACTGGGGCAAGTATACAATATGCTCCGGCAATAGGGGCTTTTACCGAATATCATACACTTCCGGATTTTACTCTGGGTCCTGAAGAAACCTTTCTGATTCAGGAAGCAGCCATTGATGGTGGTGTTGAGAATTTACCGACACCGGATTTTATTGCAACTACTATTACCCGTTTTGACGGAACACCCAATAAATCTTCAGGATTAAGAATTTCCAGTGTCTCCGGAAAAGTTGCTTTAGCCGGAAATATAGTGCAGGTAACCGGACCTTCTGCATCTAATGTCCTGGATTTTGTAGGCTACGGATCAAATGCAGATCAGTTTAAAGGAGATGGGCCAGCTCCTTCTCCAACTACAACCACAGCTATAAAAAGAACATTAGTAGACAGTAATGATAATAGGGCCGATTTTTCTCTGGAAGGCAGCGTGAAATCCGGTTTTGTGCAGAACCCTTTTATAAAGGACAGTAAAATTGTCTTCGGAACTGAAGTAAAAGATGTGAAAATCTATGATACCTTCAGGCAGATTGTGAAGAAATCACCTACTAAATTAGCCTCAACTCTTGATATTGCTGAGCTTCCAAAAGGAACTTATATTGTTACCGGAACAATTAATAATATTCCGATCTCACAGAAAATTATAAAAGATTAATTTTAATAAAAACAGCTTCTTTGTTAAATGTCATTCTGAACACAGGCTGAAATCCTGCGAACATAGTTCAGAAATGTAGTGAAGAATCTCATAAGCTTGGCTATTCATAAGATTCTTCCTTCGTCAGAATGACAAAGCCAGATTATTTGACTTTTGAGACTATCTTTTTTCCGATATTTTAGTACCAGCCTCTTCTTGCGGCATTAATAATGGAACCAAGATTAAGAATCAATGTATATCGGATACGCTTTCCATAATCTTTAAATGAAGGTTCAAATCCTAAAGAAGACTGTATCGGGAAATAAACTTCTAGGAAATCCGGAATGATTCTTACTTTAACTCCGGTGTCCCATATGAATTTGGCAGGAAGATCTTTGTTTTTATAAACTCCGGCATCAGCATACACATGGAAAATTTTCCATATACTTGAATCTACGTTGGCAGAAGTAATCCATTGGTTTACCGTTCCCGGCAGAAAAGATTTAAAACCACCGTCAGCTAATATAAACTGCTGTGAAAGGAGACCGCTGCTGGCACTTTCTCCTAAAAGATTATAAGAAAAGGAGTAGTTAGAAACCCTTGAAATTCCATAGTCGAAAAGATTGTTTCGGGTATTGTTTCTTAAAAAATATCCTGCAAATAAACGTAGACTTAGCTTTTGTTTAGGGGCAAATTCCCATCTATAGAAGCCTTCAGCTGTTATTTTATTAAAATCCTCCATTCCTTGCGTGCTCAGACTAAAGCTTTTTTCATGGATCATCTGACTGTCGCTATAGCCATACCCAACAGTCCAGACGTTGTATTTGCTGTAGTCATTATTGGCAACCATTTTAGGGCTCAGATCTCTTTCAAAATAATTATAAGAAACTCCGATGCTTCTGCTTACTGTACTTCTGGGATTTTTTCTGAAGTTGATAGAGGAAGCTATTGAACTCTTTCTGTAGGCTAATCCATAATCGTAATGAAAATAAGAACCGGAAACACCAAAGGTTAAGCTTCGGATAATACTTTCGGCAGGCAGAATAGAGTAGGAAACAGCACCCGAACCTGTCAGTTTTCCTGTTCCGGTACTGTAGGTTGGTGTAACTGAATACAGGAATTTCTGATCAAATAAAGATTGGTTTTTTAAGTTAATCCCCAAAAGAAATTTATCATACGTATTGTTGAAACGTACTCTTGGGGTGATATAAATTTCGTTGTATTCCGGATTCGGAATGTCTTTTATTAATTTAAGTTTGATTTTTTTTGCATTGGAAAATATTCCTTTTGCATACAGAAAATTATCCCTGTAATTCGATTCAGGGAAGGTGTAGCCACTATTTAATGTAACTTTATAGATGTTATCAGAAGCCGGAAGTGACAGACTGGTAATACGTTCATTTTCTTCAGTATCTATCCAGTACACCTTTTTTTCTCCTTCTTTGGTCTCGGTTTCCAGTTTTACAGGAATGGAGATGTCTGTATTTTTTGTAATTTTTATTTCTAAGGAATCGTTGCCTTTTTTAATGTTTTTTAACTTGAAATCAACTCTGTTTTTCTGTTTAAAAAAGTTTGAAAGATAGGCTGCTGATTTATTTTTCTCAGAAATAGAAGTCAGGAAATTTTCAGGATTAATTTTTTTTCCGGTATTCTGAGTAATATAATCTTTCAGAATATCATTGAAGTTGTCATACCCCATTTTATCAGCTGAATAATTAAAAAGACTTCCGGTTTCAAAACTGCTGACAGCCATGTCATTAAAATTGCTTAAAACAGGGAAATGCTCATCAATCTTCTGATCAAGATTTTGCAGCATGATATACTGATAGGAAAGTCCGTAACGATCCAGAAGTTTTACTTTGGATGCATGGAAAAATTTTAATGGTTTAAGTCCAAATATTCTGGTTTCAGGAAGTGTCCCTAAAAGTTTCGTGTCAGCATAGAATTTTTTCAGATACTGAATTTCCAGATAAGATTTTAAACCGTTTTTGAACCAGTGGTCTTTTTCTTTATCAGCAATAACGTTTTCATCAAGAACTTTCTTGGCAATGATTCCAAAATAATCCAGATCTGTCTTTTCAGCATTGGTAAATAACTGAAATCTGAATTTCCAGAAAGTAATATCATTATTTCCGAAAAAGTCTTCCTTAGCTCTGAATTTATCAGAAATAAAAATACTTTTCGGAAGAATACCAATTCTTTCTTTCAGGAACTTTAATTGTAAAGGAAGGAAGAACTCCAGATTTTGTTTTTCTTCCGGCTTCAGGTTATAACCAAATTTAATTTCGGTTTCAGCTCCGTCAACATTGGTTTTTATTGAAGGATATTCCGTGGGCGAAATCAAAAACTCAGGGTCTGAATCCAGATATCCTTTGAATGAGTTCATCTGAACCTGTGGGAGATTACCTTCCACAAAATTATTTACAGGAATATCAAAATTGACGGTCCAGAAAGTATTGAAACTTACTGGTTCTTCAATATCGTGGTAGTTTCTTGTGGAAATATTGTCCGGATCAAAATGATCCGGAACAATAAAGAAATATTTTAATACAGTATTCTGAGTGGATGTTCCATATCCCGTAAAGGTTTTGTCGGGAAGCTGCATCCGGTATTGCAACTGTAGAGTAACACTTTGGCCAGGTTTTAATACATTTTTCAGAGGAATAAAAAGATTTTCATCTGAGATTGTATTAACAGGAATGGCTTCATTTTCAGAATTCTTAACATTCAGTTCAAGAAGTTTTCCTAATTGATCACTTTTTGCAAAATGCAAATCAGTATTTCTGTCTTCCAGTTTTCTGTAGACTAAAGAGGTTCCGCGTTTGTTGTAAGCGGAAACCCAATTCAGGAGTTTTATGGTCTGCAGGTCTTTTTCAGAATGATTGTAATAAACAATTTCCTGACTGATCTCAAGGTTCTTTTTGTCAGGAGAAAGTTTAGCTTCAATATATATACTGTCTTTCTGTGCAGAAACCTGTGCGACTCCCCAGAACAAAATAAGGCAAATGCTGATCTTTTTCAAATATTCGTGATAAAGCCCAAATATAACTTATTTTGTATATACTTTATAGGTTTTTTAACCCTGAATTGCTTTTTTTTCCAAAGAATTAATATACGCGTTCCAACCCTCTGTCTTATAAGTAATCGCAGATGCTTCAGGATTATCAGATTTGTAGATTCCTCTTCCCACAATGATAAAATCTGTATGCAGCGTTTTGAAAACATGTTCCGGTGTATTGTACTGCTGTCCTTTACCATCACCGGAGTCTGCAAGATTAACTCCCGGAGTGAATAATAAAAGGTCTTCAGGGATTTTGTTCTGAGATACTCCACCAATTACATTAGGATGAGATAAAGCTACTTTTAAAGCTTCTTCACGATAGCTTGCGGTTGTCAATGCTCCTTTGGAAGACATTCCGACAATTGCTACCACTCCTACATTTTTGAAGCAGTCTAGTGATTCAAAACCTCCGATAACCTGAGATGTTACGAAATCTGCCCAATTTGTAATTTTGAAAACACCGCTTGTGAACTGAAGCTCCTGAGTATTTCCAATATCGGCAAATTTTCTGTCCTCCATCAGTAAGAACTGGTGTTTTGCAGCAATAGCTTTTAAAGGAGTGATTGTTTTTTCGTAATCAAAATCAGAAATAATATCAATATGCGTTTTTAAAGCAATGATGTGAGGGCCTACTTTTTCAGCAAGTTCCAGTAACTCCTGAGTTGTAGTAACATCTGCAGAAGCAATAAGGTTTGATTTTTTTGCTAAAGCCGTTTCCAGTAATTTTTTTGAAACTGAATGTTGTGCAGTCTGAAGCTTCTGCTCGTAAGAAGATCTTGTTTCCTCTTCAAACTGAATATGGTTCCCCTGAAGGAAATCCTGAATTCTTTTTACTTCTTCATCTGACAATTCACCAGTTTCCTGAAGAATATCACATACTTCCGAAATATTGAAAAGAGTGTGTACTCTGTATCCTTTACTTTCCAATAGCTGTTTTCCTCCCTGCTCTCTGTCCAATACCACTACAATATCAGAAACTTTAAGATCTTCCTGCTCTATTTCAGGAATGGTTTCGAACAAAGATTTTCCTGATGTGATCACATCTTCTACCAAAAGACAATTTTGTCCTTTCTGATAAATTCCTTCAATCAGTTTTTTCGTACCGTAGCTTTTAGCTTCTTTTCTTTTAATAATTAATGGAATGTAGCTTTCCAGAGACATTGCAGTCGCCATAGGAAGAGCAGCATAAGGAACTCCACAGATTAAATCAAAATTATCCAGCGGAAGCATTTCCAGTAAATAATTAGCAAGATTTTTTAAAATTTTAGGATCTGAAGCCAAAGGTCTTAAGTCTACATAAAAAGGACTTTCAATACCACTTTTTAGGGTAAACCTACCAAATTTGATGATGCCTAGTTTGTAGCACTCTAAGAAGAATTCTTTTTTACTTTCCATTATTTTTTATTAGATATTGCAAATTTAAGGAATTGAAATAAAGCTTAAAAATTAATCGTTCATTTGTAAATAAAAAACCACCCCGAATAGACCAGGATGGTGTGAAAAATATAATAAACTATTATTTTACGATTTCAGCATCAATCAATTGAGCGCCTCTGTATTTTTGTTCGGCTTCCCATAATAAAAATTTGTCAACCTCTTTGATGAGCTTAGGAATGGTGAGCGACAATACTGCCAGATCATCCATGACTCCAAGTACCGGTATAACAAATTCAGGAAGCAGGTCAATAGGAGAGAGTACATATAAAATTCCCAGTAAAGGAAGAATAATGTCTATGGATTTCATCGGATACATTCCTTTTCTCCACATTTTGACCATTCTGAAAATATCAGGGATCTTTTTTATAAAGCCCTTATGATTGATGGCTTCTTTTGCAAGATTTAATTTTGAATATTTCATTTTGTGTTTGGATTTAATAAATTTTTCAATGCTATAAATTTCACAAATCCTGTACCAATAAATTATAAAATTTAGTTAAAATATTATTTGATAATATTGTCAATGAACTGATGTACAGTCTCTGTGTCCCAATCTTTTGTCGCATCTTCTTTGATAAGGATTCTTCCATGCTTATCCAGCAGGAAAGTGGTTGGGAATACCTTGGGAAGAATTTTCTCAGAAATTGGGCTTTGAGCAATATATACAGGAACGGTATAGTTATTTTCTTTCAAAAACTTTCTTATATCATCTTCCTTATCATTCATGGCAATCAATACAAAATCTACATGATCTTTTCTGGTATCATACAGTTTCTGAATAGAAGGCCATTCTTTTCTGCATGGCGGGCACCAGGTTCCCCAGAAGTTCAGAAAAATCCCTTTATCCTTAAAGTTTTTAAGATTCGTACTTGGTGCATTGATTCCTTTAAGTTCTATGTTGTAATCTTCTTCACTGATATGTACAGCGTTTTCAATGGTTGCAACAGGGAAAAATGTATCCTTTAGAAAATTTCTTATTCCCGGAACAAATGCAACAATACCGATGAGAGCTATTATTACAATATAAATGATACTCTTTTTCATGTCTCTTTTTTATAGAAGATCTAAAATTTCCTGAACAGCATCTTTTCCTCTGTTCTTAGCATAATATATCTGCAGATCATTGTAGAACATATCTTTTGGGTACGCTTCAGGATCAGCTTTATATTTCATCAACAGTTCATACCCGTATTTAGGACGAGGGCCCCATGAATTTTTTACATTCAGGTCTTTATCCAGGATAAGTACCTTAGGAATAGATTCCGTGCCATTGGTCAGAAACTGATTAATTAGGCTCTTATCACTATCTCTCAGGAATACTCTTACTTCATTATGTCCCTCAAAAAATCTAAAGACAGCAGGAACAGTTGCGCTTGCATCTCCGCACCATGCTTCAGAAATGATTAAAATCTTTCCGTCAAAATTTTTAGCAGCGAGTTCTTTCAGCTGATCTTCATCCGGAACGTATTTCTTTACCGTTCGGTCCATTCTCTGGAGACCCAGTTCATAATATTGTTTATAGTCAGCTTCCTGCTGGTTGGCAGGATTCTCTAATCTTTCTTTTGCAATCTGAAGATATTCCTCAAAAGAAATTCCTTTATCCCAGTAATTTTTCATTACCAAAAATATTTATGTTAAAAATTATTGATATTTCTTGTTTTGTTGATCAGAAACAGGTCTGCCAGCACAAATGCAGCAAGACTTTCCACTACAGGAACCGCTCTTGGAACCACACAAGGATCGTGACGTCCCTTACCTTCTACGATCACAGGATTTCCTTCTTTATCAATACTGTCCTGAGGTCTCAGAATAGTTGCCACAGGTTTGAATGCGACACGGAAATAGATGTCCATTCCATTGGAAATTCCACCCTGGATACCTCCTGAAAGATTCGATTTTGTAGTAAAATCTGTATTGAAGGCATCATTATGCTCTTTTCCTGTCATCTTAGCACCGCAGAAACCGCTTCCATACTCAAAACCTTTGCAGGCATTGATGTTCAGCATTGCTTTTGCAAGCTCAGCCTGAAGTTTCGAAAATATAGGTTCACCAATTCCTACGGGAACATTTTTAATCACACAAGTGATTGTTCCTCCGATAGTGTTACCTTCTTTTTTGATTTCTTTGATTCTTGAAATCATCTTTTCAGCCGTTTCAGCATCAGGACAACGAACATCATTGCTTTCTGTTTGGGAAAAATCTAAAGCCTGATATGGTTTTTCACAGAAAATATCACCTACAGAAGAAACGTAAGCATTGATCTCAATGTTTGGTAAAAGCTGCTTGGCAAGTGCTCCGGCAACCACCCAGTTCATGGTTTCCCTTGCAGAAGATTTTCCGCCACCACGATGGTCTCTGAAACCAAATTTCTGGTCATAGGTAAAATCAGCATGGCTTGGACGATATGCCCCTGCGATGTGATCATAATCTTTCGATTTCTGATTTTCGTTTTCAATGATAAAACCAATTGGGGTACCTGTTGTTTTTCCATCAAAGATTCCTGAAAGAAACTTTACTGTGTCACTTTCTTTTCTTTGAGTAACAATTGCTGACTGGCCAGGTTTTCTTCGGTTCAGTTCGTATTGAACCTTATCGAGATCTACCGTTAAACCTGCCGGAAAATTATTGATGATACCGCCATAAGCCACTCCGTGACTTTCTCCAAATGTTGTAAGACTAAGAAGATTACCTAATGTGTTGAACATAGTACAAAATTACCTTTTTTTCTTCAGATAATAAAGTTTCTGGATTTGTTCTATTTATCACTGTTTTTGATATTATTGATAACCTTTTGGGCTTCTTTTTTTTCTTCCGAAGTCATTTTTTTCCATATAAATCCTTTTTTGACGTCATTTTTGTCTGAAAGCTGAGGGAAAATACCTGCTTTTACATCATCAAAAATATAGAATGGGGTAACGGCTGGAAGAGGAGTGTCAAAACTGTAAGGGTAATTGTGAGAAACATTAAATTTAAAATTGCCGATTTTAAATGTATTAAACTGATGGTATGCATAGCTTGAAGGCTTGTAAAGCTGTTCTGTTTTAAATCCTGTCATAAAGCTTCCTACCCTGAAACTCGGAATGTATTTTTGAATAAATGCCGGAAAGGATAACATTGAAATGAAAAATAAGCTTAAAACTGAAAAAACAATAATGGATTTCTTCTGATTAAAATATTCATGAAACAGAACAAAAAATACCACAAAGAAAACATCGATAAAAAATCTGTATTGAGCGGAAAACGCAAGGATCAATATACTTTTTACCAACAA
This sequence comes from Chryseobacterium sp. JV274, assembly GCF_903969135.1. Taxonomy (NCBI): domain Bacteria; kingdom Pseudomonadati; phylum Bacteroidota; class Flavobacteriia; order Flavobacteriales; family Weeksellaceae; genus Chryseobacterium; species Chryseobacterium sp. JV274. The sequence goes on along the minus strand of NZ_LR824569.1, from coordinate 2,188,302 downwards.
AGAAATACAGATCAGCGTGATGAGTTTTTTCTTTTTTATCCAGGCAAATACAGAAAAAATAATTAAACTCAGGACAAAAAGAATATTAATCTTTGATTTGATTCCTTCCAGAGAAACCCAGTTTTTAATATGATCTGCTGTTGAAAATTTTTGAATTTCTTCATAGGTATACTGCATATCATAGGTCTTCATGATGGCAAACTGTGACGAAATTTTTAGTACTTCCGGATTGGGTTTCCAGGATACACCCAAATCACCCATTGCTACAGGAAAAACAGGAAAACCGAATGTCCATATATTTTTAATAAAGAACAGTAAAAGAATCAGAATTCCTAAAAGTAATTGTCTGAAATTGTTTTTGAAAATAAAAACAGAGCTTGAAAATACTAATAGGGGCAGCCATATCATGGTAGGTTTTATAGCAAAAACAAAAACTGAAAAGGCAAAAAGAAGAGTTGTATTTCTGTTTCCGGCTATGAGCTCATTTAAGATAATCAGTGAAAAAATAATAACAGGAAGGTCCGGGCTTGGAGATTGCGTAAACAATAATAAGACCGGCAGGAAACAAAGGTGTATCCAGTTTTTCCGTTCGATGATATAAAGGGTGTAAATAATCAGTAATACAGCATTGATTCTTAAAAACGGGTCAGAGAAATTGGAAAATCCAGCCTGGAAAATATGCCAGACAGACATTTGTCCCAGCGTGAGATCAACGTTTGAAATTCCTTTTACCAGCCCATATTCTGTAAGCCACTGAAGAGTTGGGATGTAATAGCCAAAATGATCTAGTATATAAGGATAATAAGAGCCTGCGAGTATGATAATAAGAGTTGCAGCACTCATTAATGTGAAATCTTTTTTTGAAAACTGATAAAACTCCCTGTAGAGTCTGTTTCTAAAGAAAAAGAATAATCCCAAAAGTATTGAAATTGTTTCTATATAAATATTTAAAGGGAAAAAAAATGAAATAAGTGTCCATATCAGGCTTATTCCCAAGATTCCGGATAGGATTTTTCCTGAGATTCCCTGGAATAAAACCCCTGAGATATTTTCCATGATTTTCCCCCAACCCATTAAGACAGGAATGATGAGAATTGAAGAAAACAGAATCAATAGCATAAAAAAAGATTGCTTAAAAATAAGCAATCTTTATATTTATTGTGAAAATATTTATTAACGGGGTTGTACCCTTCCGTCTTTTCTATCTTGCGATCTACCGATGGTATAACCTGTGGCACCACCTACAACACCACCAATTACAGCTCCGAGTCCTCTGTTTTTCTTAGCGATGAGTGCTCCTGCCGCAGCTCCACCTACAGTACCAATTACGGTTCCTTTGGCTGCTTTACTCCATCCTTTTTTCTGGGTAGTTCCCTGTGAAGCTCCACTTCCGTTATTGGCATAACTTCCGTTACTTCCTGATGAGCCGGAATTTGAGTTTCTGTCTCTATATATTGTTCTTGTTTCTCTGATTACCTGTGGTCTTGAATTATTTTCAGCAGCAGCTCTTGCTTTTTTGGTTTCAGATATGCTGTCTGCTTTTTTCTGAGCTTCATAGACCATCTTTTCTTTTTCAATAGCCAGTTTTTGTTTTTCTATTTCAAGTTGTCTGGCCTGAAATTCAAGTTTCTGTGCTTCCAGTGATTTCTCAGCAACGCTGTCATCTTTCTTGCAGGCCGTCATTAAAAAGACGGATAAAAAACCTGCTAATACTATCTTTCTCATAATTCAAATTTTAATAAGGTAAAGCCAAAATGACTTTGATTTAAATGTATTTTCAATTATGAAGCCAAAATTTAGTTAAGGAGTGTTAAAATTGATCAGAGAAAAGTGAATTAATTTTAAATACTGTTCACTTTTGTATTATTGATGGGGATTTTATGCGTTTACTATTGAAATTTTATTTTATGTTAAAAATTTCTTCAGAAAAGGGAAATTGATTCTTTAAGTAAATCTATCATTAGTATTTCAGACCGTTCCGGAATTTGGATTTGTAAATTTTAGTTCATTGATTGTTTTTACTCAATTCATATAAGTTGATTACTTTTGAGAACCAAATTACTTTTTAATATGAAAAAATCAATTTTTACAGTATCAGCATGTATCGGACTGCTGGCTGTTGCAACCTCATTTTCCTCTAATGAAATAACAGAGAACAATAAAAACTGTTCAGAAATAGCGGATACCACACCAAAGACCCAGACGTATAAGATCCGTTATGGTCTTCTTTCAAAAAGCGGGGCGAAAATTCTTTCCGGAAATTATGATGTAGGAAGTTTCCTTGCAGAAAACATGGTTACCGGAGAAGTTTATGATACCTATTACAGTGGTGGATTTCAGTCTGTGCCACAATATTATAATGGTCTTCCTGCAGGAACTTATACTTTTTCTGCTATGCAGGGACAAGGTGGTTGGGTAGGTTATGGAACGGTAATTGCTACGGTTTCGGACGCACAGGTAGATTCTGATGGATATATTACGGTGTATATTCCGATCATTTGGGAGGAGTAGACCTTGTGAGCAAGAAATTATTTAACTAAATTTACCCTTTTCGAAAATGAATGTTTTTTAATTATTTAAATAATTAATTGCATTTTTTATTTTGTTTTTATCAATTTTATATTGAATAAAAACTAATAAATTGCTATAATTGTGTAAAATATTATTAATACAATTTTCAGGATGCTGTTAGGTTTCTATAGAAGTATTCATTCTCTATTTCTATGTTGTATTATATTTTTCTGAAGAAATGTAATAGTAATAGTTGTATTGAACGATTCTACGATATTCTGTTTGGATTTTTCTAAATAGATTTTTTTCATCATTTGTGTTTTTTAGGCCTCCGTCAGGAGGCCGTTTCTATGTATTAAGTTTTATCAAAGCTTTATGATTCTGCTCATATAATAATTGGAAGGGAGATGGTATTTTTGAGTATAAGAATATTTTCATTCCATATTTTATCAAAAAGACTCTTCGAAACGAAGAGTCTTTTGTATTATATATTATCTAAGGTGACTTTTATTTTACTGATTAATCGGTGAATTTTTTTAGTCTGATACCCAATAAGGCTATAGATTTCCTGTGAACTGGTGAAAACCTCAGGAACAGTCTGGTTATTGATGGTTTTGATTCCCCGTCTTTTCATTGTATCATGTATTACTCTGGCAAACGATTCTTTTGCGCTTTGTTTTGCTTTGTCCTGGGAAATTCCATCAGAATGAAGCCTGTACAAGTATAAGGGTTCTTTGATAAATTTAGCTTCTCCCTGTTCCAGTATTTTTAAATACAGATCCTGATCTACTGCATTTTTCAAATTAGGATTAATTCCTGTTGTTCTTGAGTAAGTTTCTTTTTTAAATGCAAAGAAATGTGCAAACTGAATGGGACAGTTGAAAAAATGGCGGTTGTTGTAAATTTGCTTGGTGCCGGCATATACTCTTTCAGGAGTGAGATTTTCATCACATAGCATCATTTGGGAATAAACAGCTGCAAGATCATCTCTATCAACGAATTCCTGGGCTGTTTTTTCCAATGCTTCCGGATAAAGTGCATCATCAGGATCCAGGTAGGCACACAAATCTCCCTGGGCATATTTCATACAGGCAGCTTTTGTAAAGCCACAACCTTTATTTGTTGCATTACGATAGAGTTTGAAGCGGGAATCATCCTGGATAAGAGACTGTATAATTTCTACTGAATCATCTGTAGAGGCATCATCAACAATAATCACTTCCCAGTTTCTATAGGTTTGATTGATTAATGAATCATAGCATTCCTTGAAATACTTTCCATTATTATAGTTGGCTATAAGTATAGAAAAAATTATCACGTTATTTTGAATTAATTACGCGAAATTATAAAATAAGATATGTGAAGAATATTACTATGATCATAAGATATCTGATATTTTTTATTATATTTTGAAATCTATGCGTGTGAATTATATCTTAACTACTATTTTTTCAGTGAATCAGTTTTGGAATATTTGAGAATAGCCGAAGAATAGGAATTAAAACAGTATTGTTTATTGTCTTTTTTTGAGAAATATTGTGTGCTGGCTGGATAGCTTACTATTTAAAAGAAATAATAATTTTATGATTGTACTCATAAAATAAAAAAAAAGACTGGTATACCTTTGGTTAAGAATTAATAGATAAAATAATTTTTATCTCTGATATAAAATTTTTTTTCATCATTTGTGTTTTTTGAGGCCTCCATTTTTTTGGGGGCTTTTTTCATATAATAATCTCAAAATGTTTTAAAGATCAAAGAGTATTCTACCGTAAAAAGGAGTATCCCAAATGATGAATATTTTGTCATTTGATTTTTGCAGGGGAGCCTGAATGATTTCATAGTCTCCTTTTTCGGTTAATCTTTCTACAATGAGGTCAGAACCTTTGCCTATTTCATTTACGTTATACTCCAACTGATATTCTTTTTCATTTCTTTTCGTAAAATCTTCTTTACTAAAAATTATTTGTGCCATGACTATTTAAATTTATTGGATTGATTTATATGAAGAATAAATTATGCCAATTTGGTGTTGATTTAGGTTTTTTTTGATCTCTGACTAAATATTTGACAATTTTATTTCCTGAATATGAATTGTATTTTATCAAAATGTAAATTATTTTATTTTTAATGTTTTTATCGGCATGCTGGATTTATTTTAATTAATTATAATTAATTATGAAGTGGTTTTTAAAACATTAGTAAAAACGGTCTAAAATGCTAAAATTTCAAAATGAATAATACCAGAGTAAAATGCTTTTTTTTCTCAAAACTGGCATTCTTGGCACGATTTTTCAATATAGAAATGTAACTCATGTTTAATTTGAGTTTTCATGGTTATTAGTTTTTATCCTCGGAATTTCCGAGGATTTTTTGTTCTAATATGATGATGCTCATAAACGTAAATTGATCAACCTTCTATTTTTGAGTAAGATAATTTTCTATCCATCATCTTTTTACATTATTTATCAAACTCTTCTTTGATCTGAAAGAGCTTATTTTCTATTGTTAAAAGGAAAAGTCTAATGCAATAAAAAGATATTCATTCAAAAAGATAAGAGCGAATGAAGTGAAGAATAAGTTACTGATGTTGATAAAGTAATTTTGATGATAAAAGAATGGAATATTTGAAAAGATTAAAGGTATAAAAACAAAAAAACCTCTAAATAGCTTAGAGGTTTTTTCTGAGGTACCTAGCGGATTCGAACCGCTGTAGATGGTGTTGCAGACCACTGCCTAGCCGCTCGGCCAAAGTACCATTTTTACCATTTTTGAGGTGTGCAAATATAGCAAAATTTCTTTATGAACAAAAGTTTTTAAGCAATTTCTTTCTTTCCAAGAGCGTCGATTTCGCTTTTTGCTTGAATTTCAGCCTGATAATTTTTGATGTTGATAACTCTTGTTTCACTCCATTTGTCATGCCAGCCGTTTTCTCCTAAAAAAGAAAGACCGTCAAAGGGAACGAACCTGGAAATATTCCGGATAAGATAATCATTGAAAGTAGGCTCTGTACCATCAATACAAATAACTTTAGTTCCTGTGATATACTTGCCAATAGATCTACCTTTTGTAAAATATTCTATGAGAAAAGTGTACATAAAATAGATTAAAGAGGTGATCAGTATATCCAGGAATTTATTTATTTCTGACATTTTATACACAATTTTGAGAAGAAAATCATTACTGGTAAGATTATATGTCAGGGCTGCAATAACTCCAAAAGCAAAAAAGATAATGGTGATAATAGCTCTGTCAATTATAAGATTAGCAAGTCTTATCCCCTTTTGGGCTCTGTTTCTGTCTACAACGACTAAATATTTTCTCATGAATCGGTTATTAGTTTTTAGTTTAGTTTTTTATTGAAATTTTAAAATCCGTTGACCAGTAATTTTAATGAGGCATTCGTGTCAATCACTGCTGTAATTCCGGTATTGTTGAGTAGAATTTTACTGGGTTTCAGATTGAAAACTTTCCCGTTCATCTTTAAACCTTTATAGTATTCTTTATTAAAAGCTTCTTCAATACTCTTTCTTGATGCTTCTTCCAGCTCCTGGGTTGGAATACCATATTCATCTTCAATCATTTTTACAATTTTTCCCTGGAAAAGGAGAGAAGCTGTTTTCTGAAGGATATTGGTAGTTTTCAGTTTAAATTTGGTCTCTGATAAAACAATTTTTCTTTTTGTATCATCATACACAGGAATTCCGGAAATAATGGCCGTACCTTTTATATAGCCGTCGGTCTGAGCTTCGATAACCACTCTGTTATCAACTCCATATACTCTGATATCAGTGACTTTCACTTTAGAGTCACGAATATCAAATTCCTTATTCAGGAATGTTTTTCTTGCCATACTGCTTGCCTCTGTAAAAGGGATATTGGCTGTAGTCTGTAAAATAAACTTATCCGCAACAGTAGGAGTGGAGTTAAAATTGGCAACACTGGTTACCGGTGAAGAAGCTGCAGGTTTATTTCCTGTAAAAGTTTCGGAATAAATATCAACACCAAGCGTAGCATTGATCTGGTTACCATAAAATTTCAAAGGAGTAATATTGACTCCCACCGGGCTAACCTTCAGCCATGTATTATATTCTTCGGAGATATTGAAAGGCTGCAGAAATGTATTCCAGGCCATTAAGGCATATTGTTGGAAATTCAGCTGTGTAGCCATTTGCTGATCTATCGTCTTACAGAATTTTTCCTGCTGTTCTTTTAAGCTTTTTTCAACAATAGAGGTAATGGGAATCTGTATTCTTCCGTAATCAAGAACGGGTTTTGTTACCCACCTGAATCCATTGGGCTGTGTATTGGTAGTAATGGTCCAGTTATTCTTAAAAGTAACGGTTGTATTGAATGACATTACCGTTTCAAAAGTTGTATTCTGATATGTGTATACTCCCAAAGTTCCGATTCCTTTTTCTGCCCATATTTTTAAAGGAACTTCAATCAGTAAATTCTGACTGGTTCCGCCAACAAGACGAATAGGCCTGGTTTTCCATACTTTTACTTTAAACTGATCATTGTTATTGTCAGTATAAGAGTCATCCTGGTAAACAAGCTCTTTCACAGAAGCATTGATCATATTGCTCAGTTCCGAAAGAGGAATTGTCACAGGCATCGTAATACTGGACTTTATCTTTGGAAAATTATAAGCTGCCAACTGATTATCAACGCCGGCCTGACCAAAAACGCTGATACCTGCTACTAAAAATAATATTTTAACGAATTTCAATTTGTATGTTTTTTTAATGAACGAAAATAAGAATTTTAATTTTCCGGTTTAAAGCTTTTTTCCAGCTCAATGCTGGCACCTGTCATTTCTCCCTGCATAGGGGGAGCTGTTTTGGTAATTTTTAATTTAATATAATCAACCTGTGGAAAGCTGTTGTGGATGGTTGAGATTATTCTTCCGGCTACATGTTCCAGTAATCTGGATTTTATTTTCATTTCCTTGTGAAGAATATCATTGATATCCGCATAGCTTATGGTATCATGCAAATCGTCAGATGCTGCTGCTTTCCACAGATCAGTATGAAGTTCTACATTCAGAATATAATACGTCCCGATAATGTTTTCCTCAGGAAGTACGCCATGGTACGCATATATTCGTACATCTTCAAGATATATTTTGCTCATTGCCTCATATTTTATGAAGCAAAAATCGTCTTAATTCTTCAAAATCTGAATTTATTTCTACAGTTTTTTTCTCCTTTTTCATCAGTTCACTCAATGACTCAGGAGTTTCAATCTGAGTATGGATTGCTTTTTCCACAGCATCGGGGAATTTTACAGGGTGTGCAGTTCCGATGATAAACCCTTTTTGACCAGGATTTTTTTGCAGATACTGTTCCATAGCAGCAAATGCTACGGCACTGTGAGGCTCCAGAATATAGGCGTATTTCTTATACACTTCTGTGATGATATTCATTGTTTTATCATCATCAATGGAATATGCAGATATTTTATTTTTTAAAACATCAAACCGATGTCCGAAAAGCTCTAAAATCCTTACAAAATTGCTCGGATCTCCCACATCCATGGCATTAGATAAAGTAGCAACTGCTTTTTGTGGCTGGTAGTTCTGAGTTTTAAAATAATCAGGAATTACCTGATTAGCATTACAGGCTGCAATAAAATGACTGGCAGGAAGACCTCTGAAATGAGCAAGAAGCCCGGCGCAGATATTTCCGAAATTTCCACTCGGAACACAGATTACCGGTTCTTCTTTATGATGTTGGATCCATTGTTTTAAAGCTATTAAATAATAAATCTGCTGAGGAAGCCATCTCGCAACGTTAATAGAATTGGCTGAGGTCAGAAATAACTGATTATTAATTTCTTCATCAGAAAAAGCCTGCTTGACAAGATTCTGACAGTCATCGAAACTGCCATTTACTTCCAATGCTGAAATATTTTCTCCTAGTGCTGTCAATTGTTTCTCCTGAACCGGGCTTACTCTGTTTTTAGGGTACAGTATGACCACATTGATTTGTGGAATCTTATAAAACCCATGGGCAACAGCACCTCCTGTATCTCCAGAAGTTGCCACAAGAACAGTAACTTTTTTCTGCTGATCTTTCAGGAAATAAGACAGACAACGACTCATAAATCTCGCACCGATATCTTTAAAGGCAAGAGTGGGACCATGAAACAATTCCAAAATAGAGATCTGCTCATTGATCTTTACCAGAGGAATTTCAAAACTGACCGTTTCTGCCACAATTTCTTTCAGGACTTCTGAAGGAATTTCATCTCCCACAAAATCTTTCATGCATTGATAAGCAATTTCTTCATTAGAATACTGATGAAGATTTTGAATAAATCTGTCGTCAAACTGAGGAATACTTTCAGGGAAAAACAATCCTTTTTCTTTTCCCTGACCTTTTATTGTTGCTTCTCTGAAGTTAATTTTTTCCAGAGTATCTTTTAAGTTATAATATTTCATTTCTGTTTTTTAGGTTAAACTTCTTCAACGATTTGAATGCCTGTTGGATTTATTTTTGAAACATATATAAGATTTTCTATTTCAATCTCATCATATACTGATTTCATCATCTGAGCAATTTTTTCTGCCGTTTCTTTTTGTTCAGACAGCATAAAAATAGAAGGTCCTGATCCGGAAATTCCTCCTCCCAGAGCTCCCAATTGCAAGCTTTTGGCTTTAATTTCGCCAAATTTCGGAATCAGAATACTACGGATTGGTTCTATAATGACATCGTGAAGACTCCTGCCAATCAATGGAAAATCATTTTTCTGAATTCCTGCTACAAGACCAGCTATATTTCCCCATTGTTCTACAGCGCTTTTTAAACTGATATTTTTCTTTAATATCTGCCTTGCATCTGAAGTTTTGACTTCCACCTGCGGATGTACTGCCGTTACAAATAAATCTGGACTGTTCAGCGGAATGATATCAATGGGATTGGTAGATTTTACCAGAGTAATTCCCCCATAGATACACGGAGCAATATTATCTGCATGACGTACTCCTGAAGCCAGTTCTTCTCCAAACATGGCAAAATGAATCATCTCTTCTTGTGACAATTTGTTTCCTAATAATGAATTAGCTCCAAAGGCGGCTCCGGCGGCACTTGCCGCACTGGAGCCGAGCCCGCTTCCAGGTTTTATATGTTTACGGATAATCACCTCAAAACCATTCTTCAGATTAAAATATTCCTGAATTTTTAAAAGGACAATACCCGCAACATTACTGGAAGGTTCTTCGGGAAGTCCAAAAGAATCGGTATGTTTTATAATGATTTCAGGAGTTTCCAACAATCTGAATTCCATCTCATCATATGGATCATGGACAGCCATTCCCAGAATATCAAATCCGCAAACCAGATTGGCAACAGTAGCCGGGACTTTTAGTTTTACTTTTTTCATAATTGTATTTTAAATAGAACGGATAATATCTGCAAAAACTCCGCTTGCCGTTACATCAGCTCCGGCACCGGCTCCTTTTACGACCAAAGGCTGCTCGGAATATCTAAGGGTTTTAAAAATGACAATATTGTCTTTGCCATAAAGATGAAACAGATCACTGTCCGAAGCGATATGCTGTAAACCTACTTTTGCTTTTCCCTCTTCAAACTTTGCAACGTATTTTAATATTTTGCCTTCGTTTTTAGCTTCGTTAAATAAGTTTTTAAAGTGATTTTCATACACTGAGAGTTTTTCGTAAAAACTGTCAACGCTTCCCTGCATGCATTCTTCAGGCAGAAAACCGATGTTTTCAATTTCGTCAAACTGAAGGGGATATCCGGCTTCTCTTGCCAGAATTAAAATTTTTCTTGCTACATCAGTTCCCGACAAATCGAGTCTCGGATCCGGTTCTGTATATCCTTCTTTCTGAGCCTGAGCTACTACTTCAGAGAATGTTCTGCTGCCATCATATTCATTAAAGACAAAATTCAATGTTCCACTCAGAACGGCCTGGATGGATTGGATTTTATCTCCGCTTTTGATGAGGTCGTTAATCGTTCCTATCACAGGAAGCCCAGCTCCTACATTGGTTTCAAAATAGAAATTACAGCTGTGGTTTCTCGCCGTATTTTTTAAGGTTTTATACTTTTTATAATCTGAAGAAGCCGCAATTTTATTACATGCAACGATATTCACACTTCTTTTCAATAGGCTTTCATACACTTCAGGAACGTCAGGGCTTGCAGTTATATCAACAAAAACGGAATTTCTAAGGTTTCTGTGGATAATTTCATTTGCAAATTCATTGGCAGAGGCTTTTTCTCCCTGTTGATTCCAGTTAAGGTAGTTTTCCTTTGATATTCCCTGATCTGAAAACAGCATATAACGGCTATTGGAAATCCCTGCAATTCTCAAGTTGATCAAAAAGTTTTCCTTTAAATATTCGTTTTGTTCATAAATCTGCTGAATCAGTTTTGAGCCTACATTTCCTGTTCCACAGATATAGATGTGGATCTGTTTTATTTCAGACTCAAAAAATTCTTCATGAAGTACATTCACAGCTTTCTTACTGTCCTTTTCTGAAATAACAATACTGATATTTCTTTCCGAAGAACCCTGTGCGATCGCTCTTATATTGATTCCGTTATTTCCCAGGCATCCGAACATTTTTGCACTTACACCGCTTCTGCTTTTCATGCTTTCTCCTACAAGTGCTACAATGGAAAGTCCTGTTTCAATTTTTACGGCATAAACCCTTTTAAGATTGATATCATCTTCGAAAGAAGAATTGATCGCGTGTTCAGCACGTAAAGCTTCTTTTTCTTCAATAGCTATGGTGATAGAATGTTCTGATGATCCTTGTGTAATAAGGATTACATTTATTTTTTCGTTACTTAAACACTGGAAAAGTTTTGCAGAAATACCCGGAATTCCTACCATACCGCTTCCTTCCAATGTAAGCAGAGCAATATTATTCATATTTGAAATACCTACTGCAATCTGTTTTTCATTGTCTGAAGATTTCTGTTGATGAGAAATTAAAGTTCCCGGTGATTCAGGATCAAAAGTGTTCTTGATGATCAGGTCTATATTTTTTATCATTACAGGCTGAATGGAAGGTGGATAAAGTACTTTTGCCCCAAAATGAGAAAGTTCCATGGCTTCATGATAAGATATTTCTGAAATAGGTTTAGCATTGGAAGCAAGACGAGGGTCAGCAGTCATCATTCCGCTTACATCGGTCCAGATCTGGAGTTCTTCTGCATGAGCGGAAGCAGCAATAATAGAAGCAGTATAATCCGAACCGCCTCTTCCTAATGTTGTTGGGTTGTTCTTTTCATCATGAGCTACAAACCCCGGACCTATAATAATACGGTTTTGATTTTCATTCAGAAAATGAATAATATTTTTTTCGGTAGCGTCGAAATTTACTTTTGCATGGGTGAAATTGCTGTCTGTTCTGATCAGTTCCGCGGAATTCATCCACACAGAGTCCAATTCTTTATGTTGAAGTCTTGCTGCAATAATTTTTGAAGACAGAAGCTCTCCATAAGAAGCTATTCTATCTTTTATTCTGTTTGTCAGCTCACCAAGAACGGCAATTCCGTTGCAAAGATCTTCAATATCATTGAAATGCTTTTTTACAAAGCTTAGCCATGAACTTTGTTCTGTGATTGGAAAAAGATCTTTGACCAGACTGATATGTTTTTCTTCCAGATTCTGAATAATCTGAACATAGTTTTCATCTTTCACAGAAGCATATTCTGCTGCCCTGATCAGTTGGTCGGTAACGCCATGAAGTGCTGATACAATAACAACTATTTTGTTTTTTAAAGATTCATCTTTTATGATTTTTTCCACCAGTAGAATATTCTGAGAATGGGCGACTGATGTTCCGCCGAATTTTAAAACTTTCATCAATTATTTTTTTAAAGTTGGGTAAAAAGAAATGGTTACTCTTTAAAAAAAGAGTACGGTGACGGAAATAATATGTGAAAATTTACCCCGTTATGGGGTAGTTGTTGTAGTTGTGAATGTAGAAACGGAAGATATGCCTGAAATAGGTAATCTCAGGTCAGAAATATCAGATATGTTTCTTAACAAATTCATTGTAACAGAACAAATGTACAAATTATTTTGAAACAGCCAAGTTTTTAATATAATAAAATATATTTCCTTTTTTAGAGATATATTTGTTGTAATTGATTAAAAATGTTATATTTATAAGATTAACTAATAACGACATAACCATGAAAAATTTAAAGAAAATTTCTCGGAAAGGGTTAGGGCAAATCAGTGGAGCGGCATTCAGATGTGACGGATGTCCTACAGGTGGAGGATACGGCCCAGGCCCTGAATTTGCACATTCCTGTGAAGAATATGATGCATTACCGGGACGCTGCAAATCCTGTGTATTCGTAAGTTCATTATGTATCTATCCTGAAATCTAATCAAAAAAATAAATATGAAAAATTTAAAGAAAATCAATCGAAATGATTTAAAATCTGTCAACGGTGGAATAGGCCCTTGTAATGCGAACTGTCCTGCCGGACCCTACGGACCAGGTGAACCAAGGTCATGTGCTGATTATCATGCCTTACCAGAATGTTGTAAAGGAAGAGTATTAGTGAGTTTTGAATGCTTTGGTCCTTATTAATTTTTAATGACAAAAAGTTTGTTGTTTTTTATTACAGAATACTAAAATTATTACAATATGAAAACAATTAAGAAATTATCACGCGAAGAAAAGAAAAACATCGCTGGAGGATTTACCGATATCCAGATTGAAGCCTGTGGTGGTGAACAATTTGTATGTTTCCGAGGAGGGGGGAAATGGGGATGCTGGCTGAAACCGGGAGGAACCTGTTATGCACCAATGCTGTAAGTATTGCTGCTTATACAATCCAATGAAAAAAATTAAAACTTAATTTTAAAATTAAACTACCATGAAAAATTCAAAAAAATTAAACAGAGAAAGCTTAAGAGCTATTATTGGAGGTGGAGGAGATACCTGTGCTGTAGATCTTGATTGCGGACCGAAAGGTTGTGCGGTATGTACAGATTTTAGAGGGCGTAAAGTTTGTCTTTATCTTTTCCCTTATGATCCATCTATTCCAGGAAGCTGTATGGTTCTGGAGGGTTAGAAAATATATTATTTAAAAACCATCAATTTGTTGTAAAACATATAATCAACATTTAATTTAAAACTACTATGAAAAATTTAAAGAAATTAAACAGAAAAGAGCTTGGACAATTAAATGGAGCAGCAGGCCCTTCAAGATGTGCAGGATGCCCACAACATGCTACATTCGGAGATGGTCCTGAATATCAGTATCCATGTTCTGCTTATCAGGGGCTTCCCGACTACTGCAAGATGTGTGTTCTGGTAAGTATGGAATGTGTGGACGGAGGAGTTTCTTAAAAGATAATCAGACTTTTATGAAAGATTTAAAGAAATTGAACAGAAGAGATTTGGAACAGATGATAGGGGCTGGTGTATCAAAATGTGACGGCTGTCCTACCCATCTGGTTTTTGGCCCAGGCTCTTCCAGTGATCCTTCATGCGAGGCATATTGGAGATTGTCTGAGAATTGCAGAATGTGCGTTGTTGTAAGTGCAGATTGTTTTGTTGCAATTACTGCGGACTAAAAATAAAAAGGGCTGTCTCAAAAGTAAATTCTTTCAGAGACAGCCTCTTTGTTTATTTTATGCTTTTTGAAAGATCAAGCATTGCTTCAATAGGTTTCAATGCTTTTAATCTTAATTCTTCGTCGATAAGAATTTCCGGAAGTTCATACTTCATACATAAGTACAATTTTTCCATTGTATTACGTTTCATATAGAAACATTCCGAGCAGTTACAGCTTTCATCAAAAACCAATGCTGGAATCAGTTCCTTGTGAGGAGCACGTTTTCTCATTTCGTGAAGAATACCTTCTTCTGTAGCAATGATGAATTTCTGACAGTCATCTTTTTCCACATAATTCAACAGGGCAGAAGTAGAACCGATAAAGTGAGCCAGTTTCAAAACAGCTTCTTCACTTTCAGGGTGTGCAATCAGCTTGGCATCTGGATTATCTGCCAGCTGCTGGGCAATTCTTTCCATTGAAAATGCTTCGTGTACTATACAGCTTCCATCCCAAAGGATCATATCACGACCTGTTTTCTTAGATAAATATCTTCCCAGATTTTTGTCTGGTGCGAAAATAATAGGTCTGTCTTTCGGAAGTGCTTCTATTACGGTTTCAGCATTTGAACTGGTTACGATGATATCACTTTCTGCTTTAGTTTCTGCGTTACAGTTGATGTAAGTTGCAATTAAAGCATTCGGGTGCTGTTCACGCATTTTTCTTAACCCTTCTCCAGAACAACCGTCTGCCAGAGAGCATCCGGCCATGGTATCAGGAAGAACTACTTTTTTAGTTGGGTTCAGAATTTTAGCCGCTTCCGCCATGAAATGTACACCGCAGAATACAATCATGTCTGCATTCGTGTCTTTTGCCTGTCTTGCCAGTTGTAAGGAATCTCCCAGGAAATCAGCGATATCCTGAATCTCTCCCGGCTGGTAGTAATGGGCAAGAATAACAGCATTTTTCTCCTCTTTAAGTTTAAGAATGGCTTTTACCAACTCTTCTCCCTGAGGAATAGCTATATCTTTTATATCCAGAAATCCTCTGACAGGAATTGCAGATTTAGCTTTTTCTAATGTTTCGGTACTCATATCAACCTCAATTTTTTAGTATCAGAAGTTAGAGGTTAGAAATTGGAAGTTAGATTTTGAGAGTATTTCGGTTGCTCCCATCTTCCTGCTTCCATCTTTCAGCCATTAATTACTGATAAAACTTTTTATTAAACTTTCTATTTCTTTTTTAGCTACATCAAGATCGGTATTAATCACGATCTTATCAAACTCGCTGGCGTAGGACATTTCTTCTTCTGCCTTTGCTATGCGGGTTTTTATGGTTTCTGCATCATCTGTATTTCTTGAAATCAATCTTCGTTCCAATTCTTCAATGGAAGGCGGTTCTATAAAAATAGACAGGGCTTTTTCACCGAAATATTTTTTTAATGAAATACCTCCTTTTACATCTACATCAAAAATAACTACTTTTCCCTGATTCCAGATTTTTTCTACTTCAGATTTTAAAGTACCGTAATATTTGTCAGTATATACTTCTTCATATTCTACAAAAGCACCTTCAGAAATTTTCTGTCTGAATTCATCAGGCGTCAGAAAATGATAATCCACCTGATGAACTTCGCTTCCTCTCGGCTGTCTTGTGGTACATGAGATTGAAAAATTCAGTTCCGGAAATGTTTCCAGAGAATGTTTTACCAATGTAGTTTTTCCGCTCCCTGATGGTGCTGAAAATATAATTACTTTATCCATTTTTTACAATTTCGGGTTACGGGTTTTGAGTTCCGGGGCATTCTTACAAGTAATAACCACAATCTCATACCTCGTACCTACAATACGTTTAACGTTTGTTCTTTAATTTTTTCCAGATCATCTTTCATCATCACTACCAGTTTCTGGATTTCTGCGTGATTAGCTTTAGAACCTAATGTATTGATCTCTCTTCCGATTTCCTGAGAAATAAAGCCCAGTTTTTTCCCGTTGAAAGATTCATTGTCCATTACTTCTTTATAATATTTCAAGTGCTGGGTAAGTCTTACCTTTTCTTCAGAGATATCAAGCTTTTCAGTAAAATAGGCCATTTCCTGGTAAAAACGTGTTTCATCAACATTTTCAAATTCTTTCAAAGATTTCTGATAACGTTCTTTCACGCTTACAATTCTTTCTTCTTCAAAAGGAATCACTTCTCCAAGATATTTGTCAATATTCTGAATATTCCTGTTTAATTCTTCATGGAGAATGCTGCCTTCAGTTCTTCTGAATTCTTCAAATCTGTCTACGGCATTATTGACAATTTTTGCCAATGATTCCCATTCACCTTCTGTAAGTTCATCAGGTCTTGATGAGATGGCATCAGGAAGTCTTACCGCCATTTTAAGGTATTCGAAATCGGGACCGTCAGAAGCTATGCCTTTAAGTTCTTTGATATAAGCGTCAATTAAATTTTTATTAATCTTTACATCATTTGACTCTTCAAGGTTCTCAATATTAACGTAGCAGTCTACTTTTCCACGGATAATTCTATCATTAAGAATTTTTCTGATTTCAAATTCTTTTTCTTTATAGCGTAAAGGAATTTTGATATTCAAATCAAAGCTCTTGCTGTTCAATGATTTAATATCTATTGTAATTTTTTTTCCTTCAAAAACATCTTCGGCTCTACCGAATCCGGTCATTGATAAAATCATAGTTTTTTATTGTTCTACAAAGATAAACATTTAAGTGTATAATGTAATAAGATGAAACTTTAACGTAAACAATCTGATTATTCATTCTAAATTTATTTTTGAACCATTAAGAAGATTTAAGCCGTTCCGTTTAATTAAAAAAAAATCTAATAGATTTTGATAAGCGTTATACTAAAAGCGAAGCTCATCTTAATATTCTTAACTTCTTCATAAAATCTTAATGGTTCAAAATAACAGCAGCTTTCTTTTGCAGAATAAAAATTCAAATGAATGCATTTTCGTAAATTAGCGCGGTGAAAAAGAAAAATTTGATTTCTGTAGTAGGACCCACCGGAATTGGTAAAACGAGATTGGCAGTTGATTTGGCTCAACATTTCAGTACTGAGATTATTTCCTGTGATTCCCGCCAGTTTTTTAAGGAAATGAAAATAGGAACCGCTGCACCCTCAGAAGAAGAACTGGCTGGGGCACCTCATCATTTTATCGGAAATCTTTCAGTTGAAGAATATTATTCTATAGGGCAATACGAAGAAGATGTCCTTCAGAAACTCAATGAACTTTTTGCAACTCATGATACCGTTATTCTTGTCGGTGGAAGTATGATGTATGAAAAAGCAGTGATAGAAGGTTTGCATGATCTTCCTGAAGCCAATACTGAAAATCAGGAAAAGCTTCAGATGATTATGGAGCAGGAGGGGATAGAAAAACTTCAGGAAATTCTACAGAAACTCGATCCCGAATATTTCAATGTGGTGGATATTCACAACCACCGCAGGCTTCTACGGGCCATAGATGTGATCTGGCAAACGGAAACAAAATATTCTGAATTGATTGCAGTATCCCAGGATTCAAGGGATTTTAATGTCATCAGAATCGGAATAGAAGCTCCAAGAGAAGAACTGTATGACAGAATCAATCGTAGAGTAGACGTTATGATGGAGAACGGCTTGCTGGATGAGGTGAAAGGTCTTGAACAATTCAAAGAGCTGACTGCTTTAAATACAGTAGGCTATGCAGAATTATTCAAATATATTGATGGAGAATGGGATCTTGATTTTGCGGTTTCAGAAATTAAAAAGAACAGCCGCAGGTATGCCAAACGTCAGCTGACATGGTACAGAAAGGCGGATGATATTCATTATTTGCAGTTGGGGTATGCTCAAAATGATTTTGAAAATTTACTAAAATGGATTGCTGAGCAGTTTCAGAAATAAATACTTTTTAAATTATCAGACAGCCTTTCTTATACAAACTTAATAAGCTTTGAAAATATAGATTCCTACGGAATGACACAGTGTATGGATAAATTAAGCATCCAGTTTGTCATTCCGTAGGAATCTAAGTTTAAATTCATATTGTAATAAACAGAAACAATACAAAAAAATGCGGTTCTAAAAAGAACCGCATCTTAAAACAAATATAATTTAATTTACTACTTCCAACCGCCGCCTAAAGCTCTGTATAAATCTACAATGCTGCTTAATCTCTGTCTTTTAATGGAAGCCAGATTCAACTCTGCCTGTAGGGAATTTCCCTGTGCTGTAATCACTTCCAGGTAATTGGCTGAACCTCCTTTGTAAAGAAGCTGTGCACTTTTTATTCCGTCTTTCAAAGTCGTTGCCTGTTCAGTAGCTTTTTGTTCCTGAGCTTTTAAGTTTTCATTGGATACCAAAGCATCTGAAACCTCACCTACAGCATTTAATACTGACTGACGGAATGCCAGAACATTTTTCTCTCTTTGAATTTTAGCTACTTCCAAATCTGTTTTCAACTGTCTTTTCTGAAAAATAGGCTGGGTAAGTCCTCCTAAAACTGATCCGAATAAAGAAGCCGGAATTTGGAACCAGTTATCAAACTTGAATGAATTTACTCCTCCATTAGCTGTAATTTTCAGTGCCGGATACATATTGGCCTGAGCAATTCCTACGGTAGCATTCGATTCCAGTAAAACAAGTTCCTGCTGGCGTACATCAGGTCTACGGCTTACCATAGCTGCCGGAAGTCCTGCAGTAATATTCTGAGGTAAAGAAGTATCAGACATTTCAATTGTTCTGTTTACTTTATTAGGCAGTTCTCCCACCAAAATGCTCAATGCATTTTCCTGAATAGCAATATTCTGTTCCAGTTGAGTAATCAGAAGTTCTGTTGCCTGTTTCTGTGCTGCGGCCTGCTGTACGCCTAAAGAGGTATTATCACCACTTTCCCACATTTTTTGTGTGATCATTAGGGTATTGCTGCTTAGCTCCAGATTCGATTTTGCAATAGCTAGTTGTCTGTCAAGCATCAACAGGTTATAATATCCCTGAGCAATAGCTGCTACTACCTGAGTCTGAACTGCTTTTGATCCTTCATAAGTCTGAAGATACTGCATTCTTGAAACTTCCTGCTGGTTTTTAATTTTCCCCCAGATGTCAGCTTCCCATGAAAGGTTGAAGGCTGCATTGTAATCTTCAACATGGTTTTGTCCTAAAAATGAATTTAAGCTTTTTCCGTTCATGCTGTTTTCTGAAGGTTTTGAAATTTGTGCAGAAACAGCGAATCCTACATCGGGATATTGCAGATATTTTGCCTGTTTCAGTTTTTCCTGTGAAGAGGCAACCTGTTTTAATGCAATCTGAAGGTCATAATTATTTTTGATTCCTTTTTCAATCAATCCCTGTAAAATAGGATCGCTGAAGAACTGTTTCCACTCCAGATTGGCTATGCTGGCAGTATCTGCAGTTGCGGTGTACTGAAATTTTTCCGGAAGTGGAAGCTCCGGCTCCGTGTATGCCAGTTTTGACACACACGAAACAGAGCCTATGGCCACCGCAAATGTTAGAATAATATTTTTTACTCTTTTCATAGTTTTTTAACTTTTAATTGAATACAAAACTTAGAGAGGTTTTCTGTTATGCAAAAATTGTCTTTAGTAGGAGAAAATATTTAGCTTTCCAAACCATTAAGAACAAATAAGAGACTCGTTAATCTTTTGTGATCTTAAAGTTTTCTCTAAGTTTTTGTAATTCATTTTTTTATTAGTGAGTAGCAGTTAAAAGTTCTTCCTCCATTTGTTTTTTCAGAAGTCTTTTCTGTTTTCTGCTTGGCATTTTTTCATGCAGGTACTGGAAGATCACATACATTACCGGAATAATAAAAATTCCGAATACTACTCCTGTAAGCATTCCTCCTACGGTACTGTACCCGATAGAGTGATTTCCTTTTGAAGAGGCACCTTGTGTCCATACCAGCGGAAGCATCCCCACGATGAAGGCAAAAGAGGTCATTAAGATTGGTCTTAAACGTAATCTTGATGCCTGAAGGGCAGATTCAATTAATGTTTTCCCTGCTTTTCTTCTCTGTACGGCAAATTCTACAATCAGGATGGCATTTTTCGCCAATAATCCTACCAACATGATTAATCCTACCTGAACGTAGATGTTGTTATCAATTCCTGCCAGTCCTGTGAAGGCAAATACTCCGAAAATACCTGTAGGAATCGTAAGAATAATAGCAAATGGAAGAATATAACTTTCATACTGAGCTGCGAGTAAGAAATAGACAAACAAAATACTTAAGAAGAAAATAAATGCAGTCTGCCCGCTTGTTTTGATCTCCTCACGGGTAATCCCTGTCCATTCGTATCCATAACCTCTTGGTAATGATTGCTGTGCAACTTCTTCTACCGCTTTGATGGCATCTCCGGTACTGTAGCCAGGTTTTGGAGTTCCGTTAATTGTTACTGCGTTGAAAAGGTTATTTCTTGTTACTGTTTCAGGACCGAAAGATCTTTTTAACGTTACCAGTGTTTTTGCAGGTACCATTTCTCCCGATTTATTTTTTACATAAATCTCCTCCAGAGAGTTGACGTCAGTACGATAAGGAATATCTGCCTGTGCCATTACTCTGTAATACTTTCCGAATCTGTTGAAATCTGATACAAAGCTACTTCCGAAATAGATCTGCATCGTCTGCATCAGCTCTGTTACAGAAACACCCAGCTGATTGGCTTTATCAGTATCTACATCAATGGTATACTGAGGGTTTCCTGCAGCATATGTCGTAAAGGCAAATGCAATTTCAGGTCTTTTCATCAATTCACCAATGAACTGCTGGGTGGTTGTTCCAAGCTGTTCAAAGGAACCATTTGTTTTATCCTGAAGCATGAATTCAAATCCGGAAACGTTACCGAATCCCTGAACAGTAGGGAAGTTGAAGAAGAATGCATTGGCATCTTTCACCTGGCTTACCTTTCCTGTTAAAGTTCCTGCGATCTGATCAGGATCTTTCATTTCACCACGTTTGTCATAATCTTTAAGCTTAATGAAACCTGCAGAATATGGAGAAGCATTGGCATTACTGATGAAGTTCATCCCATCGGCTACCCAAAGGTGGTTGGTTGCTTTCTCACCATTGATAATTTTATCAATTTGTGCTGTCGCTCTGTGCGTTCTTTCCAGTGAACTTCCCG
The DNA here is from genome assembly GCF_903969135.1 of Chryseobacterium sp. JV274. NCBI lineage: Bacteria > Pseudomonadati > Bacteroidota > Flavobacteriia > Flavobacteriales > Weeksellaceae > Chryseobacterium > Chryseobacterium sp. JV274. The sequence continues at coordinate 2,167,091 of NZ_LR824569.1, read as the reverse complement.
GAGGAGTATTTACTGCATACAATACGAATCCCTGGTCTTCCGTAGGAATAAATCCTGACGGTGCTTTTTTAATCAGGAATATACTTGCTGCTGTAATGACTACAAGTCCTCCTATCGCAACCCATTTATTTTTAATTAAAAACTTAAGGCTATAGATATATTTTCTGGTCATGTTGTTGAAGCTTGCATTGAATGCATTGAAAAATCTTGCTCCAAAACCTGTTTTATGACCGTGTTCTCCATGTTCTCCCTGAGGGTCATTTAAGAACATTGCACACAACGCCGGACTTAATGTCAATGCGTTTACTGCTGAAATTAAAATCGCAATTGCTAAGGTAAACGCAAACTGTCTGTAGAAAACTCCTGCAGGTCCCTGCATGAAACCAACCGGAATAAATACCGCACACATTACGAGTGTAATGGAGATAATAGCTCCTGAGATTTCACTCATCGAGTTCATTGTAGCATGTTCTACAGGCATTCCCGTTTGTTCCATTTTAGAATGGACGGCTTCCACCACTACAATGGCATCATCCACTACAATACCAATGGCCAGAACCAATGCAAACAGCGTAAGCATGTTGATGCTGAAACCAAAGAGCTGAAGGAAGAAGAATGTTCCGATGATCGCAACTGGTACTGCAATAGCCGGAATTAATGTAGACCTGAAATCCTGAAGGAAAATATATACTACAATAAATACCAGAATGAAGGCAATGACTAAAGTTTCCACAACCTGATGGATAGATGCATCCAGGAAGTCTTTGGAATTATACATGATAATTGGCTTTACTCCTTTTGGAAGGGTAGTTTCCATTACTTTCACCTGACTTTCAATTTCAGTAAGGATTTCATTCGCATTGGAACCTGCAGTCTGTAAAATTGCAAATCCGGCAACCGGTTTCCCGTCTACTCTGTTTGTTGCCGTATAAGTATAAGAACCGAATTCTACTCTTGCTACGTCTTTTAATCTTAAGAATGAACCGTCACTATTGGCTTTAATAGCAATATTTTCATAGTCTTCATTCTTATTCAATTTTCCTTTGTATTTAAGGATATACTCATAAGTTTCCTTACTTCCCTGTCCCAAACGGCCCGGAGCGGCTTCAAGATTGTGATCTTTGATAGCTCCAAGAACTTCCTGAGGAGAAAGGTTGTTGGCAGCCAGTCTGTCCGGTTTCAGCCAGATTCTCATCGAGTAATCTCTTGTACCGAATACCTGAGCCTGTGCTACCCCTGGAATACGCTGTATCTGAGGAATAACATTAATCTTCAGGTAGTTTTGAAGGAATAGTTCGTCATATTGTTTTTCATTTTCACTGGTCAAACCCATGAACATGATCATACTGTTCTGTACTTTCTGGGTAGAAATCCCGGCCTGTACTACCTCCTGAGGTAATTGGCTCATCGCTTTCGATACACGGTTTTGTACGTTTACAGCTGCATTATCAGCGTCAGCACCCTGCTTGAAGAAGACACTCAGTGTCATTGTACCGTCGTTACTGGAATTTGAGGTCATATACGTCATGTTCTCAACTCCGTTCACGGCTTCCTCAATTGGGGTAGCAACCGAACGTGCTACAACCTCCGCGTTGGCTCCCGGATAGAATGCAGTTACCTGTACACTTGGTGGGGCGATGTCCGGAAAGAGGGCAATCGGTAAATTAAAGAGAGACAAGGCTCCCAATAATAAGAGTATTATGGAGATGACCGTTGAAAGGACCGGTCTTTCTATAAATTGTTTTAACATAAGAAGTTTATTTTTTAAAGTCTTCTGTATTCGGAATGGACTATAATGGTTTTGCTTTTAGTAAGCTGTCAGAAGAAATATTTTTCGGTCTGATAGATGCCCCGTCTTTCAAGCTTCCAATTCCTGTGAATACGATTTTTTCTCCAGGTGCAAGCCCTTCAGAAATAAAATAATAGCTATCTGTTTTTCCAGATATTTTGATAGGTCTTCCGGTTACTTTCTTGTCTTTACCCATTACATACACATATGTTTTATCCTGAATTTCGAAAGTAGATTCCTGTGGAATCACTACAGCATTCGAGATCAGTTGCGGCATGCGTACTCTTCCCGTGTTTCCGGTTCTTAAAGCTCCGTTGGCATTAGGGAAAACGGCACGTACACTGATGGCTCCGGTAGTTTTATCAAACTGCCCGTCTACGATACTCAGTTTTCCTTTTTCAGGATATGTACTGTTATCAGCGATCACCAATTCTACCATTGGCATATTTTTCAGTTTTTCTTCCAAAGTAGCGCCAGGATATTTATTCTGAAAAGCAATAAAGTCCAGTTCACTCAAAGAGAAATAAGCATAAATTTCACTGATGTCAGATAATAATGTCAATGGACTTGCATCTGTTCTGGAGATCAGACTTCCTTTTTTGAAAGGGATTCTTCCGATATAACCACTTACAGGAGCTGTAATGGTTGTAAATCCTACATTGATTCTTGCGCTCCCTACAGAAGCTTTAGCCTGTGAGGCAGCAGCAACAGCGGCTTCATAATTGGCTTTTGCTGTTTTTAGCTGTACATCAGAAACTACTTTAGCGGCAACCAATGGCTGAAGTCTGTCTACTTCTACTCTTGCCTTTTGGATGTTAGCATTGGCAACCTGTAGATTAGCTTGTGCCATATTCATTTGCTCACCATAGCTTCTGGAGTCTATTTTAAATAATGGCTGTCCGGCTCTTACGTAAGATCCTTCCTCTACATAGATTCTATCAAGATAGCCATCTACCTGAGATCTGATTTCAACATTATTTTTCCCTTCTAAGGCAGTAGGGAATTCCTGATATGTAGTAGCGGGTGATGTGAGAACGGTATAAACCGGAAGTTCTGGAGCTGGCGGCGCGGCATTGGATCCTTCTGCAGCCTTGGTACAGCTCTGTAAAAGAATTATACTTGCAATAAGTACAATAAACCTTGTTTTTCCAGGTATTTTCATTGTGGTTTAATTTTTTTAATGAAGTGTTAGATTTAAGTAAAGTTCTTTTTAATAAATGCTGTTTTTTTTCCTAACAGTGTTAATGATTAGTTCAAAAAAAATTACAGAATTTTTAATGTCCGATGAAGTCGATTGTTTCCATAATTGAAAATTGTTTTTAATGTATTTAAGTGTATAATGATGGTGTAAGGTGTGTTAATTTTACTAACAGTGTTAATTAATAAGCAAAAAAATGACTAATTTTAGCAGCTGAATACTATGAATTGCTTCATAAATGGTTTCATTTTTAATCAGGAATTACAGAATCATCTAAATTAATTAGGCGTTAAGTTTCCTAACGATGTTAATTTTAAATTCAAAAAAAATTTACAAAGACTTAATAAAAGCCGAAACAGTTTCGTCCAATGTCGTCTTGTTCATTGTGGAAGGGATATCAGCAGTACGCATCATCATAATAGAGATCATTCCGTGAACGGCAGAAAACAGAGCATGAGACATATGACATGCATTGTCAGGATTGGATCCGTTTTTCTTAATAATCTCATAGGTACATTCATAGATCAGTTCCTGGAATGATGAGAATTCTTTTTTCATCTGCCCTTTTCCACAGCATTGCATTCCAAGACCAAACATAAGCTGGTAATATTCCTTGTTTTTAAAAGCAAAGTTCCAGTATGCATCCACAATAGCAACCATTTGCTCTTCCGGAGTATCATGCTTCTGCTGAGCTTTTAATAATTCTATGTGTAACTTATGAAAGCCATCTAAAGAAATCTCAAATAGAATAGCTTCTTTATTTTCAAAATAATCATAGACTACAGGAGCACTATACTCAATAGCATCAGCTATCTTACGCATAGACAGTGAACCCCAGCCTTCAGTTTTAGCCAAAGTAAAAGCAGCCTGCAAAATATTTGCACGGATGGATTCTTTTTCTCGTTGACGGCGTTCATGTAGACCCATGATATTTATTTACTAACAGCGTTAGCAAAACTACAAACTTTTTAATATAACTTCCAAAGGATATTATACATTTAACTTCAAAAGAGGACGTATTGAAGATTTCATTCAATGGCTGGAAGCTGGAAGAATGGGAGCTGGAAGTTGATTTGTGGTAAAAAAAAATATTAATAGAATTTGACTATAACTATTTTTGAGACCTTAAAATCTTCCCTCCTCCAGCTTCAATCTTCTTTACTAAAGTTAAAATAGAAATGTCTTCTTCATAATTAATAAAAGAAATATCTATCTTTGCCGGTAAAGAAAAAGGATATGAATACTCCATCAAATATGCTGGCATTAGGAACAAAGGCTCCGTTTTTTGAACTTCCTAACCCGTCAAAAACGAACGAACTTCAGTCTTTGGAAGAACTGAAAGGAGAAAATGGTACTTTGGTGATCTTTATGTGCAACCACTGTCCATTTGTTCTTCATGTGATTGATAAGATCAATGAATTATACGAAGATTATAACGAGCGAGGAATAGAATTCATCGCTATCAATGCTAATAATATTGAGAAATATCCGGCAGATTCTCCTGAGAAAATGATCGAATTTCAGATTGAAAGAAATTTTGATTTCCCTTATTTATTTGATGAAAGCCAGGCGGTAGCAAAAGCTTACGATGCGGCTTGTACCCCGGATTTTTATTTCTTTGATGATAAACTGGATCTTGTGTACAGAGGTCAGATGGATGATTCAAGACCGGGAAATAATAAAGATGTTACAGGTGAGGATCTGATTATTGCTTTTGAAAATCTTTTGGCTGGAGAAGCGCAGGAAGAAATTCAAAGACCAAGTATGGGATGCAATATTAAATGGAAATAAGTAATGATCAGTTGCTGGTTATTCAGTTACTGGTTCTTATTCATACTAATATAAAGCTGCTCTTTTTGAGTGGCTTTTTTTGTTTCTTGTTTATTTATAGATCTGGTCTTTCCTTCGTGGATTTGGCAGATGTTTAATTCATAGCATATTTCTTCATCCACTTTGTCACTCCGTAGAAGTCTCAGAAAAGTTTGTTGACAGAGGAATTTCAACATGTCATTATCAAAAACTTACCTTAGCTTTAGTCTCTTTTTCAACTTTCAAATCTACATTGATGTTGTTGTGAGAATAATTCTTAATAAATTCTGAAGGCGTTTTCCCGGTATATTTTTTAAACATCCTATTGAAATAGGTCACATTATTGAAGCCGCAATGATAGCTGCATTCTGAAATCGACTTATCCTGTGCCATCAGCAGGCAAGCTTTATTGATTCTGTATCTATTGACAAATTCTGTAAAAGTGATCTGGGTTGCTTTCTTAAAGAAATTACAGAAAGCTGGCAATGTCAGGTTGGCGAGTCTGGCGACTTCTTCAATTTCAATTTCCCTGTCATAATGATGTTCTACATACGTGAAGATATTTTCAAGACGGGTTTTATTTTTGGAAATAATGGTGTAGGGCATGATTTCTTTGTTCAAAAGATCATAATCTTCACATTTTGAAAGCTCGAAAAGAATCTCAAGCAATAGCAAATACCTTTTGTAACCTTCCGATTCCAGCATAAGCTTCAATTTTGGAAGCATTACTTTTTTTACTTTATGATGAAAATGAATCCCGTATTTTGAAAGTTCCAACAGATTTTTGATAGATCTGGCTTCTACTTCCTGTTGGGGAAACTGCAGAATTTCTTCTTTGAATTGAAGTACAATTTCTTCATGAGGATCAATAGAATTCAGTCCAAATCCGGAGTGCGGAATATTGGACCCGATTAATACCAGATCTCCATTGGTGTAATTACTTTTATGATAACCCACATGGCGGGTTCCGTTCCCGGAAATGACACATACCAGTTCAATTTCGGGATGATAATGATACTCCCATTTGAATTCTGAAATAGGAGAGTTGTTATGAATCGTGCGGAACGAGCTCTTTTCATTAGGGATTACCCTTTCAAAAGTAACTTTCATTTAATTAATCATATTTAATTACTAAAAATACTAATTATATTAATATAGTTCAAATATTGATTTACTGTGTTAAATTATCGTTAACACAAATGCTTCTATCTTAGCCGACAAGAAATAACCTGAATGAAAAATATTAACATCAAGGCCGTTTTATTTTTAAATTATTTTGTCTTTGCCATTCTTCTGAATTCTGTAGGAACAGTCATTCTACAGGTACAGCAGAATTTTGGGATTTCAAAATCTTCGGCCAGTGTTTTGGAAGGGTTCAAAGATCTTCCCATTGCAATATGTTCATTCATTCTTGCTTCATTTCTTCCCAAAATAGGAATCAAAAAATCCATGTTGATTGCTTTATTTCTGGTAAGCTGTATGTGTTTTATAATGCCGTTTACCAATACCTTTTGGGTTTTCAAACTATTATTTGCAACAGTAGGAGTTTCCTTTGCTTTAATTAAAATCTCGGTTTTTACCTCTATTGGATTGGTAACGGAAACAGATAAAGAACATTCCAGTTTTATGGGATTTCTGGAAGGATTTTTCATGATTGGAGTTCTGGCAGGAAATGTATTATTCAGTTTATATATTGATGATCATAACCCGGAATCTACAAGATGGCTGGATGTCTATTGGATTCTGGGCGGGCTTTCCACTTTATCTTTTTTATTCCTGTTCTTTTCAAAACTGAATGAGCAGGAAGCCAAAAGTGAGAAAACAGACTTATTGGGAGATTTAAGAAATAGCGTCAGCCTGTTCAGTTATAAAAAAGTATTGTTCTTTTTATTATGTGCTTTCCTTTTTGTACTGGTAGAGCAGAGTTTTCAAACATGGACACCTACTTTTTATAAAGAAATTTTAAAAGTGCCTACCTCAATGAGTATTCAGGCGGGAGCCGTTTTGGCGGGAGCTTTTGCGTTGGGAAGATTTTTGTCGGGATTCTTTTCTAAGAAGTTCAACTGGATCTATGTAGTTTCTTTTTGTGTGATAGGCTTTGCTATCAGTTTATTGTTGGTTTTACCCCTTACCCATAATATTCATATAGATACAAATACCAGTTGGATGAATGCACCTTTGGTCGTTTATTTATTTCCTTTGATGGGAGGTTTGCTGGCACCGATTTATCCAAGCATTAATTCTGTAATTCTGGCATCTATCCCGAAATATTTGCACAGTGCAATGTCAGGTTTAATTGTTGTTTTCTCAGCAATTGGAGGAACGATAGGTTCTATTATTACCGGTTTTGTATTTCAGGAATTCAGCGGTCAGCAGGCATTTTATCTTTCCCTGATTCCGCTTTCATTACTGATCACTTCGGCAGTTTTCATGAATAAATTAAAAATTAATCCTAAAAAATAACAATGAGTAATCAGCTTTACATAAACGAAATTCAAACTCTTTTTGATGATGTACAGAGGTCTGAAATTTTTGAAGATCAGAAAATGATGACGGATGCAGTTCCATTATTTCCCATTGCAAAAATCAATGAGAAGTATGAAAAAGCAAAAGATATCCCTGGTTTTGATCTTAAAGATTTTGTGATGACCCATTTTGATTTTTTAGGGGCCAGAGTTTCTGTTCAGAGAAAAGAGCACCTTCCTATCAAAGAGCATATTGAAAAATTATGGGATGAATTGACCCGTACAGCTTCTGAAGAAAAAGGAACCCTTTTAAAATTACCAAAACCTTATATCGTTCCGGGAGGTCGTTTTAATGAATTTTTCTATTGGGACAGCTATTTTATTATGCTGGGATTAAAAGCTTCCGGCAGAATAGAAATGATGGAAAATATTATTGAAAACTGTTCTTACCTGATTCAGAATGTAGGATTTGTTCCAAATGCCAGCAGAACTCATTTCCTGAGCAGATCGCAGCCTCCTTATTTTTCATTAATGCTGGACCTGCTTTTTGAAACGACGAATGACGAAGGAATTTATACACAATATCACGACACTCTGGAAAAAGAATATGCTTTCTGGATGAATGGCGAAGAATGGCTGGGAAATAATTCCAGTGTAAAAAGAGTGGTTAAAACAATAGACGGAGATATTCTGAACCGTTACTACGATGCAGAAAATGCACCACGCCCTGAAAGTTATCTGATCGACATTGAAGATCATGAAAAAACTTCAGGAGATGAATTTTACAGAAATATAAGAAGTGCCTGTGAATCAGGCTGGGATTTTTCCAGCAGATGGTTTGCAGATGGAGAAAATATACAGACGATAGAAACACTGAATCTTGCCCAAATAGACCTGAATTGCCTTTTGTGGCATCTGGAAACGACTTTGGCAAAATCTTCAGCGCTTCAGAATCTGAGTGAAAAAGAAAATTATTTTTCAGAAAGAGCAGCAAGCCGAAGACAGATGATCAATAAATATTTCTGGGATAGAAATACTAACAATTATAAAGATTATCACACAAAAAAAAACACAAAAACACCGTCTGAACATATTGCTGCTCTTTACCCTTTATTCCTTGGAATTGCAGATCAGGAACAAGCGGAGGCTGTTGCTAAAGCTGTTGCCGAAAAATTTCTTTATAAAGGCGGGTTGGTTACCACCACTAAAAACTCAGGCCAGCAGTGGGATCTTCCCAATGCATGGGCCCCTTATCAGTGGCTGGGCTTTAAAGCAATGAAAAATTATGGCTTTGATGAACTGGCTGAGAAGATAAAAAACAATTGGTGTTCCAATGTAGAAAGAGTCTACAAGAATACCGGAAAACTAATGGAAAAATACAATGCATTAGACACAGAAACAATAGCAGGCGGCGGGGAATACCCTAATCAGGATGGGTTCGGTTGGACCAATGGAGTGTATTTACAATTACAACAAAACTGAAACTAACAATAAAAATAAGGCTATGAAAAAAAAATCAATCTTTTTAATCGCCGCAACAGCTACGTTATATTTTAATAATGCTTATGCCCAGGAAACTCCGCAGGATTCTGCAAAAATTTCCTCTATCGATCAGATTGTCATCACAGGAAATTCAAATCCAAAGAAAAAAATAGAATCCAGTACAGCGATTTCCACATTTAGTTCCAAAGAAATTCAAAAGCAGAATCCAATCAGTGCAGCTGCTTTATTACAAAGAGTTCCCGGGTTTGCGGTAGAAACTTCAGGAGGTGAAGTAGGAAACAACCTTTTTGCAAGAGGGATTCCTTCTGCTGGAGCTTATGAGTTTGTGCAGGTACAGGAAGATGGTCTTCCGGTTTTTGAAGACGGTGCCCTTCAGTTTGCCAATGCAGACAACTTTTTTCGTGTAGATAATTCGGTAAACCGTATGGAAGCTTTGAGAGGAGGTTCCGGATCTATTTTTGCAACCAATTCTCCCGGTGGTTTAATCAACTTTATTACCAGAGAAGGAACCAATGATTTCAGAGGTACAGCAAAACTGGAAACAAGTACATATGGATTAATGCGTACTGATGTGAATGTGGGTGGAGCTTTGGTTCAGGATAAACTATTTTTTAATGTAGGAGGTTTTTACAGAACTGATGACGGAATCAGAAAAACAGGTTTCAAAGCCAATAATGGCGGACAAATCAGAATGAATCTGAAATATGTATTTGATAAAGGCTATGTAAAAGTATATTATAAAAAACTGGATGACAGAAATACATTTTTCCTTCCTATTCCTTTGGTTCAAAATGGCAATAAGCTGAAAGGATTCCAGAATTTTGATCCTAATTACGGAACATACAGTTACAGAGCAATCAGCCAGCTGAATATACCACAGGCAGGAGGTGGATTTTTCAACAGAAATCTTGAAGACGGGATTCATCCGAAAGTAGATGCACTGGGAGCAGAGTTTAAATATGATCTTGGAAATAATTTCAGTGTTTTAAACAAGACCAGATACACCAATATCAACATGAATTATACAGGGATTTTCCCTGCAGGAGGTCCACAGACGATGGGGGAATTTGCTAAGAGCAACGGAATTGCCGGCAGCAATTATCAATATTCATTGGTGAGCAACGGAGCTGTGGTTAATCCTGAATATGTACAGAAACTGGGATTCTGGGCAATTGACAAACAAATGAATAACTTCGTTAATGATCTGCAGTTCAATTATAAATTTGACCAGGGAAATGTTACGGCAGGTTTTTATAAATCCAACTGGAAATCGCACCAATACTGGAACTGGAGTAATATCCTCACTACAGCCACAGACAGACCAGAATTATTGAATCTCGTAGATACTTCCCTTAGTCCATCAGATACCGGATATTCTAAAACTTATAATGGAGTTACCAATATGACGTTTTTACAGAGAGATACTCAAACTCAGGGAAGTTTAAACGATCTTTATGTAAACCTTGATTATAATATTACTGATGCTTTAAGTGTGAATGGAGGTCTTCGCTACAGCCATGATTATTACAAAGGGAATTTTGCCAATACAACCTCTTCCAATTTAAATAATTCAGGGTTAACAACTGATGGAACTCATGGTTTCAACACGACTACAGCCGATGATAATATGAGTGTACTTGGAAATAAATATACCTACTGGAATTATAATGTAGATAAGGTATCTTTCACATTAGCTACAAATTATAAGATCAATAGAGAGAATGCAGTGTATGCCCGTTTTTCCAATGGTTTCAGATCACCGAATGAAGAAGCATATTACAATTATTTCTCCAATCCGAACCCTGATAAACCTTTAAAATCAGTAACAACCAATCAGCTGGAAGTAGGATATAAATATTACTCGCGTACGTTTGATATAGCAGTAATTCCGTTCTATTCTACTTTGAAGAACCTGTCATTTACAGATGTTTTCTCTGATGGTAAATCCGAAAATACCTTCGCCAATACACAAAACTATGGAGTTGAATTAGAAGGTTTCGCCCGTTTATTCAATAATATTTTAGAAGTAACATTCAACGGGACAATCCAAAGTCCTAAATATAAAAACCTTGAGGCTGGAAGTGTTCTCGAAGGAAATGTGGTCAGAAGAATGCCTAAATTTTTCTTCAATATTTCTCCGGCAGTCAATATTACAAAAGCATGGAGAACCTATGTAAGTATGAATTACTATGGAAAGCGTTTCCAGGATGAGAAGAATGTACAGACTTTACCTTCTTTCACCGAATTTGGAGCCGGAATGTCTTATCAATTGGGGAGAATACGCTTTGCTGTGGATGGAACGAATATCTTTAATACAATCGGAATCACAGAAGGTGATCCAAGAGCGGGTTCTCCAAACGGAGATGGAATCATTATGGCCAGACCTATTATGGGAGCTGCCGCCAGAGCTTCAATCACGCTGGATTTCTAAATTCTATTTCTTTATAACAACAAAACCGTCGAACATACTGACGGTTTTGTATTTTTATGTTCTCCCAAAAGCAAATTTCACCAATTTAATGCTAAGTGTTACTCTCTGTTTAATCTGCGGGAGTTTTTATTTTTACTTATTTCAAGAACGGATTATACTGTTTCTCAAAACCAATCGAGGTAGGGTTTCCATGTCCTGAGAAAACCTGAGTATCATTATCTAAAATGAAAAGTTTCGATTTAATACCATCAATCAGCTGTTCATAATTACCTTTATATAAATCTGTTCTTCCGATACTGCCTTCAAAAAGGACATCTCCTGAAATCATGAATTTCTGATTTTCATGGTGATACACTACACTGCCCGGAGAATGCCCTGGAACATGGTAAATTTTAAACTTTTCACCATCCAGATCCAGTTCATCCCCTTCTTTTATATATTCCACATCTACTTTTACAGGATCTACCTGCATTCCGAATCTCATTCCGCTTGCCTGAAGCATATCCAGAACCTCCTGATCTTCCTGGTGCATCGTTACAGGTACTTTGAACGTATCAAAAGCCCATTGAAGCCCCAATACATGATCAATATGTGCGTGGGTAAGAAGAATTCTCTGAATCTTCAGTCCGTTTTCTGAAATGAAACTGTCAATAGCCTGAGTTTCCTGCCCTTTCATATTTCCCGGATCAATTAACCAAGCGTTTTTATTCTCGTTATAAATGATGTAAGTATTTTCGCTTGCAAAGTTGAATACGAAACCTTGAATCTGAAGCATATCTGAATATTTTTTATTCAAAAATACAATATTATTAAGAAAATGGCTATTTTTCGTTATCTTCGTCATAATGAAAACTTTGCGAATACTCTTACTTACTTTGAGCGGACTGGTTTTTGGACAAAATATCCAAAGTGTTCAGTTGTTCAACCCTCAGACCAATGATGAAACTCCGGTAATTAGAATTGGCGAACAGCTGGTTCTGGGCTTTGACGATCTTACAAACGGCAGCCAGATCTACAGATATACATTCAAGCATTATGACAGAAACTGGAATGATGATAATCTTTTTTTTACAGAATTTGCTGCGGGAAGTATGAATGCGCTTTTGGATCAGTTTCAGTATTCATTCAATACCTTACAGGCTTATACTCACTATAAACTTGTTTTTCCCAATGATAAAATCCAGCTGAAGATTTCAGGGAATTATGAACTGATTGTTTACAAAGATTCTGCAGATCAGCCTCTTTTCAAAAAAAGATTTTATCTGGTTGAAGATGCAACATCTGTGGGTTTAAATATTTCAAGATTTGCAGATGCAAAAAATCCTAACCTTAACCAGAGGGTAGAGGTGAATGTTTCTCCGAAAGGAGGAGATATTTCTTCCAATGTCAATTCAATCACAATGAATGTGATGCAGAATAACAACCCGAATATGGTGATTGCTAATCTGAAGCCAAGCAGTGTTTTAGGAAACCAGGTGCTTTTCCAGCAGATGAATCTTACGTTTCCGGGAGACAATGAGTTTTATTATTTCGATAATAAAAATATGAATATGGCAGCAGATATGGTGCGTACAACCGAAATAAAAGAAGATGTCAACCAGACCTATCTTCATCCGGTATGGGCGTTTCCTTTAAATTATCAATATCAGCCGGATGTCAACGGAGCATGGTATTACAGAAGAAATGATTTGGGTAGAGAAAGAGATGCAGAAAGAGAAGCTGACTATTCATGGGTGCATTTTTACCTTGAATCGGATCCGGTAGATAAAGAGATTTATGTTTTGGGTGGATTTAATAATTATAAACCAAGCAAAGAAAATCAGATGCAGTATGATGCAGCTACCAAACAGTATGTGGCTAAAATATTCCTTAAACAAGGTTTCTATAATTACGTTTTGGTGACCAAAGAAGGAAATGGAACATTGAATTTCGGTGAAGTAAACGGTAATTTCTGGCAGACGGAAAACCTTTACCAGGCATTTCTTTATTATGCACCTTTCGGAAGAAATTATGATGGTTTGATGGGATATGGTGAATTCAGGACACCAATTGCCAATAAACGATAAATCATGACCTGATATAATTTTACATAAAAATATACCCTATAATTTTGGACTGTCTTTTAAGATAGTCCTTATTTTTTGCCATTTTAAAAATATCAGACCTTAAAATATCAGATTAGAATTATTTTTTTTTGATTATAATGCACTATTTGGTGAAAAAAAATAATTCACAAAATTTTGATTTTAATTAAATATTTTAATTCAAAAATTATATTGCAAAAAAATTATATTTAAATATTTTTCTTTTTTTTAAAATCATTATTGTGTTTTATTTATTGATCTATAATATCTATTGAATTTTATTTATAATTTATGATGTTTTATTGAGAAAAGTTTATAAATTCGTCAACACAATCAACCAAATATTATTATGAATACGAAATTTATTTTAGTGGCAAGTGTTGCTGCCTGCTCTTTTGTTTTTGGACAAAACACACCATCAAAACTAAATCCGGGTAAAAGTGGATTACACGCAGACTTTATGCGATTCGAAAAAAATGCACCTGCTTTTCAGGGAAGTCCTGTTTTATTTGACGAAGCTACAGAGAGACTTTCTCAGGGGCAAGGGCTCAAGTTAGGACTGGAAAGAGATGCTTTAGGTTTTGAAACTCACAGATTTCAACAGACTGTAAATGGTATTCCGGTAGAATACGGAATGATGGCTGTACAGACAAAAGGAGGAAAAATTGTGGGACAGTCAGGAAAATGGGTTCTTAATATTCCAAAAGGAGCTGAAAAGAAAGCCAATATTTCTGAGACTATCGCTCTTCAGAGTGCTTTATCATTCGTAGGGGCAGAATCCTATAAATGGCAGAATAAAGAAGAGGAAGATTTTATCAAAAGAGACTCCAATGATGCCAATGCAAGTTTTGCTCCTAAAGGTGAATTAGTGTATTATTCAGATCCTACGGATGAAAAAATGAATGATTTAACGCTGGCTTATAAATTCGATATTTACTCAGACAAACCATTAAGCAGACAATATGTTTTTGTAGATGCTAAAAACGGGAAAGTACTAGGAGTAGATGCAATTATTCATGAAGTAAATACTCCGGGAACGGCTACAACCGTTTACAGTGGAAGTCAAAACATAGTAACTGATTCTTATAACGGAAGTTACAGACTGAGAGAAACGGGAAGAAATGCAGGAACATCTGTAGAGACCTATAATCTTAAGAAAACGACCAATTTTGCATCTGCTGTTGATTTTACAGATACAGATAATGCCTGGAATAATGTAAATACCAATAAAGATCAATATGCTACAGATGCTCATTGGGGTGCTGAAAAAACCTTAGATTATTATTATACAAAATACGGAAGAAAAAGTATTGATAATAATAATTTTACCATAAAATCATATGTTCATTATGGAAACAATATCTTCAATGCTTATTGGGATGGCTCGAGAATGCTTTATGGTGACGGAAGTTCTACAACAAATGGTGGTAAACCTTTAACAGCTATAGATGTCTGCGGACACGAAATTACCCATGGGCTTACTTCCAAAACGGCTAACCTTGTGTATCAGAGAGAGCCGGGAGCATTGAACGAAGGGTTTTCTGATATTTTCGGAAATTCAATAGAACGTTGGGCAAGACCAACCAAAGCAAGCTGGACTTTGGGAGAAGATTTCAATTATGTCATCAGAGATATGGCAAACCCTAATGCCTACCGCCAACCGGATACTTATAAAGGTACATACTGGAAAGATGCAACTACCACAGGATGTGCAGTGCCGGGCCAAAATACTAATGACTATTGTGGAGTTCATACCAATTCAGGAGTCCTTAATTTCTGGTATTATTTATTGGTAACAGGAGGTTCTGGTACGAATGATAACGGTTTCGCTTATAATGTTTCCGGAATTGGACTGGATAAAGCAGGAGCTATTGCTTACAGAACATTAACTACTTACCTGACTTCATCATCCAACTATGCAAATACAAGAACCTATTCTCTTCAGGCGGCAGCAGACCTATATGGAGCTGGCAGTAATGAAGTGACACAGGTTACCAATGCATGGAATGCAGTAGGTGTAGGAGGAGGAACTTCTTCTGCGGGACTTGTTGCAGCAGCTTCAAATGTTTCAGCTTATACAATCAGCCCGAATCCTGCAACTGACAGATTCACTGTGAACTTTGAAGGTAAAGCCGGAAAAGGAATTGTAGAAGTGGTAAGTCTTACAGGTAAGAAAGAAATTTCTGAAAAAGTTGAAATTACAGAAGGTGCAAATAAACTGAATGTTCAGCTTCCTTCCAATATGCTTCCTGGAGTATATATTGTAACGGTAAACGGACAGAAAGCAGGAAACCTGATTAAAAAATAGACCAAATCAAATTTTAATATATTCAACGAAAAGGCTGCAAGTTAATTCTTGCAGCCTTTTTTATATTTTGAGTAAAGTGATTATACCAGATAGAAATCATTCAGCTTTTCTTCGCAAAGTGTTTTTACGACATCAATCCATCGGTCTTCATCATTCAGACAGGGAATATAATGGAAATTCTCTCCACCTCCGTGCATAAACTGTTCTTTTCCTTCTACAGAAATTTCCTCCAAAGTCTCAAGACAGTCAGAGACAAATGCAGGACAAACTATGGCCAGATTTTTTATTCCCTTTTTACCAATGGTTTCCAGTGTTTCATCAGTATAAGGCTCGATCCACTTGTCTTTTCCTAATCGTGACTGGAAAGAAACAATAGTTTTTTCTTTTGGTAAATCCAGTTTTTCAATAACACGCTGTGTCGTTTTATAACATTGGTGACGATAGCAGAACTGATGGCTTGGATTGTCATCTCTGGAACAGCAGTCATTAAGATTACAGGTTTTTGTAGGATCTGTCTTATAAATATGTCTTTCCGGAACTCCATGATAAGAAAACTGAAGGGCATCAAAATTTTCTGGAAGTTTCTCTCTAATGCTTTCTGCCAGACAGTTGATATAAATATCTCTGTTGTAAAAAGGTTGAATATAATTGATCTTTACCTTTGGAAACTTCTTTTTTCTTACTTCTTCAGCCTTTTCAATTACCGTTTCCGTAGTACTCATGGCATATTGAGGATATAAAGGGAAAAGAACGATTTCAGTGATTCCCTGGTCTACCAGTTTCTGAATACCCGTTTCAATACTTGGTTGTGCATATCTCATTCCTATTTCCACAGGAACGTCTACCACTTTCTGAAGTTTTTTCTGAATTTGTTCAGTAATGACAATCAGTGGAGAACCTTTATCTGTCCACACCGTTTTATAGGCTTCAGCAGATTTGGCAGGTCTTGTTTTCAGGATAATTCCCTGTACAAGCAGAGCACGAAAGATCCAACGGTAATCAATCACTCTTTCATCCATCAAAAATTCGTCAAGATATTCCTTTACGTCGCTTACAGAGGTTGATCTCGGTGATCCAAGATTGACCAGTAAAATTCCTTTATTATTCAATATTCTAATTTTTAATTATGAAACAGACGTTGTAAAATCTGCTACTAATTTTGATACTTTAGCAAAGGTATTACTTTCCAGTAAGCCATTGCTGTCAAATTTGCCTTTTATCCCCTTTATTAATGCCTGATGTTTATCATCTGTTACCGCTCCAAGAGTCTTTAAAATCATTAATAACTCTTCGTGGCCTTTTTCTCCACTGGCTGATGCGGTAATTACTGACACTGGCTTTTCAGAAAAGATTGTTGTGGAAACACACCATTCCAACAAATTTTTTAATCTGCCGGGAATACTGAAAATATATTCCGGAGTGGAAAATATAACACCTGCTGAGTTTTTAATATCCTTTCTGATCTTCTGAACTTCATCAGGAATATTGTCATCCGTTATTGCAGTATCAAAATGAGGAAGAACAGAAAGATTATCATACATCTGAAAATCTGTATTTCCTATCTTTTCCAGGACCTGTTCCATAAGTTTCTGGTTGCTGGAATTCTCCGACGCACTTCCAATGATAACCACAATTTTCTTTTCGGGAGGCATTTTCAAACTGAATTATCCGTTTACAGCTTCTACTTTTTCTACCAGATCCGGAACGAATTGTTTTAAAATATTTTCAATTCCGTTTTTCAAAGTAGCCGTAGAACTTGGGCAGCCTGAACAAGCTCCCTGTAGAAGCATTTTTGCAGTTTTGCTCTCCTGGTCATATTCCATCAATGAAATCTTTCCACCATCATTTTCTACTGCAGGAGCCACATATTCATTTAAAATGTCAGAAATTTTCTGCTCATCTTCCGTATAATCTCTGTTGATGATCTTTTCAACAGGGTTTTCGTGTTTCTGAGGCTCTACTTTAGAAATCTCACCTCCATTTTGAAGATACTCGGCAATAAGTGCACGAACAGTCATCATCACCTGATGCCATTCTACAGAATTGTCTCTGGTAACAGCTACAAAATTGTCAGAAATGAAAACTTCTTTTGTAAATTCAAATTCTTTAAAGATTGCCTGTGCCAAAGGAACTTCTTCAGCGGCTTCAATAGATTTTACTTCCACAAAACCATCCATCAGTAATTTGCTTGAAACAAATTTCATTACATTAGGATTTGGAGTCATTTCAGCATAGATCTGATACATTTCTTTTTTCTTTTGAAGGTAAATTCTTGGGTTGGCCAATAATTCATCCTCAATCACATTTTTCAGACTTTCAGCTACATGTTCCCATTCTATGGTATCCTGTTTAGCCACAGCTACAAAATTAGCCGTTATGAAAATTCTTTCTACAAACGGATAATTGAAAAGTTCCTGTGCCATAGGAATTTCTGAAATATCTGAATTTCTGTCCAACTCTAAAGACCCTGGAATGAGATTGTAATCTGCTACAAATTTCATTACTTTCGGGTTTTCGGTAGGTTCTATAAGTACGGTACGCATTTTTTCGTTAAATTTGAGATACAAAAATACGCATTAGAAGTTAGACGCTGAAAATTGAGAGTTAGATTTTTGCTATCACTGTAATTTAGAAGTTAGATACCAGAGACTATAAGCAGAAGATCATTATTTTCAATTGGCATATTTTCAAATTTTCAAATTAATATTATGGCACTTATAAAAGAACTTTTAGGAAAAGCACCACAGATCGGAGAAAATACTTTTTTAGCAGAAACCGCTACTATTATTGGTGATGTTACAATGGGAAGAGACTGCAGCGTTTGGTATAATGCTGTGATCAGAGGCGATGTTCACTATATAAAAATGGGTGACAAGGTAAATGTTCAGGATAATGCAATGCTGCATTGTACCTATCAGAAACATCCGCTGAATATCGGAAATAACGTTTCTATCGGACATAATGCAATTGTTCATGGGTGTACCATTAAAGATAATGTCCTGATTGGGATGGGAGCTATTGTAATGGATGACTGCTTGGTGGAAGAAAATTCTATTGTAGGGGCAGGTTCTGTAGTAACTCAGGGCACTCATATAAAATCCGGAGAAGTTTGGGGTGGAGTTCCTGCAAAAAAAATCAAAGATATTAATGCTCAGCTATTAGAAGGAGAAGTTAACAGAATCGCTGATAACTATGTAAAATACTCATCGTGGTATAAAGAAAACGTGAAAGATCATCAATTCTAATTTACCTTTGAATGGTCAACATTCAACATTGACCCTATAAATATAAAAGCTCCGTCCTGAGACAGAGCTTTTTTCGATTTGATATAGAACCTTTGTTTTATTGTTAGTTATTGTCCGGAGTGATCAGTCTGATTTTTCCATGAATACATTTCAAAGATGTAGGAGGTGTGATTACTACACAGTCAGACATGATATTATATTTTTCATTAAAAGTTTTTACTTTATCCGTGTAATCATTTACTCTCAGTAAGAAAGCAGTTTCTATTTTCTTGGGATAAGCAATGTATTGCTGAGGTCCGCCACAGGATTTTGCTCCCATAGGCGCAAATGCCCATTCACTGGGATCCGTACATTTTTCTCCGGACACTTCAGATTCAATAGAAGCTTTTAATCTATCGAGTTGTGCCTGCTCATACTTCTGACTGTCTTCGTCAACAGGTCTGTCTGCGATATCAACAGGAAGATTGGTATTGGCATTTTTTGATGTGTTACAGGAAACCATAGTTAATGTAGTACATAATACTATCACCGGGAAATGGAAGAATATTTTTTTCACAATAAACTTTTTTCTTTTTAAGAATTTTCAAAACTTATGCCAAGGTAAGAAATTCAAATTCATTTCCGTATTTTTGACAACGATGAACAATCATTTTTTTGACTTAATAGAATATACGAATAGAAGTGTTTTTCTGACTGGGAAAGCCGGAACAGGTAAAACGACATTTCTCAATGATTTTGTAAGACGTACAAAGAAAAAGCATATTGTAGTAGCACCCACAGGAATTGCTGCAATCAATGCGGGCGGCGTTACAATTCATTCCATGTTTGGACTGCCGTTGAGAACTTTTCTTCCTACGACAGAAAGAATAGACACCAGTTTGGCTAATAATATTGCCGATCTGATGCCCCATTTCAAATACCGTAAAGATAAACTGAAGCTTCTGAGAGAAGTTGAGATCATTATCATTGATGAGGTTTCCATGTTGAGAGCTGATGTTCTTGATATGATGGATTTTTCTTTGAGGTTTATCAGAAGGAATAATCAAAGGTTTGGGGGAGTACAGATGCTGTTTATTGGAGATTTGTTTCAGCTTCCGCCTGTGGTGAGGGATGAGCATATTCTTAAAATGTATTACAATTCACCCTTCTTTTTTGACAGTCATGCCATTAAGGAAATTCCGATTGTTACCATTGAACTGACAAAAGTTTACAGACAGTCTGATCAGGGATTTCTGGCGATTCTGAATGCTATCCGTGACGGTGATGTGGATAATATAGATTTTAACCACCTCAATGAAAGATACGATCCCAATTTTGACATGGGGAAAGAATCTTACGTATACCTGTGCTCTCACAATAGAATGGCTGATGAAATCAACCTGGAAAAACTGGCGGAGATAAAGGTAGATCCTCAAACTTATGAAGCTAAACTTGTAGGTGATTTTAAAGAAAATCAGTTTCCAAACGAACAGTTTTTAGAATTGAAAATTGGCGCTCAGATCATGTTTATCCGAAATGATATTTCCGGAGAAAAGAAATATTTCAACGGGAAATTAGGCGAGATCATTGGATTGGATGAAAATGAAATTCGTGTTGTTCTGGATGAAAGCGAAAATGAAATTGTAGTTAAAAGAGAAACCTGGGAACAGAAAAAATATTTCCTTGACACTGATAAAAATATCCAGGAAGAAGTATTAGGAAGTTTTGAACAATTTCCGATAAAACTGGCCTGGGCTGTTACTATTCATAAAAGCCAGGGACTGACGTTTGATAAGGTAATTATTGATGCCGGAAAAAGTTTCACGGCAGGTCAGGTATATGTGGCTTTATCCCGTTGCAGAACATTGGAAGGAATTGTTTTAAAATCAAAAATTACCCCTGAAGTTATTTTCAAGGATAACAGGATTTTGCATTTCCATACGGATACTATTGCCAATGATCATGTGGAGGCTATTCTGAATCAGGAAAAATATGACTACAGCATCAGGAAAGTACTTCGTACGCTTGACTGCACATGGTTTTTAAAAGAAGTAGAGGAATGGAATAACCTGTCTATTGTGACCAAGAATATAGATCATGCCAAGACTAAACAGCTTTATCTTCAGTTGAAACATGAAGCAGTAAATCTTGGAAAAATCTTTGAAAAACTGGAACGAATCATTTTCCAGAAAGTCAATAATTTTATTGAACAAAAAGAAGACTGGTCTGAGATTGAAAGCAAATCGAAAGGAGCCGTTAATTTCTTCTTTATAGAAACCAGAAATAAAATTTTCGATCCTTTGAAAGAGTTTTATGCTGAAATAAAAGGAGCGAAGGGTTTAAAACAATATAACGAGGAATTCAAAAACTGGCTGGAAGATATTGAAGAATACCTGAACAGTTTAAGAGAAATTTATCTTCTGGAAACTAAACTTTTAGATGAAAAGAATGATAAAGAAATCAATCTGAAAATAGCTAAAGTTCCGTCTCAGGTTTTAACCTTTCAGTTATTTGAACAGGGAAAAACTATCGGAGAAATTGCTTTGGAAAGAGGTTTGGTAAAAGAAACGGTTATTGGCCATCTTGCCAAATTTGCAGAACAGGGATTGCTGGATATCTCCAGAGTAATCACCTCAGATAAGATCAGGGCTTTTGAAGATGAATTCTACAAAAATCCACACGAAACATTGACTGAGTGGAAGAGTGCATTACCAAGTCACTTTGAATTCAATGAAATCAGGATTTTGATTAATCATTATAATTATAAAAAAGGGAAGAATTCATAAGAATTCTTCTCTTTTTTGATGGTCACAAAAAATTCTTTAAAATTAAGGGTACATAGCATTAATGGTATTGATATCCCCGGTTGTAAAACCTGTTCTATTATATGTAAAGCTTGAATTATCTGCTCTTGTAATAGTTGGAAGCCCGTTTTTAGAATAAGAAGTCGGCCAGTACATCATCACTGAATTGATATTGAATGGTCCTATATCTGTCCCCGAGCTATAAATATTGAAATTATATGACTGCCCACTTTGGATATTATTCCAAAGAATTTTTACATATTGATCTCTGTCTTTGCGGGTGTGTTCATGATAAAGCCCTATCGTATGTCCCATCTCATGAATTACCGATCCTACAGAAATATATTGATCCAAAGAAACAGTTTGTTTTCCTCCCTGATATCCAATATGAGCCCAGCCGTCTGATCCTGATGAACTTCCAAAAATAAATTCTACATAATTTGTTTGGTTGGTACGTGGAATCCACTGAGTATTTGTTTTTGTATTGTACTCATTCACGGCAGAAGTAATTTTATTAGCATTGATAGATCCCATATTACTGGCAACAGTATAATAAATTTTACTGCTTGGCCATCTTGAATAGCTTGCACCGCCCTTATTGAGTTCACTGCCTTCTGCCAGCTGTTTGTCGGAGAGAACAATGTCTCCCTGGAAAAAATTCATTCCGTTTTTTCTTTCATAACTAATTTCCTGGCCATTCAATTGCCCTTTTTTGACATTTTCAGTAGTAAAAGCATTAGTTTGAGCTTCGGAGGTTATTTCTTCATTGTTTTTACTACAAGATGTTAATACTGCAGCAATAACAAGGCTCATAAAGACAGTTCTTCCTGTCAGAATCTGCCGGGAAAACAGATTGTTTGGTTTTTTGTTCATGTTAAAGTTTTTAAAGATTTGGTATACGAATATAATTAATATTTCTCTTTTTATTGAATTATTAATGTTAAAAAAACTTTTATATGATAATTATTGAATGTGAGAATTCGCTTGAGTAAAATAAAAAAAAGTTTTGAAAATACTCAAACCCTTTTTCATTTTATTCGTTTAATAAATCCTGATTAACTCTGTAACTCTGAGATAAAGAGTTAATAAATATTTTTCATTTAAATATTAATATCGAAGATTAATTTTCTTTTATTGTTGTCATAGAAAGTAGCCCGATAGCTTCTGTCTCTGAATTCAGTTTCGGTATTTTCTATTTCCCTAAATCTATTTTTATCTGTTCCGGAGAACTCAATAATTTCAAAATACTTTTCATCAATATGGTTAAAATCTACCAGTTTCAAATATTCATCAATTGAATTTCTATCAATCATAATTTTTCCACCACCAAATTGATGTCTGTTCTGACCATTTTGCTTAATACCGGATATCCAGTATTCTTCTCCTGTTTCTATATCAAAATGATTGGCATTGATTCCTGGCTTTTTAAGTTTTTTGAGAGCCTTGTTATCAAAATAAACAGTTTGCCCGGATTTTGAAAATTCTACAAAACCAATCCATGCCGGACCGTGATGACCGAAGGATTTGTTTTCGATATACATTACCTTTGTTTTCATGTTCTTGAATGATGTTGCAATTTACTCAAAATTGTATAACTAAAATCAGGTAAAGAAAATTTGAATTCCAATAGTTTTTCCCTGAATTAACTGATCGGTTTTATTAATTACAAAAAGTAACTAATGCAGTTTTTATGTTTTAAATTTGTATGGTTTTTTTCGAGACCAAAGAAAAATTAACATCTCAATATGAAAAATTTTGAAATTTCTGTTTTAGATCTTGCACCAGTAAAGCAAGGTAAAAGCATTCACGATACTTTTCAGGACAGCTTATCATTAGCCAATCACGCTGAAAATTTAGACTATAAAAGATTCTGGCTTGCAGAACATCACAATATGGAAAGTATTGCCAGTTCGGCAACTTCTGTTTTGATTGGGTTTATTGCCAATGGGACCAAAAAAATCAGAGTAGGTTCTGGAGGAATTATGCTTCCCAACCATAGTTCTCTGATTATTGCAGAACAGTTCGGTACTTTGGAGTCTCTTTTTCCCGGAAGAATAGATCTTGGAGTTGGGAGAGCACCCGGAACGGACGGATTGACGGCTCAGGCTTTAGGAAGAAATCCTGCAATTATTAATGAACAGTTTCCAAGACAGATTCTGGAACTTCAAAGATATTTTTCTAAGGAAAATTCAGATGCTATGGTTCGTGCTATTCCCGGAGAAGGGCTGGATATACCAATTTATATTCTGGGATCAAGTACAGACAGTGCTTGGCTGGCGGCGGAACTTGGTTTGCCGTATGCATTTGCAGGACATTTTGCTCCGGAGCAGATGGAAATGGCTTTTAAAATATACAGAGAACATTTTGAACCTTCAAAATATCTGGATAAACCTTATATCATTGCCTGTGTAAACGGTGTAGCAGCAGAAACTTCAGAGGAAGCTCATAAAATCTCCACCACTTTATTTCAGGCCTTCATCAATATTGTAAGAAATGACAGAAAACCTTTCGCTCCGCCTGTTGATGATATGGACGAAATCTGGTCTCCAATGGAAAAATCCATGGTTTTACAGAAGTTGAGATATACTTTTATTGGTGATCAGGCTGAAGTTCAGGAAGAGCTTAAAAGTTTCCAGGAAAAATTCCAGGTTGATGAACTGATCATCAATTCGCATATTTATGATCATCAGAAAAGATTGAGATCTTATGAGATTTTCAGAGAGGCAGCTAACTCTATCCAAAGCGTAATAAACCATTCATAATTAGTTGGCAGATGCTTATTTTTATGAGTATCTTTGCAAAAATAAAAAGTAAAAATGTCCGATATTAAATTAAATACTATTCCAGAGGCTATTGAAGACCTTAAAAATGGTAAAATAATCATAGTAGTAGATGACGAAGACAGAGAAAATGAAGGAGATTTTCTTTGTGCAGCAGAGTTGACAACACCGGAAATTATCAATTTTATGGCTCTTCACGGAAGAGGGCTTATTTGTATGCCGCTTCCTGAAAAAAGATGTGATGAACTTGGGCTTGAAGTGATGGTAAGCAGAAGCAGTGATCCTAAAGAAACGGCTTTTACTGTATCGGTTGACCTTTTAGGAAACGGAACATCTACCGGAATTTCTGCAGGAGACAGAGCCAAAACAATTTTAGCACTGATGGATGAGAAATCCAAGCCTACAGACTTTATGAGACCTGGCCACATTTTCCCGCTTCGTGCAAGAAAAGGAGGAGTATTGAAAAGAGCCGGACATACTGAAGCTGCCATTGATCTTACTAACTTATCAGGTTTGAAAGAAGGCGGTGTGATCTGTGAGATTATGAATGAAGATGGTACAATGTCCCGTCTGCCTGAACTTCATGCATTCGCTCAGAAGCACGATATGAAGATCGTTTCTATTGAAGATCTTATTCATTACCAACTTAAAAAAGGAAACCTGGTAGAAAGACTTGAGGAGAAAAAAGTAAAAACGCACTACGGTGAGTTTGATTTTTATGCTTTCAGAGAAACTTCCAATGACCAGATCCACTTTGCACTGACAAAAGGAACATGGACTGTAGATGAGCCGGTTTTGGTGAGAGTACAGTCTTCAGATTCTTATTTTGATGTATTGACAAGATTAAACAACGGTGAGAAGCCATTATTGGAAAAAGTAACAGGTATGGTAAATGAAGCTGGAAAAGGTGCAATCATTTTCATCAATAATGTTTCTAACTCTGAAAATACATTGAGAAAACTTCAGCAGTTCCTGAACTATCAGGACGGGCAGGAGCAGCATCCTACTTTAGCATACAATTACAGAGATTATGGAATTGGAACGCAGATCTTAAAGAATTTAGGAATCAACAAGTTCAAAGTAATCACTCAAAACCCTAATATCAAGCCTCAGGTTGGAGGATATGATGTAGAGGTTACTGAGATGGTACAACTATAATAAAACGGATAGTCAACTTTGACTGTTTATCATAAAAAAGGTTTAGAAAAATTCTAAACCTTTTTTATGTTGATGAACTGAATGTAGTCCTTTATGTTAATGAGATTCCATCAAAATTTCTGAAACCATTTAAGAAATCTTTTACAGTCATTCTTTTTTTACCTTCCAACTGAAGTTCCAGAGGATAATAAATTCCGTCCTGAGTATAGATTTTAAATTCATTTTTGGAAATATCTAAAGTTCCTGCCGGTTTTTCATGATCAGAAAGTTCAAATTTACCGCCGAATATTTTTAATCCTTTTTCTTCGTTTTCAATTTTTAAAGTAGTGAAAGCTGCAGGATAAGGCGACATTCCCAGAATAAACTGATGAACAGTTTTTGAAGATTGATCCCACTTGATTCTTGTATCTTCCTTGAAAATTTTATAAGCATTCTTAGGATGTTCTACCTGTGGCTGAG
The DNA here is from genome assembly GCF_903969135.1 of Chryseobacterium sp. JV274. Taxonomy (NCBI): domain Bacteria; kingdom Pseudomonadati; phylum Bacteroidota; class Flavobacteriia; order Flavobacteriales; family Weeksellaceae; genus Chryseobacterium; species Chryseobacterium sp. JV274. The sequence goes on along the minus strand of NZ_LR824569.1, from coordinate 2,141,079 downwards.
GTTTTTCTTCAATGGCATTTTCAGCCAGACCATCTAGTGTTTTAACGACTAGTCCTGAACCCATTTCCATGAGTCTGTCGTGAAGGCTTCCTGCATTTTCGTCAGGTAAAATTTCTATTTCCTGTTGAAGAAGAATATTACCTTCATCAATTTTTTCATTAATAAAGAAAGTCGTTGCTCCTGATTTTTTTTCACCGTTAATTACTGCATAATTGATGGGAGCAGCTCCTCTGTAATCCGGCAGTAAAGATGCATGAAGATTGAAGGTACCCATTTTAGGCATTTCAAAAAGAACTTTGGGCATCATTCTGAAAGCCACTACTACAAAAACATCGGCATCCAGGTTTCTAAGTTCTTCCAAAAACTCAGGATTTCTCAACTTTTCCGGCTGAAAGACAGGAATATTATTTTCTTCAGCATAAACTTTTACAGGGGATTGGTGTATTTTCTGCCCACGTCCACTTGCTTTATCAGCTACAGTTACAACACCTACCACCTGATGGTGAGATTGATGGATTGCCTCCAAAGAAGTTTTTGCAAACTCAGGAGTCCCTAAAAAAACGACTTTCAATGATTTCATGCTGCAAAGATAAGTTTTTGATCTGAGAGTCGGAAGATATTGAAGTTCGAGGGTGAGAGAGTTTTAGAGAAGAGAATAGCTTACTAAAGTGTTTTTGCGCCTTTATTGCACTACATTATCATTACTGATTCAGTTCGTAAGTCCTGAAGTTCAGCATTCTTACTTTTCCGGAATCTAAAAGGAAAATAAGATTTTCTAAGATATTCTCTTTAGAATGATAACTCAGCTGTATAGAAAGCTCTTCAATCGTTGCCGGCTTTTTAGTTAATAAATTGATGATCTGCTGAGAAATATTCTTGCCAAACATTGACTGTTTATTTTTTTCACAAACAGAACACTGGCCACAGTTTTTTGAATTTTTTTCGCCAAAATAGGCTAGGATGAGTTTCATTTTACAGTATTTATTATTTTCTGCGTAAAACTTCATCTCTTCCCATTTCTGGATTTTGTTTCTCTGAATATGTTCAAATACCTTCCAATAAGCACTATTTACCGCTCTTTCATCACGGGGTTTAAGGAATTTAATACTGGAAAGCGCACCGTCAATATATTCAAGATAATTCTTTTGCTGCAGTTCCTTAAGACGTTCTTTGATCAAAGGGACACCGACATTGATTTTATTGCTTACCTGCTGTTCACTGAACATTACTTTGTGAGTAGTGATGCCAGATACAGTACGGAAAAGAAGCTCTATGAAATGAGCATCTTTTTGTGGCAATTGATCTATCTCATCAGCTTTGATAAACAGTTCAAGTGAGGACAGACTTTTATTTTCATTATAGTAAATAATCTCCTGGTTGTGAAGAAAATTGAGTATGTTGTTGATTTTTGCTTTCGACAGTTTGGTAAAATTCTGTATACCCAGAGTATTCAGCTGAAATGTTTTTTCAGGAAGTTCAAATTCTGCTACCTGAAAAATAGAGTAGAGGTAGCTGATGATCTTTAAAAATTCTGCTTTGTTGGGCGTTTGATTTTTTAAGATCTGATCAAAATTCAGGAGTTCCTGTTTATTCCAAAGCATGAAGGCAAAACTGTCTTTTCCATCCCTTCCGGCCCTTCCGATTTCCTGATAATAGTTTTCCAGCGAGGCGGCAGGAGAATAGTGAATTACAAAACGTACATTATCTTTGTCAATACCCATCCCAAAGGCATTGGTAGAAATAAGAACATGGTTGTCACTGTTGTTCCAAAGATTCTGTCTGGTGTTTTTTTCTCTGGTCGTTAAGCCTGCGTGAAAATAATCTACATTTTTCAGTTGATTTTTTTTCAAAAATTCTGCCAGCAGTTCAGCTTCTTTTCTGGTTCTTACATATACAATTCCAGAATCGTTGCTGTATTTTAAAATATCAAAAACACGTTGGAATTTATCAGATACTTCATCTGAAAATATTTTGATATTATCTCTCTTAAAACTTTTTTGGAAAACAAAAGGTTTCTTCAGTTCTAATTTATTTTTGATTTCTTCCAGAACTTTTGGAGTTGCCGTTGCGGTCAGGGCAAGGCAGGGGATCTCAGGATTGTTGCTTCTGAACCCTTTAATATTCTGATAGCTTGGTCTGAAATCCTGGCCCCATTCTGAAATACAGTGAGCTTCATCAACTGCAATAAAAGATAACTGGATTTCTTGCATGTTCTGAATAAACTGGCTATTGGTAAGTCTTTCAGGAGAAACATAGAGTAATTTTGTGAGGCCTTCTTTACAGCGATTGTAAATTGTTTCAACATCATATTCATCCAGTTCGGAAGAAAGATATTCTGCTTCAATGCCACGGGATTTAAGCTGATTTACCTGATCTTTCATCAATGCAAGTAAAGGAGAAACTACCAGGCAGGTTCCTTCTTTCAATAAAGCGGGCAACTGATAGCATAGCGATTTCCCTGCTCCTGTGGGTAACAGAACCAGCGTGTCTTTTTCATTAATGACGGCATTAATAATTTCTTCCTGAGCATCTCTGAATTCGGTGTAACCCCAGAAATACTTAAGGGTATCATATTTGAGCTTTTGAAAATCCTGCGGCGAAATCATGTTGTAAAAATAAGGAAAGTATTATGACAAAAAAAGTCACGCCTGGCGTGACTTTCATATAATATAAATAAGTTTATTATTTAGCTTCGAAGTATACTCTTCTGTTGGCTCTGTTTTTCCATTCAGGGCACTTTGTTGCTGGTTCACACTCAGGGTATTTAAGGTCTTTTTCACCTTTTCCTACTGCCTGTAATTTACCAGTTTGAACACCGTTTTTGATCAGATAGTTCTTAACGTTGTTTGCTCTTCTTTCAGATAGTTTTTGGTTGTAAGCATCAGTACCTCTTGTATCAGTAGCTCCGATTACACTATAAGAACCATTTGAAGAATTAATATAGTTTACAGCATTATTTAAGATTGGAGTGTTTGAAGGTAAAATTCTGTCAGAATTTAAATCAAATTCGATTCCTTCCAATTTAGTTTCTGTTTCTACTACAGGTCCTGTTGTTGCTACAGGACATCCATTGTTTTCAACAGGTCCAGGAACCGTTACACACTTGTCGTAAAGGTCAATTACACCATCAAGGTCAGTATCAAGCGCAACTCCGGCACCGTCCACTCTTGCTCCTGCAGGAGTGTCAAGCTGTCTGTCCCAATCGTCACATACCCCATCGTTATCAGCATCTCCTTTTTTACATACTTCGATATCCTGGTTTTTATTAGCCAGTACATCCAGTTTGTAATAGATTTCCTGAAGTGGGTCATGCCACATTAGATGAGACTCATGTTTTCCTAATTTTACAGAAAGACCTAAAGTTGCATTGAAGAAGTTGTCAGAAACCTGCTCAGAACGTTTGTTGATAGCACTGTAAGCATCACCGCCACCATCAAATTCGTCATCACCGGTTACCACATACATTAATCTACCTTCAATATCAATTCTTCTGTTCACTTTAAATTTCAGACCTGTACCAGCCTGCATGAACATAGAACCTAATTGGAAAGGTTTTACTTCTGTCATCAATGCCTGCTTTCCGTTACCTGCTTTCTGGTATGCTCTATAGGCAATAGTACCAATACCTGCATATCCATGAAGAGCCCATCTGTAAGGAGAATGATTATCAACTCTTCTTAATAAATTAGAAAAGTTAATGTCTCCTAAGATAGAGATCGCATCATACTGAGTTCTTGCTCCTACTGCTGTTGCATCTGGTGCTGCATTTTTAGTGTTGAACCATCCTTGTCTGGTTTCACCTTTGTCATACTGTAAATTGATTCCGAAAGCATGTGTAATTGCTTTGTCAATACTTAGATAGGCTGAATATCCAAAAAGGTTCTTACCGTTACCATTTTTGATTGAAGTCAAATCTGCTGACTGAAGAAGTGGAACTCCAACCCCTGCAGAGATAGACCAATCGTTAAATCTTTTAGATTGACTGGTGAATGGGGAAACATTAGCAGATCCCGAAGAAAATGTATTAGGATATTCTCCTTTTGAAACTGCCGTTGAGTCTTGTGCATAAGTGGCAGAAGGAATTGCCAAAGCAAATGCTACAATTGCTAAACTTAATTTCATAGTGTTATTTTTTTAAGTTAAGTTATTTTAAATGATTTTTTACGCCAAAAAGCGGTTTTATGTTATTTTTTTTCAAATCAAACTAGTTGATTTTTAATGTGTTTCATACCGTTGTCCTGAAAATAATGATAAAGGTATGTAAAATAATTCGTAGTAAAAAAAAAATAAACCGAAAAGAGTAATTCTTTTCGGTTTTGTGTATTATGAAAATTATTTCTTCTTTTTCTTAGCAGGTACTTTTTTTACTGCTTTTTTTACAGGCGCATCTTCATAGTCTTTCTTTTTGATAGAATCCCATTCTGATGTTTCTACAAATCTTACCGTAACTTTTCTATCCGCCATTCTTTCAGCATCAGAAGCTGATGCAGGGATAGTAGCTTCTGCAGAGCCTACTCCTCTTGATTTCAGTACATTTTCATTGATACCTCTGGTTTCCAGAGCTCCTACAACAGCAGCTGCTCTTTCTTTAGACAGTCTTAAGTTGTAAGCTGCATTTCCTTTGATATCAGTATGTCCTGTCAATAGATAGTTACCTCCGTTTTCCTTAATAATTGAAGCAGCCAGGTCTAGTTTTTCATTAGATTCAGGTCTGATAGTCGCTTTATTAAAATTGAAATAAATATCTTTAAGGGTTTTCTCTACTTCTACAGCAGTCTCCTTGTTGTCTTTTTTGATAGGACATCCATTGTTTTCAACAGGTCCAGGAACCGTTACACATTTGTCGTAAAGATCAATTACGCCATCCAGGTCAACATCAAGAGCAACTCCGGCACCATCTACTCTTGCTCCTGCAGGAGTGTCAAGCTGTCTGTCCCAATCGTCACATACCCCATCGTTATCAGCATCTCCTTTTTTACATACTTCGATATCCTGGTTTTTATTAGCCAATACATCCAGTTTGTAATAGATTTCCTGAAGTGGGTCATGCCACATTAGGTGAGACTCATGTTTTCCTAATTTGAAAGTAAGACCTAAAGTTGCATTGAAGAAGTTGTCAGAAACCTGCTCAGAACGCTTGTTGATAGCACTGTAAGCATCACCGCCACCATCAAATTCGTCATCACCGGTTACTACATACATTAATCTACCTTCAATATCAATTCTTCTGTTCACTTTAAACTTCAGACCTGTACCAGCCTGCATGAACATAGAACCTAACTGGAAAGGTTTAATTTCAGTCATCAATGTCTGTTTGTTATTCCCGTCTTTCTGGTATGCTCTGTAGGCAATAGTACCAATACCTGCATATCCATGAAGAGCCCATCTGTAAGGAGAATGGTTATCAACTCTTCTTAATAAATTAGAAAAGTTAATGTCTCCTAAGATAGAGATCGCATCATACTGAGTTCTTGCTCCTACTGCTGTTGCATCTGGTGCTGCGTTTTTAGTATTGAACCATCCTTGTCTGGTTTCACCTTTGTCATATTGTAGATTGATTCCGAAAGCATGTGTAATTGCTTTATCAATACTTACATAGGCTGAATATCCAAAAAGGTTTTTACCGTTACCATTTTTGATAGAGGTTAAATCTGCTGACTGAAGAAGTGGAACTCCAGCTCCTACTGAAACAGACCAATCGTTAAATCTCTTAGACTGGTTCGTGAATGGAGCAACATTGGCAGATCCCGAAGAAAATGTATTTGGGTATTTTCCACCTGAATCAGCAGTTGAGTCTTGTGCATAAGTGGCAGAAGGAATTGCCAAAGCAAATGCTACAATTGCTAAACTTAATTTCATCGTGTATTATTATTTGATTTCTTTTGAAAAAGAATTTTTAGATTTATTAATTATTTGATTGGACATCCGTTATTTTCAACAGGTCCTGGTACAGTTACACACTTGTCATAAAGGTCAATAACTCCGTCAAGATCCATGTCTAAAGCAACTCCGGCACCATCTACTCTTGCTCCTGCAGGAGTGTCAAGCTGTCTGTCCCAATCATCACATACTCCATCATTATCAGCATCTCCTTTTTCGCAAACAACAAGATCTGTTGATGCATTTTCAAGAACACTTGTTCTGTAGTAAGCTTCCTGAAGTGGGTCATGCCATGCAAGGTGAGATAACTGCTTTCCTAATTTGAAAGATACTCCTAAACTTACTGTCCAGGCATTATCTGATCTTCTAGGGTTTAGCATGTTATATTTTGAACCTGGTGTGGAAGGATCATAGTCATTAGGATCAGCCCATCCGCCACCATCAAATTCATCATCACCACTGATGATATACATGGTTCTTGCTTCAACATCAATAAGTTTTGAAACATTATATTTTATTCCTAGACCTCCCTGATAAAAGATAGAATTGATATCGATATCTTGTTTAATGAATAAAGGGGCTCTTCTTGGAGTATTACTCCATCTGAACTCATCATTATCATGTAATGACGTTCTGAATCCCTGAACTCCAATTCCCATATATCCATGGAATGCCCATCTGTAAGGGGAGTGGTTGTCTACTCTTCTGAATAAGTTCGAGAAGTTGATATCTCCTAATAAAGAGATGTTGTCAAACTGTGTTGTTGCAGTTGCTACTCCTGATTTTACTCCTGCAGCACCGGGAAGCTGTGCTGTCTGTTTCGTTTCTCCTCTCATATACATTACGCTTAGAGCGAATGCATGTGTGATTTGTTTGTCTACGCTTACATAGGCATTGTACCCCCAATTGGTCTTATCCTTACGGATAGATTTTAAATCGGAGTGAACCATAAATGCAGGACCACCTCCGACAGAAATAGACCAGTCTCTAAAGCGTCTGGCTTTATTGTCGAAAGTTTGTACATTAGCGGAGCCTGAGGAGAATGTATTAGGATACTCTGTGGAAGAGTTTACTGTAGTGCTGCTGTTCTGTGCGAAAGCTGCAATTGGCAATGTCGTAGCCAATAATAATAAACCTAATTTCATACAATATGTTTTATGTTTTAAATAAAATCTTTTAATAATACTCTGGAAAAATCCCTTTCAAAAAGATGCTTTTTATGAGGGATTTCTAATCTTTCTGATTGAAAATTTAATTCATTATACTTAATGATATCAATGTCTATTATCCTGTCAGTATAGCCTCCAGATACTTTTGAATCATTAATTCTTCCCATCTCAACTTCTATATTCTTAATACAATCAAGCAGTTGAATTGGTGAAAGAGGTGTGAATATTATTGCTGCAATATTACAAAAAATATTGGAACTGGCAAATTCTACAGGCTCAGACATTAAATATTCGCTGGTTTGTGAAATGTTATTTCCAGCATCTTTTAACCTCTTTAATGCAAGCTCTACATTTTTTTTTTGCTCTCCTAAGTTACTTCCTAGTAACAAAACGACCTTATGCTGCGACATATTAGAAAATTGATTGATTTATGAGAAGTTTCTTTAAAAATGTTTTGGCAAATATAGTGGCAATTGTCATACTTTGCGCTTTATTTTTCATCTTTTTCATCATGATGCTTGTGTTCAGTTCTATGGGAAATGATAAGTCGGTGGCGGTGAAAAAGAACTCGGTTCTTACGATTAATTTAAAAACAAATATAATCGATAGTCCTACTGAAGAGCAGATGGGATTGTTTGGTATAGGCGCCCAAAATAAAAGTGTCCTTTTATATGATGCACTGGAAGCTATTAATAAGGCTAAAACCGATGATAATATTAAAGGGATCAGTATTGAGGCAGATGATCTGAATGCAGGTCTGACTCAGATTGATGATCTTAGAAATGCTATTGAAGATTTTAAGAAGAGCGGAAAATTTGTGTATGCTTACGGAAACGGAGTGTCGCAATCAGCTTACTATTTAGGATCGGTAGCAGATAAATATTATCTTCATCCGGCAGGTGGTATTGAATTGAAAGGTCTTTCTACTGAAGTTACTTTCTTTAAGGATTTTGCTGATAAATACGGTATTGGAATTGAAGTGATTCGTCACGGTAAATTCAAATCTGCGGTAGAACCTTTTTTAAGGAATGATATTTCTCCGGAAAATAAAGAGCAGCTAAGCACTCTTCTGAATGACCTTTGGAAAAATACGTCCAACAAAATGGCAGCTTCAAGAAAAATTGATACCGCTCAGTTCAGAACAATTACAGATAGCTTATATGGAATGATTCCTGAACAAAGTTTAAAATATAAACTTGCAGATAAACTTATTCAGAAATCAGAATATGAAGATCTTCTTAAGACGAAGTTAAGTGTAAAAGATAAGGAAAAGCTTAATAAAATTTCTTTGACAAACTATATCAGTTCTTATGCTGATGAAGATAAATCTGGTGAAAAGATTGCTGTACTGTACGCTTCAGGATCTATTAACAATGGAGATGAGTATAACGATATTCATTCTGAGAAATATGTGAAGTATATTAAAAAACTTCAGGAAGATGATAAAGTGAAAGCAGTTGTTTTCAGAATCAACTCTCCTGGGGGAAGTGCCAATGCTTCGGATGAAATCTTATTTGAATTGCAGCAGCTGAAAAAGAAAAAGCCATTGGTGGTTTCTTTTGGTGATTATGCGGCTTCAGGAGGATATTATGTTGCCATGGCAGCTGATAAAATTTATTCAGAGCCTAATACACTTACCGGTTCTATCGGAGTATTTGGGGTAATGCCTTATTATAAAGATATTGCAAGCAAAAACGGAATCCGTGCGGATATTGTAGCTACCAATGCCAACTCTATGTATTATTCAGGCTTAAACGGAGTTACGCCTTATGGAGTAAATATGATGACGAGAAGTGTAGAAGGTACTTATAAGAGATTTGTACATTTTGTAACTCAGAACAGAAAGAAAACTTTTGAGCAGATTGACAATATAGGTGGTGGTAGAGTATGGAGTGGAGTTCGTGCCAAAGAGATTGGCTTAGTAGATGAGCTGGGTACTTTGAATGATGCGGTGAAATTTGCTGCACAAAAAGCAGGATTAAAATCTTATCAAATAGATGCTTTCCCTAAGAGAATGTCACCATTTGAACAAATCTTTAAAGATCTGAATGAAGAAGATGTTTCTGCCAGAATCATTAAAAATAAGATTGGTAAATCCAACTATGAGATTCTACAGCAGATTACAGATAAAAAACTACAGTCTGAGGTGAAAATGGAAATGCCTTATCAGATCAGAATCAACAACTAAACTAAATTTTATATTGTATACAAAAATCCCGGATCTGAAATTTCAGATCCGGGATTTTATTTTTTATAAATACTTATCAGCTTTTCTTGGTAGCCATCCCATAAATCCATAGGATAATTAAAGCTCCTCCGATTGAAAGAATCCAGCTTCTTGGATTCCAGAATGAAGAAACATCTCCCCAGTGTAGAACGTAAACTCCTATAGCTCCTCCTACAAAAGCTCCCAGAATCCCCAGGATAATAGTGATTAGCCATCCTCCTCCCTGACTTCCTGGCATGATCATTTTAGCGATTGCACCTGCAATAAGACCGAATAAAATCCATGTTAGTATTCCCATAGTTGCAAATTTTTTTAATTGTTAATATTTAAAATTGATTGTTGCTAATATAAGGGAAAACATGATATAAATCATCTTTTCTTGAAGAATGAGTCTACAAATTCCGTACCATTAAAAAGCTGCAAATCCTGCATTTTTTCGCCTACACCAATATATTTAACCGGAATCTGGAACTGGTCAGAGATGCCAATTACAACACCTCCTTTTGCTGTTCCGTCTAGTTTTGTAACTGCTAATGCATTAACTTCCGTTGCTGCTGTAAACTGTTTTGCCTGTTCAAAGGCATTCTGTCCGGTAGAACCGTCCAGAACCAGCAGGATCTCATGAGGTGCATCAGGAATTACTTTCTGCATTACTCTTTTGATCTTGGAAAGTTCGTTCATCAGGTTGATCTTGTTATGAAGTCTTCCTGCTGTATCAATGATCACAACGTCTGCATTTTGTGCTACAGCGCTTTGTACAGTGTCAAATGCTACGGAAGCTGGATCAGAACCCATTTCCTGTTTTACGATAGGAACACCCACTCTTTCGCTCCAGATCACAAGCTGATCTACTGCAGCGGCTCTGAAGGTATCAGCAGCTCCAAGAACTACCTTTTTACCCTCTGATTTGAACTGGTGAGCCAATTTTCCTATAGTCGTTGTTTTTCCCACTCCATTTACTCCTACAACCATAATGACGTAAGGTTTTTTGGAGGTATCAATATTTCCTGTACTGGCGTGAGGATTTTCAAGCAGTAGCCCTGAAATCTCATCACGAAGAATTTTGTCAAGTTCGTTTACGCTTACATATTTGTCTCTGGCAACACGTTCTTCAATTCTTCCTATGATTTTGATAGTAGTAGAGGCGCCTACATCGGATGCAATCAGTATTTCTTCAAGATCATCAAGAACTTCATCATCTACTTTGCTTTTGCCGACTACGGCTTTTGTCATTTTTTCAAAGAATCCCTGACTGGATTTTTCCAATCCTTTGTCTAAAGTTTCTTTCTCTTCCTTTTTGAAAATATTTTTAAACCAACTCATAGTTTTAGTTTATTCTTATTTGTTTTTAATCACTGCTGTGGCTTCTACTTCTATAAGCACATCATCTCTGAAAAGCCTGCTCACTTCCACAAGGGTGCTTACAGGAGGGTTTTGAAGATTGACATACAAATCTCTGACTTTTCTGAAATCAGGTGTTTTTTTGATATCTGTGGTAAAGATTCCAAGTTTAATGATATCTTTTCCTGTTCCCCCATATTCTTTCAGGATGCTTTCGATATTTTTGAATACCTGCTGAGTCTGCTCCTCTATAGTATTTCCCACAAGGTTACCTTCCGGATCCAGAGGCACCTGTCCAGATAATAAAATCATTTTAGAACTCCCGCAGTCAATACTTACTGACTGTGACAGGCCTTTTATGCTGAAAACTTTTGGCGAACTTTTATATTCTACAGGGCTCATTGTTTTCTGACTGAATGAAAATAGAAAAATTGCTGTGCAAGCCAGAACAAGTACCTTTTTCATACTTTACTGATTATTAATCTGGTGCACAAAGATAACAAAAAAACTACCCAAAATATGAGTAGTTTTTTATATTGTAAACAAAGTACTGATTATTTTTTCAAATAACCGTCTACTTCGTCAGCATTCATTACTTTTTCTTCGAAAACGTAAGCTCCTGATTTAGAAGACTTAATCATTTTCACCACTTTTGTCATTTTCTTAGACTGACCGCTTTGTAGGGTTGCTACTACTTTCTTTGCCATGGTAAGTTATTATTTATAAATTACTTAATTTCTTTGTGAAGGGTAGATCTCTTAAGAACAGGATTGTATTTTTTCAATTCCAATCTCTCTGTAGTGTTCTTTTTATTTTTTGTAGAAATGTATCTAGACATTCCTGGCATACCGCTTTCTTTGTGCTCTGTACATTCAAGGATTACTTGAACTCTATTTCCTTTTTTTGCCATGATTTATTAATTCTTTTTAATCAATCCGTTTCTAGTAGCTCTTTCAATAGCTTCCTCGATTCCAATCTTGTTAATCACTCTCAATCCATGAGCTGATACTTTCAGTGTTACGTGCTTATCTTGCTCTGGAAGGTAAAACTTCTTCTCTAATAAGTTAATTTCAAAACGACGCTTCGTTTTGTTATTAGCGTGAGAAACGTTGTTACCAACCATTGCACGCTTTCCTGTTATTTGGCAAATTCTTGACATATCTCGATGTTCTTATTTGTATAATATTTGAGAGTGCAAAATAACGAAGAATTTTTTAGATAGACAAATCTTTTAGAAAATATTTGCAAATAAGTGACTGATTAATAATCATGAATTTTTAAAATAGTAGAATCCTTGGGATACAGCAGATATTCAGTGCTGATATATTTCATACAGGCTTTTTTTAGAGCAAAGAATTTAATATTCTATCTTTGTTTTTAATTAATCTAAATAAAAACAACTATGAAGAGGATTTATATTTTATGGTCTATGTTGCCTGTCAGTCTGATGGCTCAGAATTTTACTGAGGTACAGACCAGCATGAATAATTTTTATTATTCTGCGGCAGATATTGCTGATATAGACAACAATGGTACAATGGATATCGTGCTCAATGGAGCAATAGATTCTGATGGTGACGGAAATGTAGACAGTACTTATAATGAAGTATATCAGAACAATGGAACAACATTATTGCCTTATGCAGGATTGGGAGCTGATGTGACTCATCTTGGAGATATTAGATTTATTGATTATAATAATGACGGGCTGATGGATATTATTTCCACAGGACTCAGCTATATGGATGTTGTGAATTATAAACAGTACCGATTCAAAAATACAGGAACAGGTTTTGTAAAAGATGCTGAACTTCCCGGGAAAATTTATGGATCTGTAGAAGTTTTTGATTTTAATCACGATGGAAAATCAGATTATGCGATCAACGGAACTCAATATGCTCATGGCGGAGGTTTTGGAAACAGTTTAGACTATTATAAAAATACAGGTAATGGTTTTGATATGACAGGGAACTGGGTGGATGGAACCCAGAATGGAAGCTTTAAAGTAGTAGATCTGAATAATGATAAACTTCTGGATCTTGTGATTATCGGGTCGGATATCAATGGTGCTCCGGTTTCTAAAGTATATATGAATCAGGCAGGAGTTCTTACTCCTACGCAGGACCTTGCTCCTGTAGCGGTAGGAAAAATAGATTTTGCAGATTTCAATGCGGATGGTTTTCAGGATATTGTAGTGATTGGAAGAGATGGAAATGATGACGGATATTTTGCTGTTCTGATGAATGACGGTGCTGGCGTACTGACTCCTCAGATAATACCTGCAGGTGATATTTCTGATGTTGCATTAAGTGTTGGTGACCTTAATAATGATGGGTATTATGACTTTATCATTTCAGGAAATGAAGACTATAATGCTTTTGTGAAAACGTATATCTATGATGTTTCCAATAATAAGTTTAATGAAGGAATCTTAACGGGTATAACTGCGCTGGGAGGTCCGGGACTGATCAATCTATTTGATTTTAATAATGATCATCATCTGGATATCTTATTGGGGGGATTTGACTGGGCGGCTTCTGATCTGCCTTCACTGACTAAAGTTTTTAAAAATAATTCTACAGCTGAAAATGCGAAACCCACAGCGCCAACTCAATTGAATCTGACTAAAAGCGGAAACCGTTTTAATTTTGCATGGAGTGGGGCATCTGATGACAAAACTCCGGTGAATGCATTACGCTATGAAATTACGGTAGGATCTACACAGGGAGCTCATGATATTGCAAAATACATAGTAACGACACCATCATGGTTTCTGGACCTTGATCCGGCTATTCAGAATGTATACTGGAGTGTGAAATCTATTGATGCCTCAAAAGTATATTCCGATGCTTCTGTACAAAGTGTATTGGGAACATCCGAAATTAAATCTGTTAAACAGCTTGTCATCTATCCGAATCCTGTATCAGATAAAGTCTACATTAAAGGAGAAAAAGTTTCTGAAGCTGAAATGTATTCTATGGATGGAAAAAAACTGAATATCAGTGTGAATGGAGATCAGTCTATTGACGTGTCCCATTTACCTAAAGGAGTGTATTTATTAAAACTGAAGATAAAAAACGAAATAACCACAAGGAAGCTTACGATTAAATAATTGAATCAATTCTATCTTCTATCAATGAGAAAAGCCAGACGTCCAGCTGGCTTTTCTCTTTTTTATTCGTGAAGATTTGTGCAGTTTGTGTTTAAAAACTATGCTTTCTTTGTTTTCTTTTTGAACCATTCAATAAGGTAATAAAACAGTAAGAACCCCAATGCAAATATGGAAAACCTTGAAAGAATATCTCCTGCTCTGGTATAGAATGTCTTGGTGTCATACAGGTTTACTTTCGCAAATAAAGCGGTTTTGTCTCCATAGAAAGTATCAGCAGTCACTTCTCCTTTAGCATTGATATGCGCTGAAATTCCACTGTTTGCAGCGCGGGCAATTTCTCTTCTGGTTTCAATGGCTCTAAGTTTAGCATAAGATAAAAGCTGTTTATGTCCTTCTGTAACACCCCACCAGGAATCATTGGTCATAATAGCTAAGAAATTGGCTCCTTTTTTCACATAGTCTGTTACAAACTCACCGTAAATACTTTCATAGCAGATAATAGGTGCCAGTTTCCCTTTGTTGTACGGATTTGAAAAAGCAACTCTTTCTTTGTCTGTTCCCAAAGAAGCTACAGTTCCTCCCAGGTTGAGCATAGCATTTCCTAAAAGCGGTTTTAAAACATTCATATAAGGAAATATTTCAACACCCGGTACCAGTTTTCCTTTGTGGTAGGCCTGTACTTTCTGATTAGGCACAAGTTGAATCGCAGTATTATAACTGCTCACCCAAACCCCGCTATTAATCTGATAGGCTTCTTTAGGTAAATCGGCAGGATTATAAAAAAAACGATGTGAAGAAATTCCTGTTGCAAAAACAGATCCCGGATGATTGGCTAGAAATCCTTTGATATTATTGAGAAGTAAACTCTTTTCAAATGCTGTTTCAGAAATAGATCCTCTCCCCGGAAGAGCGGTTTCAGGAGCAATATAATAATCAATTTTACCTGTAGAGTTTTTTTCAGCAAGTGCTAATAAATCCTGCTCAATGGTCAGGCTGTCTTTTGAATATTTTTCGGCGTAAGGATCAAGATCTGGCTGCAGCATCAGAACGCTTACCTGTCCGGTTGGTTTTTCAGCAAAATTATTGTATTTGATCACTGAAATAATCATCGGAAGAATAATAAGAGCTCCAACGATAGTTGAATTTTTAATTAAATCTTTTCTCTTTCTTCCGGCTTCCCATGTTCTTACTGTGTAGAAAATCAGAACGTTAATCAGAAGAATCCAGAAACTTCCTCCGGTAGCTCCTAAAGTGTCATACCACTGGATCAGTTTTGGATAATCAGCGAATACATTCCCCAGGTTCAGCCACGGCCATGTCAACTCCCATCCTAGATGAAATTTTTCAAAACTCATCCAGATCGCGATCAGGAATCCTAATCCCCAATACGTTCCCTGAGCATTTTTATACCAGTGATAGCATTGGAATACTAAAGAATATAAAAGAGAATTGACTAATACCGGAAATACAACAGCCATCAGAGAATGGCTTCCATCAGGATTCTTTGAACCATACAGCCATCCTGTAGTTACTATGTTCCAGATCACAAAACACAGATAAGACAATCCGAAGACAATCCAGCTTTTCCTTTTGTAATCTGAAAATTTTGAAACACCATGTTCCATCATCAGAAGAGGAACAAGGGCAAAAAATATAAAAAACGGAACTCCATAAGTTGGCCATGAAACCGACAGCAGCATTGCTGAAATAAGTGTAAGTAGAACGTATTTCATTAAATTATTTTAATACACAAATTTAATGTTTTTGAAATGAATATATTAGCAGTTCAATGTTAAAGAAAATATATAAAATCATTATTGTTCCGTATACTCTGTTTCTGCTTTACCTGATGTTTTTGGGAATGGGCAGATTTCAGTATGAAGAAAATCTCCTTACTTTAGAACCTGTTTTTTCTACAATAAAATTTATCCAGGGCCCGAATAAGATGATAGATATTGTGATGATTGTTCTAGGAAATATTATCATGTTTATTCCTTTTGGGTTTTTGGGTTGGATTTTTCCTGACCTGAAAAAATTAAAACCATTGATTTTTAGCTTTATCTCATGTATCGTTATTGTTGAAGCTCTACAGTACTTTACAAGAATGGGAATCTTTGAGGTAGACGATATCATCCTGAATACATTTGGCGTGTATCTGGGATGGGAATTTTGCAGGATTTTTGAAAAAAGATTTAATTATTAAGTTCCTTGGCTCGTTTTTCGGCATTCAGAATCCCCTGTTTCAGAATTTCTTTTAAACTGCTGTCTTCAAATGTTTTTAAAGCAGCTTCTGTAGTTCCGCCTTTAGATGCTACATCGTTAATCAGTTCTTCAAGATTTTTTTCTGAGTTATTGATCAGGTGATAAGCTCCCAGCATCGTCTGCTTTACAAAAAGCTTAGAGAGATTTTCTTCAATTCCCATTTCAATGCCAGCCTTAATCATGGCATCAATGATGTAATAGAAATAAGCGGGACCACTTCCGGAAAGTGCTGTAACACCGTCTAAAAGTTCTTCTTCTTCCAGATAAACGGATCTTCCGGTGCTGTTCAGTAATCTTTCTATACTTATTAATTGAGTGAAAGAAATTCCTTCTGCAGCTGTATATCCCGTAATTCCCATTCCCAGAAGGGTAGGAGAGTTCGGCATTGCTCTTACAACAAGCGGATGGTTCAGTAATTTTTGAATTTTTTCAATATTGATTCCCGCCATGATGGATAATACCATCTGGTTTTCTTTTAAAGTAAATTGAATATTTTGGGCAACCGATTGAAAATCCTGAGGTTTTACAGCGATGATAATCAAATCAGAATCAATTTCCTTTACTTCTTCAAAGGTGGAAATTTTAGATTTGGGGAATTCTTCAGCTATTTTGGAGATTTTAGATTCATTTCTGATAATCAGATGCAGATGTTCAGGTTTGATCAGTTCGTATTTCAAAAATGATTTTGAAAAAGAAAGGCCCATATTTCCGGCTCCAAGAATAGCTATTTTCATCACGAGTTGTAATTTTTAAGCTAAAATAATGATTTTCCGGAGACTGGATGTGAATTGATTCTGAATTAATTTTGTTGGAAAACGCAAAGTCGCAAAGATTTTGAAAAACAGACTGTTTTTAAGACGCAGGAAAACCGAAGATTTTCAGCAAGCATGTAAATATTATAAAATCCTGTAGCAAAGATTATACGATATTTAATTTTATCGAAGATAAAATCTTTGCGCCTTAAAAGTTCAACATAAATTAAGGACTCTGCGCCTTCCAACAAATAGAAAAAAGCTGTACTCATCATGAATACAGCTTGTATATTTTTTTTAGATTAAATAATATTCACTTCCCGTTCAAGCTCTATTCCGAATTTTTCTTTCACAGAATTGATAATTTCAGTAGAAAAGTCAAAAATTTCTTTTCCGGTAGCATTTCCTGTTGCATTGATGATGACTAGGGATTGCAGTTTGTGTGAAGCTACATTTCCAATCTGCTTTCCTTTCCAGCCGCATTGTTCAATCAGCCATCCTGCAGGAACCTTCACCATATCACCATTAGGGTAGCTTTGAATATTTTCAAACTTTTGTTTTAAATCTTCAAATTGAATTAAAGGAATAGTCGGGTTTTTGAAAAAGCTTCCGGCATTTCCGATTTCTTTAGGATTCGGCAGTTTGCTTTGTCTTATATTGATTACTGCTCTGGAAATATCCTGAATGGTAGGATTTTCAATGCCGAGATTTTCCAGTTCAGATTTGATAGCACCATATTCTGTTTTGATAGAATGGTCTTTCCGGGTAAGTTTAAAAGTGACTTCCAGAATAACATATCTGCCTTTTCCTTCCTGTTTGAAAATAGAGTCTCTGTAACCGAACCTGCACTGTTCAAGGTTGAATGTTGTAAGTTCAAGATTTTCCAGATCCAAGACTTTGCAGCTGACAAAAATATCTTTGATTTCTGTCCCATAAGCCCCGATATTCTGCATCGGAGAAGTTCCTACATTTCCGGGAATTAAAGAAAGGTTTTCCAGCCCGCCAAAATTCTTTTGCAGGCAGTACATCACAAATTCATGCCAGTTTTCACCTGCTTTTGCGGTTACCAGTGCTTCATTTTCATTGACATTCTCTTCGGTAATTCCTTTTAAATTAAGTCTGATAGCCAGACCATCAAAATCTTTGGTAAGAAGAATGTTACTTCCTCCTCCCAAAAACAGAAGCTGAAGAGATTGGGTTTCCGAGAAAATAAGGGCCTCTTTTAATTCATCAATTGTATTGACCTCTGTAAAATAGCGGGCTTTGGCTTCAACACCGAATGTGTTATAAGGTTTTAATGAAAAATTTTCCTGCATGTTTTATTTGTATTCTTGGGGAAGAATTTTGTCTAGTTGTTCTTTAAGTTGTTGTAGCTGCTTGTAATGTAAAGTATCCACATAAGCATTCACATAGATGTGTGATTTTTTCGGAGTCCGGATCTGGAAAGTTTCATCTGTTCCGTCTGCCGATTGCTGGCTGGGAGAACTTTTTATATGATCAAGATCTACAATCCTTACCGATGAGATAAGCTGTTTCCATGTGCTGGAATTGATGGCAGACCCCCATTTTGTATGAGTTTGAGTGGCTGTCATTCCTTTTTCTGCAAAAACGGAATCTTTTGTGACTTTAATAATTCTGTAATTTCCAAGATGTCCTCCGATTTCGGATACACTGATGAAAGTAATCTCGTGCGGATTTTTGTGAGAAATAGTCTGTTCCGTTTTTTTGGAATCACAGGAAAAAAATGCCGACAGCAAAAGAATCGAAAACAGTATTTTCAGATAGAGTTTTTTTGTTGTCGGCATAGGATATATTTTACAGACTGAATTCTTCTCTGTACTTCTTTAAAGCTTCTTTAAGAATTTCAGCACTTCTTTTTAAATCTTCTTCTTTCAGAACGTAGGCAATTCTTACCTGTTTCTTTCCTAATTCCGGATCACTGTAGAATCCTCCTGCAGGAGCTACCATGATGGTTTCGTTGTTAAGAGCATATTTTTCAAGCAGCCACTGTGCAAATTTTTCAGTATCATCTACCGGAAGTTCAGCAACACAGTAGAAAGCTCCTCTTGGTTTTGGGCAGATAACTCCAGGAATAGCATTTAAAAGATCTACCAATACATTTCTTCTGTGGGTATATTCTTCTCTTACTGCTCTGATGTAAGCCCCATCATTCTGGTGTGCTGCTGTTGCTGCAATCTGTCCTAAAAGAACCGGGCTCAATCTCGCCTGTGCAAAAAGCATGGCAGCATTACGGATTTTGTTGGAACGGGTAACCATACATCCGATTCTTACTCCACACATAGAATAACGCTTGGATTCTGAATCTATGATGATACAGTTTTCACTCAGTTCAGGGAAATCAAACATTGAGATCTGCTGTTTTCCGTCATATACATATTCTCTGTATACTTCATCAGAAATGATTACGATATCATATTTCAAAGCAATGTCTGCAAGCTGCTGAAGCTCCTCACGGGTATACAGATATCCGGTAGGGTTTCCTGGGTTACAGATAATGATTGCTCTTGTTTTTTCTGTGATTTTTTTCTCGAATTCTTCAATAGGAGGCAGAGCAAAACCAGTATCAATAGTAGAAGATACCGCTACTACATTCACATCAAATGTGCTGGTGAAACCATTGTAGTTGGCATAGTAAGGCTCAGGAATAATCACTTCATCACCTTCGTCACATAAAGTAGAAATAGCAAAGTTCAGGGCTTCAGAACCTCCATTGGTAACAATGAAATTATCAGGGGTAAGATCTGAAAAACCTAATGAATGATAATATTCTGTAAGGGCTTTTCTGTATTCTATATTTCCTTCAGAAAGTGCATATTCCAATACTTTTAAATCGATGTTTTTTAAAGCATTTAAAGCTGTTTCCGGAGTTTCAATATCAGGCTGTCCAATATTAAGGTGGTATACTTTTATTCCTTTCTGTTTTGCTTGTAATGCAAAGGGAACCAGTTTTCTTACCGGCGATGGCGGCATATGCAGCGCTCTGTTTGAAATATTCGGCATTGTTCAAAAAATTTGTATGACAAAAATAGGATTTAATTTCTCAATAATAAAATTAAGAATCAATAAGAAGGTGTTTCATTAAGTTTCACACTGTATTTAAAATCTGCTTATTTTAATGATGTTTAATATTAATTTTTCATGTATTTTAAATAAAGTTTAAGATTTTAGTAAAAATAATATTTTCATATTGTTATTTTTACTAAATTTCGCCTCAAATGTGATCAAAATGGCAATAAATTTATTTTCTAGAGTGGTACCTGCTATCGCTCTCTTCTCAGCCAGTGTACTAATGGCTCAAAATTATCAAACCATGCCGATTGCTTCAGGCTTAACAGCTGATGTAATTGCAAACGGTATAGGTTCTTCAACAATTACTACAAATAATGACGTAGACGGAGTTTCTTACGCTTTTGTAGCTAAAGATTTTCAGCTGACATCCACAAGTGCTGCTATTACGTATGGTATTCCTGTTGACGGAACTGTTAATTCTGTAGTGGCGGCAACTCCCGGATTGAAGTTTCAGTTAGCAGATTTGAATGTTAACAATTCTTTGAGATTGGCTGCTGTAAATGATAACGGGACCTTGGCATTTACAACCGCCAAACCCGTTACCAAACTGTATATGCTTGCTGTAAGCGGAAGTGGTACTTCTACAGTAAGTGCAGTGGTAAATTTTACAGATGGCAGTTCGCAGACATTTTCAAGTATCAGTCTTGCAGACTGGTATAATGGATCTAATTTTGCCATCCAGGGGATAGGAAGGGTTAAAAAGCCAGGAGCTACTCCTGCAGCTGGTGATGATGTTCCTTCTCCTGAGGGCGGAACGAACCCAAGATTATATCAGATTGAACTGGCAATAGATGCCGCGAATCAGGCAAAACCAATACAAAGTGTAACGGTTACCAAAACCACTGGTTCAGGTTTACCGAATATCTTTGCTTTTTCAGCAGATGTCTATTCAGACTGTGCACCTCCCGTATTACAGGCGGTTTCTGGAATAACAGCTAATTCTGCTTTAGTTTCATGGACGGGCAATGCTGCCAGTTATGATGTATACCACAGTACTTCAAACACAACACCTGCGGGTTCAGTAACGCCTACTTATCCGGGGGTAACAGGTACAAGCACAACTATTGGTGGTCTTAATTCAAATACAACGTATTATTATTGGGTAAGAAGCAACTGTAATACTGCAACAAGCCAAAGTGTATGGTCTTTTGTTGGAACATTTAAAACAGCTTGTTCTACTTTTACGGTTCCCTATACAGAGAACTTTGATACAACAAGTACAGGCTCCAGCACTAATACGAATGCGCCAAGCTGTTGGGCATATCTTGAAAGTGCATCATTTGCAGGGTATGGATATGTAACGACATCAAATAACTATTCAGCACCCAATGCATATTACATGACTAATTCAAGTGCTACTACTGGTAGTCAAATGCTGGTTGCGCCTCCAACTGTAAACCTTTCAGATGGTACTAAACGTGTAAGATTCTATGCAAAAGCCGGAGGAAACAATTATACATTATTAGTAGGAACATTATCAAACCCTACGGATCCTGCTTCCTTTACACAAATAGGTTCTCCTATTGCTTTGACAACTACTCATACACAATATACGGTTAACATACCTGTAGGTTCTGATTTACAATTAGCATTTAAACATGGTTTAGGAGGTTCTTCACGTTCTATTTATATTGATAATATTACCGTTCAGAATATTCCTTCTTGTTTTGAACCAACTGCAGTTACATCATCAAATGTAGCAGCGAACACAGCAACGATCGGTTGGACGGAACCATCTCCAGTTCCTGCAGGCGGATACGAAGTTTATTACAGCACAAACAGCACTGCGCCGGATGTATCTACTGTTTTAAATGCTACAAACTCTGTAACTTCTACAACAGCTTCTGCACCGTTAAGCGGACTGCAGCCCTCTACAACATATTATGCATGGGTAAGATCCAGCTGTAGTGCATCTGATAAGAGTATCTGGAGTACTTCTACATCATTTACAACTCTTTGTGTACCAATAACTACACTGCCTTGGAGTGAAAATTTTGATGCAATGGCAACTATAGGTTCTGCAATCATTCCGAACTGCTGGACACAAACTCCGGGAGGAAGTTCATCTACTTATAACTTTACCTCAGCAAATGCTTCTCAGCAGGCTTATAATGATCCTAAATCTGCTCCGAATTATGTAACGATCTATTATCCATATAGCAATGCTGCTTATTTATGGACACCTACATTTACTTTAACTGCAGGAAGTTCGTATGATTTTACATTCTACTGGGTAGGAGATGGCTATTCAGGTTGGCAGAATGAAGTATTGGTAAACAACGGACAAACAGCGACTGGAGCAACTAGCTTATCAACATTTATTACGGCTGATCAAACAGCTGCAGGGGGAGGTAATAGTGCTAATTATACTAAAGTTACCGTTACCTATATCCCAACGGCTACTGGTGACTATTCATTTGGAATTAAAGCTTTGAATACAACAACAGATCCGTACTATATGGGATTTGATGATTTCTCTCTTACACAGTCTAATTTAGCTACTGCTGAAACATCTGTTAAGAAAAAAGAAGTGAATGTATATCCTAACCCTTTCAAAGATGTTCTGCATGTTGCTGATATCAAAAATGTTAAATCTGTAACGGTTACAGATGTAGCAGGAAGAGTAGTGAAAACTATTGACAATCCAACTACAGAACTTCAGTTAGGTGAGTTGAATACCGGTCTTTACTTAGTGACAATGAACTTTAAAGATGGTTCAAAATCAACAGTAAAGGCAATTAAAAAATAAAATTTTTTGAGTTAATAATTTCTGTAGGCAGTTGCATTGATGTGGCTGCCTTTTTTATGATCTATTTCATAATAACTGGACAATTTATTCTTAAAAAATGTTGATGAAATTATTATACATTTGCATCGAAAACTATAACATCCATGAATAAATTTAAACTACTTTTTTTAATACCATTATTTTATTCCGAATTTTCGCAGGCTCAACGAATTGATAAAGAAACAATCAGTTTTCAGCTTTTGAAAGAACCGGTTTTTCCTACAGATCTTTCCAGCAGAAACTATACGATTACGGTAAAATCTCCTTATAATATTACTAAAGATGATGTTGTAAGACTTTCAAAAGAAGATCATCAGAAAAAGGTAGATAATTATCAGGCAAACGTTGAAAATGCCAAGTACGAACACGGAGAAAGATTAAAGGATTATGATGCTGAAGTAAAAAAACTTCAGGAAAAGTACAAACTTGAATCTGCAGAATACAGCAAACTATCAGCGGTTGAAAAAATTGCGGCAACTAACGGAGCTCCTACACTGAGATTACCTTCAAGACCTATCCTTAATATTCCTCCGGTTCCGGTGTATCAGCAGCCAGACCTGAGAGACGCTTTAATTGTAGATAATAAGATTCTGGCTTCCCAAATGGATGTAACAGGTTTTTCAAAAGGAGGAAACTATCTTGACATTGTGATTGAAATGGAACGAACAAACTTTCAGGACAATCAAGGGAAAACTTTTGCCAATCAGCCTACAAGGATTATCGCAAAACAAGATGGAGCTGTAAAACTGGATAAGACCTATTTCTCCGATTTTTCGGAAATAGCAAGTGTTCCAACCAACGAAATTAATCTGAATGCTCAGGAAAAAAGATATCTTCAGAGAACGATAGACCGTACAAGGAATATTATCAATGAAAATTTTGGGTATCAGACCATCAATTCTACGGTGACCCTGGCCACTGTAAAGAACAAAGGAGAGTATGACGATTTGGAAAAAGCCTACATCTACGTGACAACCAATCTGAAAAAACTTCAGGCAAAGTCAGAGTATGCTCCAAACAAAATAGCGATGGAAAATATGCAGAAAGGAATTGATCTTTGGAAAAGCAGTCTGACGAAAGTGAATTACAATGATAAGAAAGCGCTTTATAACCAAAAAATCGGGGAGTATCTTTATTTTAACCTGATCAGATTGAATATCGCTTTAGGAAACTATCAGGAAGCAGAGAAATATTTAAATGAGTTACAGGAACATTTAGTAGATATTAAACTATCCTACGACGCTAATCTTGAACTGAAAAGATTAGAAGAAAAAATTTATAATAACTAACGAAAACTATATGATTAAACAGATTATTGCTTCGGCATTAATTACAGCTTCTGTGTACGCTTATGCACAGACGAAAGTGACTGAAGGAACAAAATTTACAGTGGATGCCAATCTTGAAACGGATGATAAACTGGTGTTGGCAGATGATTACAATTCTTATATGTTCAGCGCAATCAATATCGACGGGCTGATGAGAAATGTTTTTCCCCACAAGAAATTACTGATGAGAAAACTGGATCAGAACGGAAGTCTTGTAGATACTTATGTGAAAGATTACGCCAACAAAACGAATGGAGTACTTCACAATTATTTGGGATCACAGCAGATAGATGATGATAAGTTTATAGCATTTACAGAAGAGTATTTTGGAAAAGAAAACAGAAAAGAAGTCTTTCAGCATGTTTTCAGCAGAAAAGAAGGTACTTTTACAACAAAGAGTATTGCAAAATACAGTATTGAATCTACCAATAGATCAGGAACTACTTACGTACTTTTCTCAGAAAACGGGAAATATGCAGCCATCTTCAATGACCGGTTTGCCAACAAAAAAACGGATAATGTGAACGATGTTCTGGTAATGGATCTGAGAACCCTTTCTCCGGTTTGGAACAAAGAAATTACATTGAGTAATGATTATGTTGAAAAATCTTTTACATTGACCAACTCAGCGAAAATCGTTGTACTGCGTAAAGCTGCAGGTTGGAAGGAATCTTATAAGCTGGAACTGGTTTCCAACACTGAAGATAAAGACCTTCCATTTGATGATAAATATATCCCTGAGAAACTATATGCATTCAGTAAAAACGATAATGACTATCTGGTAACTTTTGGAAGGAAAAATGCAGCGGTTACTATTGGCGCAAGTACTTTTGGAACGGTAATGTACTATGATATGAAATCTGGAAAAGCGGTCATCAGCAATACCAATTTAGCAGGAAGTAAAGACATGAACGATGTAAAGGTCATCAAAACCATTGTGAAAGGGGATGAAACTTTAATGGCTGTTCAGCAGGAGACTGTGACAAGACCAATGCCTACAACAATGAATCGTTTCCCTGATCCTGTATATTCTCTGGATGCCGGAATGCTGATCAAATTTAATAAAGAAGGGGAAGTAAAGCAATTTGTTGCAGCAGGAACTTCTACAGGAAAAAGAATTCATCTCGTTGAAGCCGGAGACAAACTTTATATTTCTGCTTTCTATCCTAAAGGAGCATTCGGAAACACAGGATTTTCTATGAAAGTTTTTGATTTTGCCAATCTGAAACCTCAGGAAGTAAGCCTTGATTATAAAGGACGAAATTTCTTCCAGAACTATGGTTTTGCAGATGGAAATATGATTCAGTACGTTCCGAATGTAAACAAAATGATGTTCCTTCAAAAGAGTAGTAAAGACGTTCAGATGTTCAGTGTGTACAATTTTATAAAATAATCGTATTTTAGAAAAAATTAAAATATGCAGATTCAGTCAGTTTCCATAGAAGATTATATCTCAAAGATTCCTGAAGAAAGACAGGAGTCTTTTAAAAAGCTTTTTGATACGGTGAATGATAACCTTCCGAAAGGTTTTGAAGAAGCTACGAATTATGGGATGATAGGTTGGGTAGTTCCTTTGGCAACTTTTCCTGCCGGATATCACTGTGCACCGGGAACACCGCTGCCATTCATCAATCTGGCTTCCCAGAAGAATTTTATAGCACTCTATCATATGGGACTGTATTCAAAGCCGGAACTTCTGGATTGGTTCGTAGGAGAATATCCAAAATATTCCAAAAAGAAACTCGATATGGGGAAATCCTGTATCCGCTTCAAAAAAGTGGATGATATTCCTTTTGAACTGATTGCCGAGCTGAGCCGGAAAATGACTCCCGATGACTGGATCGGAATTTATGAATCTCAGTATAAAAGATAAAAAAGAGCCCTTAAATCAAATAGATTTAAGGGCTCTTTTTTATGCTGGAAGCTGGAGGTTTGAAGCTGGAAGTCATATTTGTGTTTTTAGAATCACTGATCGTAAATGCTGGAAGCTGGAAGTTATATTTGTGTTTTAAAGCGACCGATTGTCATTCCTTGATGAGCATTCTGAATATTAAAAAGTTAATAAAATTGATATATAGTTATTCATCGGCTTCCGGAAACTTCCATCATCCAGCTTCCCTCTTCCAGCTAAAAATGTATATCCCAGATCCCAGCCTTCCTTTCAAGTTCGATCAAAGCGGCTGCATTATCTGCAAGGGCCTGGTAATACTCTTTTCTTACGTTGTTATACGTTCTCTGGGCATTCAGAACTTCAAGGATAGAGCTTTCCCCTCTTTTGTAGCTGTAGGTAATTCCTGCCAAAATACTTTGTGCTTCAGAAAGCATTCCGTTATGAAATTGTCTGAGCTGTTTTTGCGTTGCTGTATATTGCTGATAAGCCTGCATTACTTCAGCCTTTATGCCTTGTTCGATCTGTTTGTATTCAACCTCAGCCTGGGAATGTGCCATTTCTGCTATTTTCAATCCTGCATTTCTTCTGTTGGAAAACTTCAAAGGAATACTAATACCCATTTTTACAGCATTTACGGTTGGAGATGGAGCAATTTCATTAGTCGCTTCGGTATGTCGTTCTGCTCCGGCACTGATGCCTAAATCTATCATACGATTGGCTTTTTCCAGATTGATCTGACTTTTGGCAACTTCTGTATTTTGTTTGGCTGCCAATAAATCTGCTCTTTCGTTTAACGCCTGAAGAATCAAATCATCAATACTGAAATCTCTGTTGAAGGCATTAAAATCCCCGGCAACATCTCTTCCTGCTATTTTGCTGTCTCCAAGAAATACTGATAAACTGGTGAGAGCCTGTTCTTCTGCACTTTCAGCCTGATATACTTCATTGAGCAAAGAAGCCGCTTCCAGCTTACTCTGTTTGGACGTAACTAATGATATAGTTCCCAATTTGTAACGGATACTGTCGGATTTTGCCAGCTGCTGCATATTTTCATAAGAATCCTGCTGTACCTCAAGCAAAGCTTTGGATTTTAGAGCATCAATATATCCTAAGCTGGCATCCGCACGGAGATTCCTGAAAAAATCCTGCAATTGTATTTTGCTTAGCTCAGATTGGTTTCTGGCGAGATTAACCCGGGCTTTTCTTTTGCCGCCAAGTTCAAGCGTCCAGCCAATGGAAGCTCCATATACATATCCCATATTCTGCTTCACTCCGTTATTGGAAGTTTCCATTTCCAGTTGAGGATCAGAAAACATATTGGCAGTCTGGATGGAAGCTTCAGCCATACTTACATTGTATTTCTGGGAAGCATATCCAAGATTTTTATTTCCAACAAGACTCAGGTAGTCTTCAAATTGTAAAAGTTCTTTTTCCTGTGCCTTCATACCTGTTATACTCAACAATACTACAGATAATATGATAATATGAACTTTAATTTTCATCTGATTCTAAATTTTGTTTTTCATTACGTCGTTCAGCCATAAAATAAATAGCCGGAAGCACGAATAGTGTTAAAATAGTAGAGAACATCAACCCATAGACAATTACTGTTGCCAGTGGACGTTGTACATCAGAACCGATTCCTGTAGCCAATGAGGCAGGGAATAATCCGATTACTGCAACCGTTGCCGTCATCAGTACAGGTCTGAAGCGGTCTTTTGCTCCTTTGATGGCAGCTTGTTTCAGCTCATATCCTTTCTTACGCAGATCGTTGATATGAGAAATCATAATGACTCCGTTCTGAATGGCAACTCCGAAGAGTGCGATGAATCCTACTGCAGAAGACACATTCAGAGACATTCCCCGGATATTGAGTGCCAGCATTCCGCCAAATAAAGCTAACGGAACAATTGACATCAGAACCAAAGCCTGTCTGAAATCTCCAAATGCACCATACAGCAACAAAAACATAATTGCCAATGCCAGCGGGACAATAAATGCTAACCTTGAATACGCTCTGTTTTGATTTTCAAACTGCCCACCCCATTTGATCTGGTATTTCTCATGATCATATTTGATGTCTTTTTCAATTTTATCCTGTGCTTTTTTCAGGAAAGAAGAAAGATCGGTACCTCTTAAATTCAGTTTTACGGTAAGGTGGCGTTTGTTCATTTCTCTGGTAATGGTACTTTCACCTGTACTTAATTTTACTTCTGCCACCTGAGAAAGTGGAATTTTCGCTCCGGAAGCTGAGGTCAGCATTAGGTTTCCTATTTTGTCAGGAGTGTCACGGCTGTCTTCCGTATAACGGCAGGAAATATCATATACTTTATTACCAATAAAGATCTGGGAAATTGCTTTTCCTCCCAATGCCACTTCAATAAGGTCGGCAACATCTGCTACATTCAGTCCATACTGAGCAATCTTGTCTCTGTCTGCAATAATCTGCAGCTGAGGTAATGGTGGTTCCTGATCAATGGCAAGATCTGCTGAACCCGGAATTGTATTTAGGGTTGATAATACATTTTCTGCAATACGCCTTGTTTCCTTAAAATCTTCTCCATACACCTTTACCACCAGTTCACTATGAGCCCCTGAGATTTTATCCATTACTCCGTCAATCATAGGTTGTGAAAAACCTACGGTGAATCCCGGCATATTTTTATAATCTGCTGCCAATTCTTTGATGAGATCTGCTTTTGTTTTCCCGGCCGGCCATTCGCTGTAAGGTTTTATCCCGATAGAGACTTCAAAGTGTGAGGCAGTCCACGGATCTGTACCATCATCATTACGGCCTGCCTGAATCATCATATAAGTAATTTCAGGATGTTTCAGAGTACGGACACGCAGCGTATCACTCATTTCTTTTGATTGGGCTAAAGAAATTCCGGGAGGTAACTGTACCTGCAGCCATATAGAGCCTTCATCCAGTTCGGGAAGAAAGTCTTTTCCTACATGATAGGAGAGGATTCCGGCAGATACGAGAACAATCATAATAGGGATGATAACTCTTTTAGGAGTCTGCATTATTTTTTCAATGCTCTTTCCATAAGCAGTGCTTAGTTTTTCCAGCCATTTATTGTGATAAATCTTCTGTGGTTTTCGATAGATCACGTAAGCCAATCCAGGGATCAGAAGCAAGGCTACAGCAAGTGCTCCCAATAGGGCATATCCAACAGTAAAAGCCATAGGGGTAAATAATTTTTTTTCTACTCTTTCAAACGCAAACAAAGGCAGATAGGCAGTAATGATAATAATGGTTGAAAAGAAAATAGGCTTTGCTACTTCAATTACTCTTTGGGTGATTGTTTTTTCTTCCAGTACTTCTTCCGGGTTTTCTTCTCTTTTCCTCAGAATGGTTTCCAGCATAACGATTGCTCCGTCTACAATGATCCCAAAATCAATGGCTCCCAGTGAAAGAAGGTTGGCAGGAATATTCGTAAAATGCATCAGTATAAAAGCAAATAATAAAGAAAGCGGAATAGTTATCGCCACCAGTAATGCTCCCCGCCAGCTTCCAAGAAATACAATCAGTACGATAATAACCAATACAATTCCTTCAGTAAGCGTATGAGAAACTGTAGTGAGTGTTGTTTTTACAAGGTCTGTTCTGTCCAGAAAAGGATGAATCTTTACTCCGGGTGGCAGTGTTTCGTTATTCAGTTCTTCGATCGCTTCATGTACTCCTTCCAACACCTGTGAAGGATTTTGCCCTCTTAATAAAAGGACAATACCTTCTACGCTTTCAGAATAATTACGTTTTTGGTCTGTGTAGCCCAGAATTCCTTTTCTTTCCAGGTTTCCGTATTTTAATGTTCCTACATCATTCAAAAAAACAGGAACGCCATTTTGGGTTTTGACTACAATTTTTCCAAGATCATTTAAGTCTTTTACCAAACCTATTCCGCGGATGACATAAGCGAGGTTTCCGCGGGAAAGCATACTCCCTCCGGCACTCACATTGTTTTTGGAGATTGTTTCGGTAACTTCTGACAGAGATAATCCGTATTGTTCAAGCTTATGGGGATCAAGTTCGATCTGGAACTGCGTGGTAATTCCTCCAAAATTGGTAACATCAGCAATTCCTGAAATCTGTTTAATGCGTGGGATGATCACAAATTTTTGTAAATCCGTCAATTCCCGCAGACTGTGGTTGTTACTTTCGATTATGTAACGGTATACTTCTCCAATGGGAGAGGTGAGGGGATCTAACCCTGGTTGTGCATCGTAAGGAAGCTCTACATCCGTCAGTCTTTCCTGAATACGCTGTCTTGCCCAGTAATCGTCTATCCCATCATCGAAAACCATTGTAATAATGGACAGTCCAAAAGTACTTTTGCTTCTCATCACATGCATTCCGGGAAGTCCGTTCAGAGATCTTTCCAAAGGAATGGTGATTTGCTGTTCTACTTCTTCAGCGGCCAGTCCCGGAACCTGTGTTACCACCTGCGAGGTTACATCAGCAATATCAGGATAGGCTTCTATGGATAGTCTGGTCCAGGAATAATACCCGAAGAATCCCAGTAAAAGAAAGAGAGCAAGCATCAGCCATCTCTTCTGTATAGAGATTGTTAATAATTTCTTCATAGTTTTTGATTTCGCATCATTTTACATTATTTTGCATCCAGCATATAAATTCCCCCTTCAGTCATGATGGTTTCTCCGGGTTTTAACCCTGAAGTGATTCTTACTGTTTTCTGATCAGTCTCTCCTGTTGTCACTGAACGTTTTACATATTGACTCTTGCCTGTTTTTACCCATACATATTGGAAGTTATCCTGCTGCATCAAAGCGGTTACGGGAATCATCACTGCTTTTGCAGGAGTCGTGGAGAAGTTGACCGTAGCATACATGCCTGGTTTTAATTTTCTGTCTGGATTATCACATTCAATAAGGACTTTTATACTTCGGGTATCTTCATCTACAATTTCATTGATGTGATATACTTTTCCGGTAATATTTCTGTCCGGATACGCACTTACTTTTACAGAAACCTGATCTCCGGTATTCACAAAGCGGATGTCCTTTTCTTTTACATCACCGGAAATCCAGACTTTGGATAATTCTGCAATGATCATTACCGGATCAGCATCTCCTTTCAGATATTGGCCGTTTACAATTTTGTTGGAAATGATCTCTCCGCTGATGGGAGCTCTTACAATAAGAGGACTTCCTATACCTCCACCTTTACTGTTATAGACTTTCAAGGCAGAAGAAGCATTGGAGAGGGATGTTTTTCTATTTTTAAAATCCGTTTCCGCTTCATCCAGCTCCTTCTGAATACCTACGCCATGTTTTACGAGATCCTGCTGGCGTCTGTGATTTTTTTCGGCAAGCTGTACATCATTCAGGGCATCCGTATAATCTTTTTGAACCGAAAAATAATCTGAAGAAAGAATCTCAAAAAGAGGACTTCCGGCAGAAATATGTTGTCCAAGCTGAATAAATGATTTTGTAATTCTTCCGGAAAAGGGACTGGCAATTTCTGCATAATGATTAGGAATTGCCTGAATAGTTCCCGCTGAAATTACCCCATCGCTGTGTTCCTGTTCGGTAACAACCTGTGTTTTAATTTTTTTGAAAACGGGATTGTTTTCCGGAACAGTTACCTGGTTACCTTTTATCATTATTTCCGGTTCTTTATTTTGTTGAGGTGTATTGTCTTTACAAGAGGCTGCAAAGAGAATAATACTACTTAAGATTATCTTTTTCATGATCTTAATACAATTGAGTGCTGTTACTGATTTTTACTTTTTTGTTGTTATTTTTCTTGGTACTGAACCATTTTTTGCTCCTTGCTTCTTTATGAGAAGAGAGAGTAGGTCTAAGGAATATATTGGTAGAGACAATAAAGAAAACTGTGATGAGGGCTTCTGCAGGATATCCCAGTGCACATAATGCGCCTATGGCCGCAGAACACCATAATGTGGCTGCTGTATTTAATCCTCTTACGGTAAGGCCGTCTTTCATGATAACGCCGCCGCCCAGGAAACCGATTCCGCTGACAATATAAGAGGTGATTCTTCCGGCTGCATCGCCACCAATTCTGATGGCAATCAATACGAATGCTGCAGAGCCAATGCAAACCAAAGTATTGGTTCTGAGTCCTGCATTTTTTTTTCGCCACTGTCTTTCAAAACCTATACCGGTACCCAGGCAGAATGCAGTCAGTAAACGAAGGGTAAATTCAAATGTATTCATAACTTTTCCTTTTTTTATAAAGCGTTGCAGCTGTACGGGAAAAGTGAGTACAACTAAAGCTTTAAGATTGATAACTACTGTAAGGATCTGAGTCCATATGCTTTATTTTTTACTGTGCAAAAGTAGAAAAGCCTGCCTTTTTTTACCGTTAGAAAAGCTTTAGAATGTTATTAGAAAATCATTAGAGAAAATCATTTCTGCTTTTTTAAGTTGCTCCTGAAAGAGTCAATTATTGATTAGACCCTATTAATAAGAGTAAACTGTACCCATTGTAAAAGATAAAATTTCAATACATTTGGGGCAGGCAGTTTTACATGATGAATTTCACGATTTATCATGTAAATAAAAGTGTGTTTAATCGCGGAAATTTCTTTCCAAAATCTTTTGAATTATATATTTAGAAATGAAAAAATCAAACATAGCGATACCCGCTACATTGTTAGCGATCATATGTGTACAGGGAGGAGCTTCCATTGCCAAGCAGCTTTTTCCTGCCATTGGAGCTATTGGAACGGTTACTTTAAGAATTGTACTTTCAGCTGTTTTGCTTACGTTGATTAACCGTCCGAAATTTTTGCAGTTTGACAGACAAAAATGGAAATACTGTGCGATATACGGAATAGGTTTGGCAGCGATGAATCTTATTTTTTATATGGCGATTCAAAGAATTCCTTTGGGGCTGGCGGTTACTGTGGAATTTGCGGGACCTTTATTTCTTGCATTAGCTTTGTCCCGTAAACTGCTGGATGTTGTCTGGGCTTTGCTGGCCTGTGTGGGAATCCTGCTGATTGTTCCGTGGCAGAATGATCATGTTGATTTGGTAGGACTTGGGCTTGCCTTTCTTGCAGGGATGTTCTGGGCTCTTTATATCATAATGGGTGGAAAGGTTTCGAAAATAATGGACGGAAAAGATGCCGTGACTACCGGAATGATATTTGCGAGTATGGTGATTATTCCTTTTACAATATGGGATGGTGCGGTTTTCAATCTTACTCCGGCTATTTTTGTAAAAGGGCTTGGGGTTGCTATCCTTTCAAGTGCTTTGCCATTTTCATTAGAGATGATGGCTTTGAAGAGACTTCCTGCAAAAACTTTCAGTATTCTGATGAGTCTGGAACCTGCATTTGCAGCGCTTTCAGGATTGGTTTTTCTTGCTGAAGAATTATCTTTTTTACAGTGGATTTCTATTACCTGTGTAATTGCAGCCAGTATTGGAACTACAGTTTTCAATAAAAAATCTCTTTCTCACGAATAAGCAATAGAGAAATTAAATGATATCAAATATCACGGTAAAAATAGTATCATTATGATCTGATACGACTGTAATTTTTGCGTGGTGAAGGAGAATAATTTTCTCAGTAAGGAAAAGCCCTATTCCATGTCCTTTCTCCGGTTTGGGTATTTCGCTTCTGTAAAAAGGTTTAAAAATATGTTCTAAATCTTCGCTAGGAATCATGTTTCCTTTGTTGGTAAAACTAATCAAAAGGATTTTCGCATTGCTTTTGACATCTATTGAACATATGTGTTCTGGTGAATATTTACAGGCGTTGTCAATAAGATTATTAAAAGCGACCTGCAGAAGATATTCATTTCCCTGGATGACCAGTTGATGCTCTTCTAACGACTCATCTATATTTAATGAAACTTTATATCCTGAATTTTCTTTTATGATTTTGGTGTAAGATTCCAGAAGAACCTCATCAAGACGAACTTCGGAAAAACTGATTTCGTTAGGGTCATAACTGGCTTTAGCGAGATCCATCAAACTGTTGGAAAGTTTTACCATATTTCGTGCATCTTCAAGCGCATATTGAATGGTTTCCTGATATTCTTCTTTGGTTTTATCTTTTTCAGAAGCCAGTTCCAGTTCGGTAATAATAGCAGCCAAAGGTGTTCTCAGTTCATGGGAAATGTTGGATACGAAATGCTTTTGTGAATCAAAAGAGTTCTCAAGTCTTTCCAGCATTCCGTTGAAGTTTTGAGCAAGTTCATTAAGTTCGTCTTTCTCTTTTGTTGTTTTAAGCCTTAATTGTAGTTTTCCGGCCGTGATTTTTTTAATCTGAGTGACCATTTCACTGAGCGGATTCAATGCTTTTTTGGAAAGAAATATTCCGGCCAGATAAATTAATATTAAAATACTGAAGAAAGAGATAATGCTGATGGTAAGAAGATGAGTGAGATATTCATATCCATATTGATCATAAGCTGCAGCGGTTACCGCATAAGTTTTTCCCTCATAATGATATACCATTCCGATCACCTGCAAATCGTTTAAAAAGAAATTGATTCTCTTTTTCTGGAATATCTGGGAAAGCATTTCCGGGGTTTCCTTTACATAATCCACTTTGGCATCATCATGATAAACGAGCTGCTTATTAATATCATAAATCGCTACCTGAACTTCATTTAGGGTTCTGGTATTGTTTTTATAAAGTTTGTGCATTTCCTGCTCCGGCAGTGAACTTCGGAAAAACAGATCTGCTTTGGCAATCGCTTCATTTTGAAGCTCACTGTAAAAAGATTTTTCTCTGGCTTCTTTGGATGAATAATAAATCGAAACGCTGTAAACACTTAAAAGCATTGCAGTGATTAAAGTAAAAAGCAGCGTAAGTCGGGTTCTTATTTTCATCCTGATATTTTTAGTTTATCTCAGTGATTACTGCACAAAGCCTGATTCATAGTCTTTTTTCAGGATAAATCCCATGCCGGCTTTGGTGTGGATCAGCTTAACTTCAAAATCTTTATCAATTTTTTTTCGGAGATAATTAATGTATACATCAATAAAATTCGTTCCTGTGTCAAAGTGGGTTTCCCACACTTTTTCTGCAATTTCACTTCGGGGAAGAACCCTTTCCGAATTTTCCAGCATGAATTTTAAGAGGTTAAATTCTTTCGGAGTCAGTTTTATTGGAGTATGATCTCTGCGCACCGTTTTCTGCTCCAGATTCATTTCAATTCCTTCATAGGTAAGAACAGACACTTTTTGCTGTCTCTGTTGTGAAAAGCGTTTCAGAAGTACTTTGATCCTTGCTGTCAGTTCGCGCATTTCAAAAGGTTTGGTAAGATAATCATCGGCTCCGGCATCAAATCCCTCCAGCTTGTCATCAGTAGTTCCCAGTGCAGTCAGCATAATTACAGGAAGATTCGGTTGTAATGCTTTGATTTCATTACAGAATTCAAGTCCGTTTTTTTTAGGCAGGACAATATCTGTGACTACCAGATCAAAATTGGTCTGCAAAGCCAGTTTCAAACCTATGATTCCGTCATATGCTACGGTTACCTCAAATTCAGCTTCCTGAAATCCTTTTGCAATCAGTTTTGAAAGTCTGTCATCATCTTCAACTAATAAAATATGTGGCATAAGAATCTGTGAAATGTTTGGGTTGATGTGAAGAATAGATCAATATTCCCACAAATGTAATGATTTCTATTTTGTAATTTTGGCACCGAAAGTATAATCAAATGTCTGAATTTAGAATTAAAAAAAGAAAAAATACTGTTGTTGGGTTTTTGTTCTGTCTGATGTTATTATTGATACAGTGCAAAAATACTTATTCCGGTAATGTACTGCTCAAAAATGGAGATCTGCTTTTCGTAACGGCTAAAGAATCGGGGCTTTCCGGTGCTATTAATAATGTGACTCAAAAACAAAAAATAGCTTCATTTGATCACATAGGAATTCTGGAAAAAGATGGTAACAAAATGTTTGTTTTGCATGCTGCGCCAAAAGGAGGTTCTCAGAAACAGGATCTGAAAGATTTTATCAAAGACCAGAAAGAAGATGGGCAGGAGGTAATTGTTTATCGTTTGAAGACCGAATACCAGAAAATAATTCCTGAAGCTGTTGAAAAAGCGAATTCTATGCTTGGAAAACCTTATAACTTCAATTACATCCTGGATGAAAATTCATATTACTGTTCAGATTTCGTTGAAAGAGCTTTTAGGGCAGAAAATATTTTCAAACTGGAGCCCATGACATTCATTGATCCTAAAACAGGAAAAACGAATGCATTCTGGGAAGAATTTTATACCAGGAAAAATCTGAAGATCCCTGAAGGAGAGCCTGGTTGTAACCCCAATGGACTTGCTGGTTCTGATAGATTAGAACGAGTAGGGAGTTATTAAAATATTGAGAGAAGCTGAAGAGGCTTCTTTTTTTTTATGTTAAAATTTAAAAAACATTAGTCTACTAATTTGGTGGACTAATGTTTTTTTATATTTTTGTCACAGATTTAAATGCAGAACGCAATATGATCTTAGAAGTTTAACCAAAAAATGTTTAGCGATGATTACACCTAATCCGGGCCTGCAGGTTTTACAAAATAAAATTAATCTGCCTAAAAAAGAATTGTTATTGGAAATAGAGTTGAATGGCAAAATGAAATTTGAACATTTAATGAATACCATCTACAATCAATTTGGGATCTGTCATAGAGTGCTATCCGCTAATGTAGAGTATGTGAACGGATATAGTTTTGGTTCAGTGCAGTTATATATTAATGTCAGTTCAGAAGATTTTCAGCAGCTTGAAATCTATCTGAATAAAAATAAACTTATGAATACGACGGTGGAGTATATCTGCAGAAAGTATTTTTAAGTGAGATTCATATAGTTTTAATTACTCAAAGTGTCCGGTACTTTTACCGGACACTTTTTATTTTTTATTAAAAGCAGATATAAAAAAACAATAATTAATCGGTACAGAATTGAGGTTGCCTCAAAAGTGTCATTCTGAACGAGATGAAATGTAGTGAAGAATCTCATGTATTTGACTGATAATAAGATTCTTCCTTCGTCAGAATGACAAAAGTCAAACAAAAAAGCGCTCAGATTACTCTGAACGCTTCCATATTAAATAAAATAATTTTAAATTCTTTCGATATCAGCACCAATTGCTTTCAGCCTTCCATCGATATTTTCATATCCTCTGTCGATTTGTTCGATATTATGGATAATAGATTTTCCTTCTGCAGAAAGTGCTGCAATAAGAAGTGCATTTCCGGCTCTGATATCCGGGGAAACCATCGTTGTGCCTCTTAGAGGAGCTTCCTGGTTCAATCCGATTACCGTTGCTCTGTGTGGATCACATAAAATGATCTGAGCTCCCATGTCAATTAATTTATCAACAAAGAATAATCTGGATTCAAACATTTTCTGATGAACCAGAATACTTCCTTTTGCCTGAGTAGCTACCACTAAAATAATAGATAATAAATCCGGCGTAAATCCTGGCCAGGGAGCATCTGAAATAGTAAGGATAGACCCGTCAATAAATTTCTGAATTTTATAATGTTCCTGAGCAGGAATATAGATGTCATCACCACTTTGCTCAAGTTCGATTCCTAATTTCCTGAATGTATTTGGGATGACACCAAGCTGGTTCCAGTTTACATTTTTGATGGTAATTTCAGATTTCGTCATGGCCGCAAGACCAATCCAGGATCCGATTTCTACCATATCCGGAAGCATTGTATGCTCCGTTCCTCTCAGATAATCTACTCCTTCAATAGTAAGAAGGTTAGATCCGATTCCTGAGATATTGGCTCCCATTCTGTTCAGCATTTTACACAATTGCTGAAGATAAGGTTCGCATGCCGCGTTGTAGATTCTTGTTTTTCCTTTTGCCAGAGCTGCTGCCATTACAATATTAGCAGTTCCGGTAACAGAAGCTTCTTCCAATAAGATGAATTTTCCTCTTAATTCTTTAGCTTTTAAAGAATAGAAATATTCCTCTTCATCATAATTGAATTCAGCACCCAGTTCAACCAGCCCCTGGAAGTGAGTATCCAGTCTTCTTCTTCCGATTTTGTCACCTCCCGGAGTCGGCATATAAGCTTCTCCATAGCGGGCAAGCATCGGGCCCATCAGCATAATAGATCCACGCAGTTTTGCGCCGTCTTTTTTGAACTCGTTAGATTTTATATAATCAAAATTTACCTGATCAGCCTTGAAAGTATAATCTCCCTGTCCGTTTTTAGTAATTTTTACTCCAAAATCTCCAAGAATTTCAATCAGTCTGTTTACATCATGAATATCCGGAATATTTTTGATTCTTACTTCTTCGTCCGTAAGGAGAACCGCACATAAAATTTGTAGAGCCTCATTCTTGGCTCCTTGTGGAGTTATTTCGCCCTGCAGTCTTTTTCCTCCTCTTATCTGAAATGTTCCACTCATTACTTCCTGTTTTTATGATTGTTGTTGTTATGCCTTCTCTTGTTAGGCTGGTTATTGTTCTTATTATTGCTGTTGTTGCTGTTCCTATTGTTGTTATTGTTATTATTTCGGTTGTTGTTATTGCTGGTGTAATAGATTTTACTTTTTTCAAGTGAATCTATTCCCGTAAGGTCCAACCTGTTTTCAGACAGTTCTTTCAGGTGGCGGAAGATAACATCGTCCGTCACATGTTCTTTATTATAGACATTATAAGACTTCTTCATATTGTTGGCAATCACTTCGATAAGGGCCTCTTTTTCATCACCAGATTCCAGTTCGATTGCTTTTTCTATCAATTGAAGAATACTCTTTCCGTAAAACTTAAAGTCACCTTGAAGTTTTGGATATTCCATTCTTTTAGGTTTTTCTGCCAATTGTTCCGGAGTTGGGAACGGATAAGGAGAGTCTACGTCCAGATCATGATTAGCAAGAATAAAAAGATGGTCCCAAAGTTTATGTTTATAATTTTCCTCGTCGCGAAGTTGTGGGTTTCTCTGACCCATAAAATCGATGATTGCCATAGCCATTTCATTCCTTTCCTCTTTGGTAGGAAGTTCTTTGCAGCGCTCAACCAACTGTTGTATTATTCTGCCATATTCCGGCATATTAAGCTGAGTTTTTTGGGTATTGTATTCCATAGTATGCAAATATATGGATTAAAAGAAAAATTGTTTCGAGAATCTGAAAAATTTATGATTTTTTAATGAAAATTTTAAATGGCTTTCTTCTTGATTTATTATTAAAAATTAAAATATTTCCCATTCGTTTGAATTTGTTTTCAATAAAATTGTATCTTGTTTAATAGATTGATAATTAATTATTACGATGAAAAAAACATATTTTTTCCTTTCCCTATTGGCTTTAGCACTGGTTAACTCTTGTCAGAACAGGGATGAATTGATTACGGAGACTTCCGGGCAGGAAGAAGTTCATAACAAAACTGTGAATGTCACTCATCATGACGGCCGCCCTTTCAGTACCGGAAATGATTCCGGATCTATGCAGGGGAAGTTTATAGCAGGACCAGGTGGAGGAGTTTTGATGCAGGGCTTTTACTGGGATGTTCCTGAAGGGGGAAACTGGTGGAACACTGTTAAAGATAAATTAACTGCATGGTCCGATGCCGGAATTGGTGCCGTATGGCTTCCTCCAGCTTCAAAAGCGCAGAACGGAGCTTACTCTATGGGATATGATCCTACAGATTATTATGATTTTGGAAATTTTAATCAAAATGGAAGCGTGGAAACCCGTTTCGGATCAAGAACAGAACTTGAAGCACTGATTACAAAAGCGCACGCAGAAAGTATGCAGGTGTACG
Source organism: Chryseobacterium sp. JV274 (assembly GCF_903969135.1). Taxonomy (NCBI): domain Bacteria; kingdom Pseudomonadati; phylum Bacteroidota; class Flavobacteriia; order Flavobacteriales; family Weeksellaceae; genus Chryseobacterium; species Chryseobacterium sp. JV274. Next base: position 2,101,507 of record NZ_LR824569.1, on the reverse strand, counting down.
CAGATATTGTGATCAATCATAATAGTGGCGGACAATCCGAAGCCAATCCTTTTACAGGAACGAATACCTGGACTGATTTTTCAGGCGTTGCTTCCGGAAAATTTCAGAGAAACTACAATGATTTTTATAAAAATGCTTACGGAAACAATGATGAAGGAGCTTTTGGTGGATTTCCCGATCTGTCTCATGCCAACCCTCATGTGCAGGACTGGCTTTGGGGTAGAGACGATTCTGTTGCCAAATATTATAAGAATGTGATGAAATTTGATGGCTGGAGGTTCGATTACGTTAAAGGTTTCGGTCCTTGGGTTGTCAATACCTGGAATTCCAATGTAGGTGGATTTTCTGTTGGTGAACTATGGGATTCCAACGTAAATACATTGGAATGGTGGGCCAATAATGCGAACAGCTCTGTATTTGATTTTGCAGCTTATTATAAAATGGACGAGGCATTTGACAACGGAAATTTGAATGTTCTGAATGATGATATGATGTGGAAAAGAAATCCATACAAAGCAGTCACTTTTGTAGCCAATCACGACACAGATATTATTAACAATAAAATGCCGGCCTATGCCTATATTTTGACTCATGAAGGATATCCAACCATTTTTTACAGAGATTATGAAGAATGGCTGAACAAAGAAAGACTAAATAACCTGATCTGGATTCATAACAATAAAGCTACCGGAACAACTTCTATTCTGTATACCGATAATGATGAATATATCGCAAGACGAAACGGATATAATGGAAATCCCGGGCTGGTTGTTTATATCAATACATCATCAAACTGGCAGGAAAGATGGGTAGAAACCAATTGGAGCAGCCAGCAGATCAAAGATTTCACCGGACACTCAGGCTGGTATCCTACAACTCAGGGAGATAAATGGGTGAAAATTCAATGCCCGCCAAACTCTTATTCTGTGTGGTCACTGAATTTATAAGTGATAAGTAATAAGTGATAAGTAATAAGCGGGTGATAGAATTATTTTTATAATCAATCCCAGTTTGTTTACTTATCCATCAAGTTTGTCATTCCGTAGGAATCTCCGCAACACATCATTTTAATGTTAGGTTGTCCGGTTTTTCTTACGGAATGGTATTTTATATAATCTGAAGGAAATTGTATATAAGAGAAACTACACCTGAATAAACTTTTTCTTCTGATGCTGATCCGGTAAATAACACTTCTGATTGGCAAGTTTCATCCTGTTTCTGGAAATAGTATCATATACTTTGTCGCTTAAAAAAGCAGGTATAATTTTTCCAATAAAGGAAAGTTTATAAACTCCTCCCAATAAGTTAGCGATTTCCAGTACTGCCCTTGATTTGATTTGATAATACCGTCCGGGCTTCCATAGATACAGGGTATTGAATATATTAGTTTCCAGGCCTCTTTCGGATAAAAATTGTTGCCCGAAATCAGATTGTAGAGAAGCAAACATGAATTGGTCTTTCTTGTCACGCTCCAAAATCCACTGTACCCAGAAATTACAGACTCCGCAATCTCCGTCAAAAAACACAATATGTTTATTTTCCCAGTTTTCCACGACTTTATTTATTAAACATGATTCTTCTTTCGGTATCTTCTTTTACTTTTTTAAAGTATTGGATAAGTTCTGCACGCTGTTCATCCGAGAGTTTGGCATTCTGATGTCCTAAATAATAAGACTCAAGCGGCATTTCTTTTTTTTCAACCATTTCTATAGATTCCTCCAGTTTATGAAGCTGTCTTTTAGGTTCATATACTGCAAAGGTAGAAAAATTAAGATGTTTCCTGCCTTCATTAATATGATTTTTTACCCACCATGAAGCCGGGGAAATATTGGTATACCATGGATATGCTGTTTCATTGGAATGACAGTCGTAACAAGAAGTTCTGATGGTACGGGCAATTTTTTCCGGAGTGTTTTTGATCTTAAGAAAATCCATGCCGGGTGTAGGAGGCGGATTTGTTTTGTCAATAGGAAAAAACTGAATGATGATAAAAGCAACAAGAATGATAACAATTATTTTTTTCATAGCAGGTGTTTCATGTTTGGTAATGATAAAGGTAGTTAATTTATTTTTAGTGAGATAAAATCGGAAGCTTTAAGAGTGAGGTTGGAGGTGCTTTTAGAAGTTCTTGAAATAGCTCGTTTTTTTCAATTTTTATAAATATTAATCAAATATTTTCCGGCAATCATCAAACTTTCCTCTTCAAGCTTCCTTTCTTCCTTTTTCCATAAAATTCTTACGTTGAGTAATTCTAAATTGAGCCCTATACTGCTGTTTTTATTTAAGTTAATCTGAAAAATGATTAACTTAATACCACAATTTAGTCTTAATTCTCATGCAGTCGGAAATACATGTTTATAGTTTTTGACTATCGTTGAAATAAAAATTAATAGATTGTATTTATTACCCAAACGTTGTAGGTTTGTCATATTCTTATAACAGAGAATTTAAACTGTATTAATCAATATAAAAATAAAATAAACGACAATGGAAAACGATTTGAATGACATCAGTAAATGCCCGTTTCATAACGGAACAATGAAGAAGAGTGTAGCAGGCGGTGGAACCCAAAATTCTGATTGGTGGCCGGATCAGCTTAGAGTAGATCTTCTGCGCCAGCATTCCTCCCTTTCAGATCCTATGGACAAAGATTTTGACTATGCCAAAGCATTCGAAAGCCTGGATCTGGAGGCCGTAAAAAAAGATCTTCATGCATTAATGACAGATTCTCAAGACTGGTGGCCGGCAGATTTTGGTCATTATGGTCCTTTATTTATCCGTATGGCCTGGCACAGCGCAGGTACCTATCGGGTAGGAGATGGTAGAGGCGGAGCAGGGGCTGGCCAACAGCGTTTCGCACCCTTAAACAGCTGGCCGGATAATGTAAGCCTTGATAAAGCGAGAAGATTATTATGGCCGATTAAGCAGAAATATGGCAGAAATATCTCCTGGGCAGACCTTTTGATTCTTACCGGAAATATTGCCCTTGAATCAATGGGCTTCAAAACATTTGGATTTGCAGGAGGACGTGCCGATGTTTGGGAACCGGATTCCGATGTATATTGGGGATCAGAAAAGACGTGGCTGGGAGGTGACTTACGTTATGCCCACGGTTCAGAAGGAGTTGTAGAAGGACATTCAGCAGTTCTTCCTACTGATGATAATGCAGACGGAGATATTCATTCAAGAAACCTTGAAAATCCATTGGCAGCCGTACAAATGGGACTTATTTATGTAAACCCTGAAGGTCCGGACGGAAATCCAGATCCTATTGCTGCCGCTAAAGATATCCGTGATACTTTCGGCCGTATGGCAATGAACGATGAAGAAACGGTTGCTTTGATCGCCGGAGGACATACTTTTGGTAAAACCCACGGGGCTGGTCCTGCAGATCATGTTGGCAAAGAACCTGAAGGAGCAGGAATTGAACAGCAGGGATTAGGATGGTCAAGCAGCTATAAATCCGGAAGTGGTAAAGACGCTATTTCCAGTGGCCTGGAAGTGACCTGGACAGAAACGCCGACTCAATGGAGTAATTATTTCTTTAAAAACCTTTTTGAAAATGAATGGGAATTGACAAAAAGTCCTGCCGGAGCTCACCAATGGGTAGCAAAGGATGGTGCTGATATTATTCCTGATGCATTCGATTCTTCTAAAAAGCATAAACCAACAATGCTTACAACGGACCTTTCATTGAGACTGGACCCTGCTTATGAAAAAATTTCTAGACATTTTTACGAAAATCCTGATGCATTTGCCGATGCCTTTTCAAGAGCATGGTTTAAGCTTACACACAGAGATATGGGACCGCGTGCCCGTTATTTGGGACCAGATGTACCACAGGAAGAACTGATCTGGCAGGATCCTATTCCGGAAGTGAATCATGAACTGGTTGACGGAAATGATGTGGAAGCATTAAAATCAAAAGTTTTAAATTCAGGATTAAGCAATGCTGAACTGATATCTACAGCCTGGGCTTCTGCTTCTACTTTCAGAGGAAGTGATAAGCGTGGGGGTGCCAATGGAGCCAGAATAAGATTGGAACCTCAAAGAAACTGGGAAGTGAATAATCCTTCACAGCTGAATAAAGTATTAGGAGTATTGGAAGGAATCCAGAAAGAATTCAACGATTCTCAAAACGGAGGTAAGAAAATCTCTTTAGCTGATCTTATTGTTCTGGCAGGTAATGCTGCGGTTGAAGTTGCTGCAAGAAATGCAGGACAGGATGTGAAAGTTCCATTTGCTCCGGGAAGAATGGATGCTTCTCAGGAACAAACCGATGTAGAATCTATGGGATATCTAGAGCCTATTGCCGATGGATTCCGTAATTACCTGAAAAGAAGATTTACCGTATCTACAGAATCTTTACTAATAGATAAAGCCCAACTGTTAAGTCTTACAGCTCCGGAACTTACTGTATTAGTAGGAGGTATGCGTACTTTGGATACCAACTTTGACGGTTCAAAACATGGTGTATTTACCAGCCGTCCGGGAGTTCTTACCAATGATTTCTTCGTGAATCTTTTGGATATGGGAACTCAATGGAAAGCTATGTCAGACGATCAGCAGCTTTATATGGGAAGTGATCGTTCAACCGGCCAGCCAAAATGGACCGCAACCCGAGCTGATCTTGTTTTCGGATCCAATTCCGAATTGAGAGCGATTGCTGAGGTATACGGAAGTGCCGATGCACAAGGTAAATTTGTAAAAGACTTTGTGGCAGCATGGACAAAAGTGATGAATCTGGATAGGTTTGATCTGGTTTAATCTTTTTTAATCATATAAAATAACAGGCTGTCTTGAAAAGGCAGCCTGTTATTTTATATTGTTGACTATGAAGGTCAGGAGAAACTTTATTTATTGGTTTCTTTTTAATTTAATAATTTCTTCTACTAACAGTGGAATTACGTTTCTTGCCATAGCAATGAAATCCTGATCTTCAGGTTTTATTGAAATGAATTCTATATCATAGTCTCTCTTTTCTTCTCCAGTCATTATAAAACTGGATCCGGAATTGAAATCTCTGCCTTCAATATATGATGTCCATGGAGATGGGGTAGCGTTATTACATACTTCCATGATGTTTTTTAATTCTGATTCTGTCATTTTACTCAGTTTTATTCGGATTTTTTGAGTGCTGGATTAAAAAAATAGGTCTGTTCTGTCGTTATTCGTGATCGGGATTACAATTTAAGAATTTGTCATAAAGATATAAAAAACAAAAACCATCCTTAAAAAAGGATGGTTTGTAGACCCACAGGGATTCGAACCCCGACTGACGGTACCAAAAACCGGAGTGCTACCGTTACACTATAGGTCTGTTTCTATGTTGCGAAATTATAGAATTTATTTTAAATATGAAAATCAAAATTAAAGATTAATTAACATAATACATGGGCAATTGCTTTATGTATTGATTGCCAAATAATTATTTTCTGATAAAAATCTTCAAAAAAATATGCTTTAGCCTGAAATAGGAGACTCACAGATGTTGTCAGTTCAATTTTAATCTTAACGAACATGATATTTTATCCGGTGAATAGCAACTTCCAGCCTTCTTCTTCCAGCTCCCATCCTTAAAAGCCTCGTTAAATAATAAAATCTTATCTTTGCAAAAAATTGGGCTCCAAAAGTTGGAGTAACCCATTAATAACATGTCCTGAGCATAAGCAGAAGGATTATTAAACATTTTTTATGTCAAATATTGTCGCAATCGTTGGACGTCCCAACGTAGGAAAATCCACGCTTTTTAATCGTTTATTAGAAAGAAGAGAAGCTATTGTAGATTCTACAGCCGGTGTTACCAGAGACCGTCACTACGGAAAATCAGACTGGAACGGGGTAGATTTTACTGTAATTGATACCGGAGGTTATGATGTAGGTACAGATGATATCTTTGAAGAAGAAATCCGTAAGCAGGTACAATTGGCTGTAGAAGAGGCTACTTCCATTATCTTTATGATGAACGTGGAAGAGGGACTTACTGATACAGATTACGAAATTTACAGTTTATTAAGAAGATCCAATAAACCGATTTATATCGTTATCAATAAAGTAGATTCTGCAAAAGAAGAACTTCCGGCAACAGAATTCTACCAGTTAGGAATTGATAAATATTACACTCTTTCTTCTGCTACCGGTTCAGGAACAGGAGAAATCTTAGACGATATCGTTAGAGACTTTCCAACAACAGAATATAAAGATCCTTTCGAAGGATTACCTAAAATCACTATTGCAGGCCGTCCAAACGTAGGAAAATCTACAATGACAAATGCTTTATTGGATGTTGAAAGAAATATCGTAACGGATATTGCAGGAACTACAAGAGACAGTATCCAGACTTTATATAACAAATTCGGACATGAATTTGTATTGGTAGATACTGCAGGGATGAGAAGGAAATCTAAGGTAAACGAAGATCTTGAATTCTATTCTGTAATGAGATCTATCCGTTCTATCGAGTATTCTGACGTAGTAATCATTATGGTGGATGCTACACAAGGATGGGAATCTCAGGATATGAACATCTTCGGACTGGCTCAGAAAAACAGAAAAGGAATTGTAATCCTTGTGAATAAATGGGATTTGATTGAAGACAAGCAGACCAATACAATGCGTGATTTTGAACAATCAATCAAAGATAAAATCGGTCAGTTCCAGGATATTCCAATCCTATTTGTTTCAGCTTTAACGAAGCAGAGAATCTTAAAGGCTGTAGAAGTAGCCATGGAGGTTTATGAAGACCGTAAGAAGAAAATTAAAACTTCAAAACTGAATGAAGTAATGCTTCCAATCTTCGAAAATACGCCACCACCTGCATTGAAAGGGAAGTATATTAAAATCAAATATTGTGTTCAGCTTCCTACGCCGTCACCACAGTTTGTGTTTTTCTGTAACCTTCCACAGTATGTGAAAGAACCTTATAAAAGATTTACTGAAAATCAGTTGAGAAAACAATTCGGATTTACCGGAGTTCCGATTGAAGTATATTTCAGACAAAAATAATAAGAACAAGTGTTCATTGGAAACTCCGGCAAGCGAAGCTTGCCGGAGTTTTTTATAAAATCAGATCAGAGTTTCTCATTTAGCCCAATCTTTCAATTCGTTTTTTAGTTGTAATTTTGTAGGAATTAATGTCAATTAACTGAAATTAAAAATAAAATTTTCATGCTTACTATTTTATCGCAAAACTTTTCTCTTGTCAATGAATGGATTAACGAACTTAGAAACGTTAATGTTCAGCATGACCGAATGAGATTCAGAAGAAATATGGAAAGAATCGGGGAGATTGCCGCTTTTGAAATCAGTAAAGGTCTGGAGTACAGAGAAGTTGAAATTCAAACTCCTTTAGATACAATTAAAAGCAGGGAAATTGCTGTACAGCCTGTTATTACAACCATTTTAAGAGCGGGAGTTCCATTGTTTGAAGGAATTCTGAACTATCTCGACAGAGCCGACTGCGGTTTTGTAGCTGCCTACAGAAAACATGATGCCAACGATTATTTCTCAATCAAGCAGGATTATCTGACTTGCCCAAGCATCGAAGGCAGACCTTTGATTGTAGCAGACCCAATGCTGGCAACAGGAGCTTCTTTAATTGAAGCAATCAAAGACCTGTTAACCAATGGAAATCCAACCCAGCTTCATATTGTTGCAGCCATTGCATCAAAACAAGGCGTTGAAACCATTCAGAATGCCTATCCTGAAGCTCACATCTGGGTAGGAGCTATTGATGAAGAGTTAACATCAAAAGGTTATATTACTCCTGGTTTAGGAGATGCCGGAGATCTTAGTTACGGAGAAAAACTTCAAAGATAATTTAAGAAAGATTCCAGAAATCTTTTATTAAGTTCAACAATAGACTTGGTCGTACTTTATCCAGTGGATGTTTTGTGTCTGGAAGTACGGCCAATTTTGCATTGGGAAGACTTCTGTAAACCCTGGAGCTTTCTTCGAGAGTTACCATATTATCTTTATCTCCTACCATGATTTGAATGGGAATATTAATCGTCGCAAGATTATTTTCCAACGGAGGATTTTTACCTAAATCAATCATCAAATCAGCAATAGCAGGAAGAAGCTGCTTCCATTTTGATCCGTGTTGTGATTCTAAAACCTGAGCATATTGTGGAATTTTCTCAAGAATGACATCAGGACTAAGCATTTTACTTTCTTTTAAAGCCTGCTCCTCAGTCCAGTCAAACTTTGTTCCCAGCGTTATAATAGAATTTACATTTTCAGGATTCTTCATCGCGTAACAGAGTGCCGCATAACCACCCATACTGTGCCCGAAAATAGATACATCTGTCAAATTATTTGCTTCACAATATTCTGATAGCTCCTGAGTATACTTTTCAATACTAATACCCTCTGCCGGAAGTTCCAGATCTCCATGTCCTGAAAACAAAGGAGTGTGTACTGTAAAATAGTGAGATATAGTTTTCAGATAAGGCGTGAAAATGTCGCTGTGACCTAAAGCTCCGTGTAATAAAAGCAGATGTGGCATAGTGGTTTAGTTTCCGGAAAATTAAGAAAAAGATTTGAACGATGAAAATGTCGGGTGATTGAAAGGTTTTACATATTTGAATCTCGTATTCATAATAGATTTCCTGACTCATTTCTTATCTTAAACATCTATTGCTATTACTAATACACTCACTTTGTTATTTCCGGCATTTAAAATTTCCCATGCAACCGATGAAACGGTATTCCCTGTGGTAAAAACATCATCAATCAGAAGAATATGTTTTCCTGAAACCGATTGTGTGATAGAGAATGTGTTGACAGCTTCCAATCTGTGTTTCTTATCCTTTAAAGCCTGTGCCTTTGAATAATGATTTCTTTTGATTAATTGATGATCAAAGGGGATGTCATAAAATGCCGCTAAGGTTTCTGTGAATAAATGAAGCTGGTTGTATCCACGTTCCTTCATTTTTTTTGGATGAAGCGGTACACTTACCAAAAGATCAGGTTTCTCGTTCTTAAAGTCCAGGCGTTCTGTGGTCCAGTCTGCAAGGATCTTTCCAGCTTTTTCCCGGCCTTTGTATTTCAGCTCATGGATAATCTGCCGGCTTAAGCTCTCCTCTTCAAATTGCAGTAAAGCAAAGGTGTTTTCAATAGGAAAAAACAAACTGCATTTCTCCTTAATCGGATTATTTTCAAAATAGGAATAGTGGGTAAAATGGAGCTGGCTAAAACAAAGATCACATACCAAAAGTTCAGAATCAATGATTTTGTTGCAGTGGATACAACGGTTCGGAAACAATAAATCTACTATCATGACTGTGTTTTGTACTAAGATAGGAAATAAAGGTCAATTAAGTCAATGGTGAATTTTACTTCGTAAGTGAATTGAAGGTGAAAAAGTTCATAAACGAATATTTCATAGCAGTATTAAAAATTCACAAGTGAAGCGAATTGACGATTCACCATTCATCATTTAGTTTTGTATTGGTACTAATCAACTTTTGCTTTCCGAAGGTAATAGTGAATAATTATTAACGCTAATGTTCGGAATGTTTATTAATCTACATTATTTATTCGTAAAGGCATTTCATTAAGCAGATGGACAGACTTTTCTTTGCTGAGTGAAACGCCATAGCGCCCGAAAAAACTATAAAATATTATAAAAACTTTGCGAACTCTGCGTTTAAGATTTACGTATTATTCTTAGATTTAAAACATGTATTACGTATCTCAAAACATATTTAAAATTCGCAAGCGAAGCAGATTGACGATTCACCATTCATCCCTTAATTCTCAAACCTCTTCCTTATCTTCTCCACAGAACTTTTCATACTCAGGTTAAAATGTTCCTTTTCCAGCCTTACCGGAGGAGCCTGCCTCACTTCACAATCTGCAATACTGCACGATTCACAGGTAACTCCAACATTGATCGTTTTTAAAGAAGGAGATTTTATAAAGCTTATTTTTTTGATCGTTTGAGTATTCAATAAAATTCCCAAACAATAGCTTCTGTTGCTTCCGTCTGAAAAAGGGTTCTTTTGCGAAGTGGAAATGACAAGATAACTTATTCCCTGGTCTTTATAATGGGAGATCTGAGCATCCGTCAATGTTTCATTTTCTTTTAAATGATCAAGGTTTTTCACGGCAATCCACCGTCTGCAGTAATGCTCGTTGGTTGCATTGGCATGAGGAGCCTGCTGATGGTTCAGATGAAGTTCTTTTAAAATCTGAATCTTATCCGAATTTTTCTTTTTTACCAGACACAGATAAAACAAATCTTTAATTCCCATTTCAGCCGAAAGAATATTAGTCAGTCGGTAGTAGAACGTTTCAGGGGAACGGGTAAAACTGTTAATAAGATTTTCAAAATTTTCAGATTCCCATGTATTGTGCTGAAAAAATTCTGATGTCTTCTCAATGACAGGCTCTTTTGAAATTAATAAAGCCCCTGCAAAATAAGAAGCATAAAAGTTATTGAGAATTTCCTCAAAACTTCCAAAGTCAAGCCATGAATAGGTGTTTGGACGTATTTTTAGTTCCAGAACATTGAAGCCGATTTCTTTAGCGAGGATAAATGTTTTCTGATCCTTTTCCAGTTTTTGATTCAGTAGTAATAGTTTTTTCTCCGGAATAAAAAGCGAACGAAGGTTATCCAGCGTTCCATATTTTTCAAAATCTTCAGATTGAATCGTATAGCTGAATTTTTCTGTAAGAATTTTTTCCAGAATTTCAGACTTTAAATTTTTGCCGGGTTTTATCTGATTTTCCTGAGTAAACAGATTTACTTTTTCTTCAATTTCCGGAAAATAATTGTCATATAATTCCTGGAATGATCTTAATACGGCAAAATAAAATCTTTCTTTGCCAAGATTATAATTCTGGGAAATCTCAATCAGGGCATTGATGAAAGCCGTCACCTTTTTGGGAGCATCACTGATAATGCTGATAAGATTGTTTTTGTTGATTCCGAACAGCTCCAATGGTACTTCTTTGAAAAAATCAGACTGCAGAATTTCATTGAAAGGAGCCAGACTTTTATCGAGTTTGGTGGACACCAGATCATCAAACGTACAGCTCAGTGCTTCAGAAAGCTGGATGATCTTATCGTGTTTGGGATATTTTTTTCCGTTTTCAATTTCGTTAAGATAAGATTTTGATAATCCTGTCTTTACAGCAAGATCCTGCAGAGACCAGTTTTTCTTTTGTCTCTGCTGTTTCAGTTTTAACCCGAAAACTGTTTTGATAAAGTCACTTTCTGAATTCATTACTCAAATATAAATAATTAGATGCGATTATTCGCATAATAATTTTTGAATAAATTTAGCGAACGTTCGCTGTTTGTGAAAATTTTTATTTATGTTTGTAATATCAAATCACAAAATCAATATGTTATGGAAACCAAGACTCAATTAGAAATAAAAGCTCAGAAGCAGTTTGAAGCAGTTTTTACTCCAGATTTGATGGATTTTCTGATTGCACTTCATCAGAACTTCAATCATAAAAGACTGGAACTTTTAAAAGTAAGAAAAAATACCCAGCAGAATTTTGATCAAGGAAAGCTTCCTGAATTTTTAAAAGAAACAGAAGAAATCCGTAATGGGAATTGGGTATGTGCCTCTTTGCCGGAAGATTTGTCAGACAGAAGAGTAGAGATTACAGGACCTGTAGACCGCAAGATGATTATCAATGCATTAAATTCAGGGGCTTCTACGTTTATGGCAGATCTTGAAGACAGCAGCTCGCCGGTATGGGAAAACTGTATTCAGGGACAGATTAATCTTTCTGATGCTATTAACCGTACTATTGATTTTGTAAACGAAGCAGGAAAAACTTATAAGCTTAACGAAAAACCTGCAGTTTTACAGGTTCGTCCACGTGGTCTTCACCTTCCGGAGAAGCATATTGAAATCAATGGTGAAAAAGCTTCCGGTTCGCTGATTGATTTTGGACTGTATTTTTTCAGAAATGCAAAGTCGCTTTTAGAAAAGGGAAGTGGTCCTTACTTCTACCTTCCGAAACTGGAACATTATAAAGAAGCCCGTTGGTGGAATGAGGTTTTTGTCTTTGCCCAAAACTATCTGGGAATTCAGCAGGGAACAATTAAAGCCACAGTTTTGATCGAAACCATTACGGCTTCATTTCAGATTGATGAAATTTTATTTGAATTAAAAGAACATAGTGCAGGACTGAACTGCGGCAGATGGGATTATATTTTTTCCTATATCAAAAAATTCAGAAACCTTCCGGAGTTTATTGTACCGGACAGAGATCAGGTGACCATGACTTCTCCTTTTATGAGTGCCTATTCAAAAAGAGTCATCGAAATATGCCATAAGAGAAATGTACATGCTATCGGCGGAATGGCCGCTCAAATTCCTGTAAAAGACAATGATGAAGCCAATAATATTGCTTTTGAAAAGGTAAGAAGTGATAAAGAACGGGAAGTGAAAAATGGTCATGACGGAACCTGGGTAGCACATCCAGCCTTAGTTTCAGTAGCAAAAGAAATTTTTGACAAGCATATGCCTTCCAAAAATCAGATTGACAAGAAATTTGAATATCACATAACAGAAAGTAATCTGCTGGAAATTCCCAAAGGTGAGATTACCGAAAAAGGAGTCAGAAAAAATATCAACGTAGGAATTCTCTACCTCGAAAGCTGGCTGATGGGAACCGGTGCTGCTGCTATTTATAATCTGATGGAAGATGCTGCTACAGCAGAGATTTCAAGAACACAGATCTGGCAATGGCTGAAAAATGAAGCGGTGTTAAGTGATGACAGAACATTGACCCGAAGTATGATTTTACAGTGGGAAAGCGAAGAAATGGACAATATTGAAAAATATGTAGGCGAAACCCGTTTCAAAAACGGAAAATTCAACCTTGCCAAAGAACTTTTCAATGAGCTGATCTTCTCTGAGAATTTTGAAGAATTTCTAACCCTTAAAGCTTATCCTTTTATTTAGTGAAAATATTGGTTGCTGGTTTATAGTTGCTGGTTGAAAATCAGATCATCAATTAACAAACAACAATAGAACCAGCATCTAGCAACAAAATTACTTTCAAATCTAATCAAACAAAATCCAAATATTATGAAAACAAGACAAGAACAAATCCAGGCTATAGAACAAGACTGGCTGACAAATCCACGTTGGAACGGTGTAAAAAGGCCCTATACAGCAGCAGAAGTTTTGAAACTTCGCGGTTCTTATACCATAGAATATACCATTGCTACGGAAATGTCCAAAAAATTCTGGAATAAATTAAATAACCAGGATTATGTGGCAGGACTTGGAGCTCTTACAGGCAATCAGGCCGTGCAGGAAGTAGATGCCGGACTGGAAGCTATTTACCTTTCAGGATGGCAGGTGGCTGCAGATGCCAATTTATCGGGAGAAATGTATCCGGATCAATCACTGTATCCCGCCAATTCAGTGCCTTCTGTGGTAAAGAAAATTAATAATGCATTGCTGAGGGCAGATCAGGTACAATCTGTGAGCGGAGCTGGAGATAAAGAATATCTGGTACCCATCATTGCAGATGCAGAAGCAGGTTTTGGAGGTAACCTGAATGCTTTTGAACTGATGAAGCAGATGATAGAAGCGGGAGCTGCTGCCGTACACTTTGAAGATCAGCTTTCTTCTGCAAAAAAATGCGGACACCTGGGCGGAAAAGTATTGGTGCCAACACAGGAGGCAGTCAACAAACTGATTGCAGCACGTCTGGCAGCCGATGTACTGGGAGTTCCGAGTCTTATTATTGCAAGAACAGATGCGGATGCAGCGGATTTACTGACCTCTGATATTGATGACAGAGATAAGAAATTCGTAACAGGAGAAAGAACTGCTGAAGGATTTTATGTAGTAAGAAACGGAGTAGAGCAGGGAATCGACAGAGGTTTGTCCTATGCTCCATATGCAGATCTGATCTGGATGGAAACCTCAAATCCTGATCTGGAGCAGGCAAGAAGATTTGCAGAAGGAATTCATGCGAAATTCCCTGGGAAAATGCTTGCTTATAACTGTTCTCCTTCATTCAACTGGGCGGCAAGGCTGAGCGTGGAAGAGATGTCTACTTTCCGTGAAGAGCTGGCAAAAATGGGGTACAAATTCCAGTTTATTACATTGGCAGGATTCCATGCTTTGAATACAGCAATGTTTGAATTGGCATTAGCTTATAAAGAAAGAGGAATGGCTGGATACTCAGAACTGCAGGAACGTGAGTTTGCCCTGCAGCAGAAAGGATTCAGAGCGGTGAAGCATCAGTCTTTTGTAGGGACGGGGTATTTTGATGAAATACAGAATGTTGTTACAAACGGTTCTTCAGCTACTGTAGCAATGAAAGATTCTACAGAAACCGCACAATTCCATTAGTCATTTTTTCCATATTTTTTTGATGTTAAACCTTCCTTATTGGGGAGGTTTTTCTTTGTTTGCCTGCTTTTAATTCATTCAGATTTTCAGGAATAAATGTTATATGATAAGTAATTAAAATTTGAATTATATTTGGGGACGAAAAAATATTATTAAAACAATGAATTTAATTAAAGTACTTTTTATTACATTAGGATTAACGCTTACTGCAAATGCTGTAAATGCTCAACAGAAAATTGGAAGTGTAAACACAGAAGAAATTTTTGCAAGTTTATCTGAAGTAAAAACTATAGGAACTACCATTGATAATCTGACTAAAACAAAACAGACTGAAATTGAAAAGCTGATCAATGATTATCAGACTAAGCTGAAAACGGCACAGGATAAAGAAAAAACCTTAAATGAGTCTAACAAAGAAGCAGTAACTAAAGAACTGATTGCAGCACAAACAGAATTACAAGGTTTAGGTAAAAAAATAGAAGAAACTAGAGCGCAGGCAGCTAAAGATATTTCTGCCAAGCAAAATGAAATGCTTACTCCACTGCAAAAGAAAGTAAGAGATGCTATTTTTGCTGTTGCTAAAGAAAAAAATCTAAGCTATGTATTTGATACAGCAGCACAGGAAGCTAATAACCTGCTTTATACGGACGGAAGTGAGGATATTACGGCTATTGTAAAAACCAAATTAGGTGCTACGGCAACTGCTGCTAAGCCTGCTGGAAAATCTAAATAATAATTTCAATATACTGAATATTGAACGGAATCAGAGAGCATCTGATTCCGTTTTTATTTTAGAAAATAAATTTTTGTTCTTATAGAACGAAGACCGTTCTGTTTTAAAATGATAAATTTGAGTAAACTTTTCATGAGCATGAATTTAATGTACGAAAAACAGATAAAGGTAACAGAAGAACATATTGATCAGAACAACCATGTAAATAATGTACAATATGTACATTGGGTGGAAGAAGTGGCCGCAGAGCACTGGGATCTTCTAAAATATCAAACCGAATATGTAAACGATGCCTGGATGCTCCTGGATCACCATATCCAATATAAAAAACAGGTTTATCTGAATGATATTATCACAGTAAGAACCTATCCTATGGTCCCTGAAGGAGCTAAACAGCCAAGAAAAGTGGAATTTTACTGCAATGATGAGCTGGTGGTAGATTCAAGTACACTTTGGATTCTCTTCGATCCGGAAACCAAGAAGATCAAACGTCTGGGAAGTGACTGGCTCGAGAAATTTTTCTAGATCGTAAAATGATTAAAATCAAAGTAGGAAATAGAATTTTTATTTTTAACCTACAATATTCAATAAAAAACTACATAACATGAAATTCTTTTATTCGCTGGCTTTACTATTGTTGAGCATTGCAGCCCATAGCCAGGACAATCCTTACCTGTTTTCCGATGATATTAAAAAGAAGGTGGAAGATCCTGCTCAAAGTCAATCCTGGAGAAGCCAGATGGGTGCAACATATTACTCCATAAGCGGACACTATAAACCTGCACTGGAAAGTTGGGACCAGACTTTCGGAAGGGTGAAAAAGCTAAACACTGCCGATAGTCTGAAATTCACAAAATTAATCCCGGTCAATGCAAAAGAATATATCCTGAAAAAAGCAGACGATGAGAAAATAATCATCATCAATGAGGCTCATCACAATGCAAGTCACAGAACTTTTGCATCTTCTTTACTTCAGGGGTTATATGATAGAGGCTACAGATACATAGGAATCGAAACACTGGAAGGAGATTCTCTAAATACTGTAAAATTTGCTACCCTCAACAGCGGATATTATTCTAAGGAACCGGAATTCGGAAACTTTATTTATAATGCTTTGAAAATTGGATTCAAGCTTTTTCCTTACGAAGCTGAAGGCAATAATAAAGAAAGGGAAATTGGAGAAGCCAAAAATATTTTCAATTTTATGCAGCAAAATAAAGAAGGCAAATATCTGATTTACTGTGGGTATCAGCATGCTTATGAAGGTATTCATAAATCCTGGGAAAAGACAATGGCTGGGCGGCTTTCAGACTTGACAGGGATCAATCCATTGACCATAGACCAAACTCAGTTTTCAGAAAAAAGCTTATTGAAGTATAATGAACCGCTTTTGAAATTGGTAAATAATACTGTTCCAGTTGTTTTGAAAGATGAAAACCAAATGATCTATAATGGTGAGGACAAAGAGTTGTATACAGATATTAAAATCATTCATCCCGTTACAAAATACATCAAAGGCAGGCCAGGTTGGATGCTGCATGAAAACAGAAAGTTTTATAAAATTCCAGCTGCTCAACTTTCAACATATCCGGTTATGGTTTTTGCATACCGAAAAGGTGAATTTGAACAAAAAGGAATTCCTGCCGATATCATTGAACTCAACACGCCTCAAGACCATCATTTTTTAATCCTTGATAAAGGAAATTATGATATTGTCATTAAAGATAAAGAGTACAACATCATTCATAGATTTGAAAAAAGAATAAAATAAAATTCAGGCAGAAATCAGTTGGGTAAAATGAGACAATGAAAAATAAGTTGAGGAAAATTACCATTAATACTATTGAGTATCTGTATTCTGTGACAGACCAGTTCCATTCTGAAACAGCAACCAATACTCTGACTGTAAAAATTTTTTTAAATGGTCAGAAAAAAACTCCTTTAATCATTAAATTCCTGACGGCCGATTATTATATGATGGGACAGCCTTTAAAATCGGGTGTTAAGCTGATAAATAAAATTACAGGCTCGGAAGATGAGGTTAATCTTAATGAGCCCAAATACATCAAACAGTTTATTTTATTGGGATTAAAAAAAGGATGGTTGGGAACTCATTCAATAGAAATACAAAACGGACTTCATTATTTGAATGAATTAGGTTTTGAAACAGACAAATTAATTCCCGGAGAATAAAGTTTTTTTCTTCAATGTAATATAATAAGACTAATAATTGTTTTTAATAGAGTAGTAAGAAACAAACATTACCATGAAACCATCCATTTTAACGATACTTTTTTTGAATTTTTTCTTTACGGGTCATAGCCAGACCGCAGACCAGTCAAAAACAATCGATAGCTATATAAAAAAGGTTATCCAAATCAATGAAATACCAGGATTAGCCGTGGGAATCGTTACAAATAATAAAGTAACCTTCCAGAAATACTATGGAACGGAAACCTTAGAGACTGATAAAAAAGTAGATGCCAATTCCATGTTCAGGGTATATTCTACTACAAAATTGATATCAAATGTTGGGCTCTTTCAGCTCGTTGAGCAGGGAAAAGTATCTTTGGAAGATAAAATCTCAAAATATATAGACCATGTGCCCACAGAATGGCAAAATATTCAGGTGAAGAATCTTTTATCACATTCTTCAGGATTACCGGACTGGATTAACTTCAGTGATATTGCAGCAGATACAGCCAATGATGAAGTGATTGCCAGGCTGTCAAAAGAAAAAATGGAATTTGAAACCGGAACTGATTACAGATATAACCAGACCAATTATATGCTGATATCTATGATCATTGAAAAAGTAACCGGAGAAAAATTTGAAGAGTATATCGTGAAGAATCAGTTTTCGGACTCTAAAAATCAGGTGGTCTTTTCATCCAATTCTATTGAAAAAATTCCCAACAGAATTGTAAAATATAGTTACAACAAGGAGAAACATCAATATGATAAATCTACATTTGTAGAAGGGAGAAGAGCACATCCCGCGAATGGTTTGGCCATTACATTACCTGCTTTTTTACAATGGAGTATCCATCTCAGCAAAAATGATTTTCTAAAACCTGCCACACAAGAATTAATGTGGAAACCGTTTGAATATAAAAATAAAGACATCACCTTCACTCATGGCTGGGATATGGGAACTTTTAATAATATAAAATCCTATCATTTTTCTGGTGGAAATGTGAGTGCATACAGAATTTTCCCGGACAAAAATATGGCTGTTGTATTGATGTACAACGGATATAAAGAATTTGCAGTGATGTATCAGGTGATCAATCAGATTGCGGGTATTATGGATAAGCATTTGCTGAATCCTTACACATTGGCAGAAGAATATACAAAGTCTGAACCTCTTGTTCATCCCAATCTTAAAAAAGAAATCTATGGGTATCGTACAGAAAAAGAGAATGTTGTTTTTTCTTATCAATTTCCTGAAAATCAAAGTATAGAATTTATCAGGAATATTTCGGTTTCCGGCTCGTTTAATGACTGGAATCCGGATGATAAGACCTATTATATGAATCTGAAAAAGAACAATACTTTTGAGCTGGTCTTACCAAAGTCTCAGTTTGAAAAAGGAAAAACGTATCAGTTCAAATTTATAATGAATAAGAACGGCTGGCTTACTGTACCTTACAATGCAATCAACGTTGATGGAACTCCGGATAATAATTTAACCTTAAAAATAGATTAAAAAAGGGAGATATTGAACGTGGAAACACAAAAATAAAAGTTTTAGGAGAGCAATCAGAATAGGTTGTTATGATAACCAGTAAAGTAAAGATTGAGTGAGTTAATGAAGAGTTAATGTCATGTTCTGAAGAGAAATTTGTATAACTTATTTTTAAATTTACCGTAACAAATAAGGCTTTTATGCTGTCTTTAGGTAAGAACAAGCCATTGAAAATTATATAATGCTAAAGAAATATTTTTTACTCAATCTCATATTAATTTCCTCCATAGGATTTTCACAGAATACAAAAGTAGAAATACAATTTCAAACTCACTCTACAAGCCAAACTAAGGCTGTAAAAAAAATTAGTGAACACATAAAAGATTATGTAATCGTTGGACTGGGGGAAGGTACACATGGAACCAAAGAGTTTAATGAAATAAGAAGTGAAATCTCAAAACAGCTGATTAGCAAAAATGATTTTAGAATTGTAGCCTTTGAAAGTTCTTATGGTGATGCCGTATTCCTTAATGAAGCAGTGAACTCTGATGTTGATTTAAAAGAGGCATTGAAAAAATATATGACTTCTATCTGGCAGACAAAAGAAATTAATACCCTTTTGGAGTGGATCAGAGCATACAATAAGAATCATAAAGACAAAGTAATCATTTCCGGATTCGATACTGATTCTCTCACGAAGAGTGCTGAAATTTTGAAAAAAACCGATGATTTTGGAAAGGACTATTCTGAGATGACAGGAGAAATTCAAAAAAAAGCCATGTTACAGGATGGAATGTGGGAAAAACAAAATGATCCATCTTTCAGATTGAATATGAAGGAAGTAATAAAAAATGGGACAGAAGGATATATACTCACTAAAAAGGTAGACAGCTTATATGGTAAGAAAATGGATTTGAGTTCAAAACTGGCATTAGAGCATCTCGAACTTGGATTTAAAATACCTTATGAAGCGAGTAAAAAGAATTATGATGTTTCCAGAGATTTTATCATGGCCGAGATGATTAAAAACATTCAGTCAGGGTATGATAAAAAAATGATTCTTTTTGCACATGACGGACATGTTGCATTGAAACCTATACTGGTAGATGGTATGGGAGGGTATTTAAAAGAAAAATACGGAAACAAATATTACGCACTGGCAACAGCTACTGTTTTAGGAACCTATAGTGCTACTGCAGATCCCCGTGCAGTAAAGAACAACAAATACAGCTCTTATCCACTGCCAAAACAATTGGAAAATAGCTGGGAAGAGAAATTGGGGAGCAAAAAAAGTGAAAACTATTTTGTAGACTTCCGCAGCAGCAATGAAGAAATATATGGAAAGGCTTTTAAAATGAGACTTCTGGGATACAACCCTATAACACCAGCAACAGAAAAATTTACCATCACAGAACCCCTTAAGTTAAACGAATGTTTTGATGGAATAATTTTTATAAAACATACAAATGCCGCAGAACACTTATCTACAGATTAAATCCTGAGAATTTCAATAGATTTTGTGAATCAATTTATAGACGGTCTGGCTTTCCAAGTTAGGCCGTTTTATTATATCTTTGCAGTATGATACGTATTACAAAAATTTTTACATTTGAAACAGCTCACGTGCTTTACAACTACGATGGGAAGTGTAAAAATATGCATGGACATTCCTATAAGCTGTTTGTAACAGTGAAAGGAAAACCGATCAATGATATTGAAAATCCTAAAAATGGAATGGTGGTAGATTTCGGAGATATCAAAAGTATCGTAAATTCCGAAATTGTAGATGTATGGGACCATGCGGTTCTTGTAAATGCTCTGTCTCCACACAAAGAATTGGGAGATGACCTGGAACAGAAAGGGCATAAAGTAATCTATTGCAGTTTCCAGCCAACCTGTGAAAACATGTTGTATGCTATTGCTGCTAAAGTAAAATCAAAACTTCCTGATGGAATTTCTTTAGCCTATCTTAAACTTCATGAGACAGAAAACTCTTATGGAGAATGGTTTGCAGAAGATAATTAATAATTTACCCCAAAACTCAGAAAGTGTTAAAGACAACAATTAATTTAGAACCTGGAAAAAAAGTATATTTCGCTTCAGATCAGCATTTTGGAGCTCCCACTCCAAGTGAGAGCAAAGTGCGTGAAGAAAAATTTATACGCTGGATGAATGAGATCAAAGAAGATGCTCAGGTTTTGTTTTTAATGGGCGATCTTTTTGACTTCTGGCATGAGTGGAAACATGTGGTTCCCAAAGGGTATATCCGGGTACTCGGAAAAATTGCAGAACTTAAAGACAGAGGAATTCATATTTATTTCTTTGTCGGAAACCATGATCTGTGGATGAAAGATTATCTGGAAGAGGAGATTGGCTGTACTGTTTTTTATCAGAAACAATATTTTGAAATGGGAGGAAAGCAGTTTTTGCTGGCCCATGGAGACGGGCTGGGACCTGGTGACAAAGGATATAAGAGAATGAAAAAATTATTCACAAATCCGGTGGCACAATGGTTCTTCAAATGGCTTCATCCCGATATTGCGATGAAAGTTGCATTATACCTTTCTCAAAAAAATAAAATGATCTCCGGAGAAGAAGACAAAGCATTTCTGGGAGAAGATAAAGAATTTCTGATCATTTATTCCAAAGAAAAACTGAAGTCAGAGAAGATAGACTATTTCATCTATGGACACAGACATCTCCCAATGGTGCTTGATCTGGAGCAGAATTCAAAATATATCAACCTTGGAGACTGGATTTCCTATTTTACCTATGGGGTTTTTGAAAAGGATTTTGAACTGAAGACTTTTGAAAAATAAAGCAAAAAAAATTACCCCCAAAAAGAGGTAACTTTCGAACGGGCCGAAACCCATTCTTGTTTTTAATCCATATTCCATTGTGGTATGTGCAAGAAGCTTACCAAAATGTAATTTGTAGATTAAAAAAATATTAAATATCAATATTTTATCTTTATAATTGCTTTATACTGAAGTGATAAGGCGCTCAAAAGATTATGGAATTAAAAAATATATTCAATATACAGACTGAACAGGATTTCCTGAATGCATCATTGAAAACATTTCGCTATCAATATGAAAATGTTGAAATATACAGGAAATTCATCGACTTTCTGAATGTTAATCCTGATGAGGTGGATAGTTTGGTGAAGATTCCGTTTTTGCCTATCGAAATGTTCAAAAATCATCAGATTCTGGATAAGAATGTAACAACCGATCTGTTTTTTCAGAGTTCAGGAACAACGCAGATGAATCTGTCAAAACATTTCATTGCAGATCCGGAACTTTATGAAGAAAGTATTTATAAAAGTTTTGAACAGTTTATTGGGAAGCCGGAAGACTTTATTTTTCTGGGTTTACTTCCAAGTTATCTGGAAAAACAGCATTCGTCATTGATCTATATGGTAGATTATCTGATGAAAAAATCTGCCAAACCTGAAAACGGATATTTCCTTTATAACCATTCTGATCTTTTTGAGTTATTGAATAAACTTCAGGATAAAAAAGTCATTCTTTTCGGAGTTTCCTTTGCTCTTCTTGACTTCCTGGATTACTGTCATTCCGAAAGAAGCGAAGAATCTCTGAATTTTCTTGAAAATTTAATAGTGATTGAAACCGGAGGAATGAAAGGCAGAAAAGAAGAAATGACGAAAGATGAATTGTTGAAAATCTTAAAGGACGGTCTTAAAACAGATAAAATCTACTCAGAATACTCCATGACAGAGTTGCTTTCACAAGCGTATTCCCTTGGGAATAATGAATATGTATGTCCTAACTGGATGAGAATCATGGTTCGGAATGCAGAAGATCCTCTGGCCTATGAAAAAGAAGGAAAAACCGGAGCTATTAATATCATTGATCTTGCCAATACCCATTCCTGCTCTTTTATTGCGACGCAGGATTTAGGTAAAATTACAGGTAATAAATTTCAGGTACTGGGAAGAATAGATCATTCTGATATCAGAGGATGCAGTCTGCTGGTTAGCTAATGCTTTGAATATAACAAGACAATTGTGAATAGTCAATTCGCTTTGCTTGTCAATTTTGTATCATAATAAATAGCTTGCGACTTTTGCTGAGTGAAACGTCTTTGCGAACATTAAACAGCAAGTAAATAAAGAACTTTGTAAACATTGTGTTTATATTTTAACAATGATCAAAATAGAAGAACTCATACACGCCTATATCCATTCCCATTGCGATTTTGAAAAAGAAATCGTACTGACCAATTATTTTCAGGCCGATTGGGAAGCAGATATTCTGATCATAGATTCAGAAGGGGGAAGTCATGAAATCGAGATTAAGTTTTCGAAAAGTGATTTTAAAAATGATTTCAAAAAATCATATCTCAATAAAGATACCGGAGAAAAATTTTTGAAGCACGATAAAATTTCCTGTGGAGATTATATGTGTAATTCTTTTAGCTTTTTACTTCCGATGGGAATGATAAATGCTGCCCTTATCCCCGAACACTGTGGAATTATTGAATTTTACCATAACGCAGACACCTGGGAAACCGAATTTTATCTGATCCGCCCACCCAAAAAACTTCATGAAGATTCTTACTGGAAACTGAATGATAAAGATTTTTTTATAAGGAAAATGGCGCTCAATCTTCTTCAGCGTAAAATGGAGATCAAAGGAAAGCATGAAGAACTGATCTTCAAAAATCCTTTTGATATCAAAAAACTGAAATAAAGCCAGGAGATTCTGGTAAATAAAATGATATAATTTTAACGCAAAGTTCAATTTTCTATATTAAAAATTTAGAATAGTGTATTTGTGATCATAAAATAAAAAAATCCTGCCGCCTGACAGGATTTTATCATTGAATATGATTTTAAAATTAATCTGCAATTTCTGCGGTGTCTCTCTGAAGCAAGAACTTGTAAATCAATCCTCCTACAACTCCTCCTAAAATAGGAGCTACCCAGAACAGCCAAAGCTGTGACATGGCAATTCCTCCCATGAAGACAGCCTGTGAAAGTGATCTTGCAGGGTTTACTGAAGTATTTGTAATAGGAATAGAAATCAGGTGAATCAAAGTAAGAGCAAGACCGATAGCAAGACCGGCAAATTTACCGTTGGCCCATTTATCTGTAGCTCCCATGATCACAATAAGGAAAAAGGCAGTTAATAAAAACTCAGCCAGGAACGCAGCTCCCATACTGAAAGCTTTTCCGTTGTAAACGGCCTCTCCGTAAAAGTTCGTGGCAAAATCTCCGGGTTTTGAGAATTCTACCGCTCCTGCACCATTTAGGATTGTATACAGACATCCTGCTGCTACAATGGCTCCCAGACACTGGGCTACGATGTAAGGAATAAGATCTTTGGCAGGAAATCTTCCCCCGGCTAAAAGTCCAAAAGAAACTGCCGGATTAAAGTGTCCTCCTGAAATATGACCTACAGCGTAAGCCATCGTAAGAACAGTAAGACCAAATGCCAAAGCAACTCCTAAAAGTCCGATGCCAATGTCGGGAACACCGGCTGCGAAAACAGCGCTTCCACACCCTCCGAAAACAAGCCAAAATGTGCCGAAAAATTCAGCGAAAAGTTTTTTTATCATGTTGTTTATTATTTATGTATCTCAAATGTAAAATTTAAATCTTAAAGTAAAAAGTTAAAACTGAAAAAAAAACTCAAAAAAGAGTGAACAAAAATTATAAAATCGATAATTTGGTGTAAAGTTTGTTTGGGATTTATTTATACAGTATTATAGTCGGTTTTGAAAGATATAACATAAATGTTTTATCTTTCATTTGTAATTTAAAAGGATGGTGAATGAGAAAGTTTCTTTGTGTGGTCTTTGTACCCTTTATTTATAGTTTACATTATTCGCAGGCAGCAAAAAAGGCTTTTCCCTGCTATGATCTTACTACTGTACTGAAGGTTGAACCTACACCGCTTTACAAACCCCATCTTGATGCCTCAAAGAGTTTTGGAATAGAGCTGTTGAAAGACTCCAAAACAGTACAAAAGTATATCAACAAAGGTAAATTCCATAAAATAAAGAAATCTGGTAAAGGATATCAGGTTCAGAGACTTGATTACAGCAGGGCTTATATGGTATCCAAGGCCAAAACTACCCTTGAGAAGATGGGTTCAAAGTTCAGTAAAGATACAAAAGGAGGTACTTTTACCGTTTCATCCATTACCCGGACTCTTGAAGACCAATGCCGGTTGAGAAGAGTAAATTCTAATGCCTCACTAGGGATTAGTTCTCACAATTATGGTAACTCTTTTGACATTTCTTATGTAAGATTCAACAATGTTCTGAAGTACAATCCGAAAATGGAAATCGCTCTGGAGAAAGTTTTAAAGTATTATCAAAATATCGGTAGAATATATTACATTAAAGAAAGACAACAGAGCTGTTATCATATTACAGTGAAAAATTATTAATTAAAATCTTACTTGCGTAGCATGTTTAGTTTATATATTTTTATAGAACTAAAAACTATGCTTATGTCAACATTAAACATTGTAGACTATATGCTGCCTGTAGAAGAATGCAAAGCAGCATCAAACGAATGGAAAGCGTACTTCTCTGACTTTTCCAAAATTCAAAAGCTGATTCCTACCAACTATGTTTTTAATATTTCCAGTGAACACCTTGAGTGGATGAAGGAGTTCAAGGACTATAAAGACTTTTGTGCAGCAGTAGGAGTTTATAGAGATCGTCTGATTCTTATTTTTTACCCTATGAATAACGAAGGGGTAAAAATAGACGTTAAAGAATATCCGTACAGTTTCCTTACCGAGCTTGACAGAGACTTGAGACTGCAGGAGATTCAGGAATACACTATTGTTAGAAATGCTGTTCTTTCTAAAAATCTTCAAAGCACAGAGAAGAATGCTAATATGGGATTCCCGGTTTCCAATACACCTATTCTTGAGCAGGATATAGCAGTATCAGCTATTGAACGTTGGAGAAACGAAGGTATGGAGTGGTTTTATAAAGAATGTAGAGAAAATGAAGGTATTGGAATTTTCAGAAAATTCTATGTTCCTACCGCAGACCTTTGCCTTGAGGATGATGGTTTGCTGGGTATTACCTGTTCTTTTGGCCTTAGATACAATGATATCTATGGGAAAATGCTGGTAACTCTTATTTTTATTTCTACCCGATCAAATCTTAGAAATTCGGAGCTGGGAGCAGAGACCATTTCCAATACATATGACTGGGCAAAACCATGCCCTCCTATCTGCCGTATTCCGGACGTAGATGTCGGAAGTGGATTTTAAAAACGATAAACTGAGGAATGGCTGAACTTTATAAGGCAATTTTATTCCTGAATTATGCACTGCTTCTATCTGTTATACTGCTGGGAGCAGCAAAATACCGCATATTAAACCAAAAAGAAAAGCCGTATTTTTATTGTATTGCTTTTCTTTTTTTTATTGAACTGCTGAATCTGGCGCTGCCCTATATCTTCAGACTCAATGATACATCATTTCTTTATCCCTTTTATATTGCAGGAGAGTTTTTCTTGCTGACAGGTTTATTTATCAGAAAACTGGATTGGCCGAAATATGTTCTGGGACTTACAGGCCTGCTGGCGGGAGGTTTTATGATTTCAAAATATGGGTTTGATTATCCGTCCAATGCCGATATTGCAAAAGTGGTTTCCAATATTGTTATCATCTGCCTTTCCGGGTTTACCCTGATCCGTGAGATTAAAAACACCTCTGTACAGAATCAGAATCGTTTTATTCTGGTAGATGCCAGTATTTTTTTCTACTATTCTGTTTCGGTATTTATTTTTATCATCCAACATCAGATTGCAGAACTGTCGGAAAACGATTATTATATTATTCTCAGTGCCAATAATATTCTTTCGAGTATTTTGTACTGTTCATTTTTATATACTTTTATCAAATTAAAGAAGTAACTTTAAATATCAATCTGCTGATCCTTATAATTGTTACCATAACAGTTATAGTATCCTTTATTCTGCTTGCCTACAGAGCTTTTATAACCAGAATTATTAAAGAGAAGAGTGTACAACATGAGGCTGAAGTTCTTCACCAGAAAAAACTAGTACTGGAAAACATCAAAGCCCAGGAAGAAGAAAGGAAAAGAATTGCAGTAATGATTCATGATGATATCGGAAACCGCCTCAATATTCTTTCTTTATGGCTGAATAACCTCGATACCCAGGGTGATGATCTGATTAAAAAAAATATCTATGGCCAGATGTCTTCTCTGATTGATGCCGCCAGAAGTATTTCCCATTCATTGTACCCTGTAAATCTGGAATCGGTAGGATTGGTTTTATACGTTGAAGAATTAATAGCCAACCTTTCCCATAAAATTAATATATCCCTGCAGGTAATGCCGGGATATGAAAAGAAAGATCTTTTCGTAGAAGTTCAGCTGTACCGGATTATTCAGGAATTTACCACCAATGTGATCAAGCATTCAGATGCAGCAGATCTTTGGATCTATATTAAAGATTATCCTGAAAATATGGCTGTCATTATTTCTGATAACGGACAGGGTTTTGAATATGAAGAAGTGAAAAAAGGAATGGGAATAAAAAATATAGAATCCCGTATCAAATCAATGAACGCAACACACAAATGGAAAAAAACTTTTTTAAATAAAGGAAGTCGTTTAATCATAAAAATTCCAAAATATCATGAGTTCCCAAATCAAACTAGCACTGATTGATGATGAACAGCTGATCCTCGAAGGGGTAAAAATGTTGCTGTCTAATGAAAAAAATATATCGGTATGCCTTACCGCAGATAACGGGCCCGATTTTATAGATGACCTCGGAAAACTTTCAAAAGATGAATTTCCTGATATTGCTCTTGTAGATGTTCAGATGAAACCTATGAACGGTTTTGAACTGGTAGAAATCCTGAAGGAAAAATATCCTGACCTCAAAATCATTATCCTTTCATCCCATTATAAAACCTCTATCTTAGGATATATGGTCAAGCTGGGAGTATCGGCATTTCTTCCCAAAAATTCAAATAAAAAAACATTTATTGATGCCATCACGATGGTTGATAAAAATGGAGTTTTCTTTACGGCAGAAGACCATCAGATGCTTTTTACTTATATGAATGGTTCTGCAAAGAAAAATTCTCTTTTTGAAACAGAAGATGAGCTGTCTGAAAGAGAAAAGGATGTAGTAAAACTGATCTGTCAGGAGTTTACCAATAATGAAATAGGAGAAAAGCTCTTTATCAGCCCCAGAACCGTAGAAAGCCACAGGCAGCGTATTTTGGAGAAGATAGGAGCCAAAAATACTGTAGGAATAGTGATTTATGCTATTATTAACAATATTTATTCCCTTGAAAAAATGTAATCTGATTCCGTAGAAATACGGAATTTTTTATTTAGTACTTTTCACTCTACCTAACCTTGTTTTTCTTCTGTTATTTTGAAATGTCTCTTTTAGGGATTTTATTCAAAAAAACACAAACAAGATCTGTAATAAAAAATTAAAGTAAAAACATGAATGGCAGTAGAGTGATTTCCGTCGGGATTTTCTTTGACGGTACAGGAAATAATGGAGTAAATATTCTTTCACCGGATAAACCGCTGAACAACAATGAGAGTTATTATGGTACTTTCACCAATATCTATAAATTATACAGCTTATTTATTGGTGATGAAAAAATATATATCGAAGGAATTGGAACCGTAACGGGCAGTGAAGATAATAATTTTGCTATGGCAACATGTGCAAATCCACCCTATGGCAACGGATATTCTTCTGATGATAAACTTCAGAAAGCAGGAGATTTTGCACAGCAGATGATCCATGATCAGACAATAGAATACCATTTTTATATATATGGATTCGGGAGAGGAGGAATGCTGGCAAGAACTTTTTGTAATCAGCTTTTGACTCATTATTCTCTGGGAAACTGCAGAATAAAATTTTTAGGAGCTTTTGATACGGTAGAATCCAAACCTTTCAATACTTATAATCTGAATATCCCTGCTCAGGTAGAGAATGCTCTGCATATTTGCGCAGTAAATGAGAGCCGCTTTTTCTTTCCACTTACCGGTTTTTTTGAGAACTCAAAAATAATGGAAGATCAGAAATCAGAAAATGTGTCTTCCGTTTGGAAAGAAATCTTTGTGCCGGGTGATCACGCCGATATCGGAGGAGGATATCTTGAAGGTCCGCAGTCTGTTTATATTTCTACAGACTTCATTCATATTGATGATCTGCATCATTATGTTTCAGATATCAGGAATGAAAAAACCAATGCTGAAGGCAATAAAATCTGGGATGCTCTGCTTTCCGGATATGAAATTGAGACTGCCAATGGTCTTTCACAGGCATATATATGCCGGGATAAGGTATACAATGACCTTTCAAAAGTATATGGGAAATTGATGCTGGAAGAAACCAATGCTAAAGTATCCGTTTTCAGTACAGAAAACGATGCCTATTTTGGAACAGATTATAATAAGCATCCCTTTCTCAGTCGTTTTTATATCAAAATAAAAGAATATATAAAAGATCTTTCTGTGGGTAAAAAGCCAATCTATGATTTCGGAAAATTTGCAGACTACACCCATATTTCAGCAAATTTCGGGTTATATAGTAACAGCTTTTTGAAAAGATCCCAGCGGGAAATTACTATTGAATTGATTAATAACGGATTAAATGTTTCCAGCTGTACTTCCGTTGATCAAACCAGCCGGACAAGGCTTTCCGCTGAGCTTCATCTGCCAGAAGACAGTTTTGTTGCAGATTTTCTGTATGGGACCAGTGTTCCCAATAATGATGTCTGGGATCGTTCTATTTTAAAAACACCGGCAGCCATTACATTAAATGAAATTAAGAATTAGTGCCAACGCTTCTCAGTTTTAAATTTAGGTTAGGGGGACATCATGTTAGATGTTCCCTTTTTTATAAGTTAATGATTATCAGTGAGTACAATTACTGAATTTTAAATTTGGTATTTTATACGGTATTTTTTGGATGTTAAATCTCGTTACTTTGAATTGTTCATTTCGCGAAGCTTCAAAATATAATAGGAACAAAGGCGTATTCTGAAAAGCCTAATATCAAAAGAGTAAGAACACCAAAGATTAAAACAATGGAAAAGACACTCATTCAAAGAGCAGGTACTAGAATATTCTCAATTAACTTTGATTTTACCTCAGGGGAACAGAACGAAATTTTACAATATCTGCAGGCAAATGCTTATAGATTAATGGGATACAAAGGGGCAACGGGTACGAACCAGATTACTTCAGGAGTGCCGGCTTGGTTTGCTATTGATTATAGCAATATGTTTGGCATGGTGGATATTGATTATGAACCGGAATATAAAGTATATGTTTTCAATAAATCAATGATTGCTCCCAATACGACAATTCAAATGCAGGCATTATCACAGGAAATACCTTTAGGAACAGCTGTAAGTTTCCATCCAAATGGCTCATTTTCTATTAGGGGGACAGCCCCCGAAGGAGTAATTACGGTAAGAAATGAAAGACCTTTGGGTACTCCAGATCTCACAATAGGACTTGCAGCAAGAGTAGATGGACAATTTTTACCCTTTTGTGCATTTACTTCTAATGCCCAGGGACAGGTGAGTGTGGAGCCTAATGAAAATATAGTTTTATTTGCTGCTCAAACAAATATGAGAGAAGGTACTGTTACAAGTAATGCACTAGCACCAGGATGTGAATTTATGTTCAGTGATAAAAATACAGATTATGATTTACAGATGATTCAGGGAATATATGGTATTACAAATGCACCAGGAGGAGCTTTCGTGGACAAAGTATCTTCAGGACAATCTTTGAGAGAGCTTCTCAATAGATAAAATAATTTTATATCAATCACCAAAAACAAAATAATTATGAAAGTTTCAGAATGGCTTAAAAAAGCAAATAAACTTCTAGATACTTGTGAATATCAAATCAGTATTAAAAATGGGAGTAAACCCATTACAATGTCAGAAGCTAAGACTTTGAATGAATTGCAAGTTGCAATAGGGTCCAACCACGGGATCAAACAGGTAAAATATAAAGAAGCTGAAGCAACCCTTGTAGAAATGATTGCTATGGTAGAAGCAGGGCAGAAAACCCCACCGCTTACTCCGGGATAAGACCTTATAAAATCAATTCATATCCAAAAGAAAGCTGTCCGTTTTGGATAGCTTTTTTTATTTCTGGGCTATTCAGTTCTTTTTCCGTATTTTTGCACCCGAAAATTCATTATTCATTACTAATTATCAATTAAAATGCTTTCGGTTCAAAGTTTAGGATTACATCATTCAGGAAATTATTTATTTCAAAATGTCAATTTTACCATCAAAAAAGATGATAAAGTTGGCCTCGTAGGAAAAAATGGAGCGGGAAAATCCACTTTATTGAAAATGCTGTCCAAAGAAATTAATTTCTACGAAGGAGAAGTGGTCACTGAAGGAAGTGTTACCATTGGTTTCCTGAAACAGGATCTTGATTTTGTAAAAGGAAGAACTGTTTGGAACGAAACAATGCAGGCTTTCGAGCAGATTAATGCCTGGAAAAATGAGCTTGAAGAAGTGAATCACCAAATGGCTGTCAGAACAAATTACGAAAGTGATTCCTATACGGATTTGATTAATAAAATGACCGAGCTGAATGACCTTTTAATGAACCACGATGCCTACAATCTTGAAGGTGATATGGAAAAAGTGTTATTTGGTTTAGGATTTAAAGCAGATGATTTCCAAAAGGTTACTGATGAGTTTTCAGGAGGATGGAGAATGAGAATCGAACTGGCAAAATTACTTCTTCAGAAGAATGATATTATGCTTCTCGATGAGCCTACCAACCACCTGGATATGGAATCTATCATCTGGCTTGAAAACTTCCTGAGAGATTATCCGGGAGCTATTGTTCTTGTAAGTCACGATAAGCAGTTTATGACCGCTGTTTGTAACCGTACTTTTGATATTAATAATAAAAAAGTTGACGACTATAAAGCCAATTATACCAAATATCTTGTCATGAGAGAAGATCGCCGTGAAAAGCTGATTCAGGCTAAAAAGAATCAGGATGCGGAGATCAAACAGATGGAAGACAATATTAATAAGTTCCGTGCAAGTGCTACAAAAGCATCTTTTGCGCAGTCACTTATTAAGAAATTAGATAAAATAGAACGTATCGAAGTTGATAATGAAGACGTTTCAAAATTCAATATCCGTTTCGTACAGTCTATGGTTCCGGGGAAAGTGATCTTCGAAGCAATGAATCTTGGAAAATCTTATGGACAGAAACAGATCTTTGATGATGTAGATTTCATCGTTCAGAGAGGAGACAGAATTGCTCTGTTAGGACAAAACGGACAGGGAAAAACAACTTTGGCTAAAATTCTGGCAGGAGATATCAAAGATTATTCAGGAGCATGGAATCTTGGGCATAACGTTAATATCGGATACTTCGCACAGAATCAGGAAGAGGTTTTAACTCCTAATAAAACGGTTCTTGAAGAAGCAGAGGATGCAGCAACGGAAGAAACAAGACCTAGAGTAAGAGATTTACTAGGATCTTTCCTTTTCCAGGGAGATGCTGTTTCAAAGAAGACAAAAGTACTTTCCGGAGGGGAGAGAAACCGTCTGGCACTTTGTAAACTGTTGCTTCGTCCTTTCAACACGTTGATCATGGATGAACCTACCAACCACCTGGATATTCAGTCTAAGGAAATTATCAAGCTTGCACTGCAGAATTTTGAAGGGACTTTAATTGTGATCTCGCACGACAGGGAATTCCTTCAGGGACTTTGTGATAAGATCTATGAATTCCGTGACGGGAAAATGAAAGAATTCCTTGGAGACATCAATGAATATCTTGAATACAGACAAAAGGAAACAATCAGAGAGATTTCTGCAGAAAAAGCCAAACTTCATCAGGAAGTAAAGGTAGAACCTAAGAAAGTGGAAGAAAAACCGGCTGTTAGCACCCCATCTTCAAATATCGTTAGTAAAGAGCAGAAAAATATTCAGAATAAAATCAAGAAAGTAGAAGAGAGAATTTCCGAACTCGAAACAAAAATAGAGGAAATGGAAGCTTCTTTTGCCAAAGAAAATCCTTCAGATGAAACCTTAGAAAAATACAATAAAACTAAGGAAGACCTGGATACAGCTCTACAGGAGTGGGAATATCTTGGTACACAGCTTGATTAAAAAAATAGAAATGCTTCATAAACTAAAAATTATGAAGCATTTTTTTTGTAACAAAATACTTTTCATTTCTACCTATTATCAATAAGTCATAAGTAATTTAATAAAAGTTTAAGGAAACAATTGAATTATTTTCATAATTTTGAACCATGATTTTTAAAGAAAGCAGAAACCTAAAGAGTTTTATCTCCAAGCTATTGTTTGGAGTATATTTCCTCGCGCTGCTTTCTCAGAGCTTTCACCATCACGATGCTGTAGATTATTTTAAGGTTTTCAATCTTAAAAAAACAGAGAATACGGTGACGAAAGCAGTTACTAAAGAGAAAGCTGGCGACTGTCTGGCCTGCCACTTTTTGGTTACCGGACATACATTAGCTCCTGAAGAATTCAGTTTTACTGTTGAGCATTACAGCCATGAGGTAAAACAAATCATCGCCATTCAGGAGAAAATCTGGTCACAGACCAAATTCAATTTCCAGCTTCGGGGACCTCCCACAATTTCATAATTCATAGATTCTATAGGGTTTAAAGTTTAATACTTTAAGTTCAATGTTTAATGCTTAAAAATTTAAAGTTTTAGGTTTAAAGTTTTAAGTTGTTGGAAAATAACTGATAGTTTGTAATTAATATTAAATAATGTCCAGTTACTAGCTTCTAATTTCTAACCTCTAACTTCTCATCATTAATACATTTTACAATTAAATTAACCCTTCCCACAAATTTTAACGAAAATGTACCCTATTGAAAAGGGTACGCAATCAATCTATTTACAATGAAATTGATATATTGCCTGCTGCTGATCTTTTGCGGATCAGTATTTATAAGTGCACAAAAAACCTATACTGTTGAAGGAACCGTTCAGGATTTTCATGATAAAACCATGTTGGAAAATGCTGTGATTAAAATCGGAAACCTTACAGCTAAAACAAACAAGAAAGGTCAATTTTCTTTTGACAAAATTCCTGCAGGAAAGTATACACTCATTGCACAACATCCTGATTGCAATGATTATACTGAAAATATAGGAGTTGATCAGAATGTTCAGCTGGTTATTACACTGGAACATCACGTCAAAGACATCGAAACTGTTACAGTTCACGGAAGTCACAAGAACAATGGAAGCATGGTTGTGAAAACTATTGATAAATCAATGATTTCAAGAAATGTTACCGAAAACCTAGGGAATTTATTAACCAATATTTCTGGTGTTAACGTTCTGAAAACGGGGAACAATATTGCAAAACCTATTATTCATGGGCTTTATGGAAGTAGAGTTTCCATTCTGAATGATGGAGTAAAACTTGCCGAACAGGAATGGGGAGTAGAACATGCTCCCAATGTAGATGTTAATAATTTTGAACATATTGATGTAATAAAAGGAGCATCTGCTTTGAAATATGGAAGTGGAGCCATAGGTGGAGTTGTTGTTTTACAGCCTCAGATCTTGCCTAAAAAAGATACCATCATGGGAAATGTTTCTCTTTCCGGGATTTCTAACGGAAGAGGGGCTGACCTTAATGTAAAACTTGCAAAAACCTGGGAAAATGGCTGGGCAATAAAAACTAATGGGAGCTATAAAAAACTGGGAGATCTTGAAGCGCCGGATTATGGCTTGATGAATACAGGGCTTGAAAGTTCCGGATTTAATTTTGGAGTTCAGAAGATGACATTTGAAAAAGGGTTCTCTTTTGATTATTATCTGACAAAAAGCACTGTTGGAATTCTTAGAAGCTCTCATGTTGGAAATTCAGAAGATCTGCGTAATGCTCTTACTGAATCAGAGCCAATTTACCAAAGAGATTTTAGTTATGATATTGATAATCCTAAACAGGAAATTGAACATCATATTGCCAAAGTATCAGCTTACAAAAGGTTTGAAAATTTCGGAAAAATAACGGCTACTTATAGTTTTCAGTACAATCATAGAAAAGAATATGATATCAGACGTACGGAACAGCTTAGTAAAAAACCGGCATTGGATCTTGAGCTGATAACCAATGATCTGAACGTGAATCACCTGATAGAAAGAGGAAAATGGAATCTTGAAACAGGAATTAATGCAGGATATCAAAACAACTATTCCAATACTCAGACGGAGGCAAGACGCCTTGTTCCAAACTATGACAGATATTATGCAGGAATTTATTCTGTACTAAAATATAAAATTACTCCTCAATTGGATTTTGAATTGGGAGGCCGATACGATTATGATCATTATGATGTAACAAAATGGTATGATCTGAGCGATTGGAATAAACAATATGCTGCAGATTATTCAGACTTTGTTGTAAGAATTAACCAAAACAGAATTCTTACAAAGCCATCTTTAAGTTATAATAATATTTCAGTGAACGGAGGAATTGTCTATCATCCATCTGAATATTTTGATTTGAAATTCAATTATGCAAGAGTTTCAAGGTCTCCAAATATTGCAGAACTTTTTGCAGACGGACTTCACCATTCAGCAGCCATTATTGAAAGAGGAGATATGAGAATGAAAAGTGAAACAGGACATCAGTTTAATTTAGTGGCAGATGTAAAAGCAAATGTCTTGAAAGGATTAAACATTTCGGTAAACCCTTACTTCTTTTATACTCAGAATTTTATCAATCAAATTCCTACAGGATATCAGAATACACAGTGGGGAGGAGCTTTTGTAGTGTATAACTATCAGCAGATCAATGCAAGAATGTATGGGTTAGATATTGATGCCCAGCTTAAAATTACAGATAATCTGACTTATAAAGGAAGCGGATCTTATGTTTATGGCCAGGATACAACTCACAATGTCCCGCTTATTCTCATGATGCCTCCGAATTTTAATAATTCACTGGAATTCAATAAAAAAGAATGGAAAGGTTTTTATTTTACAGTAAGTAATAATACTTATTTAAAGCAAACAAGATTTCCAACTTATAACGTTCCAATCAGATTATTTGATTCCGACGGAAATGCTTACAACCAGGAAGTAGATATTTCTACACCTCCAAACGGATATTCGCTTTGGAACATTCAGACAGGGGTAAATCTGTCTAAAAATTTCGGAATTGATTTTTCAGTTCGAAATGTATTCGATAAGTCTTACAGAGATTACCTGAACAGACTTCGTTTCTTTTCCAACGAAATGGGAAGAAACTTTATTTTAACTTTTAAATATCAATTTTAATTACTTAAAATCAAAAAAATGAAAAATATTTTTAAAAATACAACACTTGTCTTAGGACTTTTATTCTTAGCTGTTTCTTTAAGCTTAACTTCATGCAACAGAAGTGATGATGAAGCAGATGATCTTCCTCAGGAAGAACTTTCAGATGTTCTCTTAAAAGTTACAGATGTTGCTACAGGAACTCCCGTTGTATATGACTACCAGGTGAATAGTACAACCAATCCTAATGTTAAATTAATAAATGGCCATACTTATAATGTAGAAGTTATTTTTAAGAATGGTGACGAAGATGCTACTCAGGAAATTAAAGATGCAAAAGACGAACATTTCTTGGTATATAACTTTCCCAACTCTGATATCACTTTAACCCGTACAGACGATGCCAGCTCTACAAGAGGTGATGGTAGCCGTGTTGGATTAAAAACAAAATGGGTGGTAAATACTGCCGTAAAAAATACATCTGTACCTAGTCAGCTGGTTCTTACATTATTCCATGAGCCTGTAACCGTTTCTGAAGCTTCTGCTGTAAGTGGAAACGGAGTGATTTACGGAACTCATACAGGAGGTGAAACTGATGCACAAGCCAACTATAATATTATTAATTAATATACCTTTAATCTTGTTTGAACCACCGGAATTCTCCGGTGGTTTTTTATTTAACAATATTTGGCGTTATAAGTTGATTTTAAATGGGTGATTTTCATAAAAAATTCATATTTTTGCAACCTAAAATTTTAATCAATAATGAAGGTTACCGCACAAAACCATGATGACGTAAGTGCATTGCTTACAGTAACATTGGAAAAATCTGACTACAAAGAAAAAGTAGAGAAGCAGTTGATTAATTATGCTAAAAATGCGCAAGTTCCTGGATTCAGAAAAGGGAAAGTGCCTTTGAGTATGGTTAAAAAACAATATGAAGCAGGTATTGCATTCGAAGAAATCAACAGACAAGTTTCTGATGCTTTAAACAACTATGTTAATGAAAACAAATTAAGATTAGTTGGTCAGCCTGTTCCTCAGCCAGTAAACGAATTAGATTACAATGCTGATCAATTAGAAGTTGCTTTCGAAGTTGGATATGAGCCTGAATTCACTATAGATTTAGCTAAGTATGAAGCTCCTCACTACAAAGTAGAAGCTTCTGACAAAGAAATCAGCAAGAGTATTGAAAACATGCAGAAGCGTTTCGCTGAGCAGGTTCCTCAAGATAAAATCACTAAAGATTCTTACATTGCTTTAGAAGTTTCTCAGGTTGTGGAAGAAGATGCTGAAGGAGAGCACCACCACCACCCAAAAAACCTTACCATTACTGCTGAAAACAAAGAAGCTTTCAAATTGGTAAAAGGTTTGAAAATGGAAGGTTCTGTAAAAGTAACGAAAGAAACTCTTGCAGGTGACGAAGAATTAGCTAAAGAATTAGGATTCAGCAAAGAAGAAGTTGAGCACTTACACCACAATGAATTAGAAGTAAAAGTAAAAGACTTCTATACATTAAATTTAGCTGAGCTTAACCAGGACTTATTCGACAAAGTATACGGAGAAGGAAACATCAAGACTGAAGAGGAGCTTAAAGATAAAGTGAAAACTGAATTAGACGAGTACTTCCAGCAAAATGCTGATGTTCACTTTGTGAATAAAGTATTAGAGCAGGTAACTGATAAAGAAGAAGTAAAACTTCCTGAGACGTTCCTTGTGAAGTGGTTATTATTCTCTAACCAGAACATCCAGTCTGAAGCACAGGCTCAGGAAATTCTTGAAGCTGAGAAAAACCAATTGAGATATCAGATCATCGAAGGTAAATTGATGACTGAAAACGAAATCAACCTTGACTATGCTGATGTATTGGCTCAGGCTGAGCAGTTAGTTAAAAATCAATTGGCAATCTATGGAATTCACCACCTTGGTGATGAAGAAATCCAAAAATATGCTGTTGAAATGTTGAAAGACCAGGAGCAGGTAAGACAAATTTCTTCTGAAGTAGCTATGGCTAAATTGAAAGATGTAATTCTTGAAAAAGCGAGCAAAAAAGAAACTAAAATTTCTCACGACGAATTTTTAGAAGAACTTAAGAAATAATTATACTCAGATATAAATATTTGAAAACCGTCAATTTTTTTTGACGGTTTTTTGTTATAAATCTATGTATAGGAATTACACCAAATGTACCATGATTATTGGTGAGATGATCTTTCTTGTTTTTGTTTCATGTGTTCTTATTGATCATTCATCAACGCTCATGTATTATTTATTTCTGCTCCGGTATGTATGTCCGCCAATATTCCTATATTTACCCTTTAAACTTTATTATAAATATGAAAAAGATCATCATTCCATTTTTCTGTGCTGTACTTTTTTCAGTACCGGCAGCGGCTCAGAAGAAAGGGGCTGCATCTGCTAAAACAGAAGCTGTAAAATCCAAACTTACCTCTAAAGAAGTTGTTGACAATTATTTCAAAGCATTAGGAGGAAAAGATAAATTGGAAGCTATAAAATCTACCATTACTGATAACACGGTTTCTGTGCAGGGAATGGAAATTCAAATGACGACTAAAAAATTAGGAAATAAATTCAAGTCTGTACAATCGCTGATGGGGAAAGAAATGATTCAGCTTTTTGACGGTGAGAAAGGGTACTTTGATCAGATGGGAAATAAAACAGATATTCCTGCTGATAAGATTGCTGAGCTGAAAAAAGGAAAGCCAATTGATGCTTTAGCTTTTGATGCTTCTAATTTTCCAAACGTATCCACAGAAAAATTAGACGGAAAAGATTATAATGTATTGTCTTCAGACAAAGGCAAGTTTTATTTTGATGCTGGAACAGGACTTCTGTATAAAACCAATGCAGGAGAAGGAAATGCTACAATCAAAAGCTATATGACAGTAGATGGAATACAGTTCCCTGCCGAAGTAGATGCTGAAGGTGGAGGTCAGAAAATGACAATTAAAACTACCAAAATTGTGATCAACTCCGGAGTTACGGATGCTGATTTTAAATAGAAAATTGCTTTTTAAGATATTAAAACCGGGTATTTCCCGGTTTTTTTAGTATATAAATAAATTTAACTCAAATTTAACTATAAAATAGAATCTGTAATTTCCTCACATTGTGAATAAGTGGTAGTTTTAAGCTGTAAATAAAATCAAATACCATGAAAAAAGTCTTATCTTCATTTGCGGTCATCTTTTTGATGTCGGCAAATGCCTTTGGACAGAATATTCCAGTGGATCCTTCTGTACGAATTGGTACCCTTTCCAACGGAATGAAGTACTACATCAAAAAAAACACCTTACCGGAAAAAAAAGTAGATTTCCGTTTGGCAATCAATGCCGGATCTATTCTTGAAGATGAAAATCAAAGGGGATTGGCTCACTTTATGGAGCACATGAACTTCAACGGAACCAAAAATTTTCCAGATAATAAATTAGTAGACTTTTTACAGTCCATCGGCGTAAAGTTTGGTCAGCATCTTAATGCTTATACCAGCTTTGACGAAACGGTTTATATGCTTCCTGTTCCATTGGATAAACCAGGAAATCTGGATGCCGGACTGAAAGTAATGGAGGACTGGGCTTTTAATGCAACCCTTTCTGATGAACAGATCAATAAAGAAAGAGGAGTGGTATTGGAAGAGCTGAGATTAGGTCTTGGAGCAGATAAAAGAATGATGGATAAATATCTTCCGAAGTTTTTATATAAATCTCAGTATGCAGAAAGACTTCCAATCGGTAAAAAAGAAGTATTGGAAAACTTCAAGCCTGATGTTATCCGAAAATTCCACCAGGATTGGTACAGACCGGATTTGATGGCAATTGTAGTAGTAGGAGATATCAACGTGGATGAAATTGAAAAAAAGATCAAGGATAATTTCAGTAAATATAAAAACCCTTCAAAACCGAGAGAAAGAAAATCTTTTGATCTTCCGAATCATAAAGAAACACTGGTAGCGATTGAAACAGATCCTGATGCTACCAATTCTATGGTACAGTTTATCATGAAAGATGCTGATGCCTACAAGCCGGATGTAACAGTAGAGCAGTACAATCAGAGTCTTGTGGAAAATCTTTCAACAACGATGCTGAACAACAGATTGAGAGAACTGATCAACTCTACAAATCCACCTTTTACTTTCGGATCAGTATATCATGGAGGAACCTATGCAAGAAGCAAGGAAGCTTTCCAGGGATTTGCCATGGTGAAAGAAGGAAACCAGCTGAATGCGTTAAAAGTTTTATTGGAAGAGGTTGAAAGAGCAAAAAGATTCGGATTTACACAGTCTGAACTTGACAGAGCGAAATCTCAGGTGCTTTCCAACCTTGAAAGATCTTATAATAACAAAGATAAAACAGAAAGTGACATGCTTGTAGATGAGTATGTAAGAAACTTCCTGGAGCAGGAACCAATGCCTGGAATTGCATGGGAATATGAAGATACCAAGTCTTTCCTGCCATCTGTTACCCTTGCGCAGACCAACGAAATCATCAAGAAAATGGTGAAAGATGACAGCAGGGTCATTGTAATCACAGGGCCTAAGAAAGATAATGTAGCTATGCCTACAGAAGCCATGGTTATGAATACATTCGAAGCTGTAAAAATGGCTGATCTAAAACCTTATGAAGAAAAGGCTACTATCAAAAATTTAGTAAAACCTTTCAAATCTGAAGGGAAAATTGCTAAAACAGAAACGGATGCCAAGTTGGGAACAACAACGTGGACATTAAGCAACGGTGCTAAAGTGACTTTCAAGAAAACTGACTTTAAAGATGACGAAATTGTATTTACTGCAAGAAGCTTAGGAGGAAGTTCTCTTATTCCGGATGTTGATTACAATAAGACACAGTTTGCATTCTCTGCATTAACAGAAGCAGGAGTGGGTGGATTCTCTAAAGCAGACCTTGCTAATTATCTTGCAGGTAAACAGGTGAATGTAAATCCAATGGTAACCTCTCTTTTTGAAGGTGTTTCCGGAAGAACAAGCCAAAAAGATTTAGGAACGGCCCTGGAGCTTATGTATGCTTATTTTACAAGCTTAAATTACAATCCGGCTTCCTTCAATGCATATAAAGAAAAACAGTCTGCAATGCTGAATAACCTGTTGTCTAATCCTCAGGCTTATTTCTCTAATGAGCATGCAAAATTTATGAATCAGAAGAACCCTAGATTTATTGGGGTATTCCCAATGGAAAAAGACTGGGCGAATACAGACTATAAAAAAGCATACGATATTTATAAAGATAAATTTGCCAATGCCGGAAACTTCCAGTTCTATTTCGTAGGAAATATTGACGAAACGAAGTTTAAAAATGAAGTCCTTCAGTATATTGCAAGCCTGCCATCATCAGGAAAAGCTACAATGTTCAAAGATACCGGATACAGAACAATCACCGGAGATTATACAAAAGTGTATAAAAAAGGAAAAGATCCTAAGAGTATGGTATCTATCTCGTATAGTGGAGAAGCACCTTACAACGAAAAAGAAGCTTTAGCATTATCTGCTCTTGGAGAAGTCGCTACCATAAAAGTTATCGAGAAATTGAGAGAAGACGAAAGCGGTATCTACGGTGGAGGTGCAAGAGGAGGAATGAACAGAATTCCTTATGGTACTTACAGCTTTGGAATTAACTTTCCTTGTGGTCCGGAAAATGCAGATAAACTGACCAAGAGTGCTATTACTGAGCTTCAGAAGCTGATTGATAACGGCCCTGAGCAGAAAGATCTGGATAAGTATAAAGAAGGAGAATACAATGATAATAAAACAGAACTTAAAGACAATATGTTCTGGATGAATGCTATTGCTAAAAACCAATTAGACGGAAGTGATAAATATGACATCCTGAATTACCAGGAAAAAGTAAAGGCACTTACCGTAAAAGATCTTCAGGATGTTGCTAAAAAATACCTTACAAAAGGTAGAATTGTAGCGACTTTGATGCCGGAAGACGGTTGGGAAAAAGCTAAAAAAGATGAAACTAAAAAAGCAGAAGTAACTGCTGTAAAAGTAGGAGCAGCTAACTAGCCGTACTTTTTTACCTACAATAAGAAAACCGCAGAGAAATCTGCGGTTTTTGTTATTTTATTCAAATCCTGATTGATTAAGAACCATATTCTTTTTTCCATTCCTCAGCGGCTTCACTTAGAACGTTGTAGAACTCTTCTCCGTATTTTCTTGTCAATGGCGTCTTTAAAAACTTATAGACAGGAACCTGAAGTTCTTTTCCAAGTGTACACGCATCGCTGCATACATTCCATTCATGATAATTCAAAGCAGTGAATGCAGAATATTCTGTAACACGAATAGGGTACAGGTGGCAGGAAATTGGTTTCTGCCAGTCTACAGCACCATCTTCATAGGCTTTTTCAATACCACATTTGGTAATCCCTTTTTCGTCAAACGTTACATAAGCACATTCGCGGTCCTCCACCATAGGAGTAACATACATTCCGTCGTGCGGATCAGTAGTCCATGTTCCTTGTTCTTCAAGGGCTTTGATGCCTTCCTGAGTAAGATAAGGTTTTATTTTATCAAAAATACTGTCCAATATCTCAAGCTCGTCTTTATCTAACGGAGCCCCTACATCTCCTTCCACACAACATGCACCTTTACATTTCGTAAGGTTGCAAACAAATTCTTCGGAAAAAATTTCCTCAGAAATCAATTTATCGTCTATCTGAATCATAATTTTTTAAAATAAATCAAAAACTGTACCTGCTTTAAAGGTCAGTAAGCTAATAATAATAAGCCATACACTGGCTTCACGCATCCAGTACTTAGGTAAAAACCTCATCATTCTGCTTAAAATAATACTTGAAGGGAACGCCAGAAGCAGCAGATATTCATAGCTCTTATTCATATACAGGATGATGGAAACAAGCTGTGCCATCGAAAAGACCAACAGGAAAGTATATTTGTACCTGCTTATCGGGCTTTTCTTATTATAGTTTTTAAAATGGTCATATACCGCGTAAATAAGCATCAGAACCACAGGAATCAGTGGCAGAAGCTCCGTGTAATCCGTTACGGGTTTCATCTTTCCAAACGGAAAATAATCTATATTCCAGGAAGTGAACTGAAAAAAATACATCACAGAAAAATAACTGAAGGTAATCAGAACAGTTCCCAGCAGGAATCTGAATAGGTTCAAAGTGATTTTGGCAGAGGTAGCAATCACGTGAATGATCACAAAAACAGCCATCGGCCAGGTGGTAGGAAGGAAAATAAAATTCAATGCCACAATAGATCCTACCAATACATACGACTTCTTTCTGATATCTTCATCCGCACTTGTCAGAAGAAGGATAAGAAAGGAGTTTGTAAGCAGCGAAACAGCAATCCCAATATCCAGATTTCCGGGATATAGCCCGAAAATGAAAAAAGTATATAAGAATAATGGAAGATGAGTCTGATAATTAAGGGCAATACTGTGAAAACAAAAATATCCCAAAGCAATTCCCAGAAAAGTTATTCCGGCAACAATAGCTTCATAAGTGTTGAAATTCAGTATGTTAAATATTATGACTACTAAAAGAAGAAAACCAATATAAACAGGAATTGAAAAAATATTGCTTTCTTTTGAAAGTAATTTAAACATTTTTTATAAATTTGTACAAAGTTAATTTAAAAAAGGAAAATAATGACGTCTTTCTTTCTATTCTTAAGTAAAGTTTTCAAATGGACTTTCGGTTTCTTTGATACTTTCGGTAATGTTTTAAACTGGATTTTATTTGCAGTTTGCTGTGTATTATTTACTTATTGGTGCTATGTACTTGTAGTAACACTAGGTGGAGACAAAGACAAAGACTATTATTCTCCAACGGAAGGTAAGAATCCTTACTACGATCCGAATATCTACAAAAAAGAAGGTTAATTAATTGGTTATATAGTAAAAAACCGATCAAACAATAGGGTTTGATCGGTTTTTTTATTACTAACGATTAAAATTTCTTTTTCTTAGTCGTGAATTGGAAGTACCAATACAGGAATATTTGAACTTTTTGTGA
Organism: Chryseobacterium sp. JV274; assembly: GCF_903969135.1. NCBI lineage: Bacteria > Pseudomonadati > Bacteroidota > Flavobacteriia > Flavobacteriales > Weeksellaceae > Chryseobacterium > Chryseobacterium sp. JV274. The sequence continues at coordinate 2,057,412 of NZ_LR824569.1, read as the reverse complement.
TTCCTTTGGTTAAACTTCCCACAAATACATCATAAATTCCGCTTCTGCCATGTGATCCCATCACAATATAATCTGCATTTTTTTCCTTTGCATGTTCCAGGATAATATCTTTGGCAAGCCCTTGTTTTAAAAGGTGCTCACAATCAATATCATGAGCGATGATTCTTTGCTCAATTTTATTAAGCTGTACCAGTTCTTCTCTGATTTCATTGGCTTCCACTTCCGGAAAATATTGAAATCCCATATCACCAATGGCAAAGCCGATATCTGATGGCGCTACATGGATAAGGTAAATTCTGCCGTTAAGCTGTTTTGCAAATTTTATGGCACCGTCTACCAATTGGTCTGTCTTGTCCCCAAAATCTACGGGTAATACAATATTTATCATAACCTCTAATTTTGTTACCTAAAGATAGGGAAAATTTGCCAAACTCTGATGTTAAATACTTATAATATTCGGATATCAAGGATTTTTTCCTCTTCGAGATAAGCCTCCAGAATATCATTTTCTTCTACCTTTCCAACTCCTTTTGGAGTTCCGGTGAAGATAAGGTCACCCACTCTTAATGTAAAATACTGAGAAACAAAAGCAATGATATCATCAAAATTGAACATCATATCTTTTGTGTTACCATCCTGTACCTTTTCTTTGTTCTTTAATAATGAAAACTGAAGATTATCAAGAGTAAAACTTTCTTTTTTAAAGAAACTGCTTACCACAGCAGAACCATCAAAACCTTTGGCAAGCTCCCACGGAAGTCCCTTTGATTTTAGCTCACTCTGAAGATCTCTGGCTGTGAAATCTATTCCCAGACCTATTTCTTCATAATGCTTGTTTGCTGTTTCTTTCTGAATATATTTTCCTCCCTTGGAAATTTTTAATACCACTTCAAGCTCGTAGTGAATATCATTTGAGAATTCTGGAATATAAAAATCATTTCCTTTCAGAACCGCTGTATCAGGCTTCATAAAGATAACAGGATTCTCAGGAATTTCGTTCCCTAATTCTTTTGCATGCTCACTATAGTTTCTTCCTATGCAGATAATTTTCATAACTCTTTTTATTTATTTTTTTGACTTCGCCATTGCAAGAAACGAAGTAATCTTTTATCAGATGGGGTAAAGTGTATTAATTCTTATTGATTAATGGGTGAATTCATTCCCGCAATAATAACATTTGAATTTATGACTCGTCAGAAAAGAAATTCCAAAGAAACTGGTTGCGCTGTCATCTCTGTAAATATGATTAGAACCACATTTTGGACATACAAAATCAAACTCAGGATCTTCAATAGTGTGTTCTACTTCCAGCGAATACTGTTCATTATCCTTATAATCCTGTAATGCTTGTTTGGCTTTTTCCAGATCTTCTTCAAATACCTGAAGCTGTATACCGCCTACGGCCTGCGACAGAAGCCAATCCGATTGGATTAGCTGTTCATTCGCAATGAAGCTGTTGATATTATTTTCAGCCAATATCTGCTTGTCCCTGTTAGCTTCAAGGGCAGTTTCATAAAATTTAAAACGAACGAGATCAGACATATTTAAAATCTGCTTGAGAGTTGAATTTTTGTAAAAACCTTCTTCGTATACAACGGAAAGTCAGCATTCTGAAGCCATCCGAAATATCCTAAATCTTTTTGAAATACAGCTTTCACACCCTGACCTTTATATTTTCCAAAGTTGAAGACTTCTTCCATTTTTTCGTTATATCCGATAAATCCGGCAAGATCTGCATTCTTATTATGGAATGTAAACTCGCTTAGCGGTGCTATCTCATTCGGAATATCATCATATTTTCCTACTTGTGCATCCAGAACTTCAAAGGTTGCCATTACATCAGCTTCCGCAGAATGGGCATTTTCCAATGTTTTTCCACAGTAAAACTGGTAAGCAGCGCCTAAGTTTCTAGGTTCTTTTTTATGGAAAATAGTCTGTGCATCTACCAATCTGAATTTACTCAGATCAAAATCCATTCCTACTCGTAAAAGTTCTTCAGCCAAAAGCGGAACATCAAATCTGTTGGAATTAAATCCTCCCAAATCACTTCCGGTAATCATTTCCATAATTTTAGAAGCAATGTCTCTGAAGGTAGGAGCATCCTTAACGTCTTCATCATAAATCCCGTGGATCTCACTGGTTTCTTTAGGAATAAGCATTTCCGGGTTGACGCGCCATGTTTTGCTTTCTCTGGAGGCATCAGGATTTACTTTTAAAATACAGATTTCAACAATTCTGTCTTTTCCGATGTTGGTTCCTGTTGTTTCAAGGTCAAAAATACAAAGTGGTTTATGGAGTTTTAAATTCATGTTGATCATTAATAATTTGAAAATGTGTTTTACTTAAAATAAGGTGATAAAAACCTTATGTAAATTCTTTAATTTTTATTTTAACTGTCCCTGAAAAACAAGGGAGACTACTATATAATAAATAACGAGCATTGGGATTCCTACTACCTGGAATATCGCAAGAATGGCAATTCCTCCTACCAGTAATACTACTTTAGGATAGTTGTCTTTCAATTGTTTGGATTTGAATTTCATGGCCATCATTTTAATCGGGCTGATCAGAAGCCATGACGTAAGAAGAGTCAGTAAAATCAGCAATAGTTCATTATCGAACAAAAAGCTAAAAGTTCCGGTTTCTTTAAACGCATAGTAGAGACCAAACAGTAAAACAGTATTGGTAGGCGTATTCAATCCTTTGAAATAATAACGTTGCTCTTCATCAAGATTGAAGATAGCAAGTCTCAGGCATGAAAATACGGTAACAATCAATCCGAGATACTTGATTTCAAACGGAAAGTGAATGCCAAGAAGCTCAGCACCAAAGGGCTCAAGAGCTTTATACATCGTAAGTCCGGGAATTACTCCAAAGCTTACCATATCCGCAAGAGAATCCAGCTGAAGCCCAAGATTGGAATTTGATTTTAATGCTCTCGCTACAAAGCCGTCGAAAAAATCGAAAATCGAAGAGAGAATAAGGCAGATTGCAGTCGTCTGATAATCTCCTAAAATTAGATGTATTGCTCCTATACAGCCTGCAAATAAGTTAGCCAGGGTTAAGGCATTGGCCAGATTATTCTTTATAAAATTCATAACCACAAAATTACAGTTTTTAGAAATTCTAACTCAAAATAATCTGCACTAAAAAATGCATTAAAGTGATTTTGATGTAAATTTGCTCCATGAAATTTTTAAAAGGATTGAGAAAACAGGAAGTTCTGGCATTGGTTTACAGGATTTTTTTGGCCTATTTTTTTTATCAGATTGCCAGACTTTTATTCTGGTATTTTAATAAAGATCTGATTAAAGTTGACTCTGTTTCAGAATATATAAAGCTGGCCTTCCATGGTACAGCTTTCGATACCACAGCTATTTTATATGTCAATGCCTTGTTTATACTCCTTAGTCTATTGCCTTTGGTGATCAATACAAAAAAGGTTTTTCAAAAAATTCTCTTTTGGCTGTATTTTATCACCAACGGGATTGCTTATGCCATGAATTTCGGGGATTTTATTTACTATAAATTCTCACAGGCAAGACTTACCTCTGCCGTATTTCAGGTGGCTGAACATGAATCCAATGTTTCCCAAACGCTGATGATTTCCGTAGGAGAGCATCCTTTTGTGTTGATTTGGTTTGTTGTTTTAATGGGATTGTGGGTTTTCCTTTACAAAAGAATAAAAGTAGAAGATGTTAAGCCTGTGAAGCTGCTTCCTTATTTTATTACGTCCATTATTACTTTGTGCCTCACTGCAGTTTTGGTTGTGGGAGGAATCAGAGGCGATTTTAAACATAGTACCAGACCTATTAATATGGTAGATGCTACCCGTTTTGTAACAAATCCATTGCAGGGAAATATGGTACTCAACAGTACATTCTCCTTTTTCAGGACTTTAAATACCAATAATTTTAAGGAAGTTCATTTTGTGGATCAAAAATATATTGAAGAAAATGTACAGCCTTATAAAGTATATGACAGAAAAGTTGAAAATCGTCCCAATATTGTTATTTTCATTGTAGAGTCTTTCGGGAGAGAATATTCCGGAGCTTTTAATAAAGATAAAAATATTAAAGATTACGTTTCTTACACTCCGTTTATAGATAGCCTTGCTGGCCAGAGTCTGATTTTTCCCAATACTTTTGCGAATGGAAGACAGTCGATTCACGGGATGAGCAGCGTGTTGGCCGGAATTCCGAGTCTTACTGACGCTTTTACCGGATCGCCTTATTCCAACCAGAAAATTCAGTCTATTGTGTCTGTTTGTAATGATCTGGGGTATGATACTTCTTTTTATCATGGAGCACCAAATGGTTCTATGGGATTCCTTGGATTTGGAAATATTTTAGGATTTAAACACTATTTCGGAAAAACAGAATACAATCATGATGAAGACTTCGACGGAATGTGGGCGATATGGGATGAGCCCTTCCTTCAGTATTTTGCTAAAAATGTCGGGAAGAAACAACCTTTCATGACTACGGTGTTCACTGCTTCATCACATCATCCTTTTAAAATACCTGAAAAATATAACGGTAAATTTAAAAAAGGGAAAATTGAAATACATGAGCCGATGCAGTATACGGATTATGCGATCAAACAATATTTTGAAACCGCAAAAAAACAGCCCTGGTATAACAATACGATCTTTGTTTTCACCGGAGATCATACCAATCAGGTGTATTATCCTGAATACGAAAGAGCGATGAACCGTTATGCAGTTCCATTGATTTTCTATTCTCCGAATCCTGAATATCAGTTAAAAGGAGTGAGCCAGGAAATAGCACAGCAGGCAGACATCTATCCTACATTGGCGGATCTTATAGGATACAACAAACCAATCAGAAGCTGGGGCAGAAGTTTGGTAAGTGATAAAAAATATCCTTTTATAATCGTAAATTCAGATGGAAGTACAGATCAGTTCATGATTGGAAACTATATTTATCGTTTTGACGGAAAAGAAATCATCGGAGTATATGCTCAATCTGATCTGAGCCTTGAAAAAAACCTTCTAAATGAGGTTAAAAACCCTGAAGTTGAAGCTGGAAAGAAAACGGCAAAAGCCTGGTATCAGGATTATATGGATAGGGTGATTAACAGAAAGCTCAATTAAAACAAAAAGTATAAGAGGTGAATCAGCTTTTTATTTTTATACACCTCTTTATGCTTTGTATAACAAAAGTTTTTGTTCGTTGAAAATTAATTTATATTTTTATCAATACGTAGATAAGAATATTGTATAAAAATTAAAACTATAAGAAATATGAAAAAATTATTGTTAACGTTCGCGCTTTCTTTGTTTAGTGTACTCACGTTTGCGCAGATAGAAGGTAAGTGGAGAACAATAGATGATGAAACTGGAAAACCAAAGTCTATTGTTGAGATTTTTAAAAAATCTGATGGGAAATACTATGGGAAAGTTGTTCAGTTGCTGATCACTCCAGAAAACCCTAATTGTGTTGAATGTAAAGATGACAGAAAAAACAAACCTATTTTAGGAATGGAAGTGATTAGAGGACTTTCAAAAGACGGGAATGAGTTCAATGGAGGGACCATTACCAATCCAAAGAATGGTAAAACATATAAGTGTTTTATCATCAGAAAAGGAGATAAACTGACTGTAAAAGGATATATTGGAATATCTCTTATTGGAAAAACCCAAACTTGGGAGAAAGCTAATTAATTTAAGTTTAAATAGAATTTTAGATGACATTTCAGAAATGAGATGTCATTTTTTGTATGCAAAAGAATTACTTGGAATTTCTTCATAGCTTTAGATAAACGGCAAATAACTGTATAATCACGAAGAAAAACCGTTTTAAATAAAATTAATATTAAAGCTTTCCATTCAAATGAGAAGCCTTTTTATGATGTGTATAATAAAAAAACACTATTTTTGTAGTCTAAATTTTTCGAATAAATATGGCAGAATATACTTTTCGTGAGGTAATTGCACAGGCAATGAGCGAGGAAATGCGTAAAGACGAATCCATCTTTTTAATGGGGGAGGAAGTTGCAGAATACAATGGTGCTTATAAAGCTTCAAAAGGAATGCTTGATGAGTTTGGTCCTAAAAGAGTAATTGATACTCCAATTGCAGAACTTGGTTTTACAGGAATTGCTGTGGGGGCTGCGATGAATGGTAACAGACCAATTGTAGAGTATATGACATTCAATTTCTCATTGGTAGGAATTGATCAGATTATCAATAATGCTGCAAAAATCCGTCAGATGAGTGGTGGGCAATGGAACTGTCCGATTGTTTTCCGTGGACCTACGGCTTCTGCAGGACAATTAGGAGCTACCCATTCTCAGGCTTTTGAAAACTGGTTTGCAAACATTCCCGGCCTTAAAGTAGTGGTTCCTTCAAATCCTTACGATGCGAAGGGGTTGTTAAAAACTGCAATTCAGGATAATGACCCGGTTATTTTCATGGAATCTGAGCAGATGTATGGAGATAAAATGGAAATTCCTGAAGAAGAATACTACTTACCATTAGGAAAAGCAGATATCAAGAGAGAAGGTACAGACGTTACTTTGGTTTCTTTCGGTAAAATCATGAAGCTGGCTTTACAGGCTGCTGAAGATATGGCTAAAGAAGGAATCTCTGTAGAGGTTATTGACCTTAGAACAGTTCGTCCTCTTGATTTTGATACTATTCTGGCATCAGTGAAGAAAACAAATAGATTGGTTATTTTAGAAGAAGCTTGGCCATTTGCTTCTATATCTTCTGAAATTACTTATATGGTACAGCAAAAAGCATTTGATTATTTAGATGCTCCTATCAAGAGAATTACTACTCCTGATGCACCTGCACCATACTCTGCAGCATTATTTGCAGAATGGTTCCCTAAGCTTGAAAAAGTAAAAGAGGAAATTAAAAAAGCGATGTACGTAAAATAGTTATAGAGAAAAACTTCCGAAAGGAAGTTTTTTCATTTATTATATTCATGAAGAAAAATTCTTGACGTCATAAAATTAGTATAAATTTGCGCCTTTAAAATAAATTAAGCTGATATGGCAGAAGTTACAGAAGATGGCTACCACTTCGACATAAAGAAACTTTCCTTTATTGGAGTTTTAGTGTCTCTAGGAATTGTTTTTGGAGATATTGGTACCTCTCCGCTTTACGTAATGAAAGCAATTGTGAATGCAAGATTCCAAGGGAGTAATATGCCTTTCAATGAATACATAGAGGGTGCTCTTTCATGTATTATTTGGACGCTTACCCTGCAGACCACAATAAAATATGTAATCATTGCTTTAAGAGCAGATAACAAAGGTGAAGGAGGTATTCTTGCTTTGTTTTCACTAGTAAAAAACCTTAAGAAAGGATGGTTGTATCTCATTGCTATAGTAGGAGCAGCCGCTCTTATTGCAGACGGAGTAATTACACCATCGCTTACCGTAATGTCGGCCATTGAAGGGCTTGAAATTTATAACCCTCACACCCCGGTTGTACCTATCACTATTGGAATTCTGATTGTAATTTTTGTAGTACAACAGTTTGGGACCAGCTTTATCGGGAAGTTTTTTGGCCCTGTAATGGTTGTCTGGTTCCTGGTATTAGGTGGTTTGGGAGTAATGCATTTGAGCGAAAATTTTGAGATCTTAAGATCTTTCAATCCTTACTATGCTTACAAACTTATTGTCAACTCACCAAGTGCAATTGTTATTTTAGGTGCTGTTTTCCTTTGTACAACAGGAGCAGAAGCGCTTTATTCAGACTTGGGACACTGCGGTGCAAAAAATATCAGAGTAAGCTGGGGATTTGTTAAAGTGATGCTTATCCTAAACTATCTTGGGCAGGGAGCATGGCTTTTGACTAATTACAACAAACCTGGATTTTCTGTAGTAAACCCGTTCTTTGGAATTATGGAAGAATGGATGATCATCCCGGGAGTAATTTTAGCAACAGCCGCAGCAATTATTGCCAGCCAGGCATTGATTACAGGTTCTTTCACCATATTCTCAGAAGCAATGTCTCTTAACTTATGGCCGAATCAAAAAATTGATTATCCTTCCGGAGTTAAAGGACAGATGTATATTCCAAGAATCAATTGGGGACTTCTTATTCTGTGTATTATTGTCGTTCTGCATTTCAGGGAATCCGGAAAAATGGAAGCCGCTTATGGACTTTCCATTACAGTTACCATGCTGATGACAACAATCCTGCTGGTATTCTGGCTACTGAAACAAAGAGTAAGCAAAATATTGATTTTATTTTTCGCGTTTGTTTATATGGCTATTGAACTAGGTTTCTTCAGTGCCAATATTATCAAATTCCTGGAAGGAGGTTGGATCACAGTTGTTTTGGCTGGTTCTATCGGACTTTCTATGTATGCATGGTATAACGGACGATTGATTAAAACAAGATTTATCCAGTTTGTGAAAATAGAAAAATATGTGTCTATCCTTAAAGACATGAAACTGGATGAAACCATTCCGAAATATGCTACAAACCTGGCTTATCTGAGCAGAGCAAAAAGAAACGATGAAGTAGAATCAAAAATCATCTATTCCATCATCAAAAAACAACCGAAAAGAGCAGACCATTATTTTATCCTGAGTATTGTAAACCAGGAAGATCCATATACTTTTAAATATACAGTAGACGAAATCCTTCCGGGAACAGTATATAAAATCAACTTCCTTTTAGGGTTTAAAGTAGACCGAAGAATCAATGATTACTTCAATATGGTCCTTAAAGATTTAATGGCTGATGGAACCATTCCTTCAAGAAGCAGCCATCCTTCTTTAAGATCTCATGAGATACCGCCGGATCTTAAATATGTGATCATAGATAACACCTATATCAACGATATCCTTTTAACTGTTAAACAAAAGATTATTCTTAACATTTATAACTTTGTGAAGTATATCGGAAGTGATGACTTTAAGGCTTGGGGAGTATCTTCTCACAACGTTGAAGTTGAATCTGCACCAATCACAGAATTAACAGTCTATGATAATAAGATAGAGCAGTCCGGATATTTCCGCCACAACTCTTAACCCACTAGTATTAACCATAATATCTATTTAAATAAAATTCAATAAATTTGTAGATAATTTTTTTAATGGATACAGTACAAAAAGAAAAAAATATAGCTTTGATCAAGGATGTTTTAAGAAACTACTTATTAGAAAAAGGGTTCAGAAACACACCTGAAAGATATACGATATTGGAAGAAATTTATAATATGGATCATCACTTCAACGTTGATGATCTGTATCTTCTGATGATGCAGAAAAAATATCATGTTTCCAAAGCGACGATTTACAACACTATTGAAATTTTCCTTGATGCAGGCTTGATCCGTAAGCATCAGTTCGGAGAAAAGACATTGACCTCTTCATCTTATGAGAAGTCTTATTTTGACAAGCAACATGACCACCTGGTGATCTACAAAAAAGACTCTGACAAAGAGATTGAAGAAATTATTGAATTCTGTGACCCAAGAATCCAAGGAATCAAAGAAGCCATCGAAGAAGCGTTTGGCGTAAGAATTGATTCTCATTCGCTATATTTTTATGGCACTAAGAATGACTAATTAATGAGAATAATCCTTTTTCTGCTAATCTTTATTTCTACGCTAAACTTTGCGCAGGATAAAACACCCGTGAAGAGAGATCCGTATTTGCAGAATCCTTCAACAGGTCAGCCTAAACAGATGAGACCTGAAGATAAAGTAAAGATCATCCACGCAGACGAAATTAAGAAAGACCCTGAAAAATACGACGGGAATCAATATTTTACCGGTCATGTTCAGATTGAACATCAGGGCTCCATTCTTACTGCTGATGAAGTCGTCCTGTACAATGAAGAGAATTTTGTAAAAGCAATAGGCAATACAAGACTTCAAAATACTGATGGCTCTGTAATCACAGCAGGAGAAATGGAATATGATGCCAATACCCAGAAAGGTGTTGCCAGAAAAAATGTGGTCTTAACTGACCCCAAACAAACAATAAAAACAGATATTCTGTATTATGACAGACTGGCTAATCAGGCTTATTTTAATACAGGAGGAACCATCTCTGATGGGCAGAATGTAACCTACGCCAAAGTAGGAACTTACTTCCTCAATACACGAGTGGTAGACCTTACCGGGAATGTGAAAATAGAAACGCCTCAGTATATCATTGAAGGGCCCAATATCAAGCAGAACCAAAATACAAAAATTGCAGATTTTAACGGTCCTACAACCATTACCAGCAAAACCAATCCCCGAAACAGAATCTATACGGAGAGAGGAACCTATAAAATGGATTCCAAGGAGGCTTATCTAACTAAAAACTCCAGGATCTTTTATAATGAGAAAATCCTTACCGGCGATGATATGTACTACAATCAGATTTCAGGGTTTGGTAAAGCAACCGGAAATGTAACCCTTGATGATCCCAAAGAAAGAAGGTATATAAAAGGAGGCTACGGAGAGATTTTTGAGAAAAAAGACTCTGCGATGATGACGAAAAATCCTTATGCCGTAAAAGTGATGGAAAAAGATTCCATTTATTTTGCAGCAGAAAAAATAATCTCCTATCAAAGACCGGATTCACTGGATATCAAAGTTAAGAAAAGCTACTTAAGAGCCTTTAAAAAAGCTCGTATTTATAAATCCAATGCACAGGGAAGAGCAGATTCTATTGCTTTCAATGAAACAGACGGAGTTATGCATATGTACACCAGCCCGATTCTTTGGAGTGGTGAAAAACAGGTAACCGGTGATAAAGTAGAAGCTTACTTTAATACCAAGACAGAAGATATAGACTCATTAAAAGTAATCGGAAATGCCTTTGCCATCAGTAAAGTAGATTCACTTACTCTCAAAGATGAATTCAATCAGGTGAAAGGAAAATTCATGACGGTTTACTATGAGAAAAATGATATTAAAGAAGCTAGAGTAGTTGGAAATGCTCAATCTATTGTCTATGTAGATGATACCGATCAGGAAACTAAAAAGCCGGAAAGAATAGGTATTACCCTTTCTACCTGCGGAATTATCGGAGCATTATTTGAAGAAAGAGCCCTGCAGATTATTTCATGCAGTATTGGAGCAAATTCAGATACCTATCCGATGAGTAAAATAGAACCGGCACGAAGGAAGTTTCCCGATTTTAACTGGAATACCAAAGACCGGATCCGGAAATGGCAGGATATTCTGGTAGACAGCCCGAATAACGAAGAAATACAGTATACCGCTGACAGCGAACTCTTCGATAAAGCTCAGAAAGCAATTGATGACGAAAAAGCCAAAGAAGAAGCTAAAAAGCCTAAGAGAGTTCGAAAATAATAACGGATATTTTTTACAAAAAATAAAAAATCACCATTCTTTCAATCAGAAATGGTGATTTTTTTTTATATAAATGGCTCTTTTTTTAAAAAAAATAATTATAAATATTGTTTTTTTTGCATCATCCAGTCTCTACCTGATACTTAATTCCTTTTAAAACCGGGATTTTTTACCCCGATTTTTTATTTAACATTTTTTTTTATTTACGTTATCATTTCAATTATAATATTTTATAAATTTAGAATACCAACAATGATAAAAAAAACAGAAAATGAAAATCAATTATTCCCTGTTGGCTCTTATATTTTGTCTTATAAGGGTCAATGCACAAGTTGGGATTTCGAAAGTTCCTAATTTTCAACCAGACAACAGAGCACTTCTGCATGTAAAACAGGACAACAATGCGGCACGGATGCCGAGATCCAACACTGCAGCAGTCCTGCCGGCATCAGCTGTCGGTACCACCGGAAACGGTACCCAAAGTTCCATTATTTTCAACAGAGAAACCGGAAGCATTGTACAGAATGACGGAACCACCTGGAAAATTTCAGATCCTATCGTAACGACCATGAAGAACAATAAAATGGCGCGTTTCATACGATCAGGTACGGTTACAACCAGCTGTGGAACGTGCGGACTCGCATGCGCACTTACGGTCAGAACCTGTACAGCGGCTAACGTCAATTTCACAACAGCTATCCCGAGCTTTAATGAGATTGCTACTGATGTTTCACTGGATGCTGCCACCAGCAATGTAATTAATATTAATACCAGAGGACTGTATAAGGTTTCATTTAAAAGTGGAGCGCTGGATATCAGTACACCGCTGTGTATCGGGGTGATTATTAACCTCAGATCGAAACTGGATCTTGAGATAAGTACGGTGTCAGATCCAACCTGGAGACCTATTAATAACACCACCAGCGGTTCCACAGCAGGAGCTCTTTCTGTTACAACCCTTCTTCCGGGTTCTATTGATGTGGGTCAGTCTCTGGCATTTACTTATGTAGGAGCCTTCAATGCAGGAGATAAATTAAGATTGACGATGGGTGGAACCCAGGATATCGGTACAGGGGTCTGCACAGGAGCATTAGGCGGAAATAATATGTTTTTTGCCATGTCAAAAACAGGAAATGCGGTTTCTGAAATTATTGTTGAAAAAATAAATATGCAATAAGATGAAAAAGATAATATTACTTGTTGTGCTTATTTTCCATTACACTTTAATAGCACAGGTGACCATTGGTAGCGATATTGTTAGCAACCGGAATATAGTGAAAGTTCAGGACGGTGTGAAAGGGGTCATTCTTCCCTATTCAAATACACATACGGCCTTCCCAAGATATAATGCTTCCGCACCGGATTTATTTGATGATTATGCTAACCTTGTAGGGAGTCTTATTTATAACAAGACTGATGAACAGTATTATAAATACGACGGCTATGCCTGGAATCCTGCCAGACAAATCCAGGGGATTTATCAGCTAAGGGCATCCAGACTGGGAATTTCTGCAGGGATTACCATTCCCTGTATCTCATTTGGAATTGGATTCTGCTTTGCCGGAGGCTCACCTGCCTACCTTGCTGCCGATAACAGAAGCCAGGTTCTTGTAGATAATTTACTGCTTAAGAATGCAAGCAACGTTACTGTTAAAACAGCGGGGATCTACGATGTAGGAGTTGCTCTTGTTTTTACGGGTGGAAGTTTTGGAGCCGTTGCAGGAGTTACTGAATTTAAACTCACATTGCAGGTTAAATACACACCTGCTTCAGATTGGGAAACCGTAGTGTCAAAGACCAATTATTCCATTGTGTTCATTGTGGATACCCAGGGTAATAAGACATCCAGTTTTGCACAGACTATTTCTCTTCCGGTGGGAGCAGAGCTCAGAGTGGTTCCGGCCATCAGTTCCACTGCCATTTCAGGAGGTGCATTGGCAGCTTACGGAACAGATACAAATTCGGCCAGCTCATATCTTGCGGCACGTTTAATTAAAGCTTACTAATCATGAAAAAATATATTTTCAGCTGTTTGATACTCATGGGCAGTCTATACAGCGCACAGGTAAATTTCACCAATATTCCCAACCCGGATTCCAATGCGAGCGGAAATGATCAGGTGATGATGTACATTACCAATACAAATGAGGCATCCGGCGTCAAAGGTTTTGGTCTTCCTGCGGTAGATACAGAAGCGTTACTTCCCTATACAGGAGGCAGTGCACCGGTAACGGCCATCGAAGAATTAAAAGGAATGCTTCTCTTCGTTAAAAGTACGGGACAGGTAATGGTTTTTAACGGATTGGTATGGAGTAAGGCTTTTGAAGTGGAGTCTGATAATATTTCTAGATTTCAGCTTAACGCCGTCTCCACCACCACAGGATCTGTATTGCTTCCAATCAATTCTCTGATTGATAAACCTAATTTTCTTGCTGATCCGCTTAAGCTTAAAACCAATGTAGCCACATCCGGAGCCAATCTCAACAGGTTATACATACGCCAGACCGGTTTATACAGAATTAACCTGAACATCACGTTTACAGGACCGGCAGGCTCATTCAGCAGCAGATTAGGAGCAGGACTCTATGTAAATGATGCACAGAGATTCCAGCTGCTTGAAAATACAGTGAATTTTGACGGAACGAACAGAAAGATCAATCTTGATTTCTCGGTTTATGCAGTGCAGGGACAGTATATCACATTGGAAGCCGTTTCCGAAGTGGGAGGAACCACTTCTTATACTGTAACCAATAACAGCTTTGTAACTATAGAAAAAGTACTGTAAGAACAGTCAGAACTTTTTAATATTGATAATCCATTACCCTTGACATGCTCAGGGGTAATTTTTTTATTAAAGTCGGATAATTTCTGCATGTGCCGAATCTTTTATAGCTTTGCTGAAATTTTGGAGACAATGGAAATGCAAAAAGATTTTTTTATATATCAGGCTCAAACCACAAAATTTGCTGCAGGTTTTGAAGTTGAAAAAGCAGAAGGAAGCTATATTTATGGTACAGACGGGAAAAGATATCTTGACTTTGTAGCAGGAGTTTCTGCCAATACGCTGGGGCATTCACATCCTAAGATTGTGAATGCAATCAAAGAACAGGCAGATAAATACCTTCATGTAATGGTGTATGGAGAATATGCGCAGGAAAAACCTATAGCGCTATGCAGACTGCTGGCGGAAGCTACTCCGGATCCATTAGAAGTTACCTATCTTGTAAACAGTGGTGCTGAGGCTATTGATGGAAGCTTGAAGCTGGCAAAACGATATACAGGCAGAGAAGAAATTGTTTCCTTTAAAGACTCGTATCACGGAAATACCCATGGTGCTTTGAGTGTTTCAGGAAATGAAACTCATAAAAGAGAATTCCGTCCCTTATTACCGATGGTTTCTTTCATTGAATTTAATAATGAAAAAGATTTCGATAAGATTACTGAGAAAACAGCATGTGTCATCCTTGAAACCATTCAGGGAGCCGCTGGATTTCTGGTTCCTGCTAACGACTATCTGATCAAACTGAAGAGAAGATGTGAAGACGTAGGTGCTCTTTTGATTTTAGATGAAATTCAACCCGGATTTGGAAGAACAGGGAAACTATTTTCTTTCGAACACTTTGGAATCGTTCCTGATATCCTGGTGATGGGGAAAGGAATGGGAGGAGGAGTTCCTGTAGGAGCTTTTATGAGTTCCAGAGAAATTATGGAAAGCTTATCACATTCACCAAAGCTTGGGCATATTACTACTTTTGGCGGAAATCCATTGATTGCAGCGGCAAGTTACGCTACTTTAAAGGAAGTGCTGGACAGCGGGCTTATGAATGAAGTGGAAAAAAAAGAAAAATTGTTCAGAGAACTTTTAGTTCATCCTAAAATTAAAAATATTAATGGTAAAGGCTTAATGCTTGCCGTGAATCTCGGAACTCCAGAATATACACTGGAAGTGGCCAAAAAATGTATGGAAAACGGACTTGTTGTTTTCTGGCAGCTGTACAGAAATGAATACCTGAGAATCTCACCACCTCTTACATTATCTGAAAATGAAATCAGAGAAGGATGTCAGATTATTCTTGATATACTGAACGAAAATTAAAGATAAAATCTCTCCGGAAAGGAGAGATTTTTTTATGCTTTACATGACAATTTTAGCCAGTAAAAATTAATGGAATAAGGATTTAAATCCTCTGATAAATATCATACCGATTCTTTAAAAAAGTAATTGTTTTTTTGCGTAATAAAAAAATTAATTTATATATTGCGGGACGATAAAACAAAGATTATATGGCGAAACATAAAGTCCATTACGAATTTCCAATGCACTGTTTATCAGAGATTTTATATGAATATCTGGCGACTGCAGAAGGATTGTCTGAATGGTTTGCGGATGAGGTAACAGAGAAAGGCGATGATTTCTTTTTTAGCTGGGGTGGAGGCCCTGCTGAGAAGGCTACTTTGATCAGATATAAGCCTGAAGGTTTCGTGCGTTTCAGATGGGAAGAAGATGAAGGAACAAAAAATTTCTTTGAAATGACTATCACAATTGATGATATTACAGAAGATCTGGCTTTAAATATTACAGATTTCTGTGAAGAAGGTGATGAAGAGGAAAATGCAATGTATTGGGAAAATCTTATTGAGAACCTGAGAATAAAACTGGGTGCGGCATAATACCGGGCTATATTAAATGATAAAACTGATGAACGATTTATCGTTCATTATTTTTTTGTAAATAAATCACATCAAAAATTGGAAAATCAATATTTTACATCAGACGAGTTAAATGTAAAGAACAGAGCCTTCCTTTGGGGCGACTCAGTGAAAGTTTCTTTCTTTGTAAGAAATGGTGGATTGATCATGGACGAAGAATGCTATTTTTTCCTGATGGCTTCCATGAGAAAGATGAGAATGAATATTCCTCTGACTTACACCCTGGAATTTTTCCAGACACTTTTTCAAAAAGAAATTATTGAAAGTAAAGGAGTAAAGAACGGAATTATCAATTTCCAGGTGTTCAGGAATAATGACGGCGTAACATTGGCAAAATCTTCTGTTTCCTATTTTTACGAAATTTCAGAAATGACAGATATACTGGCAGTTCATGAAAGACCTTTAGAATTGGATCTGATTAAAGAAATTAACGTTAATAACAACCTTCTGAGCAATATCAGGGTTCACTGTCCGGAAAATATCTACGGAGCGATCTATGCTCAGGAAAATGACCTTGATGACGTTATTCTTCTGAATCCAAATAAAAGAATAGCACGTACTACTGCCGGAAATCTTCTTTTTTTAGAAGGTGACATTATCAAAGTGCCAAAGCAGACTGAAGGAGCTTACATTTCTCCTTTGATGGAAAATTTTGTTACTTTTTTACATAAAAATAACCTTGCTGATATTCAGGAACACGAGATTATTGCATTCGAGTCTCAGAAAGCTGAAGAGATTTTAATGATTTCTGAAGAGAAAGGTATATTTTCTGTAGCTAAGATAAGAAATAAGACTTTTGAAAACTCCCGTTTCTCAGAATTGGTAGAAAGCTGGAAGAAAAGTTTTAATCAATAAAAATTGACAAACCCGGTAAACAACAAAGTTCCAGAAGTCCTTTACCGGGTTTTATTCTGATTAAATCAGAAATTGTTTTTTTTTATTTAGTATTCGTTGATGATTTCAACAAATTTCTGTGCGATTTCTTTTTGCCCTTTTTCACTCGTTATATAATTTCTGTTTTCAGAATTATTGATGAATCCAAGTTCTACCAATACGGCAGGTGCTTTCGTTTCTCTTAAAATATGAAGATTACTCTCCGATATTTTACGGGCATTGAATTTCTTGTAAATTTTTCCGGCTAATTCCTTTGAAACATCAGAATTCTGAGTATACACTTCAAATCCGTTATCAGATCTCTCTTTTTCAGGAGACGTATTGACATGGAGTGAAATAACCATTTCAGGATTAAGTTTATTGATCTGATCTGTTCTTTCGGAAAGAGTAGGATAACTGTCAGAATCCCTTGTCAGAACGATTTGATATTTATTCTGGCTTTCATTGATCTTCTGGATTTCCTTAGCAACACTTAATGAGATATTTTTTTCACGAATTTCACCATGTGTAGCCCCAAAATCATTTCCACCATGACCGGCATCTATGACAATGTATTTTTTGTTAATTGGGCTAAATGATAAAAATGCGGTAGAAAATATTGATAAAGCAAGTAATGTAATACCTTTCATATCAGTGATTTTAGTTTTTCAAAGAACGGAAAAACTTTCTTTAAAATTGGTTAAAGGAATCTTAAAGTTTGTTAATTGTCTGATTGCCATGAAAATGGTACTTAATTCAGCGAAATATCTTCAGGTGAATTGGCCCAAAGAAGAAATTCTCCCCCAAGGTTCTGCATAATCGATTTCCAAAGACTTTGGTCATTGGGCAGCGTATAGTCAAGGTTATAAACATCCACTACCGTCCACATTTTTCTTTGAACTTCGGTATCAAGCTGGCCTGGCGACCATCCGGAATAGCCTGAGAATATTTTGATGTGTTCAATATCCAGTTCGCTGCTCAAAATAGCATTTATAATACGTTCGATATCTTCTGTAAGATAATATTCATCTGCGATGTCTGTATAGATTTCAGTAACTCTTTTACCTTTTACAATAAAAAACACTTTGTCGTTTTCCACCGGACCTCCATCATACACCTCAATTTTAAAGTCAAAAAAATCTTTGAACTTGCTGCTCATCTGGCTGTTCTTTTTATTCAGTATCAAACCAAATGCACCACTTTCATTATGTTCAACAACCAACACTACCGATCTTGAAAAAATATCGCCGGAAATGTCAGGTGTCGAGATTAATATTTTACCTTTGTATGAGTGATTCATACTCAAATTTAATAAAAAATATTTATGGAAAACCTGCACGACAAAAGAAAAGTGTACGATAAATCCCAACTTATTGAAAGTGAGATAAAACAAAATCCAATCGAGCAGTTTAGAGACTGGTTTTTGGAGGCCAGTGAGAGCCCGATGATCTCAGAATCCAATGCTATGGCTGTTTCCACAGTAGAGGAAGATGGATGTCCGAGAACAAGAATGGTCCTTCTTAAAGCATATACCCATGAAGGTTTTATTTTCTATACCAACTATGACAGCCGAAAAGGAAAAGCAATAGAAAGCAATCATAAAGCATGTCTGCATTTCTTCTGGCCTAATCTTGAAAGACAGATCATCATCAAAGCAGATCTTGAAAAACTGGCAGAAAACTTAAGTGATGGTTATTTCCATTCAAGGCCGAAAGGGAGCCAGCTGGGAGCTGTAGTTTCTCCGCAGAGTCAGGTGATTCCCAACAGAGAGTTTTTGGAAGGAAAATTAAAAGAGCTGGAAAAGGAATATGAAAATACCGAAGTTCCAAGACCTTCCAATTGGGGTGGATATCTGGCAAGACCTTATGAGATTGAATTCTGGCAGGGCAGACCCAACCGTCTTCACGACAGAATTATTTATCAGCTGGAAGATCTGGATTGGAAAATTTCAAGACTGGCACCGTAATGAGAGTTTAGAAGCCAGATGTTAATAATTTTTTTTAATGATACTGACATCCTGAAAATATACACTTAGTAATATCAAATAGAAGCGGGCTAAAGCCCGCTTATTTATTTGTATCAATAATAAGTGGCTTTAGCCAACTTAATAATTCTTAATCGCTTAAAATTGCTTAATGGTTCAATTTCTTTATTGAATACAAAAAAAGGCCGTTTCTAAGAAACAGCCCTTGAATTTTTTTAATCTGAATGATTATTTTTTCTTAGCACCTGAAACTGCATTTGATAAATCAGCTCCAGCTTTAAATTTAGCAACTTTTTTAGCAGCGATCTTGATCGGTTTTTTAGTTGCAGGGTTAATCCCTTGTCTAGCAGCTCTCTCAGCTACTGAGAAAGTACCGAAACCTACTAAAGATACTTTTCCATCTTTTTTCTTTAAAGTAGTAGTTACGTTACCAATGAAAGATTCTAAAGCAGCCTTTGCTGCAACTTTAGTGATACCTGCATCTTTAGCGATTGCGTCGATTAATTCAGACTTGTTCATAATTTTTAATATTAAAGTTAGTTCGTAATTATAGCAAATATAATACTATTTTCTAATTGTGCAATTTTTTTATTAAAACTTGTAAGATTTTTTTGCTTTTTGGTGAAATTGGTTGAAATATGATAATTCAACTTTTCACAGAAAATCTACGTTACGCGTTACTAAAATCATGCCAAATGCTTATGCTTATTGACTTTAGCAAAAAGTTAATATTGTTTCTTGTATTTATTAAATCCTAAATTAAGTATAAACATTTAATTTTTTTAACCATATGATTATTAAATTTATAAGTAATCCTCAGAATCCTTGTGTTTTATAAAATTAAACCCTTGTGTTTGTGGGAGTTTTTAAATGATACTAAAGACCTGTTTTATTAATTTTTATTAATAAATTTGCACCATGCTAATAGAAGTTTTCAAGTCAAAGATTCATAGGGTGAGAGTAACTGCCTCTGACCTTAATTATATAGGAAGTATAACAATAGATGAAGATCTTATTGAAGCTGCCGGTCTGGTAGTAGGAGAAAGGGTCTATATTGTGAATGTGAACAACGGAGAACGTTTTGATACGTACGTTATCAAAGGAAAAAGAAAATCCGGAGAAGTATGTCTGAATGGGCCTGCAGCAAGAAAAGTACAAAAAGATGACATTATCATCGTTATTGCTTATGCGCAGATGACCCCGGAAGAGGCTAAAGACTTTCAGCCGAAGATTGTTTTCCCGGATGAAAAAACAAACCTTCTTACCTAGGACATGGAGAAAACATCAAAAAGTCCGGTAAAATCAATATTAACAATAGTAATATCGCTTGCTTTTGCAGGCTTTTTTTTATGGCTTGCTTTAAGAGGGCTTGATTTTAAAGTCATTCAGAAGTCACTGGCGAAAGCGAATTACCTATGGGTGCTGTTTGCATCTGTATTTGGCCTTCTTGCTTATTGGTTTAGGGCAATTCGTTGGAATCTGATGCTTGAACCCATGGGATACAAAATTTCAAATTCAAATTCTCTTTGGTCAATATCATTTGGATATCTGATGAACCTTACCATTCCGAGAAGTGGCGAAGTGGCAAGAGCTACGGCTCTGTATGGAGTAGAAAAAGTACCTGTGGACAAATCTTTTGGAACGATCATTTTGGAAAGAGTGGTGGATCTTATATGTATGCTAGGTTTTTTAGGATTGACTTTATTGTTTAAATATGATGCAATTCTGTCATTCTACAAAAATTCCGGAATAAATATGAATCCTAACAAGATTTTACTGGTCCTTTCAATTCTGATTGTAGGAACAGTTTTATTTTTTGTATTCAAGAAGAAACTTTCAGGAATTCCGTTTTTAGGAAAAATTGTCAACTTTATTGATGGAATTTTTCAGGGATTAACTTCCATCTTTAAACTAAAAGAAAAAGGAAAATTTATCCTTTATACATTAGGAATCTGGATTTGTTATTATTTAGCTGCCTACCTGGTTTGTTTTGCCCTTCCTGAAACATCCGCATTTACTTTTGCAGACGGTTTCTTTATTATTGTAGTAGGAACATTGGGAATGATTATTCCTGCCAGTGGAGGTATTGGAGCTTATAACCTTGCCATGAAGTATGGTTTTATGGCTCTTTTTATATCAGTAGGAAAAAGTGCTGACTTCGGGGGTGAAATGGGATTGACCTATTCCTTTATTTCTTTACCGCTGCAGATTGTTATTATGCTGGTGATGGGACTGATTTCTATTCCTATGCTGGCCAAAGCAAGAAATGCTGCCGTTTCGGATAAGGGGTTTGAAAATTAATTTAATATTCTTTTTAACAATACAAGGTTCAATTTTTTAATTGAACCTTTTTTTATGGCGATTTGTGACTTAAATAGCTTTAGTTGGGCTTTGTAGATCATTTTTTACTAAATAAATTTGGTCAATTCATAAATCACTTCTATCTTAATGCGGAAAATAATCATAATATAAAACACTATGGCAATTAATCTACAGAAAGGACAAAAAATCGATATAGGATTGACGAAAATGACGATTGGATTAGGTTGGGATCCCAATGAAGGAACCGGCTACGATTTTGACCTGGATGCTTCTGCAATCATGATTGATTCTGACAGAAAATTAGTAAGCGAAGAATATTTTGTTTTTTACAATAACCTGAATTCTCCGGACGGAGCACTTACCCATACAGGTGATGATCCCAATGGTAAAAACAGTGATGGTGACGATGATGAAGCAATCGTAATAGATCTTGATAAAGTAGATTCAAGAGTGGAAGAAATTCTTTTCGTAGTAACCATAGAAGATTTTGAAAGAAGAAGACAGAATTTCGGACAGGTAAGAAATTCTTATATCAGAGTTGTTGATAATCATTCAAACCAGGAAATTGCAAAATATGAGCTGGATGAAGATTTCTCCATTGAAACCGGTGTAGAGTTCGGAAGGCTGTACAAAAGAAACGGAAGCTGGAAGTTTGAAGCCTCTGGGATAGGATACAGAGCAGATCTTGGCTTTTTCCTGGAGAAATACTATAAAGGACAGATCATCAAATAAAAACACCCAAATACACAAAAACGATAACTATGGCAATTAATTTACAGAAAGGACAAACGATAGATTTAAGAAAGAATGACCGCGGAGAAAGCGTTTATGATCTTTCAAAAGTAACCATTGGTTTAGGATGGGATGTGAGAAAACAAGGTGGAGGATTCTTTGGAAAACTGTTCAGTAAAGAAGCCGAATATGACCTTGATGCAGTGGCTTTCCTCTTAGATGGCAACGGCAAAGTAGCAAATCTTGGAAGAACCGTACAGACCAATGACGGAAGACAGATGGGGCTTTATCAGGGAGATGTGATTTTCTTCAATTCTATGCAGCATCCAAGCGGAAATGTATGGCTTACAGGAGATAACAGAACTGGAGCGGGAGATGGCGATGATGAACAGATCATTGTAAAACTGGATCAGCTGGATCAGAGTTATCAGAAAATTGTATTCCTTGTTACCATTTATCAGGGAAAAACGAATAATCAGCACTTTGGAATGATCGAAAATGCATTTATCCGGGCGGTAGATGCTACAGGAAAAGAAATTACAAAATACAGCCTTTCCGGAGATTCTAGTATGAACGGAATGTGTGCAATGGTTTTTGCAGAAGCATACCGTCATAATGGAGACTGGAAATTCCGTGCTGTGGGTGAGCCGCATCATACAGATAACTTTATAGATATTCTGAAACAGCAGTACGCTTATTCCAATTAGATTCTTAATTTTTATCAAACCAAATAAAAGCCGGCTTGGAAGTCTTCGACTTCCTCCGCCGGCTTCAGAATAAATATTTGTCATAATGAGCAGGAGATTATTAGCTTATTTTTTATTAGATACTTCAGGTTCTATGAACGGGGAGCCTATTCAGGCACTGAATAACGGATTCAACGGATTGATCAGTATGCTTCGTGCAGATCCGCAGGCGATGGACAGCCTGCATCTAAGCGTCATTACCTTCGATAGAGAAGTTAAAAATATTATTCCTTTAACAGATCTGGCCAGTTTTTATCCCATGGAAATTACCTGCCCGGACAGTGGCCCAACCCATACGGGAGCTGCTCTGGAAATGGTTTCAGGATTGGTGCAGAAAGAAGTTGTAAAAGAATCTGCCGAAGCAAAAGGAGACTGGCAGCCACTACTTTTTATATTTACGGATGGGAAACCTTCAGATATCCAGAAGTACAGACAGATGATTCCTGTAATCAGAGGACTGGAGTTTGGTGCCATCGTAGGTTGTGCAGCCGGTCCGAAAGCTGATGAACAGTTTTTGAAAGAACTGACAGATCATGTAGTAAAGCTTGATACTACAGATGCTATTACCCTTTCTTCCTTTTTCAAATGGGTGAGTTCTTCCATTACACAGGGAGGACAGTCGCAGAATACGGGAGAAAATATCACATTACCTCCGCCACCATCGGAGCTTACTATTATTATTTAAAAAATTGTCTTTACAACATGAGAAGACTGCCTATTTATTTTTTAGTAGACATCTCCGAATCTATGGTTGGAGAACCTATTGAGCAGGTACAGGAAGGTATCGCTAATATCATCAGGGACTTAAAAAAAGATCCGTATTCACTGGAAACCGTTTATATTTCCGTTGTAGGTTTTGCAGGAGAAGCCGAAGTGATTACTCCATTGCAGGATATTATCAGCTTTTATCCTCCTAAAATTCCAATCGGGAGCGGAACCTCACTTTCCCAGGGTTTGATCAAAGTAATGGATTGTATTGACAGGGATATTGTGAAAACCACCTATGAAAGAAAAGGTGACTGGAAACCTATCGTTTTCCTGTTTACTGATGGTGTTCCCACTGATGATGCCACCAAAGCCATTGAGAGGTGGAATAACAAGTACAGCGGGAAATCCAATACAATTGCCGTATCTATAGGTGAAAATACAAACTATAAACTGCTCGGTTCATTAGCCGATAATGTATTGCTGTTTAATAATTCTGATGAGAATTCTTATAAAGAATTTTTCAAATGGGTAACAGATTCTATTAAAACGACCAGCCAAAGCGTAACAGAAGCCAAAAAAGAAGGAATCAACCTTTCTAAGATTGATTCCCATATTCTTGAGAAAGTAGATCCTGAAATGGAACAGAGATTTCCGGATAACAATTTTGTAGTATTGAACGGAAAATGCCAGGAAACTGAAAAGCTTTATCTGATGAAATTTAAAAAAGCATTTGCAGAATCCAGCATACCGGGAATGGCAACAAGATATTACAGACTGGACGGGGCTTATAAAATTGATGAAAAAGCCTACTACAGACTTTCTTCAAATCAGAAAACCCTTCTTAAAATCAATATTGAAGAGCTGGATGGAGGAACTTCATGTCCTCACTGTGCCAATCCCATTGCGTTGGCAACATGTTCGTGTGGCGGAATTCACTGTCTGAGGGGAGAAGGATACAGCAAATGTCCATGGTGTGGAACTTCGGATTACTATGGGTTTTCCGGTGGAGGATTTGATATTAACAGAACTTTGGGTTAATGATGGGTAAATTTTTCCGGAAATCAGCCGGTGAATCTAAACCGAAGACTGTGGAACAAGCTGTTATTTATAAAGAAATAGAAGAATTCAAAGAGGTTCATTGGGTATTGAAGAATGCCAGTGCAAAACAGTTCTATGAATTTCACCTTGACATGGAAGATTTTCCGAACATAAAAATTCAGAATATCAGTGGCCTCGAAGAAACGGAACTTACCTTTGAAAATGATACAATCTCAGGAACTCCGGTTACCAACAATATGTATCATCTGGATGTTCAGTTTTATCATATTCATGATCAGAAGCAGATTGAAACTAAAAAAGTACAGCTCTTTGTAAACGCAGATCCGAAAGACTTGTGGAAAAATATTCCAAGCGATAGAAATGCCGTTTTTTATAAGTCGGAAGAAGATTCATTCAAAGGTTCATTTTCAGACAAAAAAATTGTTGTGGCTTCCAAAAGAGGACGTTCTCACGCCCATGAAGGGAAATTTCGTGAAGATGATTTTGCAGTGAATAACCTTCCTGGAGACTGGAATATTGTTTCTGTTTCAGATGGAGCAGGTTCGGCAGCGGCTGCAAGAGAAGGTTCAAGATTGTCAACAGCAACGATCAGTCAGTTTTTCAATTCGCAGGAGATTTTAAGTGGAATTGAAAGCAGTATTGATGGGATGTATGGTACTGAGGCTTCCATTGGAGAACGCTCAGAGGCAGAGCAAAATATCAAAAATATTTTATCAGAAAGTGTTGCAGAAGTGTATCAGACATTAGAAAAAGCGGCGATAGAAAATGTTCTGTCCGTAAGTGATCTGCATGCTACGCTGATTTTTACATTACTTAAAAAGTTTAGTTTCGGGTATGTGATTCTTAGTTTTGGAGTGGGAGACTGCCCGATTAATCTTATCGATCCTGATTTTTCTGAAGTAAAACTTTTAAATCAGATGGATGTGGGTGAGTTTAGCGGAGGTACCCGTTTTATCACCATGAAAGAAATTTTCAACGATCAGATGGATTCCCGTTTCAGAATTACCTGTGTGGATGATTTTTCCTATCTCGTGCTGATGACTGACGGTATTTATGATCCGAAATTCATCACCGAAAATAAACTGGAAGATACAGAAAACTGGAAATTGTTTTTTGAAGACCTGGCCGGAAACAATGATGACCGTACAAAAGTTGATTTTATCAACGATGAAAAAATTCATGAAGAACTTTTAATATGGAGCGATTTCTGGAGCAGAGGAAATCACGATGACCGTACATTGGCAATAATCTATTAACACCATGAAAAAGACCATTAAGGTTGTTTCTGTCCTGGACACAGCCAAATCCTATGAATATGTAGATGAAACCCCTATCCGGGGTGGCATGAAAGATGTTTATTTTTCTCCTGATAAAGACTATGTGGTGGCTTTTTACCGGAATCCGCTGGATGAAGGGCAAAAAGAAAGAATCATGAGAATTGTTTCTACCTATCTGCAGAGTATACAGAATGGTAATGCTTCTGAGTACTTTCTGAATGAAATATTCAGGTGGCCTTACGATATTGTTGAAAGAAATAAACTCACAGGAATTGTGGTTCCTGTTTACCATAATAAATTCTATTTTGCGAAAGGATATATCGGGTCAGAAAATATTCAGGGACAGGATAAAGTGGGAAAGTGGTTTACGGCTCCTATGTTCAGGAATCAGCAGTATCCGTTGAGACTGGATCAGTCGGAGCTGGGAGATTGGCTGAGTTATTTCCAGATTGCAGTCAATATCAGCAGAGGAGTGAAAAAACTGCATCAGATGGGGTTGGCACATTCTGATTTATCTTACAATAATATTCTGGTAGATCCTGTTACAAAATCTGCCTGTATTATCGATATTGACGGTCTGGTTGTTCCTAAACTCTTTCCGCCGGAAGTGATAGGAACTGCAGATTTTATTGCTCCTGAAGTTTTAAAAACAAAACATTTAAGCCTTCAGGATCCGGGAAGACATTTGCCCAATCAAAAAACAGATCTGCATGCCCTTGCTGTTCTGATTTATATGTATCTGCTAAGAAGACATCCGCTGCGTGGGGGAAAAATCTGGGATCTGGATTCCGAAAAAGATGAAATTCTGTCGATGGGAGAAAAAGCTATGTTTGTGGAAGATCCGGAAAATCTATCCAATCATGTAAAAGCTGATCATCTCCGGAAATGGGATGCATTCTGGGCTGATCCTCAAAAGATTCCTTATACCATAACCGGGCCCTATATTTCGGATCTTTTCAGAAAAACCTTTATAGACGGATTGCATGATCCCATCAGGCGTCCCACAGCCAATGAATGGGAAGCTGCGCTGTTGAAAACCGTAGATCTGATACAGCCTTGTTATAATTCCGGCTGTACCGAAAAATGGTACGTCTTTGATAATACAAGCAGTCCCAAATGTCCGTTCTGCGGAACACCACATCAGGGAACCTTACCCGTTTTAGACTTATATTTTAAATTTGATGATGAGGTATGGAAACCTGAAAATCACAGACTGATGGTCTATCATAACCAGTATCTGTTCAAATGGCACGTTTCCAGAAAGGTAATACGCAATGAAAACCTGACGATGCAGGATAAAATGCCTGTAGGATATTTTACGTTCCACCAGGGAAGATGGGTATTGGTCAACCAAAGCTTATCAGGAATGAAAGATGTCACAGAACAGAAAGAAATTCCACCTGGTTCTATGGTTGAACTCACTGATGGTAAAAAAATACTGTTATCTGCAGAAGAGGGTGGAAGGCTCATCTACGTGACGATGGCGAATCACTAAAAACTAAACTATAATCAAGACTTGATTCAGGGAGTATCCTTCTGAATGGAATGTAGTGAAGAATCTCATATGCTGTTTATGTATGAGATTCTTCCTTCGTCAGAATGACAAAAATCAAATTATTTCATCAAAGGAAACATTCAACGGCTTTAGCCAAAATTTTAAAAAAAATTATTTACTGCCTTTCCGTTTCCATAAAATAGGAATACTCATCTTCCCCTGTAATCTTAAACCCAAGACTTATATAAAGATGCTGTGCCTTGTTGGTTTTTAAAACACTTAATGATACCGTTTTCCCGGCTAATGAAGCTTCCTCCAGAATATCTGACAAAATCTTTTTTCCAAGACCTTTACCTTGTTGGCTGGGATCAATCTGAAGTTGCAGAACCTCAATGTTGGTAAATGTTCGGTCTACTTTTAACAGTCCGACGGGTTGATTGTCTAAAAGAATAATATCAGCTTTTTCAAACTGGTACAGAACTCTTTGCAGGGTGGTATCTCTGTCGGTAGAAAGTCCTGAAGTTTCATAATGAGGATTCATGGTTTTCATTCTCAGATCAAGAAGATAATCGATGTCGTTGTCAGTAGCTTTTCGGTAAATAAGGGAAGTACTCATATTTTTTGGAATTCCAATTTTAGGCTATATCAGCATTAATAAGACTCTAAGATAAGAATTTTTGGATTTTTTTGCATCAATTCTGGATTTCATTTCTATAGATTTCCGGAAGAAAGAATAAGAATGGAGAACAGAATGACTACCGATCAAGAATTTTCTTTGTGACCCAAATTACATAATCGTTGAAGAGCAGAAAATCTTCTGAGCAGATACTGATACCCGACTGATAATTCTTCAGCATGCTAATGGGGAAGAACTCAGTGTAATTTTCGTATTGATGCATATAGCCATAATATGCTGCAGCATTAGGAAACTCGTAAAGCCAAAAAATTCCTAAATATTGATATAATGTTTCAAAATATTCATTCCTTGCTTCCCAGGAATCATGATAAAAGAGAGGCTCAATCTGACTTCTAAAGAACAACGTGATTTCCAGCATATCGTCAGGAGTAATACTGTTGATATCATTTGATGGTCTCCAGTATTCTATCGAAGCTGATTTTATCATTATTCAGAGCCTTTCTTCTGTCATTAATATAACCTCTGAATGTCTGGGTATGATACATTCTATGCCGTAGATCCTCATAAAGATTCACTGCCGCCTTTTCATTGTCAAACATATAAATTGAAGTATCTTTTCCCATAAGTTGATAAAGGCTATTTAAAACTTATTTTCAGTCCCATCTCTTCTTTCATGTAGAGCAGAACCTCAGCATTTCCTCTGGCATCATCTACCGGATTGTGGGTATGTTCGGTTTTACGCAGATGTTTCCATTGGGCAAAAGTATCTTTTTCCAGTCCGCAATAAAGATCAGAAAGTCTTCTCGAAGAAAAGCCAAAAGGATTCCGTCCGATAAAATGATGGAAATACCAGCAGATAAACATCCAGTCGAAACCATTATTATCACTGATGAATATCGGTCTGCCTTTAGAATGTATTTTAATCCAGTTTTCAAAAGCAAGCATTACCTTTTCCGGATCATCAAAATTCATTGTTTCTTCTCTGCTGAAACCGGAAACCGCTAAAGCATCAGGGTTAAATTTTTCAGAAATAGGCTTCAGTTTTCCATAAAAAGTGGTGTCCAGTTCCTCATTCACAAGTACTGCTCCGAAGCAGACCATGGAAAAATCTCCTGGAATCGGGCCGTCTGACTCTATGTCTACCATGATGTAGCTCATTGGAAAATAGTTTTTAGAAAACGAAGATATTGAAATAAGTTGAAGGATGGAAGATGGGAGAGGGAAGCTGGAAGTTATTTTTGGACTGTAAGGAACTTCTGTATTTTTTAATTTTAACTTCTGTTTAAAAAATATTCCTATCAAAAAACTTTATAAGTTCATCGTCTTTCAAAAACTTCCCTCTTCCAGCTCCCATCTTCTCGCTTTATATCAGCTCAAAAAAGCCCCTTTTCCCGATCTTTATTTTGGTTTGAGGGATCAGTTCCATTTCTTCATTAGAGTCCGTTATTTTACTGTTATTGATTTGAATTCCTCCATTCTCAATCAGTCTCCGGATCGCCGATTTGCTGAGGTCACTTTTAAGCTGATGGCAAAGTTCCACAAGAGATACTTTATTTTGGCTGTTCTTCAAAGAACCTATAGAAACAGGCTCATACACTTTCTCTTCAAAATTTTTATTCTGAAACTGATTGATAAAGAATTGTTCCGCATTTTCTGCTGAAGCAACGTCATGGTATTGACTGATGATATTTTTGGCAATGAGTTTTTTAATATTCATAGGATTTTCGCCTTCTGCCATTTTTGAAACAAGAATCGTTTTTTCTTCCACTGAAAAATCTGTGGCCAGGTTGATAAACTCCTCAATCAAAGCATCGGGAATCGACATCGTTTTTCCGAACATTTCATTCGGCCCATCTGTCAGGCCGATAATATTGTTCAGGGATTTGCTCATTTTTTCCTTTCCGTCCAGACCTCTCAGCAATGGCATACACATGACGATCTGTGCAGGCATTCCGTGCACCTCCTGAAGCTGTCTTCCCATGGTACAGTTGAAAAGCTGATCTGTACCACCCATTTCGATGTCACACTCAATTTTTACAGAATCAAACCCCTGAAGAATTGGATATACAAGTTCATGCATGGCAATAGGAGTGTTTTCTGTAAATCTTTTATTAAAATCATTGCGGTGCATCAATTGAGCAACAGTTACTTTTGATAACAGCTGGATAACCTCTGAAAAGTCAAGCGCATCCAACCAGTCAGAATTAAACACAATCTTTGTCTTCTGAACATCAATGACCTTGGAAAGTTGATTGATATACGTCTGGGCATTATGCTGTACTTCTTCAGCACTTAAAGGTTTTCGGGCTTTATTTTTCCCTGTAGGATCACCAATTCTTGCTGTAAAGCTTCCTACCACTATAATGATCTGATGTCCCAGATCCTGAAATTGTTTCAGCTTTTTTAATACTACTGCATGTCCCAGATGCAGATCCGGAGCAGTAGGATCAAACCCCAGCTTGATAGATAGTTTTCTCTTTTCCTCTTTGGCTTGTGTAAGTTTTTCTTCCAGCCCATTTTCAGGCAGAATGATAGCCACATTTTCTTGTAATAAATGGATCATGTTGAATAGTTTTAAAATGAGAAAACCCGGACAGGTACTGTCCGGGCTCTATATATACGTTAGATTATTTTATTGAATTACAGATATAGAAAGTCTTCCCGAACGATAGCTCGGAGCATAATATTCACTGAAGAATGGAAGACGTAGTATACTGTTTAAATGTTTCATAATGTTGTCATTATACAGGAATTTCCTGAAGATCCAATATTTAAACCATTAAGACGTATTGCAGGGTTATAACAAGATTTGTTTTTAAGAAAAAACTTAACCATCCATCTATCTTAATGGCTTAAAATAATGGTTCAAAACAATTTTACTTGCGGTTTTTGAAGCTAATTTCATGCCATAAATCTCTTAAAAGCAAAATACAGGATAAAGATGTGAAAACTGTTTTTTATTATTTTCTTTGTCAGTTTATAGGTGTTGATTAATAAAGAGTTAATGGCTTGTTTAACAGTGTTTATTTTTATGAATTATTAATAATTAAGGCATATTCAGAATATAAGTTTTTAATTTGCTCTTTCCAGATCTCAAGATTTTCTGAAGTCGCTTTATCTGCTTTATCAAAAAATAAATGTCTGATGATTTCCAGCCCGGAGTAGATAAAAATTCCGTTATCAGAAGTTAAAGCAAGTGCTTTATCCATATCTGTTTTTTCATATTCTTCATGAGATTTTCCATGGGTATTGATAATCACGGTTTTTTTACCAGTCAGAAGCCCTTTCTGTATACCATGATCATAGCGGTAGGCAAAATCATAACTGAAAACACGGTCTATATAGCCTTTCATCATTGCAGGAAGACCTGTCCACCATATAGGATAAATAAAAGTAATCTGTTCTGCCCATGAAATATACTCCTGCTCAATTCTTATATCATCTGATATTTTTCCCATGCGTTGTCCCTGCATATCAGACAAAGAAAGTACAGGATCAAAACCTATGGTATAAAGATCTCTCACAATAAATTCCTCGTTCCGGGACTGAAGGATTTCAACAACCGTATTTAAAAGATTGTGATTTAAACTGTTCTCATTAGGATGTGCATAAATTATTAAATGTCTCATTGTTTTTCTTGTTAAGATTAATGAGACAAAAGTATCAGGATGTACTTTTCAAAAATTGTAAGAAAACGAAACGTGCTATTTAGACTTTGGATTACAGATTTCCTGCTGAAATTTTAAATACTGAGCAGGCGAGATGTTCATAAAATGTTTGAAATCATGAATAAGCTGGCTTTGATCATAATAACCGCATTCATCAATGATAGTAAACCATTTCACTTTATTCTGCTTTCCGGTTTCCTCTTCAATGATTTTTACAGCTTTTAAAAAACGGCTATAGCGGTTAAGTTCTTTCAGAGAATATCCAAATTGCTCTTTCTGTTTGCGCTGAATATTTCTTTCAGTCTGCTGAGTTTGTTCTGCAATCACTTTAACTGGATTTAAGAGGTTATTCTCAAAACAGCTCAAGAGCTTGCTGGTAGTATCCTGATGCTGAAGATAAGGTCTGCAGAATTCAATAATATGATTCACTTGTTCTGTAGTTGAATCTAGCTTTTTCAGCTTATACCAAAGATCGGTAAAGCAATTTTCCTCCAGCAGTTCATCTGGATGCCTTACCGATTGTTCAATAGGTACTTTTCCAAAAAATCTGAAAAAAGCATCATCTTTAAAATTGGCTACAAGAATAGAACATCCTGCCGGAAGCGTATATTCAAAAGATTGCCTCACGGGACCAAATATCATACATTTATCAACACCAATAATTGTCTTTTCCCGGGTAGACATCGTGGCACTTTCTCCAAAGCAGAATAGCAAAATAGTCTGGTATGTTGGTAAAAGAGTTTTTGTAACCGAGATATCAGAAATATTTTCAGCAAAATAAAAATGAGTAAATACGTTTTCGAATTCCTGAGGAACTGAAATCCTAAACTCATTGTATTCCCGTGGTAATTTCATAATTCAGAAATTAAGAGATGAGTTTTTTTTCCATCTTATAATTGATAAGGGCAATTCCTTTTACATGAACAGTCTGCTCTTCAATCACATGAAAACCAATTTTCTCAAAAAATGGCCTGGCGGTTTTGCTTACATCCGCTGTGAGCAGTCTCTCATCTTGTTGCAGAGCTTCTTTTTCAATTTCATGGTAAAGCATCGCTGCTATTCCTTTCTGTTGATAATTTTTGTGTACAAAAAACAGATCAATATAGTTTCCCTTATCGAGTGTACAGAAACCAACAATCTGCTTTCTGTTTTCAGCAATTAAAACATATTGGCTGCTGATCACATTCATCCATCTTTCCTCGTTCTCAGCACCGGATTTCCATGCTTCGAGCTGTAGGGGATTATAGTCTTTTTTGCATACCTCATCTATAGTAGCTGTAAAAAGCTCCAGCATTTCAGGGAGATCTTTCCTGATCCCTTTTCTGATCGTAATGCTTTGACTATTGGATGTACTGCTGTTCATAAAGCTTTTGCTGTTCTTTATTAAGAAGTGGATAAAAAAGATTCATCTGCAGAAGCGTATAATGCTGTATTGCTTCTTTATGACTGAGTTTTAAGATAAGTCTGTTATGAGTAAGCCAGTTATCTGCAATAATGAAAATCTGTTCAATGAGACAATCTAAGATAAAATGAGGCACATCTTTCTGAACAATATTACTCTTTTGAAGATCTGAAAAGATAAGCTGGAATTCTTCTTTTCTACTGAAATTGATCCCTTCATACCTGGATTCTATTTCAGGAATCTGGTTGAGGATATCTATAAAATTGACAAATATAAAACGGTAAGAATAAAAAATTTCACAGATAGAATAGGTAAACTGATAAAGATCTTCAAGGCTTTTATTCTCTATTTTTTTCATTTGGCTCAGCAGTTCATCCATTTTCAGGATAAGCTCTGAGAAAAGAATTTTAATAATGTCTTCTGAGTGCCTGAAATGATAATGCAGATTGCCCGCACTGATATTGAGTTCAGCTGCAATATGCCTTGTGGTAATATTGTTATATCCCTTGTCATTAAATAACTCCAGCGCTTTAGACAGAATTTTATCCTTGGTCTTCATAGCTCAAAGATAAGAATATAAGAATGGATATAAATCATATTTTTAAAATTAGAACAATTGTTCTAATTTAATATATTTGCAGTATAAAAATCATAGGATAATGGAAGGTAAACCAAAATTCAATTATGAATCAGCAGAAAGTACTGAAAAAGAAAACAAAACAGATCCTCAGGAGGTTATATCCAAAATACTGCAGGTACTTCTTGGGATAATAATGGCAGTACTTCACATGTGATGAAAAAAAGAATTTCATATTGGTTTCTGCTGGGACTGGCAGTCTGGGGAACAATTATTTTACTGAGACGAAACGGAATTTATATTCCCTTTATCAATGATTATGTTACAGATGGTATTACTGTTCCGATGTATTGTTATCTGATAGAATTTACGATGAATTCTATCTTAGGCTATCAATGGAAACCAGATCTGAAATTTGTATTGACGTCAGTACTTTATCTGTCTTTTTTGTTTGAAGTGATCTGCCCGAAACTATCTGAACACTTTACCGGAGATATTTTTGATGTATTTGCTTATTTTGCCGGAGGAATGATATATTATTTTGTTACCGTAAAGAATTTGGCTGTAAGTAAATAAGAAAACCAGCAGTTCTACATCGTAAAGGAGGCTGCTGGCTGTGGTATAGTTTTTATCCTGATTTAATAATTCTTCCTAATCGTGGTTACTGTTTTTCTCAACAGTTTTCTTTCGATTATGTATACAAGACAACTATTGAATCCGGAATGTTACATGAGCAGGATAATATTTTTTAAACTAATAAATTTTAAACAAGGATAAAGAAATTCATTCCAATCATAATGAAAGGGTCATCAAAACAGCTAAAAACGAATGAAAGATTTTTATTACTGCTCGAGTTTAATAATAGAACCTTTGTAAAATTTAGTCTGATCATACAGATCAGCAAAATGATGTTGAAGGTCCGGAATGATTTTTCCGTCAAATTCTTTTGAACCACATTGGTTTTCTGCCAGAAGATATAAAGACTGATTGTCTGGTTTCAGGTACTCACAAAGCATATTATTCTGATGCTGGTTTTTATTGATGATTTCTGTGAGAAATATTCCATAGATCAGAAATTGATTGAAATTTTTGGAGTCCACAATATAATTCATGTCCTGTTTCAGCAGTTTTTCATAGTCTGAAAGAATCTGAAGGAAATTTTCGGCATGAATGGTCGTAGGTATTTCATAAAAAAGATCAATACCATTGATGTAAAGCTGCGTTTTAGCTTCCTCATGATCTGAAGAATACATATTACTAAACCATTGAAAAATAAGCAGAAGTTCCTCCTGAGTAAGCTCTTCAACAGAATCCTTTACCTTGTTTTTAATATTCTCAAGCGTGTCTTTTGCATCAGATGGCAGGAATTTTAGAATATTTTCCTCTTCACGGTCGAGCTTATTGTGCAAATTAATTTTGGCAATAGTTGGGTTGGTTTTGATGAAATAAAGTTCTTCCGCCATAGGTATTTACCAAATAATCTTTTAAAAATGGTTATTGAAAGATACAAAATATGCCTCAATCTTATTTAAAAAAATAATATGCAGAGAATGGTATAACTATTTTACCGTTTCATGGAGTGCAATTCTGTTTCCTTCTGTGTCTTCAAATTCTGCTACAGCAAAGCCAAACTTTTCGTCTGTTTTCTTGGGATAAAGAACAGAACCTCCATGTTGTACAGCCTTTTCCAGGGTATGGTCTATACTCTCTGTTTTAAAATAGATAATGACACCGCTTTTGGAAGGTTTGTAGACATCTCCTTTAGCCAAAGCTCCTGTAATACCACTGTTTTTTTCTTCAAAAGGAAACAAAGCCATCTCATAACGGTCAATAATTTCTTTCTCAAAATTAAAGTTAAAGACAGCAGAATAGAACTTTTCAGCACGTTCCAGATCATGCACAGGAATTTCAAAATACACAACAGGATTGGTCGATTTCATATTTTTTTCAGGGTTAGATTTCTGTGATTGACTGCACGATACAGCGATTAACAAAAGTAATAAGAAAAATGAAAACCGTGATTTCATGACAGTGAGAATTTCTTTAATCTAAAATAAAGCTTTTATATGTATCTAAAAATAGATAGACTTATCTATTTTTTGTGTAGATTTGTAAAAATTTTCACGATGAAAAAAGAAAAAGTACGCGATAGGATTATCAGGGTTGCTTCAGATTTATTTTATAAACAAGGGTACAATTCTACAGGAATCAACCAGATTATTGCTGAAGCTGACATTGCTATCGGCTCACTGTATAATCACTTTTCATCTAAAAATGATCTTCTTCAGGCATATCTCATCAAAGAAGAATTAAGCTGGTTTGAAGGATTTGAAAACAGTACATCCAAAATCTCGGAGCCCAAAGAAAAACTTCTGGCACTCATTGACTATAGGAAGAAACTGCAGCAGACCTCTAAGTTTGCAGGATGTCATTTTATAAAAATAGTTTCTGAAATAGGGGAAGGAAACCCTTCTGTCTCGGGTTTTGCCAAACAACATAAAGAAAAACAGAAAGATCTGATAAAAGCACTCGTAACAGAATATGGAGCCCAGGGACAACTTAGTGATATCGATTTAACAGCAGAAAATATTTTCCTGTTAATAGAAGGAGCGGTCGTAACATCTACAATCAGCAAACAAAATGATTCTTTTGATCAGGTGAAAAAAATTGTTCAGGGTTTACTACCCTAATTTTTTTTTAAATATTAAAAAATAGATATATCTATATAAAAATGAAACATAAATATTTGAAATTATTGGTGATACTCTTTGGTCAGTTGTTGACGATCATGGATATTTTTATTATTAATGTGTCTATACCTTCAGTACAGCGTGACCTTCATGCTTCCAACGGAGAAATGCAGTTTATGATTGCGGCTTACCTTATCGGATTTGCTTCTTTTCTGATTACAGGAGGCCGATTGGGTGACCTATACGGAAGAAAAAAGATCTATATCATTGGATTAATAGCTTTTATGGTGAGTTCTATTGCTTGCGGAATTTCTATAGGAGCAGAACAACTGGTCATTTCGAGATTTGTACAAGGGATAAGTGCAGCAATGATGGCTCCTCAGGTCCTTTCGATGATTCAGATTTTATTTCCTGTTCACCATGAACGTACAAAAGCGATGGGATGGTACGGGATTACTATTGGAATAGGAACCATTCTAGGTCAGTTTCTCGGGGGATACTTTTCATCTCTTACAATCATGGAAGAACCCTGGAGACTTATTTTTCTGATGAATATTCCTATATGTCTTCCGGCGGTTTTCATGAGTCTGAAATTATTGAATGAATCTAAAATTTCAGTAAAGCAATTTCTCAATATGGGTGGAGTTGCAATACTTTCTGTAGGATTGTTCTGTGCTGCTTATGCCCTGACAATGTCTGAGCATGAAGGATTTCATTTTAAAAACGCTTTGTTGATGGTTATTTCAGCCGGAATTATTTTTGGTTTTATAAAAAATCAAAAGAAGAGAATACAAAACGAACGCTCTTATCTGATTGATTTTGAATTGTTCCGTTATAAAAATTTCAATCTGGGTATTGTGGCAGTTTCCTTCTTTTTCATTATGTTGGATTCCTATTTTTATATTCTGTCGCTTTTTTTTCAGGATGGATTAAAGATCAGTCCGTTAGAAGCCGGAGAAATTATTGTTTTTCAAGGGCTTGGATTTATACTCGCATCCGCTGTTTCTGTAAAATTGATTTTGAGATATGGAAAAAAAGCCCTGATTGCAGGGCTCAGTTTTATTATTGTTATTCTTATTCTTCAGCTGTTTTTATTCAGAATACAGATCGGTTTTCCTGTTTTATGGCTGCTGTTATTTTTACATGGGCTGGGAGTAGGGTCAATCATTCCTTCGCTGGCCAATATTGCCTTGTCAGGAATGCCTGAAAAACTGATTGGAAATGCATCTGGGGTTTATAACACCTTCCAGCAGATTGCTGCCATCATTGGAATTGTTGCTGTAGGAAGTATTTTCTATTATTTTCTGGGAACAAAACCCGCAGTACAAAATTATCACAATGCATTCACAATTGCCGTACTGATCAATATTCTCTGTCTGATTTTTGTGATTGTTTCTGTTTTTAGAGTTCCCAATCATGTTCTCCCTGAAATGAGGTGTAAAAAATAACCAGGACTCCTTTTATGGCTTTTTTGATGAGGTTTTTATTTTGCTCAATGTTGCCTTCGCAATATTTCTGGTAACCTCAGTCGGGGAGTGGCAGTCGCAGTTGCTGAATCCTATCACATAAATATCTTCACCGGGAATATAAATACCCATGCTTTTAAATCCAAATACACTTCCACCATGTTCCCGGTCAGGAGTTCCATTGATATCTTTCAGATGCCATCCATATCCGTAGGTAAATTCTTCACCATTGTTCAGTTTATATTTCTGAAACGCTTTTTGGGTTTCTGCTGGATTCAGCAGCGTATTCTTAAGTAAAGCCTGCTGCCATTTCAGCATATCATCTACAGTAGACATCAATGAGCCGGAAGAAAAAGGAACACTGAAACTGATGACCGTTTTATTTACAAATCCCTGTTCTTTTTTGTGATACCCATAAGCTCTTTGAGGGATCACTTTTCTGTCCGAAGCATAGTAAGAATGAGACATTCCTGCTTTATCGAAAATATTTTTCTTAATGAAATCTTCATAAGAAGTTCCGGAAACCAGTTCAATAATATGGCCTAAAACTACGTATCCGGAATTGTTGTAATCAAACTTTTCTCCGGGAGCAAAATCTACAGTTTCATTCTTGAAAAAATTGACCATTTCTTCAGGTTTCGTCTCTTTTTGGGCAATAGAAGAAATTGATTTCATTTTGGTGAAATCTTTAATTCCTGATGTGTGGGTCAGAAGATGATGAATGGTAATTTTGTCTCCATTAGGATAATCTTTAAGGTATTTGGAAACAGGATCGTTGATCGTAAGTTTGCCTTGTTGTTCCAGCATCAGAATAACCACAGCGGTAAACTGTTTAGTCATAGATCCGATCTGGAAAACATTCTCCGGAGTCATATTGACGTTGAGTTCAAGGTTGGCTTTTCCAAATGCTTTCCGGTAGAGATTCTTTCCGTTTTGAGTAATCAGGAAAACACCGCCAGGCTCATTTCCATTCCCAAATTCTGTCTGGATAATACTGTCAATTTTCTTTTCATATCCTTTTGTATGGATTTGGGCATCAGCTGCATTACTGACAAACAGAAGCAATATCAAAAAGGAAATTAGTTTTTTAATAATCATATTTTTATACTTTGTTATGCAAAGATATAATTATTTATTATTACTATGTTATACAATATAGCAATTTGTTTTTTCATTTTTAAAATTGATTTCATCTAAAAACAGTTAACGATCTTCAGACTTAAGATTATAAAAAAGTTGATGATTCAGGCGAGATTTTGTTTTTTTGCCGTCTTTGTCTATACATTTTAATCACTTACGAATCTTTCGAAAATCAGGTGATTCCATGCAGGGAAAATTATCCGTCTGCCAGTTTAAAAGCTATTTTTCAACAGAGATTAACAACATCATCGGTCTGCGGAGTTCTTCTTTTATCTCCGGGATTTCTTTCAACATCTCCTGACCTGGTTCCGGTTCAATAACTTCTTTGATTTTGAAGCCGTGTTTTAATAGTGTATTTAAATAAGAAGTTAAAGTACGATGGTATTTGATCACATTTTCTCCTAAAAAAGTAGTGTTTCTTTTTCCTTCTAAAAAATAACGGTCTACAGGCCAACAGGTTTTTTCGCCGTTTTTATCATACACCCAGTCCTGGCCGCCTTCAGCAGTGAAAACAGGGTGCTCCACTGAAAAGACAAAAGATCCCCCGGGACTCAACCAATTGTAAATATGCTGAGCAATAGTATCAAATGATTCTACATAATGTAATGTGAGTGAACTCAATATGATATCAAATTTTTCAGCGGGATAATCAACATCTTCCAGAGCTTTTCTTTCATATTGAATTCCTTCCAGATTATTGATTTCCTGAGCTTTGGCCAGCATTCTTTCCGAAAGATCAATTCCGATCACAGATTCTGCACCATTTTCCATTGCATACCGGCAGTGCCATCCAAAACCGCAGCCAAGGTCAAGAATATTCTTTCCCTGAAAATCAGGCAGCATCTTTTTTAAGGTGTGCCATTCTCCGGCTCCTTCCAATCCTATCTGTGATCGGAGCATTTTTTCGTACTGGTCAAAAAATGATGGATTGTCGTATTTATTTTCTTTCATAGCTTCAAAAAATGAGGTTCTTTAATTAAAATCATTTTAACTTTTTTATTATCCATGTCAAGGTTCAAAACCTTGATATGGAATATTGCTGTTCTTTTTGATGTTAAACTAATACGTTTCAGACTTTGAAAATATTTCAGTCAAAGGAATTTTAGTTCCAGTAATTTCTCCGGTGAGAATAGGGCCTATGTAAATTTACGACAATTATATCAGAATCTTAATGTATTGTCTGTATTGGGAATTGAAAAGTTACTTTTGATTTTTGCGAAACGCTTTAATCAGTTTGTCATTGCGTTTATCCGCTCTTTCATTGTTTAAAGAAAGAACAGCCCAAATGGCGGCAGGAAGCCATCCGATCAGCGTAATCTGTAAAATCAGACAGATAATTCCGGTGAGAACTTTTCCACGGATAATGAAGGATAAGAAAGGAAGTAATATGGCTAGTAACATAGTTTTAAATTTTAATTGAACATACTTTTAACGGGATTGAGGATCAAAATACGCTTTAAAAGTAAGCGGATCCTCAATTTTATCTTCAGCTTCTTCAAGATATTCCAAATATTCTTCCTGATGCTTTTCCATATAAACGAGTACAATAGCCAGGTTTACAAATAGGTTTTTGTCTTTAGAACCTAATTCTAAAGCCGTCTTTAAATACTCCAGCGCTTTTTCATTTTCTCCCATATCGGAATACACAGCACCAATATCAATTAAAGCCGGTGTGTTTTCAGGTTCAATCAGTAAAATTTCATCCAGTTCTTTGATCAGCAGGTCATTTAAAGTATCCCAATGGTCTTCATTTTCCCATCTTTTAGCCTGAAGTTTTTTTACGTTTTCTAATCTTTGGGGTATAGTACTCATTATTTAAAATTACAGAATGGATGTTTGCTTATGCTGTACAAATTTAGCTTCTTAGAACAGAAAGTTTCGTATTCCTGTTCATTATTGTATTAATTCGGTCTGATAACAGGGCTCGAACCTGTGTCCTCCCGGTCCAAGAGCCGGGTGCTCTGCCACTGAGCTATATCAGATATCAGGATAGGTGCAGGGCTCGAACCTGCGTCAACCCGGGTGAAGAGCCAGGTGCTCTGCCACTGAGCTAACCTATCCTTTTATTTTTCTCATATTTTTCCTGAAAAATATTTATTCTGTCTTAAAACTTTCGCAAGAAACGGATTTGAAACCATCACCCCATGCACCAGTTCAGGGGTAGGTCTGAATGGGCTTACTCCATGAATTCTCGGAGCAATCCATCCTGATTTTTCAGGATCTATGCCAGCCTCCTTACAGGCATTGACAATAATTTCCTTATTGCAGAAAACTCTTTCCTGAAAAACCTCCCATGGCAAAGGTACATTATTCCAGACTTCTGTATTGGGATCGATCTTGCCGCCAGTAGATAAATGCCATGCGATCACATCGGCTGCCATCAGGCGCATTACTTTTCCAAAACAAAGATCTTCAAGAATAGAATCCAGCCCTAAAGCATAAATCAGGTTCATCCAATTATCTCTGGCTTTATTCCAGGCTCCGGCTGTATTATTCCAGGTGGTGGAATCATTTCCTTTTTTGACAGCCATGGTTTTCCTGTAAATATCATTTTCATACCAAAGCATCTCCAGAAATCCTGAAATTTCTTCGAGAATAACGGTCCATTTTCCTAATAAATTTCCTTTCTGTTCGTCTGTCAGATGCTGTAAAACTTCCCGGGAAGAGTAGATATAGGAAATAACTGACCAATTTGTTCCTTCCGAATTTTGTTTGCATCGGTTGAAAAGCATGTCGCATATCCCATCAAAAGGTCTGTCCTGGCTTTGATTGGTAAAGGTGCTTCTCAGATTGCTGCGTGCATTAAAATAAGCGATAAAGCAGGCTGTATTCAGATCAGCAGAGAAATCTTCAAAACTGATCGTATGGGAAAGTCCGTGTTTGGAAATTTTCTGAAATTCAATCTTTTTTGATTCGTGAA
The DNA here is from genome assembly GCF_903969135.1 of Chryseobacterium sp. JV274. Lineage (NCBI taxonomy): Bacteria > Pseudomonadati > Bacteroidota > Flavobacteriia > Flavobacteriales > Weeksellaceae > Chryseobacterium > Chryseobacterium sp. JV274. The sequence goes on along the minus strand of NZ_LR824569.1, from coordinate 2,015,709 downwards.
TAAATTTCTGAAGCCTGATTTCAATCCTTTTCAGAAGCCTCCATTTTTTATTATAATTCCGTTTGGAAATATCCATTCCGGCGAGCTTTCTCAAATCTTTATTAAGACGGTCTTTTCTGAAATCATTTTGTCCAACATCTTTATGAATAAGGGAAGAAACTTCTTTCAGAAAAGCTTCAATTTCATCCACATTATTATATCCCGAGTTTTCTTTTTCACTGATTTTAAAAATTTCAACTGCTTTTTTGATTTGTTTTCCTGCACCGATGGCAACTCCAAAAGTTTCAAGCATTGAGGTGTACCCATAGAAACTGTTTTTCAGGGAATGGTTGGCTGCTTTACTTAAAATAGCATGTTCATGAATTTTAAAGTCGCTTTTTATTATATCAACAATCATTTCCGCAACATCTTCAGGACGTTTGCGTTCATCTAAAGTTTTATAAAGCTGTTGGATTGTTGTCATAAAGACAAATTTATAAGATATTTTTATGTAAAGGATCTACTTATGCTTTAATCCCATCCAGTATGGCTGCTTTCAGGATTTCAACGTTGATATCTTTCAAGGATTTGAACTTAATGCAATATCCGGTTACACTGGCTTTACCTATTTTATCTCCATAGGTGGCAGACAGATAGGTTTTATCATCAATGTTGAGAACATAAATAGAAATTCCCGTGGTGTTGGCACTCATTCCAATCTGATAGAAATCTCTGGTGTTTCCGTCGGTATACTGTATGGTATAGAATCCATAGCCGATATTGGGATTGGAAACTGTTTTATTTTCACTGTTTTTACCATCCAGAAACCACAGCTGGCATGCCGGCATAAGCTCTAGAATGATGTGATGAAGTTCCTGCATATCATTTCGTTTCTTCTCAGGCTGGCTGTTGATATAGTCTTTGATTTGTTCTTCGATGGTCATGTGAAATCAGGAATTTGGTTTGAGTATATTGAGCGACTAATTTACAAAATTTCATAAAGCACAATACACGTAACGATGAAACAAAAAAGAACAGCAATTGCTGTCCTTTTTATATTTATTTTTTCTGTCACAATCTGAATGTATATCCTATCCAAATGCTCTTTTCAATAAACTCTCTACTTTCGGCTCACTGCCTCTGAAGCTTTTATACAATTCCATTGGATCTTTTGTTCCCCCTGAAGAAAGCAGTACTTTATATTTGGCAGCAATCTCAGGATTGAAGATTCCGTTTTCTTTGAAATACTGGAAAGCATCCGCATCCAGAACTTCAGCCCATTTATATGAATAATACCCGGCAGAATATCCGCCCTGGAAAATATGGGAGAAACTTGGGCTCATTGCCGTTTCGGAATTGGAAGGATAAAGAGTTGTTGCTTTGGTATACTTATCTTCAAACTCCTTTACACTTTCATTTTTTAATTCTTCAACTTTTGTATGGTAGTTCATATCCAGAAGTCCGAAACCTAGCTGTCTTAAGGTTTGATAACCTTCCATGAAGTTTTTAGACTGTTCTATCTTTTCAATTTTCTCGTCAGGAAGTACTTCCCCGGTTTTATAATGTTTGGCGAATGTTTTTAAGAACTCTGGTTCATAACAGAAGTTTTCCAGAAACTGAGATGGAAGTTCCACAAAATCCCATTTTACAGAAGTTCCTGACAACGTAGGATATTGGGTATCTGCCATCATTCCGTGAAGAGCATGCCCGAATTCATGGAACAAAGTAGTCACTTCCTGGAATGTCAATAAGCTCGGTGTATCTTTTGTTGGTTTGCTGAAGTTACAAACAATTGAAATATGTGGACGGGAATTTTCACCGTTTTGTTTATACTGATTTTTGTAGCTGGTCATCCATGCACCGGCTCTTTTCCCTTTTCTTGGGAAATAATCAACGTATAATAATGCCTTGTAGCTGTCAGCCTGAGCGGAGCCGAAGGCTTCTTTTACTTCATATACTTTTACATCTTCGTGGTATTTCGGAATATCATTTCTTTCCTCAAAAGTCAATCCAAAAAGTTTTCCAGCCAGTCCGAATACAGCTTCCTGTACCTGATTGAGCGGGAAGTAAGGTTTTAATTCCTCATCATTCAGATCAAATTTCTCTTTACGAAGTTTTTCAGCATAGAATGCGTGATCATAGCCTTGCATTTCTTCAATTCCATCAGCTTTTGCTAAAGCTTTTAATTCTTCAATTTCCTTATCAGCATATGGTTTTGCCTTGGCTAAAAGCTCATTTAGAAAATCCAGAACTTTTACCGGAGACTTCGCCATTCTTTCTTCAAGAACAAAATCTGCATAGTTTTTATATCCAATAAGTTCAGCTTTCTGCTGTTTTAGAGTAAGCAGCTCTTTGATCAGATTCTGATTGTCAAACTCTCCGCCGTCAAAAGATTTTTTACCGTTTGCTAATGCCAGTTCCTTTCTCAGTTCGCGGTTTTCAGCATACGTCATGAATGGAATATAGCTTGGATATTGTAACGTTACTACCCAGCCTTCCAGGTTTCTTTCCTTAGCTTCCTCTGCATATTGATTAATGATAGCTTCAGGAATGCCCGCAAGATCTTCTTTGTTGGTGATATGTTTGAAATAAGCATTCGTAGAAGCCAAAACATTCTGTCCGAACTGTAAAGATTTTAAAGAAAGATCCATGCTGATTTTCTTTAATGTTTCTTTGTCTTCCTCATTCAATAAAGCTCCGCTTCTTACAAAACCTTTGTAGGTCTCATTTAAAAGCATTTCCTGCTCTTCATTAAGATTATACTTGTCCTTTTCATCATATACTTTTTTGATTTTGTTGAAAAGGGCTTCGTTTTGAGATATTTTTGAAGAATATTCCGTTAAGATCGGAGAAACCTCCTGAGCGATTTGCTGAATTTCATCGCTGGTTTCTGCAGAATTTAAGTTGAAAAAAATATTTGAAACCACATCCAACTGCTCTCCGGAATAGGCCAGTGCTTCGATTACATTTTCGAAAGTAGGTGCTTCAGGATTGTTGACAATAGTATCAATTTCTGCTTCGGATTTTTGTATCAGTTCTTTAAATGCCGGAAGATAATCTTCATTTTTAATGTCACTGAATGGTGCCGAATGGTATGGGGTAGTAAATTTTTCTGTTAAAATATTCATTTTTTGATCTTTATATAAGGTAAATGTAATGATTCATCAGGAATCACAGCTGAAATGCTCAAAAATAATGCCTTACTCACAAGTTATGACAAAAATACTTATCTTTAAATAATCTTGTCATATGGAAAGTGGGAGTGATGTGGGAATATTTAATTTTGAGAACAGATTTAAAATAAATAACCTTAAATATATAGACTATGAAAACACTCTTAAAAATCATCGGAGCCATCATCGTGCTGATTATTATCTATGCTGTAATTGCTATGCTGGCTTTCAGTAAAGATTACCATTATGAAAAATCTATTGTCATCAATGCACCAAAAGATAAAGTATGGCAGCATACAAACTCTTTAAAAGCATACAATACATGGGATCCTTTTTCTAAAGAAATAAAAAATTTCTCTGTTACCTACTCAGGGGCAGGAGACCAGATAGGCGACTCCTATCACTGGACAGGGGATGACAGCGAAGGTGAGCAATCCATTACTGAAATTACACCTAATGAAAAGCTAGGTACCCAGCTTCATTTCATAAAACCTTTTGAAGGTATGGCTAAAAGTAATATTGTACTGACTCCTGAAGGAAGCGGAACAAAAGTAACCTGGATGATTGATAATGAACTGAACACCATGATGAAGATCATGAAGCCTATGATGGACAGTAACATGGATAAAATGTTTGGCCAAGGTCTTGGTGATCTGAAGAAACTTGCTGAAAAATAAAACGAAAGCCTTGTAAATTTTACAAGGCTTTTTTATTACAATTCTTTCTTACCAATCTCGTTGATCGAGTTATAGTTTCCTTCACCCTTAGGATTAGGTCCGTATTCATTGGGTCCGTGGTCACTGTCTGCAAATAACATCCATAAACCATACAAAGGAATTAGTTGAAACCAACCTGAATTTCCTCTGTCATGACATCTTTTTGCTCCCTGTGCAATAAGAAACCAAAGAAATGGAATTAATAAAAGGAAGAAAACTATAGTAACACCCCCGGATGGCTGTTCATTAGTCTGAAAATAAAAATTGAAAGGAACAGAAAACACAAGATATATAAGATATGATAATCCATATTCTGTTCTTCTGATTCTCCCATCAAATGAAAATGGTGCTTTAAACATGGTTGTAGTTTTAAAGAGGCAAAGCTAAAAAATATTTTTAAAAAGGATGAACTATTTTGCAATCGTTTTTTTATGTTAAGTCAAAGAAATATTATTCAAAAATATTATCTTTATATAAAGAATCGATTGTATGGAGAAGATTGTATTTGAAAAAAATCATATCAGAGACTTTGTAAAAACTACTATCGCAGAGAAAATTGAAAAGCTTAAAAACTTTATCGAATTTACCCTGGAGGCCAGCCGTGACATCAAAAAAACTCCAAAATATGACAGCATGAGAGAAGAGATGCAGGAGGAGATTTATCAGATGCAGCGACAGCTGGGGGCTTTGAATGATCTTAAAAGAAATATGGCAAAAGTCCTGAATACCTCTACGGAAAGAGTACAGCTTGGCTCACTTGTGATCACCAACAAGGCCCGGTTTTATATATCAGTGTCTTTAGGAGAGTTTTTTTTTGAAGGAGACCGGTTTTATGCCATCTCTCCTGAAAGTCCTATGGCCAAAAAAATGATGGGCATGAAATCAGGCGATGAGTTTACTTTAAATAAAATCCATCAGAAGATTATAGAGGTTTTGTAAAAGTAAAAAGTAATTTTGATAAGCTTCCAGCATCTATCACCCGGCCAAACATTAAACTTCCTTCATCCCGCTTCCTGCTTCTATCTTTTTTGTAATTTTGTTACATGAATAAAGCATCCATTTTAAAAGAAATCATAGAGCAAAGAAGAAGTATTTTCCCAAAAGATTATGCTGATACCGAAATATCTCAGGAAGTCATTGATGAAATTTTACATTCGGCAACACTGGCTCCGAATCATAAAAGAACAAAGCCTTGGCGTTTCAAGATCTTCAAAGGGGAAGAAAAAGCAAAACTGGCTTCAGAAATGCAGGCTATCTATAAAGCTACACAATCCGAACAGACTTTTTTGGAGAAGAAATACCAGGATATTGGTTTTAAAATCAATAAATCTGACGCCGTAGTTTCCATTGTTGTCAATTTCAGCGGAATGGTTCCGGAATGGGAAGAAATAGCTGCTGTTTCAATGGCGGTTCAGAACATGTATCTTACCTGCACCGCGAATAATATCGGATGCTATTGGAGTTCTCCCAAAATTGTAGAAGAGTTGAAGGATGCTCTTACTATTGAAGAAAACCAGAAGTGTCTGGGACTTTTCTATATGGGAGGTTTGTCTTAAAATAGCCCTGATCGAGCGGCCTGTCTAAGCTCTTTTTCTTTGTAAAAGAAAAAAGCGAGTAGTGAGAGCAGGTTTCCGCTTTTGGAAAAAATAATTTGAATTTATAAAACTTTTTACCTGGAGCTTTTTACTTCAAACTTTTTTACTATCTTTGCACTCTTAAATATTTAACTGGGACGAGTTCCCGTAAAATTCAAACATTATGTCAGTAAAAATCAGATTACAAAGACACGGTAAAAAAGGAAAACCTTTTTTCCACATCGTGGTTGCAGATTCTAGAGCTAGAAGAGATGGTAGATTCATCGAAAAACTAGGAACTTACAACCCAATTACTAACCCGGCAACTATCGAATTGAACGTTGATTCTGCTGTACAGTGGTTAAACAACGGTGCTCAGCCTACTGATACTGCTAGAGCTATCCTATCTTACAAAGGTGCTCTTTACAAAAAACACTTACAAGGTGGTGTAGCTAAAGGTGCTTTTGACGAAGCTGAAGCTGAAAAAAGATTCAATGCTTGGGTAGAGGCTAAAGATTCTAAAGTACAAGGTAAAGTAGAAGGTTTAGCAACTGCTAAAGCTGATGCTAAGAAAGCTGCTTTAGATGCTGAAGTAAAAGTAAACGAAGCTAGAGTTGCTGCTGCTGCACAAGCTGATGCTGATGCTAAAGCTGCTGAAGAGGCTGCAAACGCACCTGCTGAAGAAGTTGTTGCTGAGGCTACAGAAGGAGAAGCTCCTGCTGCTGAAACTGAAGAAAACACTGAAGCTTAAGACCAAATCCTGTTATGCGTAAAGAAGATTGCTATTTTTTAGGTAAAATCACACGCAGACATGGACTTGCGGGTAACGTAATCCTTAAATTGGATACCGATCAACCCGAGCTTTACAATAAATTGGAATCAATATTCGTTGAAATCAACGGATTATTGGTTCCATTTTTTATTGAAAGATCATCATGGAGCAAATCTGATGCTCTGAATCTTGCATTCAAAAATTCTTCTGAGGCTATGATTGACCAGGTTTTGGGTAAAAATGTTTACCTTCCGCTTGCTTCACTGCCTAAACTTTCGGGAAAACAATTCTATTACCACGAGATCATCGGGTATGAAATTTTTGATCAAAATGATAATAACTGTGGAGTGATCAGATCTGTAAACGATCAGACGGCTCAGGTGTATTTCATTACCAATCTGGATGGAAAAGAAGTGGTTATTCCTATGATCAAAGACTGGATTCTTGAAGTTGACAGAGAAGAAAGAATCATAAAAATGGAACTTCCTGAAGGTCTTATTGATGTTTTTCTGGTTCCATCTAAGAAAGACGAATAAGCTTTTCTTCCTCCCTTTATATTACTCATTACTCATTTTCATTACTCATTTTTACTATCCATCATCAAGGCGGGTAAAAGATATTCCTGTACCATTTTTTCCACTTGTGAGTGAGCATAGGGCTTATTGTAAGCTTGTGCGGTAATCACCATTACAACTGGTATCCTGGTGAAGATGATGATTTTGTTTCCACCATTTCCGCTGGATTGGAAAGCTTCATAACTGCTGTTTCCCACAGTATAAACTTTTCTCCAGAATAAATACCCATAGCCTTCAAAATCCTGATGATCGGAAAAATAATTGGTAAAAGATTTCTTAACCCAGTCTTTACTCAAAATAGTTTTACCCTCCCAAACTCCATTGTTGCTGTACAGCTGCCCGAATTTTGCGAAATCAAGTGCTTTCATACGCAGTCCTCCTGCCAGAGAAGGTTTTTGCTGTGGAGTAAACTGCCACTTATAATTGGTGATTCCAAGCGGTTGAAATAACTTTTTATCCGCATAGTTTTTTAAGCCCTGCGGAACTGTTTTATCCAAAATATCTCCGGTTATCACAACGCCAGCTGTGAAGTAACTCCAGTTTTTTCCTGTTACATTCTCTGTCATGGGCAGATTCAATGTGAAATTCACCCAATTTTCGGTAGGATACATGTTTTCTTCATTTCCGGCAGATTCAGAATTTTCATCGTTTCCTTCAAATCCGGAACTCATTGTCAATAAACTTTTTATAGTAACATTCTCTTTTTGGGAAGAATGATTTTTAAATTGTCTCAGGTCATAAAATTCTTTCAGGTTTTGATTTTCGCTTTTTAAATATCCCTCCTTGATTGCAATTCCCATTAATGCTGAAGAAAACGATTTTCCTACAGAACGGGTATCCTGCAGAGAATCTCTTCCGGATCCGTTGAAATATTCTTCAAGAAGCAATTTTCCGTCTTTTACAACGACAATTCCGGTTATATTTTTAAACCTGTTTTCTGCAATTTTCTTATTCAGATTTCTGATAGTTTCCGTATTGATCTTTGCCTGAGAAACCTTCCATTCACTGCTGGGTTGGATGGACTGAACAGCGATCTGCTTTTCAGAAATATTTTGGGAAGGAATACTGAGATTAATCTGACCTTCTGCTATAACAGGTCCTGTCTTGATTGTAGAAGTATTGAGATACGGACGCATTTCAATCTTTAAAATATGATTTCCTTCCGTGAGAGCATCAATTCCGTTGTGTGCCATATAGAAGCGCATCCATAGATATCTTCCCCACGAATCTTCGTTTTTACTGCTGAGAAGAGGAATTCTCAATGTGGTTTTGGCTTTTTTATTTTCTGCTGTACCTGCACCCGTATTGAGATTTTCTTTATAGATCAGTTTTCCGTCTGCATAAAATGAGAATTGATAATTTCCGTTTTTCAATAGTTCATCAACAGTCCAATTGGGTTCAAGCTGATGAAGGTAGTTGACAAGAGAATTGTCAAAAAAAGCATGAATTCCAAGATCTCCGTTTTCCTGAAACACAGAAGAAGTGAGAAAGTCCGAATCTTTTAAGTTTTCAAGGGCAACGGCTTTGTTAAGGAAAACAATTTTTCCGGTATATTTTTTTTGAATTGGATTTTCAATTTTTTCAGGATTAATTATATTTTTATTTTGTCCCTGATAAATATAAAATGTGAAAATAAAGATCAATAGTAGAACTGGTTTCATTGCAGGAAGTATTTCAACAAAAGTAGCAAACTTCTTAATGGTAAAATAGAATGAAATTAACATTGCTATTTTATTATTTGCCGTGTATTCTAATTGAAAAGCTTTCTAAATTCTCCCGGAGACTGATTCGTCTTTTGTTTAAAGAGCTTACTGAAAGACTGTGGGTGTTCAAATCCCAGTTCATAAGCAATTTCACTTACTGATAAACTTGTGGTACTCAAACGTTCTTTGGCAGAATCAATCAGCTTATTCTGAATGTGCTGCTGGGTGTTTTGCTGCGTGTGAAGTCGTAGAAGTGTTCCCAGATAATTGGGCGAAATATTCATTTGTTCGGCAATGGTTTTTACCGATGGAATTCCGGTTTCAAGAAGATTTCCACTTTCGAAATATTGGGAAAGAATATCTTCAAACTTGTATAATAATTCGTGGCTTGATTTTTTTCTGGTGAAAAATTGACGTTCATAAAAACGGTCAGAGTAAACCAGTAATAATTCAATTTGGGCAATGATCAGTTCCTGCGTAAATCTATCTGTATTGGACTGATATTCCCGTTCAATATTTTTAAAAATATCAACAAGGATTTTCTCTTCTTTATCAGAAAGGAAAAGAGCTTCTTTTACCTGATAACTGAAAAAATCATAAGACTTTATTTTCTTGGTTAATGAAGTGTTCCACAGAAAATCGGGATGAATCAGCAATAGAAATCCGGTAGGCTCTACTTCAATATCCTGTCTTATTTCCAGACTTAAAAACTGTTGTGGAGAAACAAAACATAATACGCCCGAATCAAAATCATATTGCTGCTGCCCGTAATTGAATTTTGGAGTAACATTTTTCTTCAAACCAATCGAATAAAAATTCTGAATCCATTTCAATTCGTCATTATCCACAACATAGCGGACTTTACTGTAATCTATCACACTGATCAGCGGATGCTCAGGATTGGGAAGACTGCAGAAGGCATGAAAATCTGAAATGGAATTAAAACGAACAGGCTGTTTCATAATAGCGAAGTTAGTTGTTTTTTGAAAAAAATATAACGTATTGATTCAAATGTCTTCGACTCCGGTCAGGATGATTTCTAAAGTTTTATATTTAATTCATCCGATTAAATTAAAATAGTAAGTATTAGGAATGTCATCCTGAGCGGAGTCGAAGGATAGTATCAAATTAAATCGCAGTGGAAACAGTCAGACTTTCCCATTTTTCAGCGTCTTTCTTTAAAATATCAATTTTGTTATTCAGAAATTCTATCGTTCCGACACCCAATAATAAATGTACAGGCGGATTTTTCTCTTTACTGATCTGGATCAGTACATCAGCTGCTTTTTCCGGATCATTAGGCTGGTTTCCGTTGATGTCATTAAGATGGGCCTGTTCAGAATTTCTTGCCGCTTCATAAGCCTGAATAGGATTAGAAGGTGTTTTCACAGAATCTTTAGTTAAAAAATCTGTGCGGAAATATCCAGGATACACAACGGTAGCATGAATTCCGAAATCTTTTACTTCTTCAGCCAAAGCTTCAGTAAATCCGGCAACAGCAAATTTTGTTGAACAGTAAATTCCCCAACCCGGAAAATTAGCAGAATACCCTCCAACAGAAGAAATATTGAAGATGTTTCCGGATCTTTGCTCACGGAGATAAGGCATCGCATTTCTGATCACATTTAAGGTTCCGAAAACATTCACAGCATAATTTTCTCTTGCTTCTTCATCCGAAAGCTCCTCCAAGGTTCCGATTTGTCCATAACCAGCATTGTTGACAACTACATCAATTCGTCCGAAATGTTCAACCGTTTTGGCAATAGCAGATTTTATATCGTTGTTGTCTGTGATGTTTACGCTAAGCGGAAGGAAGTTTTCAGAAGTTTCTCCGATGGTGGAGATCAGGGATTCAACGGTACGGCTTGTTGCAGCAACCTGAAATCCTTCGGATAATAATTTTTTTACCAACTCGAATCCTAAGCCTTTTGAAGCTCCTGTCACGAACCATACTTTTTTTGTTTCCATTTTTAAATATTTTTTTGTTTAAATGATGGTACAAAGATGAAAAGTTACAGAAGGGAAAATGTATCCAAATCGGGGAATGATGTATCCAAATCGTGAATGGTGGTTTTTATATCATTTAAATTCAGATAGATTCTAATGAATTTTCAAAAGATTCCTGTATTTCAAGGGAGTGATTCCGATATTTTCTTTAAAACATCTGGTAAAATGACTCTGATCTGAAAAGCCGCATTCCATAGCAATATCCGTTAAAGAATGGGGCAAAGTCAGCAGTTCAAGTGATTTATTAAGTTTTAATTTTCTGAGGTATTCGCCCAGATTACAGTGGAAATATTTATGGAAATCCCTGCTGAGATGAATGGGATGGATGTTCAGGGTTTTAGAAAGCTCCGTAAGATTGAGACTTTCTGTAAAGCTTTCATGTAAAATTTCATTGATCTGACGTACCCAGACTGGCTTTCTATCAACTATCTTCTTCTGATGGGTCAATTGACTGAAAAGATGCAATAGTAACTGATTGACGGCTATTTCAAAAGATAAATCATTGGTTTTCGTTTCTTTGAACATCTGATAAACCAATAGTTTCAGATTGGGATCTTTTATATTGAAACTGCCTTCCACTTTATTTTTCTGGATGTCAAAATGATCAAACCAACTTTGTGAGAGTTCGATGTGAAATCCTCTTGTAAAAATATCCGGTTTAATATTGTAATGCGGATCTTCCCAATGATGGTACAATAATGTTCCAGCAGAACAGCCATAAGTTTCTTTTCTGTTTCCTTCTGTCATATTGCCCTGAAGCAAAAAGGTGAAGTAGGCATTTTCATGATAATGCCAGTCTACGAAAGGATGTGTATACTCCGTATCAGTGATAGTCAATCCTTCTAAATTGAGCATTTGATTGGTTTCTCCAAAATATTCGCCTTTACGAAGAGTATTCATGATAAGTTCTGTTTTAATCGGTCAATCTGTTCATACATTTTATTAAAGAACATTTTCCTTTCCCGGTTTCCGGATTCGTTCAGTGATCTGGAGTTTTTGATCTGATGCTCAAAATAACTCAGAGAATCTTCACAGGTGATTTTATCATTGGTCATCATATATCCAAACATGCTGAAAGGAACGAAAAAGGAACATTGCTGCTCATTTTTGAATAAAATACTGTTGTTTAAAATTACTAAATCATTCACATATATCTGGAAATTAGTTTTTTCCAGTGTTTTAATTTCGAGACCTTCCAGTAGTTTTCTTAAGTCATCCAGAATAAGATCTACATCATTTTTCTTTAATAATCCCATCTCATAGTAGAACGAGATTTGTCTCAAAGCGCTCATAATGGTGGTGTCATTCCAGATTTCGGTTACGTTTTGTTTATCATAAAGATCTTTCAGCATGTCATTTTTTACTGAATGATATTCCATATTAAACTCATGAAAAGGACTTAGAAATTTGTCCTGGTTCAGTAAATTCATCCAGACATAAAACTTAAAACGGGATAGCATTGAACCTGAAATGGTGTAAAAAAACGGGATGTCTTTTGCGGAATAAAATACTTTAGAATTGGTGATATCCTGAAAAACGTTTAAAATTTTCAATGAGTTTTCAAAATAGTTTAAAAGGTCTTCGGTGGTTCTTACCGGTTGTGTTCTTTTGACAACCAATTGATTTTCTGTTCCCAGGAACTGATCCAGTGAGATCTGATAGTATTTGGCAAGCTCCAGCGCTTCTTCAAAGCTGAACTTGGCTTTCAAAGAAGTTCTTCTGTGGGCCGCATCATAACTGATATTGAGAATGTTGGCAATCTCATCATTTAAAGATCTTTCCCCGATTTTTCTTCGGATTTCCTTCAATAGAGCTTCCTGGTGCATAGTTTTGTGATTTTCACAAATGTAGTATTTTTTTTAATTTTTTTTCACATTCGGAACTGTGCTTTCTGCTGATAATTTTGAAATGTAATTTTAAAATAATGAGTTATGAAAACACGAATTTTATTTACAGCAGTTCTTTTATTCAATAGTCTGGCTTATGCATCAGACAGTTTAAAAGCAGATTCTTTGAAACCGAGATTGATAGCAGCTTCTCCTTCAAAGAATGTAAGAAACGTCAACGGAATTTTATTTAAATACTATGATCAGGAAGATCATTTTAAGCCTAAAAAAGTAAATGGATTAGGCCTTGGGTTCAATGTTGTAGGTATTTTCCTTCCTCCGCTGATGCTTTTCACTTTACAGTCACCAGGAAGCTGGAGTCTTGATGATGATTATGTAGTAGTTCCCCGTGAAAAGATGAATAAAATCAATGGACTTCAATTGTCTCTGATCAATATGGAACCTACGGTCACCAATGGTCTGGAGATTAATGTTTCTAGTAATATTAATACACATGCGGTGACTAACGGGATGTCTGTTTCTCCATTTTTTAATCTTCATCATGAAATGAAAGGAATTTCTGTAGCGCCACTGGCTAATGTTGGTCAGAAATGCAGGGGAATACAGATTGGTTTATACAATAAATGTGAGGATTTCAGAGGAATACAGATCGGCGGATGGAATGAAAACGGAAAGAGAAAACTTCCCCTCATCAACTGGAATTTCAAGAAACAGAAAACAAATAAGACGCTATGAAAAAGTTTGTTACCCATAAATAATTCAACCATGAAAAATTATAAACTGATCTTATTTTTATTGATGTTGCCAGCGCTTATTTTTTCACAAAATGTTGCAGCCGATACATTAAAAGCCAATAGTGAAGATTCTTTTGATTATAAAAAATATTATGACTGCGATTTTGGAGAAGGGAATGTTTTATTAGTGATCAAAAAAGGAAAAGAATTTACAGACCTTACAGATTTAAGAAAATCAGGGAAGGGATTTGCGATTAAAATGGAAGCTATATACAGTATGGAATTTAATGACGGGAAAAGATATGAATCAAGTGTAGTGAAAAAAATTACACAGGACAGTCTTTCGATCACGAATTTTTTTAACGAAAATGCAGCCAAACTTGCGGGACAACCCTTCACGTTGATTACTTATCCTCTTTCCTCTTTAAAATATGTCCGTTTTATTGATGACCGGATGCTGTCTTTGTACGGTAAAAAGAATGTCCAGAAAAATTTTGATCTGATCGTAAAGAAAATGGACCGCGCGAAAATGTGTCCTGCTATTATTCAGTTTAAAGACAGAAACGGAGAGATGAAAGTCTGTCATTTTTATCTGACATCTCAGGGCTATGATCTTTTGTATGAAAACAATGGGAGAGTGTATTATCTGGAAGGTAGAGTAGAATGGAAATAATTGATGAAGAGAGTACAGTATGAAGACTTTACTCTCTTTTGTAAGTTTATCAGCATTGGTTTTAATAAAATTATTCCCCATTCACGGAAAAAAATAAAAGGATTGGTGTATCTACTGAAGAAAAATAATATTTTTGTAATATAGCTAGGATGAATGATGAAAATAAAACTTTTACTACTGTTTTTGATTATCGGGAATGTGTTCTGTCATTCACAAACCCATGATATAGAAAAAAATATCCCCGAACACAATACTTATGAAGAATTGGAAAAAGAATTCTATGGCAGCCGTGCGGGAGAAGGAAACAGTAAAAGTATTGCAGACTCATATCTTAAAAAGGCAAAATCTGAAAAAAATATCAGTCATATTGCTGAGGGATATGTTATGCTTCATTTTGACGAAGACTTGCCCAATGCTTTAAAATATCTTGACAGCTTACAGCATATCACCCAAAATTCTAAAGAAAATACCTATCCGGCCAGAACTTATCTTTTAAGAGGAAATCTTTATTTTAGAAATGATAATCTTCAGTCTGCATTGAATAATTATATCTTAGGGCTGAAGTATGCAAAAGAAAAAGGAAATAAGAGGCAGATTGCCATGGCACACATCAGTATTGCCTATCTGAATAATTATATTGGAAAACACGCGGAAACAGCTAAAGTATTAAGACATTATGCCTATGATGCTGATTATATGAATGAGGTTGAGAAAAACTCTCTCAAACTGAATCTGGCTGATGCTTACATAGAAATTAATAAAATGGATTCTGCGTATGTATTGATACAGAATGGCTTACAGGATTCCAAAAAAAATAATGATGTTTACCGTTATTATCAGAATCTTGGACTGCTGGGATATTATCATCTGCATTCAAAAAATTATCAGAAAGCTATTGATGGTTTATTGGAATGTGAAAAATATTTTTTTACAAATAGTAGTGGCAGTAAAAGAAACCAGCATTATACTCTTTTATATTTAGGGAAATCCTATGCCGGGCTTCAGGAAAAAGAAAAAGCTGTAGACTTTTTCCGGAAGATTGATTCTATGGTTCTTGAAACAAATTATATCTATCCGGAGCTGAGAGATGTATATACTTACCTGATTGATTATTATAAAGAAAACGGTGATAAAGAAAAACAACTGTATTATGTGGATCGCTTTTTAAAAGTTGATCAGGTTCTGGATACTCAATTCAGATATATTTCCAGAGAGCTTCCGAGAAGATATGATACTCCGGAACTACAGCAGGAGAAAGAAAATATTACCAATGAGCTTACAAAAAGAAAGAGTCTCTTTTATATTGTTTTAAGTCTTTTGCTTATATCACATTTATTATTTATCAACTTTTATTTCAAATACAAAAAATCAGAAAAAAATTATAAAAAGATTGCCCAGGATCTGATCCAGTCTGTTAATGAAAACAGAGTAGGAAAGCACAAAGATTCTGAATTCAAAAAAGAAACCCTGTCTGAGCCTCTTCCGATAGAAAATACAGTAAATTCAGAAGACAGAACTACTAGAACAATCTCAGAAGATATTGCCCAAACCATTTTAAGAGAACTTGAAATCTTTGAAAACAAAGACCAGTTTTTAAACAAAGGAATTACATTGGGAAGTCTCGCCAAAAAGATAAAAACAAACTCTAAATATCTGTCGGAAATTATCAATACTTACAAAGGGAAAAATTTTGCAACGTACCTCAACGATCTCCGTATTGATTATGCCATCAGCAGATTGGCCAATGACAGAAAATTCAGGTCCTATAAAATTCCATTTATCGCAGAAGAATTAGGGTATAATAATGAGCAGGCTTTCACTTTAGCCTTCAAAAAACGAACCGGAACCCCTCTTTCCATCTATTTGAAAGAGATTGAAAATATGTCTTCAAATTAGGTTTAATTTATTGGTATTCATTTACTTTGTGTTTATAAATTCATGATTTTATGTATATAAATTTATGAATCTATAGATCATATACTTGTTTCATTATTCCACTTCCTGCATCTTTGCTTCAGGTAAAAACACAACCATTTATTTTGTATGTGCACAATACAAGATATCATTCCAGACTATTGATTAATTAAAAAATTAAATCAGGAATTGTATCATAAAAATTAATAATGAAGTGGATAAGAACCAAAAATAATAACCAGAAAATAAAATGTAAATAATGAGATAATTGTTCAAAAGTTTGGAAATATAAAAGTGTAGTGATCATTAAAAATCATAAACAGTTAAAAACAAAATCCAGTGGTGAATCCGCCACACAGTTTAAAAGTATAGTATAGTCTAAAAATGGATGTATGACCGGGTAATTTACCACGGAGTTATCACTTAAAAACTAATAACCATTTCAATAAAACTAATTCCATGAAAACTCAGAGTAAAATAAAATTTTATTCTTTTTAAAAGTGATAGTGTAAGTGTGTTCATTCCGTGTCAATACGGATTTTATTGAAGTTCAGGACAATATTGAGTGGAAATGTAACCTGAAAATGAAGAAGAGTCTGCAGCAGAAAACAGGTGAATTCCCTGAACTCAAAGTTTAAATACTCGTTAAATGATTTTTAAAGACGGCGCAATCATCAAGTTGCGCTGTTTTTTTGTAACTTTGCGGACATTAATTTTTATATAAAAAATTTATCATCAACAAATGAAAAAGCAAACGATCAAAGAAGTCCTAAAGGATTACAAGAAAGTATTACATCATGACATTACAGTTTACGGATGGGTAAGATCATTCCGTGCAAATCGCTTTATTGCACTTAATGATGGTTCTACGATTAATAATTTGCAGATAGTTGTTGATTTCGAAAATTTTGATGAAGCAATCATCAAGAATATCAGTACTGCTTCTTCCCTGAAAGTAGTGGGTGAAGTAGTGGAAAGCCAGGGAGCAGGACAGTCTGTGGAAATTATCGCTAAAAAGATTATTGTTTTAGGAGATAATTTTACAGAAGAACTTCAGAGTACAATTCTTCAGCCTAAGAAACACAGTCTTGAAAAACTTCGTGAGCAGGCACACTTAAGATTCAGAACAAACCTTTTCGGAGCAGTGTTCAGAGTGCGCCATGCAGTAAGCTTTGCGGTTCACTCGTTCTTCAATCAAAACCAGTTCTTCTATATCAACACACCGGTTATTACAGGAGCAGATGCAGAAGGAGCAGGTGAAATGTTTGGAGTAACCAATTTTGACCTGAACAATATGCCGAGAACTGAGGAAGGAGATATTGATTTTGCACAGGATTTCTTCGGTAAAAAAACAAACCTTACCGTTTCAGGACAGCTTGAAGGAGAAACTGCAGCCATGGGATTAGGAAGAATCTATACATTCGGACCTACTTTCCGTGCTGAAAATTCTAACACCACAAGACACCTTGCAGAATTCTGGATGATTGAGCCGGAAGTTGCTTTCAACAACCTTGAAGACAATATCGACCTTGCGGAAGATTTCTTAAAATATGTAATCCAGTATGTATTGGATAACTGTAAAGATGATCTTGAGTTCTTAGACAACCGTTTTGCAGAAGAACAGAAAACAAAACCGGAAAAAGAAAGAGCAAAAGAAGGTCTTATCGAAAAACTTCAGAATGTAGTGGCTAAGCGTTTCAAGCGTGTAAGCTATACAGAAGCAATCGAAATCCTATTGAACTCGAAAGAAAATAAAAAAGGAAAATTTGCTTACCCGGTTGAAAGTTGGGGAACAGATCTTCAGTCTGAGCATGAAAGATATCTTGTTGAAAAACATTTTGAAAGCCCGGTCGTATTATTTGATTATCCGAAAGAGATCAAAGCTTTCTATATGAAACTGAACGATGACAATAAAACCGTTGCAGCTATGGATGTTCTTTTCCCTGGTATTGGTGAAATCATCGGTGGATCAGAAAGAGAAGCAAGACTGGATGTTTTAAAACAGAAAATGGCAGATATGCATGTAGATGAACATGAGCTTTGGTGGTATCTTGATACCAGAAAATTCGGTTCTGTGCCGCATGCAGGCTTTGGTTTAGGACTTGAAAGATTAGTTCTTTTCGTAACAGGAATGACGAATATCAGAGATGTGATTCCTTTCCCAAGAACGCCGAAAAGTGCTGAATTCTAGAACAATAAAAAAAAGCCTTAATCACAAGTTAAGGCTTTTTTTATTTTTCAATAGTTTATTAAGATGGGATGTATCATGCAAAAATCATGCTAAATACGTTTTTTATCAAATAAATTTATTAAATTCGTAGAATATGTTATGTTAAAACGCAAATAAGAATATGCTTAAACAACACTTACAACTCAAATTAGGACAAAAGCTGGCCCCTCAGCAAATCCAGTTGATGAAGCTTATTCAACTTCATACTCTTGAATTTGAAGAGGAGTTGGAGAGAGAGTTAGAAGAAAACCCGGCTTTGGAAATTGCGAAAGAAGATTCTAAGGAAGATGAATACTCTTCCCTGGAAGATGCTTATAAGGATGAGGGTACAGAAAGCATTGAAACAGATTTCGACGTCAATGAATATATCTATGACGATGAACCGAGCTATAAAACTGCATCCAGCAACTATTCTCCGGATGATGAAGAATTTGACAACGAAAGCCTTCTCACAGAGGGACAGTCCTTATATGACTATCTTACAGAACAGATTCACCTGATTAATATCAGTGATGAAGATCTTAAGATTGCAGAATACCTTATCGGGAACTTAGATACAGACGGATATCTTAGAAGAGAAATCAAGTCTATTGTTGATGATCTGGCTTTCTCACAAGGAATTTACACAACTAAAGAAAAAGTTGAGGATATTCTGGAGAACTATGTTCAGAAACTGGATCCATCTGGAGTAGGAGCAAGAGGCCTGCAGGAATGTTTATTGCTGCAAATTGAAAAGAAAGTAAGCTCAGATAAAGCAGTTTCTTTAGCTGCCAATATTTTGAGACATCAGTTTGAAGCCCTGACGAATAAGCACTACAATAAGATCATTCAGAAATATGATATTGAAGAAGAAGATCTGAAAGATGCACTGGAAGAAATCTCAAAATTATCCCCGAAAGTAGGAGGGAACTTCGATACACAAACAATTACAATTAATCAGGAAATTATTCCGGATTTTGTGATTCAGGTAAAAGATGGATTGGTGATTCCTATGCTCAACAGCAAAAATGCACCTACTTTAAGAGTTTCTGAAGAATATAAAGATATTCTGACTACTTATTCCCATGATAAAAACTCATCGGAACATAAGCAGGCTGCATTATTTATCAAGCAGAAACTGGATGCCGCAAAATGGTATATAGATGCTATTAATCAGCGTCAGAATACTTTATTACAGACGATTACAGCCATTGTAAAGTTTCAGAAGGATTATTTCATTACCGGAGACGAAAAGTCTCTGAAACCAATGATTCTGAAGGACGTTGCTGATATTACAGGATTTGATATCTCCACTATTTCAAGGGTGGTAAAAAGTAAGTATGCAGATACCCCTAACGGGATTGTATATCTTAAAGACCTGTTTTCAGACAGCTTAACGAATGATGATGGAGAGGAAGTTTCTACCAAAGAGATCAAAACCCATCTTCAGGAAGTAATCAGTAAAGAAAACAAAAGAAAGCCGCTTACCGATGATGCATTAGTGGTAATTCTAAAGGAACAGGGTTATAATATTGCCAGAAGAACGATTGCGAAATATCGTGAACAGCTCAATATTCCTGTCGCAAGATTAAGAAAAGAACTTTAAAAATATAAAAAAGCATTTCAATTTGAAATGCTTTTTTTATTATTGAATTTGTACTTGTTTAAAGTTTTCATTCCTTCTTTTTTAATATAACAAGTTTTTATCAACAATTTCAGTACCGTATTTCTACTGAATAAAATTCAATCCTTTATCCCGACATTTGGTTGATTAATCTTTAACTGAACCAATTAACCATTTGCTTATGTCAACAAAAACCGTTCAATTTAGTGTTGAAGTGAAAAATATGATCATCACTTCAGGAAGTTTCCAAGTTTTTGGAATTGTTGAAAATTTTATTGGCGCTGTTAATAACAAAACCTCATTTGAAAACAATACTTTCAGTGTTGAAATTAAAAATGCAGAATCAGAATATTACACTGTAACCGTTTGGGTGCATGAATATATCATTGAAGATACAAAATATAAAATTGAAGGCGAGCCCTTAAGTTTATTGGCAACATTCTATCTTCCTGATGTCACTGCTCCTGTCATTGTAAATCCTGAATCCTCTATCGCTTCAATCTATACATTTGCACGTATGTCGAAAGTAGATGATAACGGAACAGTTCATATTACAGGTACCGAACGAAATATGAAAATTGCTTATGGGATGAAGAAGAATCTTTACAAAACAGAAGGAGTCATCGGGGCTATGATCAGCACATCACCGAATGGCTTTGAAACGAACAGTTATCCGATGTTCAACTCTTTATGTAATTTGTACTATTATTCTTTAACAAACCCAATCCTCAGTACAGGAAAACCTTTTTACAGACAGTTTTTGGATTATGCGTGGCATGAACCTTCTGAATCAAACAAAAATTTTCTTCAGGCTGTACGAAATTTATTACATGATCCGTGTAATAATGCCGATAATATTTATAAAATGCTTATTGGTTTGAAAGAAATTTACCCGGATTCATTAGTCTCAATGAAAAATATGACTGATGATCAAAAAATTCCTAATAACTGGACACTTACCTTAAAAAGTAATTCTTCGGGAGCTAAGAACTTTATTCCAAGTGGTGCTGCATTTGTTGTTTTTGATGCAGATGATAATGCATGGATCGCCAATAATTTCAGGGCCGGTTCTCCGGATTCCGGAACGCATTGTCCTGTTTATAAATACGATGCTACACCTGCTGATTTTTCTCCGGTTCAGGGTGGCGGACTACTTGGAGTAGCTTTTGGAGCTGCAGTGAGCCCGGATAAAAAATATATTTCCTTCGGTAACTTCGGCTGGAGTTCGGAATATAACAATCCACAAGAAGGAAGTATCTCCCGTTTTTATTATAAAGATGGAAAACCGGTAAGTCCTTCCAATGGTTTTACATTAGGACTTTCCAGGGTTCAGGGAATGGAATATGATAATCAGGGAAATCTATGGATGGCTTCGGTGGGCTGCCAGGAACCTTTCGCACCTGCCAAACCGGGAATTTATCCTTTTGAAAACGAACCGAGTGCAGTAGTTGTTTATCTAAAACCGAAAGATGGTGACTTTGGAAAGGGTCCCACAAAGGAATTAACTCTTATTTGTAATGAATTTCCCGTAAAAAGATCACAAAACTTACCTCCGTTACCAACCAAAACCCCTTATTTAAAAATATTTGATGTAATTCCTGATCATAAAGGAAGTGCTTATGTTTCCTGTATCGGAAATTATGATAAAGATGTTCCTGAAAATTGTGCTTTTTCAGCAGTTTATAAAGTTGCAATTGAAGGAAATCAACTGGTGGTTACAAATAGCTGGTTCAGTAATTACTCTGAAAGTGCCAATAAGCAGGAAGGTTATGAATCACTTCGTCAGATTGCAATAAATGGTAATGGCGATGTTGTTGTGGTAGGAGTAAGCAGTAGCCGTGCCACAGTTCTTAGCAAAGACCTTTCAACCGTTTTGGGATATTATGATGTAAATACTTATGCTCCCTGGGGAGTTAAAATAGATAAAAACCACACTGTTTTTCTGGCTAATTTTGGTCATGAAACGGATTTTAAGAATAACCCTACGCTGGATATGCAGGGGCCTTTTGGAGTAACGATGCTTCGTAATCCGTCAAAACCGGAAACGGCAATGCTGCTTACTCTTCCTACAGGCGGTTCTGAGGTCACTTTAGCTAATGGATATCCTTTATATGGTACTCAGCGAAAACCAAAATTGAACGAATCAAAACACGAAGAGTTACAAATGCATTGTTATCAGCCAATCATGAGACTGACTTCAACAAATATTGACGGTGCCGGAAATCTGTGGTGTATGAACAACTGGAAACCGTCAGCCCTTGTAGATGTTTTTGATAATCCCGGTGGTGACGGAGTAGTCATTTTCCTTGGAATTGCAGAACCTGAATAGAGTACATTTCCATTTAAAAATAAAATACTCCAAAAGGATAAGCAATTATTCAAAGCAAATTCATATAAAAAAACCTGTTTAAGCATTTTAAACAGGTTTTTTTATTTTAATTGGTAAGTCTAAAATGCTTCTGGTGAAAAGCTCATATAAGACGAAAAATCAAACATTTTATAAAACTAATGTGTACTATTGTACATAAAGTTTGGTCTAAAAAAACTTAAATATTTAAAACTTTTGTGTCTAAAATTATCAATGCAAATTGAGACATGCTCAATCTTTAAAACTGCCTAATTCTAACTCTTTCATAGAAATCTCCCGCATTTCTACTTTTCTTATTTTTCCGGAAATAGTCATGGGGAACTCATCTACAAACTTCCAGTATTTCGGTACTTTATAGTGGGCAATTTTTCCTTTGCAGTATTCCTGCAGTTCTTCAGCGGTGATGGTAAAACCTTTTCTCACTTTTACCCAGGCCATCACTTCTTCCCCAAACCTTTCACTTGGAACACCAATGATTTGAACATCAAGGATGTTGGTGTAAGTATATAAAAAGTCTTCAATTTCTTTAGGTGAAATATTTTCTCCGCCACGGATGATGAGGTCTTTTATTCTTCCTGAAATGGTAATATATCCGTCTTTATCCATTACTGCCATATCTCCGGTATGCATCCAGCGGGCATCGTCCAGTACTTTTTTAGTGTTTTCAGGGTCATTCCAGTATTTCAGCATGACAGAATAGCCTCTTGTACAAAGTTCGCCATGTTCTCCACGTTTCAGGGTTCTGCCATTTTCATCCACAATTTTTATTTCAAGGTGATCCTGAACAGTTCCCACAGTACTTACCTGCTTCTCCAGTGGTGTTCCTATTAAAGTCTGGGTAGATACAGGCGAAGTTTCCGTCATTCCGTAACAGATGCTCATTTCTTTAATATTCATCAAACTTTCTACCTTTTTCATAATCTCGGGAGGGCATACTGATCCTGCCATGACACCAGTTCTTAAGCTTGAAAAATCATACTTATTAAAATCTTTTACTGCCAGTTCAGCAATAAACATGGTAGGAACACCATACAAAGAAGTACATTTTTCGTCAGAAACGGCTTTTAAAGTAATTTCCGGATCAAAACTGTCGTTGGGAATTACCATGCAGGCTCCATGGGCTGTGCAGCATATATTTCCGATAACCATACCAAAGCAATGATAGAAGGGAACGGGAATACAGACCCGGTCTTTCTCAGTATATTTTAATCTGATTCCGATAAAATAACCGTTGTTGAGAATATTATGATGAGAAAGCGTGACGCCTTTCGGGAAACCTGTAGTTCCGGAAGTATATTGAATATTAACAGGGTCATCAAATTGTACATGTTCTTCAAAACTGTGAAGAACTTCATCTGAAATATCCTGACCCTTATTGACAAAAGCTTCCCAGGTTTCATCAAAGAATATTTCATGTTCAAGGGTGGGGCATACTTCTTTGGCATACTCAACCATTTCTTTGTAGTTGCTGCTTTTATAACTTAAGGAAGAAAAAATGAAACGAACTTCAGACTGATTAAGGACATAGGTGAGTTCATGAGTCCTGTAGGCCGGATTGATATTAACTAAAATAGTTCCTATTCTCGCAGTGGCATACTGCAAAAGAACCCATTCATAACGGTTAGAAGACCAGATTCCGATTCTGTCACCGGCTTTTGCTCCCAAAAGCAGTAAAGCTTTTGCAACAGCGGTTGTCTGATTGTAAAATTCCTGGTAAGTAGCTCTGTAATTCTGATGAACACAGACTAATGCTTCCTGATGGGGATGTTTTTCGACAGTACTTTTAAGATTGGCTCCGATGGTCTGTCCTAATAATGAAACCTCAGAAGTTCCATATACATAAGATAAGGGCATAGTTTAAGATTTGGTGGGCTAAAATTAATAATTATATCCCGAAATATGCCTATGTATATTAACTTTCCTGAGAATCTATTTCTTTAAGCTGCTTTAAATTTTTATCAAGTTTTTTAATAATTGTACCATATACCAGTCTGTAATAAAGCCAGATCATAGATATGCCTAATAAGGTACTGACAACAATTCCTACTATAATGATGGTAAGATTTGAGCCGCTAGGCTGTATATTCTGAGAATTTAAAGTGTAAAATATGAATGCAGTCAATACAAACGTGAATATCAACAATAATACAATGCTGATCAGAATAAAA
Source organism: Chryseobacterium sp. JV274 (assembly GCF_903969135.1). Taxonomy (NCBI): domain Bacteria; kingdom Pseudomonadati; phylum Bacteroidota; class Flavobacteriia; order Flavobacteriales; family Weeksellaceae; genus Chryseobacterium; species Chryseobacterium sp. JV274. The sequence continues at coordinate 1,991,673 of NZ_LR824569.1, read as the reverse complement.
GCATTCACTGTGGTTTTGAACTTAATAATTCTGGTGATAAGACCCTTCAGATTTTCCTCAATCTTGATTCTTCTGTAATTCTGGTAGAACTTCAATACAAAATATGCTGTGATCAATAAACTTAAAACTTTTATAGCTAAATAAGCATGGCCGAAGTTGTTTTCTACTTCCGGAGCTTCCTGAGCGCCTAATCTTTCCAGCATTTTGCGGAAGCTGTCTGATTCTTCTTCCGGGAAAAGATAAAACAGACCTAATACGGAAAAGAACAAAAATTCTACAACGCTGATCCAGAAAATATACTTTATGTAATTACGTGATTTTCTATTCAACATCTGGAGAATCTCCTTGTCGTCATATTTAGGCTGAACAGGTTGTTCCTGCCATGTTTTTTTTAAACTATCTAGATCAAATTCAGGCATATTTTTCCATCTGTTCTTTAAGGGTTTTCTTTAATCTGTTCATTTTCACGCGTGCATTGACTTCAGTGATACCGAGGTTTTCTGCAATATCCTTGTAAGGCAGATCGTCAAGATACATCATGACAATGGCTCTTTCTACATTAGGAAGAGTCTTGATTACAGTATACAAAAGTGATACCTGCTGCTGTTTTTCATCGTCATCTTCCACAAAATCCTTGTGGTTGATGTCCAGCTCATTCGTAGGAAGACTTTTGCTTTTTTTTCTAAAGAGGGTAATGGCCGTATTGAGCGCTACACGATACATCCATGTGGAAATCTTGGAATTCCCTTTAAAGGAATCATAGCTTCTCCAGAGCTGTAAAACAATTTCCTGGAAAAGATCCTCCTCATCTTCCAGAGAATTGGTATACAGGCGCGATACCTTGATAATCAGACCCTGATTATCCTTAATAAGCTTCGCAAATTCTTTTTCTCTGGAATCCATAGATATATAATGGCACGAAGATAATAATAAAGTGGTAATTGGTGAAAATTATAATGTAAAATCATAGAAATGTGAAACAAAGAGAATTAACAGCTGAGATTTCTCTGCTGCCTTAGCTTTATCCACTTTCTTTGCGAAATTTATGTATCTTTGCATCCGCGAGAAAATCGGCTTGTTGATTTCCCGTTTTACGGGAGGTAGGAAAGTCCGGACACCATAGAGCAGCAAAGCGGATAACATCCGTCACCCGTGAGGGTAGGACAAGTGCAACAGAAAGCAAGTACAGTTCGGCTGTAGTGAAACCAGGTAAACTCTTTGCGGTGCAATGGTAAGTATATCGGTTCTTTTCAGTAATGGAAATAGGGGCGGCTCGTCCTGAAAACCGAGGGGTAATCAGCTCAAGTGTTGCAGCAATGTAATACGTAGATAAATAACAGGCACTTCTTCGGAAGTACAAAATCCGGCTTATAGATTTTCTCGTTTTTTACAATATAATCTTCCTCAAATTTTATTTTTAAAATCAAATCTGTTTTCATAGTTATATGTGAAAAAGGGTATTGTTTTGTATAAGTCTAATATAAGACTTATATGAAACTAAATAAGACGAATAGAAAACTTTTATATTTTTCTGTTACCACACATTTGTATAAACAAATTAAAATGAGAACAGAAATCACATTACATTCAGTTCCTGAAGAAAAACCCGGATATATTCTTATTCTACTCTACATTGCCTTTGTATACGGATTATTTTGGGTGATAGATCAATGTCTGGTTTATTTTTTCAGTGATGTTACCAATGTTATACTGATAAAGATTCTTAATAAGACGGTATGGATCGGGTTGATGTTTTTAAATTATTTGATCGTAAAACATTTCCTTTATCTGATTAGAAAACAAAGAAAACGTCCGGTTATTTATCCTGCTTTAACCATCTCAAAAGAAGGAATAACTTATTATCCGGAAAACAAAAAATCCGAATGGGGAAATATTTCAGAAATACAGATTATAGATTCTATATTGGCTGTAACTGTAGATTTTGATTCTGGAAAAGATTTTAAACTTAACCTTTTCAAGACAGATCTTCAGAAGCAAATGAAGCAGGAAGATTTTGAAAAGCTATTGGAATATCATTATAAAAAAGAAATTTATACCTATATTACTCCATCATCCTGTGGTTGTGGCTGTTAATTTTAATATATTAACATACAAAATGAAAACAGAAATCACTTTATATAAATCCAGACAAAGAAAACCAGGATATATGGCGATTATTTTCTTTACGCTCATATCACTTGCTCTATTGACTGCCCTTTGTGCAATAATCTATCTTTTGCTGACAAGTAATAGTTTTTTTAAATTTTTAATCTCGGTTATTGTACTTGTATTGATATCAGCCTTATTTTATGGTTCAGTAAAAATCTTAATCGGATGCATTAGGGAACAGAGAACGCCGGAAGAAAAAGCTGTTGAAATATTATCCATCACCAAAACAGGAATTTTTAACCATAAGAAAAAGCAGCAATTGATTTGGAACGAAATTTCTGAAATTCAGATTATTGATGCCGTTATTTCGGTGACAGTAGATTTGTATCCTGAAAAAGATTTTCAATTAAATTTAGGGGATACAGATGTTTATACGGATATGAACAGAGATGATTTTGCAAAATTACTTCAATGTCATTACAAAAAAGAAATTTATACCTATAATAGCCCTCCATCATGTGGATGCGGAGGTTGATTGAGTTTATATTAATAACTAGCATTACCATTAAAATTTTGACATCATGAAACCCAAATTTACTTCCGTTTTACTTGATAGCACACAGTTAGATTATGACCAGAATCCTTTGTGGGAAAGGATTTCATCGTATCAGATTGATCAGGCTCACGTCATCATTCCATTTTCCAGAAAATTAGCTCAGACTGAAGGGTGGACGAGAAGATTCTGTCTGCTTGCCATTGAAGAATATAAAAAGTTTGTTTATTTATGCTGTATCTCAAAAAACGGAGCCTCCCCTTCAATCGTAGTAGATAAAGTATGGCATATGCATTTGCTCTATACCACTGAATACTGGAAAGAATTCTGTCCGAAGATCCTGGAAAGAGAGCTGCATCATTTCCCAAATGTAGGTGGAATTAATGATTATCATAAGCATCAGGACTGGTATCTGGAAACATTAAAACTGTACATCAATATTTTCAGGCAAAATCCACCCGAAGTTTTCTGGCGCATTCCAAAGGAAATTATACCATTCCTATTACCTGAAAATGGGAATAAGATAAAAAATACCGGACAATTCACATGGAAAAAAACCTTTGAAAAATTACATTCAAAGGTCTTTAATTATATTCATCACAGATCGGTTTTGAAATAAGCCATGACTGATTATTCTCCCATTAATTGTGTTTTGGCCCGCTCTAGGTCTTCTTTGTCTTTATCAGAAAGGGTAGGATATTTGAGATTCATTTTTTCAAGAGTATCAATAATTATCTGGATAGCAGCCACTCTTGCAAACCATTTGTTGTCGGCAGGAAGTACATACCAAGGAGCATGATCTTTTGATGTTTCATTGATTGCTGTTTCATAAGCTTCCATATATTGATCGAATAATGCTCTTTCCGGAAGATCTGCTGCAGAGAATTTCCAGTTTTTTTCCTGTTCATTGATTCTGTCCAGAAGCCTTTTTTTCTGCTCATCCTTAGAAACATGTAAAAAGATCTTTACAACCGTTGTTCCGTTCTGTGAAAGGTGCTTTTCAAAATTTCTGATACTTTCATATCTGTTTTCCCAGAATTTATTGTCGAAATCTTTTACTGAAGACCATGTTTTTTCACTTAAATTATATTCAGGATGTACTTTACAGACCAGGACACTCTCATAATGGGACCGGTTGAAAATCCCAATCATTCCTTTCTGTGGCAATGCGAGATAATGCCTCCATAAAAAATCATGGGAATACTCTTTAGAACTTGGTGTTTTAAAACTGGTCACATTGCATCCCTGAGGATTCACCCCTCCGAAAACATGTTCTATCATACTGTCTTTTCCCGCTGCATCCATAGCCTGTAATACAACCAGGAGAGACTGGCTTCCGTCAGCATATAATCTTTCCTGCAGTTCACGAAGCTTTTCTTTCTCCTGAATCAGCATTTGTTCTCCATCTTCTTTGGTGAGTTTTCCTTTATAAGATGTTGAAGTTTTTTTTATTGAAAACTTTCCATTTACCTTAAAGTCATCTGAGAAATTGGTGTCCATATATTTAAAAGATTAAAAGATGTTGTTGTTATAATTCAATAGGGGGTGGGCTTTAGCCCAGCCATTTTAAGAAGGAATAGGCCCAAAGATTTCAGCAAATGTCACTTCCTCCCACCCATTACCTGTCATCTGCTGCCTTAACAAACATAAATGTAATAAAAAAACCGCCTCTATGGAGACGGTTTCTTTATTTTTTTTGAGTAGAGATTACTTCGCAGCAGCCTTTTTAGCTAGTTTAGCAGCTTTTTTCTCAGCTTTAGCAGCTTCTTTCTGCTCAGCAGGAGTCAATACTTTTGCCTCAGCAACAGGAGCATTAGCGTCTACATTACCTTTAATGTAGATTACACTTCTACTGTTTACAGGGTCATTAGAGAAAACCTCAATCATTTTGTTGAAACCTCCAGGAATAGCAGTGTTGTATCCAACTTTGATCTTAGCGGATTTACCCGGCATGATAGGATCTTGGCTGAACTCAGGAGTTGTACATCCACAAGAAGGCTTTACGTTTGAAAGAATCAAAGGCTTATCACCTGAATTCGTTACAGTAAAGAATCTCGTACCATCAGCATTGGGCTTAATAGTACCGTAATCAAAAGTTGTTTTATCAAATGTAATTGTTTGTGCAGATGCAATTGCAAATGTCCCGAATAATGCAATTCCTGCAATTAGTTTTTTCATATTCTTGAATGTTAATACGTTTGTTAGATAAATTTTGTGAAACAAAGTTAAAAATTATTTTAATTCATGCTTAAAAATTTTTTTCTTTAGACTATTTTTGCAAATTGCAAGCCAAAGAAATAGAATTTATGCAGATTTCAGAAAAGTACAATCCACAGGAAACAGAACAGAAATGGTACAATTACTGGTTGGAAAATAAATATTTCCACTCAGAACCTAATGACAAACCACCATATACCGTGGTCATTCCTCCGCCAAACGTAACGGGGATATTACACATGGGACATATGCTGAACAATACCATTCAAGATGTTCTGGTCCGTCGTGCAAGAATGCGCGGGTTTAATGCTTGTTGGATTCCGGGAACAGATCACGCTTCAATTGCTACCGAAGCTAAAGTTGTTGCTAAATTGAAGTCTGAAGGAATCAATAAGTCAGATCTTACCCGTGAAGAATTTCTAAAACATGCCTGGGACTGGACTCATAAATATGGAGGTACCATCCTTGAGCAGCTGAAAAAACTGGGATGTTCTTGTGATTGGGACAGAACCCGTTTTACAATGGAAGATAATCTTTCAAAACAGGTCATCATAAGTTTCGTAGATCTGTATAATAAAGGAAAGATCTACAGAGGATACAGAATGGTCAACTGGGATCCTGAAGCCAAGACTAATATTTCTGATGAAGAAGTAATATTCAAAGAGCAGAACGGAAAACTATATTTCCTTAAATATAAAATTGAAGGCTCAGAAGAGTTCCTTTCAGTTGCTACTACACGTCCTGAAACTATTTTTGGGGATACTGCAGTGTGTATCAATCCTAATGATGAAAGATATGCTCACTTAAAAGGTAAAAATGTAATTGTACCGATTGTAAACAGAGTAGTTCCAATCATTGAAGACGAATATGTTGATATTGAATTCGGAACTGGAGCCCTGAAAATTACGCCGGCACATGATGTGAATGACTACGAAATCGGACAGAGACATCAGCTGAAAATGATTGATGCTTTGGATGATGACGGAAATCTTAATGAGCATGGATTACATTATGCAGGGAAAAACAGATTCGATGTAAGAAAGCAGATTGCAAAAGAACTGGAAGAAAAAGATCTTTTGCTGAAAGCTGAAGACTATGTAAATAAAGTAGGAACTTCGGAAAGAACAGGTGCGGTAATTGAACCTAAAATTTCTGTACAGTGGTTCCTTAAGATGTCTGATCTTGCTAAGCCTGCTTTAGACGTGGTAATGGATGATGATGTGAAATTCTATCCAGAGAAATTTAAAAATACCTACAAACACTGGATGGAAAACATCCGTGACTGGAATATTTCCCGTCAGCTATGGTGGGGACAGCAGATTCCTGCTTTTTACTACGGAACAGGAGATGAAGATTTTGTAGTAGCTGAAACCGCTGAAGAAGCGTTAGAATTAGCAAAACAGAAATCCGGAAATCCGGAACTTACTCTGGAGAATCTAAGACAGGATCAGGATACATTAGATACATGGTTCTCTGCCTGGTTATGGCCAATGTCTGTATTTGAAGGACTTTTAGATCCAGAAAATAAAGATATCAAATATTATTATCCTACTTCTGACCTGGTAACTGCCCCTGATATTATTTTCTTCTGGGTGGCAAGAATGATCATGTCCGGGCTGGAATACAAAAAAGAAGTGCCGTTCAAGAATGTTTACTTTACGGGAATTGTAAGGGATAAACAAAGAAGAAAAATGTCCAAATCTTTAGGAAACTCTCCGGATCCTATTGAATTAATGGAAAAATATGGTGCTGATGGTGTACGTGTAGGAATTTTATTGAGTTCTGCAGCTGGAAATGACCTTCTTTTTGATGAAGATCTAATGCTTCAGGGAAGAAACTTCATGACGAAAATCTGGAGCGCATTCCGTTTGATCAATATGTGGAATCATGAAGATAAACCTGCAATTGCTACAGATCACCAGGCTATTGAATGGTTTGAAAATAAACTGAACAAAACAATCGTTGAAATTAATGATCAGTTTGAGAAATTCAGAATTTCTGATGCGCTGCATTTGATCTATAAATTAATTTGGGATGATTTTTGTGGTTGGTATCTTGAAGCAATCAAGCCTAACTATGGAGAGGGAATTTCTAAAGAAGTATATAATAAAACCATCTATTTCTTTGAAGAATTGATGAAGCTGCTTCATCCGTTCATGCCATTCCAGTCTGAAGAAATCTGGCAGTTGATTTCTGAAAGAAGTATTGATGAAGCGCTTGTTATTGCCCAGCAGAAGAATGCTGATAACTTTAGTGAAGAGGTTATTAAAAACTTTGAAATCACAGCTGAATTGATTTCTGGAGTTAGAAATTACCGCCAGACAAAAGGAATTTCGCCAAGAGAAACTGTTGAGGTATATACCAATGCTTCTGAATTTGCGAATGAAGCCGTAGTAAGAAAATTGGCTAATATTTCTGAGATCCATTTTGGGCAGAAAACAGATAAGCCAAGCTTTACCTTCCTGGTAGGAGCAACTGAAGTTTCTATTCCTTTAAGTGAAAACTTGGATTTAGGAGAAGAAAAAGTAAAAACTGAAGAGGAATTGAAATATTTAAAAGGATTCTTAATTTCAGTAGATAAGAAACTTTCCAATGAAAAGTTTGTTGCCAATGCTAAACCAGAAGTTGTAGAAGTGGAACGTAAGAAGCAGAAAGATGCTCAGGATAAAATTGCGATCCTTGAAGAGAAACTGAAAAGTTTGTAAAAATTGCCTAATAATAGGTTAATTTGTCGGAATGTCAGGCTGAGCGGAGTCGAAGCCTTTTTGAAAGATGAAACAATATTTTGTATATATTTTAAAATGTTCCGATAATTCCTATTATACAGGAGTTACCAATGATATTGAATTGAGATTTTCTCAGCATCAATCAGGAAAATTTCCTGAAAGTTATACTTATAAAAGAAGACCGGTTGAGCTGGTCTTCTTTTATCTGTTTAATGATATTATTCAGGCAATAGTATTTGAAAAACAAGTGAAGGGCTGGAGTCGTAAAAAAAAGGAAGCAATTATAAATGATAATTGGGATAAACTGAAAGAACTATCTATTTGCCGGAATGACAGCCACGCGGATAATTTTAAAGATAAAAATCCTGAAGGCTTCGACTCCGCTCAGCCTGACACTGAAAATAAAGAATAAATAAAATGACACATATAGAAAACATAAAAAAACTATTCTCGAAGGATTTTGTAGAAAATCCATTGTTAGAAAGTTTTGAAGCAGGAAAGATTTATCTTTCCAGTGGAAAGCTGGTTACCTGCGATCCATTAATCACCAATGATATGCTGCCTTTCACCACAGAATTTCCAAAGGGAGATTTTTCTGTGATAGTACATAAAGAAAGAGACAGCAACTGTGTGGCTTATGCCGAAATTATATTCAATAATTCTGAAATTAAAGAATGGAAGCTGGCAACCACAGCAGGGCAGAATATAAAAGATCTGGCAAAAGAAGAAATTTTTGGATATCCTGTAGAAAGTGGGATGGGATGTTTTATGGATGTTGATACTCAAAATAGCCTCAACGAGCTTGAACAGAGATTATATCAAAACAAAGGCGGAGATTTTATGGGAATCTATGAAGAATTTTTCCATGAGTATTTCTTTGATGAAAATGGAGCTATTGACCAATATGCGTTCCTAAAACCTGCAAAAGAACATCCCGGAACTATATTTGCTTTTGAAACCGGATATGGTGAAGGATTTTATGCCAGTTATATAGCATATGATCAAAATCAATTACCAGTGAAAATAATTACTGAATTTATAGAAATAAGTTAACTTAAAATTAGTTACTTTTGGAACACGATTTTGTCAGTTATAAATTTTAAAGCTAATACAAAACACAATGAATTTCTCATCAGAACAACCCCGAATTATTGTTGTGGGCAGCTCATCCATAGATTTGGTTCTTGAAACCGAAAAACTTCCTTCACCCAACGAAACGGTTTTAGCCGTTAAGTCAGATAGCTATTTTGGGGGTAAAGGAGCCAATCAGTCAGTAGGTACTGCCAGACTGGGGGCAAGTGTGTATTTTATAGGATGTGTGGGAATGGATCCCCTTGGGCAGCAGATTATGAGAAATCTGGTAAGTGAAAATGTGAATGTAGGTTTTGTACATGAAACAGATAAAGATGCTACAGGAACAGCCTATGTGACGACTTCTCACGGTAATGCAGCTATTGTTGTAGTGCCGGCAGCCAATAAATATCTTAGCACATCACATATAGACGAAGCTGAAAAGTATTTTAATACGGCAGATCTTGTACTGGTACAGCTTGAGGTCTCTATGGAGGTGGTAGAGCATACCGTTAAAAAAGCCAAGAAATATGGGAAAAAAGTAGGTTTATATGCTTCTCCCGCAATGAGAGTCAGTGAAGAAATTTTAGAAAAGGTTGATTTTATTGTAGCTAAGAGCAACGAATTATATACCATTTTCGGAGAAGAAAAAAGGGAAGAGGTTCTTAAGAAATATTTCAATAAAGTTTTTGTAAGAGATGATACCAACTCAACTATTTATTTTGATGGTACTGAGATGAAATATTACAGAAACGACAAAGATGAGAAAGTTTATAAAATGGGAATGGGTGATGCATTTACTTCAGGATTTGCTATCGCACTTTGTCATGGAAACTCTATCGAAGAATGTGTAAAGTTTGGAAATGAAGTTTCATCAAGAGTTTCCGGCGGTAAAGGTTCTCAGACAGGGCTGCCAAGAATGTCAGATTTCTTTTCTTAAAACTATTTACGACATATCAAAAGTCTGAAACTTAACATAAAAATATAAGTAAAATGTCCACTTTTATAGTGGATTTTTTCTTTTTATACTATGGAAAAGCTAATACTTACCACAGAAGATCATATCTCTCTGGTTGTCCATCTCTTTAAACCGGAAGAAAGTAATGGAAAACTGTTGCTGATCAATTCGGCAACAGGAGTAAAACAACAGGTGTACTTTTCTTTTGCCAGTTATTTTTCTGAACAGGGATTTACAGTGATTACTTATGATTACAGAGGAATAGGACTTTCCAAGCCGAAAGATATGAGGGGATTTCATGGTTCAATGAGATTGTGGGGTTCAAAGGATTATAAAGCTTTAACCCAATATATCAAAACAAACTTTAAAGATCACAAAAAGTATTGCTTAGGCCATTCTGTAGGTGCTTTGATTCTGGGAATGAATGAAGATTCGGAAATATTTGAGGAATTCTTTTTTGTTGGAACACAAAATGCTTTTGTCGGCAATCTTAAAGGGATGACAAAAATTGAAGCCTATTTGGGGTTTGGAATTGCCCAGCCATTAACCACTTCATTATTAGGGTATTTTCCTGCACATTGGTTTGGACTGGGAGAAAGTCTTCCAAAAAATTGCGCATATGACTGGAGAACCTTAATTTTAAACAAGAAATCAACCAACAAACTGTTGGAGAAAATTGATAACTTTTCTAAAAATTTGACACAAAAAGTATTTGTAATCCGCGCAGAAGATGATATCTGGCTGACAGAAAGAGGCGTATTGAGTTTATTAAATAATACCTATCCTAATCTTCAACCAACGTACAGACTGATCGCTGTTTCAGAATCTGATAAAAAAGAAATCGGACATGTCAATTTTTTTAGAAGCTACAATAGAAAACTCTGGGATATTATTTTAAATGAACTGATAGATAAATGAAAAGTACGATTGAAAACACAATAGCATTTGTAAAAGAAAAATTAGAAGGAGCAGAGGCAGGACATGACTGGTTCCATATTGAAAGAGTCTGGAAACTGGCTGTTCAAATAGCAGAAACAGAAGATTGTGATAAAGAGGTGGTAGAACTGTCTGCTCTTCTTCATGATATTGCAGATCCTAAATTTCATAACGGTGATGAAACTATTGCTCCCAAAATATCCAGGGCGTTTCTTGAAGAGCAGAATGTTCCCGAAGAAACAATCCTGAAGGTTTTATTTGTGATTGAAAATATTTCATTTAAAAACAGGGATCAGGCACCGATAAATCCACCTGTTGAGCTTAAAATTGTGCAGGATGCCGACCGTATTGATGCAATAGGAGCTATTGGAATTGCCAGAACGTTCAACTTCGGAGGCTTTAAGAACAACCTGATGTATCACCCGGATATGAAACCCAAACTGGGAATGTCAAAAGAAGAATATAAAAAATCAAATGGCACAACCATCAATCATTTCTACGAAAAATTATTACTTCTGAAAGAGATGATGAATACTGAAAAAGGAAAAGAAATGGCCGAAGAAAGACATAATTATATGTTGAATTTCCTCGACCAGTTTTATAAAGAATGGAATGTAGATTAGTAATAAACTGATTATAAAGATTGACACACTATTTTACATCATAATCAGATATTCAATTTTACATTGATGTATTTCCCAAACATAGCTATCCATACCAATGTTGTAAGACTTTCATGTGTCTGGATAGTTTTTTTTATGCAGTAAACTCTCTAAATATCAAAGAAACTAAGTCTCAAAAACATTTTTGCACTGTAGTTTAAAATTAAAAAAATAACCTCTGATATAGATAAAATACAGATAAGAAGTATCTTTGTAGAATATGACACTCATTATTTTTATAATATTTCTGGCTTCTGTTCTTTCTCTGGTCCTGTTTAAGGTAAAATCAGGAAGTATGGCAAAGTGGGCGAAGCTGTTCCGTATTGTAACAGTAGTTTTTTCAATTTCTGTTTTTACGTATTGGTTTATCAAGAAAAGTGCTGTGGCATTTGTGGATAATTCTGTAGGGCTGCAGGTTATCAATAAGCTTCCTCAGGCATTGGATTTTTATCTGATCAATGTAAATAAAACCGATAAAAATACAACCCTTGAGCCTAAGCATATTGGCAAAATACGTCCGGAATACTACAGAATAGAATACCTGAAAATGGATAAGTCTGATGAATACTGGATCATAGGCTATCTCGGAAAGAAAAACCTCGTGTACTTTTCCCAGCATTCCGTACCGAATAAAAATATTGATCAGATTGTGGAGGTACAGAATTACATCAACCAAAGTATGAAACTGTCTGAATCGGCAAAAAAACAGGTAGATGCCTATAATTATGAGAATACAAAACTGGGGATCTGGATTGCACTGGATTTTCTGCTTCTGTTTCTCAATCTGGTATTGCTTCTGAAGAAAAATAAATAAAAAAATAGGTAATGAGCCTTTTTAGAGTACTCATTACCCATTATTATTTCTGCTAAGGATAATCCAGGATTTGCATGATTTGTTCCTTGAATTCCTCAGGACAGGATCTGATAAGTTTGTCTTTACTTTGTTTACTGATTTCTTTGGAGGTAATCCATTCCGTTTTATTGGAATTAAGACTGTGATGGTCATATACTCTTTTTATGGTACTGTTCTCATAAAAGATATATTCATTACCAAGCCAGTTACTGGCAATACTGATTTTGCAAATTTCCTTTTCCATGATTTATGTTTTAAAGCATAATGTATCGTGAGATACATTACACTCTAATTTATGAAATTTTTCGTTATGAAAAAGAAGTTTGTTTTAATCTTTTATCGCATTCCTGCTCTAAAATAATGTTCCTGTACTCTCCGTTGCCATTTGCGGAACATGAATATCAGTTTTCCATTCTTCATTCAGTTTCTTGATGAAATAGGCGGATAATAGAGGAGAAGCTTTTTCAATATTCTGGTGTACGAAAAAGTAGAGATTCTGGAGACCTTCTTTTTTCCATTTTGTGAGATGCTTCAACCAGTCATCCAATCTTTCATAGTCACTTTCAGCATTGGCTCCTACGTAACGGATAAATGCATTAGGCGTAGTAAGACGCATATGGAGCATATCTCTTCTTCCGGCAGTATCTACGATGATATTGGTGATGTTATGAGCTTCAAAGAGGTCACAGGTTGTATTGAGGATTTCCTCATCAGTAAACCATTCCGTATTTCTGAGTTCTATAGCTAAAGGAACTTCTTTAGGCCATTCTTTTACAAATTTTTCCAGCCTGTCATAATCCTTGGGTTTAAAATTGTCATGAAGCTGAAGAAAAGCCATTCCCAGCTTTTCATCAAAATTGATTACTGCCGAAGCAAAATGAGTCACCGGATCAGTCACATCAATCAGTCTTCTGAAATGGGAAACCGTATTGGTGATCTTGGGGAAGAATTTAAAATTATCAGGGGTTTTTTCTTTCCATGTTTTTACCTGATCTGGAGTGGGCATTCCGTAGAAAGTAGCATTCAGTTCAATAGAATTAAACTGAGTGGCATAATAGGTCAGTTCATCTTTAGTTCCTTTGGGGTAAAATCCTTTAAGATCCGTTTTATTCCATTTTGCGCATCCGATAGAAATATTTTCCAGTCCTTTTTTATTAAGAGCCAGCATATCCTTGGTTTTAGGATGATCTTTTGGTAAGGTAAAATCTATTTTTGATGGGTCTTCTACTTGTCCGAATTTCATATCTGTAGTTTTGGTATTAAACAATAAACACAAATATAAACCAAAAAAATCATAGAATTTTCTATGATTTTTAATGGAAATAATTGTATCGAAATTACTTATTTTTTAATGATTTTTTTCGTAACCTGAGTCTTATCAGTCGTGATTTTTATGATATAAACAGCAGTAGGATAGCCTGAAAGATCAATACTTACATTAGCTTGATTGAAGTTTCTGTCCAAAAGAATCCTTTCTTGAAAATCAATAAGTTTAATGTTTTTTATAGGAGTATCGGCGCTGATTTGCAGGATGTCTTTTACCGGATTAGGGAAAACTTTGATCTGTTTTGTCTTGAAGCTTGGATTGTCGCTCTTCAGGAAAGAATTGCTGCAGTTTGTGGTGAATGTGACATCAGGGTACATTGTCTGAAGTTCATTCAATTGTGCATCATCCACGCAAACTGATAAATTAGAGTTGTTATTGGTAAAATCAATGAAATCTTCTATTGAACCATTTCTCAGATTAGCAGAATTAAGATTAGACATATTCCATAAAGTAACAGATTCCAGATGTGATGATGTGGAAAGATCAAGTTGAGTAATCTGAGGACAGGTATTAAAATGTACATTCTTCAGATTAATATTATCGGAAGTGTTGATCTGGGCAAGCAAAGGCAGATTTGCCAATGTCAATGATTCTAAATTCGTATTATTTGAAGTATTGACTGAAGCAAGGAGATCATTGTAAGAAAGGCTTAATGATTGCAGAGAAGCACAGTCTTTGGTGTCTAGAGCGGATATTTTTGTATTGCTTACCACAATATCTTTAAACCCGGTACATTGGCTGAGGTTGATTTCTTCTAAGTTCGAGAACATAGCCCCGATTGATAAATTCTGCAAGCCTGGACAGTTTTCTAAATCGAGTTTTTTTAATTCGTTATTATTGTCGAAAGCAAAATTTGTGAGTGCAATACAGTTTTTAGTGAAAATGTTCTGAAGATTGTTTGCTCCTTGTGTCCCGTTGGTTATAAAACGATCTGTTTTTAAGGTATGCAGATGGGAAAGGTTATTGGTGTTTACCGTATTCATATATCCGCAGGAATTGGTAAGATCAATGCTTTCCAATTTTTGGGCAACACTGAAGTTGATAGTATTGGTGATCTTTTGATTGAAAGCTTTCAGGGTTTTTAGTTTTGGAAGACCCACAAGGTTTAAGCTATTTACATCTCCGAAATAAATTCCGGAAGTGGTAGAGTATAGATATCTGTTATAGAAAGAACAGTCTAATTCTTCAAGATTAATCAGTCCTGCCATACTAAAATCAATAGATGGAGCATTCAGGCCCATTATTTTCTTTAAGGAAGAGCAACCAGTAAGGTTTACATTGGAGAAATATGACCCTGTTGATTCATAATGATCCGTATCTGCAATGATTTCCTGCAGGTTTATGCAATTATTGGCAATCAGCTCAATATTCTGTTCTGAATTGCCTGAAGAGGTGAAACCTCCTGTTACTGATATTCTAGTCAAAGTATTCAGATTAGGAACGACAATCTTTTCCAGAAATTTACAGGAATCAAATGTAAGAGTTTGAATACTGGAATTTTCAATATACAATTCTCTAAGCTCTGCGGAACTAATCAATGCATCATTGTTTATTTGATGGCAGTTTTTTATCCTTAAGCTGTTTTCATCAGGATACCATGGATTACCGGAGATCTGATAGGCGATGATATCGGCAATATTCTGAATCCCTGAGCAGTTATCAAAAGAAAGGTTAATAGGAGAAGCCATATATTGACCTCCCTGTGATAAGTCATAATAAAAAGGTCTTCCCTGTACTTTTTTGATTTTAGTGTTGTTTGTAAAGCTGATGTTGGCAGTCTTGGTATTCCAGAAATAAAGTTCCTCGAGATTGGAGAACAATATGGCATCCGAAATCCCGTCCGGCAGATGGGTGTTATAGTATGTACTATTGATATTATTCGGATCAAATGGGCTGCCATTAGGATCAATATACATTTGGTCAGAATCTAACCTGATTGTCAGAACTTTAATCTGTTGCGCTTCTGAAGGCTGGATTTCTCCATCTCCGTTACTGTCTATGGCAATAGAATTACCATTAAAGTCTTGTGCAATCTGGTTAGTTGTATTTGAGCTTAGAAGTAAAGCTTTAAATTTTGAATCAGAAAAGTTCAGATTCTGAGAGTAAGCGATAGAAAATCCGCTTACCCATAAGGTAATTAAAAGTTTTTTCATATTTGAGTTTTAGTTATCAGATAATATTACAAATCCCTTTGTGTACAATCAGATGTTGTAAATATAATTTCTTTTTTTGAAAAAAATCCATTTTAGATGTCTGTAGATTTATTTCTTGGTTTTATGTAATATTTATTAATAAAAGGGTATTATGGTTTAATTTTATTTATTTAATATTTATTTTTAATGTCAATTTTTAGTCTGGAAGAAAGGCTTTTCTCATTGTTATCTTGGAAAAATGACCTTCAAAAGTTCTGATAAATAAAAAAGCACACTAAAAAGTGTGCTTTTTTAAATATAGCGTGTTTATTACTTGATCTTATGCTTCACAGCTTGAACATGACACGAAGTTAACCATCATTTCTTTTGAAACAGATGAACTTCTTTGGTAGTAAAGTGTTTTTACTCCTTTTTTCCAAGCTTCAATATAAAGGTAGTTAACATCTTTTACAGGCATTGTAGAAGGAATCTGAAGATTCAGTGACTGTGCCTGGTCAATGTATTGCTGTCTCTGTGCTGCCTGAGAGATGATCTCCATTGGAGAAATTTCTTTGAATGTTTTGAATACTGCCTTTTCTTCAGGAGTAAGCTCATTCAGGTGCTGTACAGATCCATGGTTGAGCATGATTGTTCTCCATGTTTCTTCGTTATCCAATCCTTTTTCTTTCAATAATTTTGCAAGATATTTATTCTTACGCATAAAGTTTCCTTTAGCAAGACCTGCTTTATAATAGTTGGAAGAGAAAGGCTCAATTCCCGGAGAAGTCTGTCCTAAGATTGCAGAGCTTGAAGTGGTAGGAGCAATAGCCATTGTTGTGGTATTTCTTAATCCGTATCCTTTCAATACTTCTGGTTCTCCATAGATGTTGGCAAGCTCTCTTGAAGCCTGCTCAGCCTGATCTTTAATATGTCTGAATGCTCTTGCGTTGAACTGAGTTGCCTCAAAGCTTTCAAACGGAATCATATTTTTCTGTAAATAAGAATGGTATCCTAAAACTCCTAATCCAAGAGCTCTGTGACGCATTGCAAAGTTTCTTGCTCCCTGTAGGTAATAGTTCCCTTCAGTTTTGTCAATAAACTCGGATAACACAGCATCAAGGAAATATACTGCTAATTTTACAGCATCTGTATCTTTCCACTCATCATACAGTTCAAGGTTCATGGAAGACAGACAGCAGATGAAAGATTCTTCCATAGTAGATGGAAGCATGATTTCAGAACAAAGGTTACTTGCATTCACCGTCATTCCTAAATCTTTATAAACCTGAGGTTTATTTCTGTTTACGTTGTCTGTGAAGAAAATATATGGAAGACCTTTTTGCTGGCGGCTTTCCAATACTCTTGCCCAAACTTTACGTTTCTCCATATCACCGTCTATCATGTCCTGCATCCAGTAATCTGGTACACATACTCCGGTAAACAGGTTCTGAATCGGGCTACCAATATCTTTAATAGATAAAAATTCTTCTATATCTCCGTGGTCAATATCTAAGTAAGCAGCAAAAGCACCTCTTCTTACTCCTCCTTGTGAAACAACGTCCATAGCCGTATCAAAAAGCTTCATGAATGAAACGGCTCCTGAAGACTTTCCGTTATCAGTTACCGCTGTTCCTCTGTTTCTTAATTCTCCAAAATATCCTGAAGTACCCCCTCCGATTTTAGTCTGCATGATTACTTCACCCATTTTGTGAGTAATCCCTTCAATACTGTCCGGAATGTGAGCGTTGAAACATGAGATAGGAAGACCTCTTTCTGTTCCCATATTTGCCCATACAGGAGAAGAAAAACTGATCCATCCTTTTGTAATCATTTCTTTGAATGCCGGTTGAAGTTCAGGTTTGTATAACCTTTTTGCAGCAGCAGTGGTAATTCTGTCGATAGCACCATCTACCGTTTCACCTTTCAACAGATATCCTCTGTTCAGCATCTGCTCAGACTCTTCATTGAGCCACCATATATTTGAATTTTGCTCTTCCATAGATGTTATATTTTCGAATTCCGGAATGAGAGAATCACTCCGGAATTTTGTTTTTTATATTATTGATTGTAAAATTTCTACTTTGTGGGAACCGTTCAGTCCGCTTTCATCTCTTAATCTCTGAAATTCTTTAAAAGACGGAACATTCAAAACTTCATGCTGAACTTCTTCGTTGATGTAGTTTGAATAATGTACAAAAGTAACACCATCTTCCTTTATATAGACTTTATATTCAAAAGTGGAAGAATCTAAATTCTTGAAATCTTCCAGGAACTTTTGGATATTGGTTTTATTGTTTGGAACAAATTCGGGGTTTACCGTATAGCTTACTATTACATTGATCATTTCTTCTGTACTTGTGCTTTATTATTAATTGAACAGCAATTCCACTTATTAATCAGAAAAGGATCATCCTAATACTGACTGCTTTGACGCTCGCTTCGCTCGCGCCTCTGTATTAAAACAAATCGTTTGCTGTAATACTCTTATCGTGCTTCGTATAGTCTACAGGTCTTTTTGCAAAGAAATCATCTAATGAATTGGCAAAAACTTCCTCCTCGAACCATACCATTGGCTTGTATTGTTCAGGGGTGATGTTGTATCTTGTTTTCATGTTGATTTTCTTCAAACTGTCATCCACACGGTATTTCATGAAGTTTAACAGGTCTTCCTTAGAAACATTGTCGATTTCTCCTAATTCAAAGATCCAGCTAAGAATATCTCCTTCTCTTGCGATAGACTCGTCTACCAAGGTGTAGATATCTTCAATATCGCTGTCTGTTAATAAGTCAGGTTGTTCCTCACGGATTTTGTTGATCAGATAGATTCCTGCATTCGCGTGAATTTGTTCATCTACTGAAGTCCATGCAATAATATTGGAAACATTTTTCATGAACCCTTTGAATCTTGTAAAAGAAAGGATGATGGCAAACTGCGAGAAAAGAGAAACATTTTCCACTAAAATACTGAATAACAATAAAGCAGAAACATATTCTTTCGGAGTAGCAGAATTCGCATGCTTTAAAGCATTTCCTAAAAACTCGATTCTTCCTTTTACAGCAGGAATTTCGATAACGTTAAGGAATTCGTCATTATATCCTAATACCTCTAATAATCGGGAATATGCTTCAGAATGACGAAACTCGCATTCTGCAAAAGTAGATCCTAATCCATTGAATTCCGGCTTTGGAAGGTGGTTGTATAAATTCCCCCAGAATGTCTTTACAGACACCTCGATCTGTGCAATGGCTAACAGCGCATTTTTCACAGCGTGCTTTTCATGTGGTTCCAACTGCGAATGAAAATCCTGAACATCTGCAGTAAAGTCCACTTCCGAATGCACCCAGAACGATTTGTTGATTGCCTCTACAAATTGAAGAACCTCCGGGTATTCAAATGGCTTATAGCTTACTCTTTTATCAAAAATTCCCATATTAAATATCTTTATAATTAAATAATTTAGATCTCTGTGGATAACGTTCCGGAAATACTTAACTTTTTGTTTTTCTGCATATTGTGAAATAAAGTTATTCACTTTCGCAAAATCATATTTCTTGTAAAGAACTAATAGCAAAGTTCGAAAAAAAGAACTGATTTTGAAAGGGGTAAATACTAATAGGCTGACTTTTAGCCTGAAAAGTTTTCCACATTTACATGAAACGGGCTAGAATAATAGGCTAGACCACTATCTTGAGGATAAATACATGGAAATCTAGAGTTACAGTTAAACAGAAGTATGTAAATTATTATTAATAAAGGTTTAAAACATTAAACAAAAAAATATTTGAATAAATTTTTATTCTTGTAACAATTTGAAAATATCATCTACTTATTGGGTATAAAACATACATCACTTAATGTTAGTAATTCAGGATTTAAATAAGTCATACGATACAGGGAAAAGCAAACTTCATGTTCTCAAAGGAATTAATCTGAATATTTCTGAGGGCGAGTTTGTTTCTATTATGGGAAGTTCCGGTTCCGGAAAATCTACACTTCTTAATATTATTGGTATTCTGGATGAAAAAGATTCAGGAACCTATGAATTAGATGGAGTTCCTATTGAACATTTGTCAGAAGTAAAAGCTGCAGAATACAGAAGTAAGTTTTTGGGATTTATTTTTCAGTCTTTTAACCTTATCAATTATAAAACAGCTTTGGAAAATGTAGCACTTCCTCTTTACTATCAGAATGTACCGAGAAAAGAGCGAAATCTGAAAGCTATGGAATATCTGGAGAAAGTAGGTCTTGCACAATGGGCAAACCATCTTCCGAGTGAACTTTCCGGAGGGCAGAAACAGAGAGTAGCTATTGCAAGGGCATTGATAACAAATCCAAAAGTTGTGCTTGCAGATGAGCCTACGGGAGCATTGGACTCTAAAACCACACATGATATTATGAAACTGCTTCAGGATATCAATAATGAAGGAAAAACAATCATTGTTGTAACCCACGAACCGGATGTTGCTGCACAAACCAAAAGAAATGTAATACTGAAGGACGGGATTATTGAAAGTGATGAGTTTATTAAGCAAATTGTGCTTTAGGAATTTGAAAATTTGAAAACGAGATAATTTGAAAATTTAACGATTCAATTTTTAATCTTTAAATTTTTAAATCTTTTAATACCAATAAAAAATGTTTGACCTAGATCGTTGGCAGGAAATATTCAGTTCTATCCGGAGTAATGTACTTCGGACGGTGCTTTCAGGGTTCACAGTAGCTTTGGGACTGTTTATTTTCATTGTACTTTTTGGAATTGGAAAAGGACTTCAGAATGCATTCTCTGAAGGATTTGCGGGAGATGCTAAAAATCTTATTATTTTTTCTACAGGAAAAGCATCTTTAGCTTATAAAGGCCTTCAGTCTGATCGAAATATAACAATGAATAACTCAGATTATGACTTTTTAATTAATGCAGATAAGAAGAAAGCTGGACCTTCCAGTCCCAGATATACTGCCAATTTAATGGTGAAATATGGAAAAGAAAGTGGCCTTTATCAGATCAATGGAGCTCAACCTGGGGAACAAGTCATTGAAAACCGAAAGATTATTGATGGCAGGTATCTGACAGATATGGATTTGGAAAGAAAATTAAATGTTGCAGTCATTGGAAGAATGGTTCAGCGGGATTTGATCAAAAATGGAAGCCCGGTAGGAAAAGAGCTCGATATTAATGGGACGATGTATAAGGTCATTGGTGTCTTTTCAGATGATGGAGGAGATAGGGATGAAAGACATATTACCGTTCCGATTACCACTTTACAGCAGATGAAGAAAGGATCTGATACAGTAAATATAGCCTATATCACATACGATGATAAACTGACTCCGGATCAGGCCATTAAGTATGGTGATGAGCTTAAAGATAAATTAAAAGCGAGAAAAAGTGTTTCTCCTGATGATGAAAACGGTGTGCGGGTCTGGAACAATGCGAAAAACATGAATGATACATTTGCATTTATGGCAGTTCTTACAGCAATTGTCGGGTTTATTGGTATGGGTACATTGCTTGCGGGAATTATTGGGATCAGTAATATTATGGTGTATATCGTAAAAGAAAGAACCAAAGAAATTGGAGTACGAAAAGCTATTGGCGCAAAACCAAGTGGAATTGTAGGCCTGATTGTTCAGGAAAGCGTTGTGATTACAGTGGTATCCGGACTTATTGGAGTAGGAATTGGGGTTTTGACATTAAGTCTTATTGGTGATGGTCTTGAAGAATATTTCATCAAAAGTCCGAGCGTTGGATGGGGAGCTATTATTATGGCATTCATTGCTTTGATTTTCTCAGGATTGATCGCAGGATTTGTACCAGCATACAGGGCTTCAAGAATTAAACCGATCGAAGCATTGAGAACAGAGTAATTAGTGTAAAAAAAGAAATGAAGCAAATTCATAATTTATAACTTATAATTCAACAAGGTGAATATCATATTTAAAAAAGATACTTGGCAGGAGATCTATTACTCACTGAGGAATAATAAACTCCGAACATTTCTTACCATGATTGGCGTAGGATGGGGGATGTTTTTGTATGTAAGCCTTCTTGGAGCAGCAAAAGGGATGGAGAATGGTTTTGATAAATTATTTTCCGGTTTTGCTACCAATTCAATATTCCTGTGGGCACAGAAAACATCTATTCCTTATGAAGGATTTCCTAAAGGTCGTGAAGTTCACCTGAACTTAAACGATATGGAAATGCTGAAAAGAAAAGTAACTGCCATAGATTATATATCGCCGCAAAATGCAAGAGGAAGCTTTACCGGAACACCAGGGGAAGCGATGTCTAGAAACGGGAAGAATGGAACGTATTCGCTTACCGGAGACTACTCTGTGGGAAATAAAATTTCAGAAAAGAAACTGATCTTCGGACGTTATATCAATGATGCCGATGTTTCAGGAAATAAAAATGTAGTGGTTATAGGAGAAGAAATTTACAAAAACTTCTTTGATGCCAAGAAAAAAGAAAACCCAATTGGAAAATCAATCAATATTAAAGGGTTGTTCTTTAATGTAATCGGAGTTTTCCGGGTAAAAAAAGGAGGCGGATTTGAAAATGACCAAACAGCTTTCATCCCACTTTCTACCTATACAAAAATGTATAATGCAGGAGAGCAGATAGACATGTTTGCAATTGTAAGTAAGCCTAATGCCAATGTAAATTCCGTAGAAGAAGATGTAAAGCAGGTGTTGAAAACAAAAAATAAAGTTTCACCTGAAGATACCAATGCTTTCGGGAGTTTCAACCTCGGAAAAGAGTTTAAAAAACTGACAGGTTTCCTTACGGGAATGCAGTTATTAACAATCATTGTGGGGACACTGACAATCCTTGCCGGAGTAATTGCTATTTCAAACATCCTTTTGATTACGGTAAAAGAAAGAACCAAAGAAATCGGGATCAGAAGAGCATTGGGAGCAAAACCGTCAGAAGTAAGAAATCAGATCTTACTTGAAAGTGTTGTGATTACGCTTTCCTCGGGATTGCTAGGTTTTATGTCTGGGATTTTTGTGCTGATGATTCTCAATGCCGTTACACAGGGACAGGATTCGTTTCCATTCTATAATCCGACAGTCAACTATGGAAACGTATTTGCTGCGATGGCCGTAATGGTGATTTTAGGACTGATAATCGGGATGATCCCCGCGCAGAGAGCCGTAAAAATTAGACCTATTGAAGCATTAAGAACAGAATAATTAATTTGAAAATCAAGATGAACAGCTGATAAATGTACAGAATCCATCTTTTAATTTTTAA
Organism: Chryseobacterium sp. JV274; assembly: GCF_903969135.1. NCBI lineage: Bacteria > Pseudomonadati > Bacteroidota > Flavobacteriia > Flavobacteriales > Weeksellaceae > Chryseobacterium > Chryseobacterium sp. JV274. Next base: position 1,968,873 of record NZ_LR824569.1, on the reverse strand, counting down.
ATCATTCAATCTATTTAATAAAAAATAAACTATACATATGAAAAAGAAATTCACCTGGAAAAAAGCCATTTATATTGTCTTGGGGCTTTTATTTGCAGTGGCATTGTTCTCGGGGCTTGGCTATCTTATAAAATCAAATTCTAAAGAAGGGGAGGCTTTCCTGACCCGTAAGCCAACTATTCAGAATATGGATGATAAAGTAATGGCAACAGGAAAAATTGTTCCCAAAGAAGAAATTGAAATTAAACCCAATATTGCAGGGATTATAGATAAAATCTTAGTAAAAGAAGGAGATAGAGTAGAGGTAGGACAGCTGATTGCTACCGTGAAAATTGTCCCAAGCATCTCTGAAGTAAATGCTTCTCAGCAGGAAGTTCAGAATGCACAGATCCAGATCAGCAACGCCCAGATGAATGTAGGAAATATGCAGAAGCAGTTTGAGATGCAGGAGAAATTATACAAGCAGGGAGTAGCCTCTAAACAGGAATATCTGAACTCTCAGCAGCAGTTATTCTCTCAGCAGCAGACTTTGAAAAATGCCCAGCAGCAATTGAATACTGCTCAGAAAAGATTGCAGATTGCTAAAACAGGTGCTACTCCTGAACTTAAAGGACAGGGCTTAGCTACCACCGAAATTCGTTCCAAAGCTTCAGGTACCGTACTTGAAGTTCCTGTAAAAGCAGGAAGTCAGGTGATTGAAGCCAATAACTTCAACGCAGGTACTACAATCTGTTCAGTGGCAGATCTGAACGTTTTGATTTTTAAAGGTGAAATTGACGAAGCTCAAGCTGGAAAGTTAAACGAAGGCATGGATATGAATATCGTAATCGGTGCTTTACAAAACAAAACTTTTCCAGGAAAACTTACCATGATCGCGCCTAAAGGAAAGGATAATGCAGGAACTATTAAATTTCCGGTAGAAGGAAACGTAACTAATCCTAATAATGAGTATATTAGAGCAGGTTTTTCTGCAAACGGTGAAATTGTTTTGAGTTCTCAGAAAAATGCTTTATTATTGGATGAATCTTTAGTTCAGTATGAAAAGAAACAAGGTAAAGATGTTCCTTTTGTAGAAGTGAAACAAAAAGACGGGAAATTCAAGAAAGTATACTTGAAATTGGGAGCAAGTGACGGTATCAACGTTCAGATTCTTCCGGGATCAAACATTACAAAAGACACTGAAGTAAAAGTTTGGAATCCATCTGATAAAGACAAAGAAGAGCTGAAAGAAAAAGCGAATAAAAAATAATAAACTACACTATACACTTTTAAACTGTGAATCCCGGAGGAATTTTTTTCTCCGGGATTCTTTTTTTATATCAAAATTTTTGCAAGAGTAAATTCCTATATTTGAATCAGATAAATCCATGAAAAATGTGTCGATACGCACGGAAAACTTATAAATCACATTATGTCTGTTTTAAATGCCGAAAATCATTTAAACAGCCGGATGCCTATGACATTATACAAAGGATCGAAAAAGAAAAGATATACCATAACCCTAATGGGAAGTCAATTCGTAAAGTAGGACATGTTTTCACAAAAGCAGAAACAAAGGAGCTGGAAAAAATGGTTTCAGATATTGAAAACAGAACGGTAAAATGCCCTGAATGCAGTAATGTGATGGCTGATCTGGGGAAAGATTTTAAAGCTCCTAAAAAAACAGCAGTCAAAGAATGGAGGATTGTAGAAAGTCTTTTTAAAACAGGAAAATGCTTTCATTCATGTGGTTGCGATGGAATAGGGTATATTCCTAAAAATCCTAAAGACTACGAAACATACCTGAATACTATATTGAAAACCTATCAGGAATATTTAACTGCTTGTCAGAAGATTCATCTGGAAGAATGTCCTAAGAAGATTGAAGAAATTAAGTATTGGTCTGAAAATATTCAGAAGATAAAAACTGAAATTATTGATAATAGGTTTGAAATAACATAGGTGTAACAAAATAGAGGTTTAGACTGTCTTACCTTTAAATTCCAAACTATATCCCATGAAAAAAGACTATTGGATTCTTTTACTTTTTATCATTGCAAAGTTTGCTCTCCAATATTCACTGATAAGCTCTGAGTATGAACTTCACAGAGATGAATATCTGCATCTCGATCAGGCGAATCATCTCGCATGGGGATATCTCTCTGTTCCTCCGGTAAATTCCTGGCTGGCCTGGATAATTAAAATGCTTGGAAATTCCATATTTTGGATTAAATTTTTTCCAGCCCTGTTTGGAGCTTTGACAATTGTGCTGACATGGAAAGTTGTTGAAGAACTCAAGGGAAGTTTGTTTGCTAAAATACTGGCTTCTTTGGGAGTATTATTTTCAGTACTTCTTCGGGTAAATATGCTGTTTCAGCCTACATCTTTAGAAATTTTTCTGTGGTTGTTCCTTTATTATGCTTTGATTAAATATTTTAATTCGGAAAAAGTAAAATGGATTTATATTGGAGCTGTCATTTTTGGAATAGGAATATTAAATAAATACAATATTGCTTTTTCATTATTAGGGCTTATTCCTGCATTATTGCTGACAGAGCAAAGGAAGATTTTTATGCAGTCTCATGTGTATTTGGCCGCACTTTTAGCTTTAATCATTATTTTTCCTAACCTTCTCTGGCAGTATCAGAATCATTTTCCGGTCATTCATCATATGAAAGAACTTTCTGAAAAACAGCTTGTGCATGTAGATAGAATGGGTTTTATGAAATCTCAGCTATTATTCTTCATTGGAGTTGTTTTTGTAATTATTGCAGGCTGGGGAGCATTGTTATTGTATAAGCCTTTCGATAAATTCAGATTTTTCTTTTGGAGCTATATCATCACAATTGCTTTGTTTTTGTTTTTTAAAGCAAAAGATTATTATGCAATTGGACTCTATCCGGTGTACATTGCTTTTGGATCCGTTTTTCTTGGTCATCTATTTGAAAAAGGGAGGAAGAGATTCCTGAAACCCGTCAGCATCCTTATTCCTGTACTTTTATTTCTTCCTTTATATAATGTAGCCTTTCCCAATAGAAGTCCCGGATATATTGAATCTCATCCGCAGCAGTACAAAAAATTCGGACTGCTTCGCTGGGAAGATGGAAAAGACCATCCTTTGCCACAGGATTTTGCCGATATGCAGGGTTGGAAAGAATTGGCTCAGAAAGTAGATAAAGAATATTCCCGTCTGTCAAAGTCAGGAAATACCATGGTGCTGTGTGATAATTATGGCCAGGCAGGAGCAATTAATTATTATTCAAAAGCGGGTATTGTGGCGATGTCATTTCATGCAGATTATATCAATTGGATAGATGTAAGCAAAAAATATAAAAATGTTATCAGGGTCAAAGATGCTCCCGAAGCAGGAAAAGAGCTTAAGGAATCCGGTTCTTTTTTTGAAGTTGCAAAATTAAAGGATTCTATTGCCAATCCATATGCAAGAGAAAGAGGAACGGCAATTTTCAGCTTACAGGGAGCAAAAATAGATATCAATAAAAGAATTCAGGATGAAATTGATGAGACAAAAAATGAATGGAAGTAGTTTTCATAAGATTGTAAATGATGTTTTGTTGACAAAATAAAGTTAATAGATAAATGTTATTGCAACTTTGTTGCGTTGTTTGATTTTATGTTAACTTTGCACTATCAACTATCAACTATCAACTATCAACTATCAACTATCAACTATCAACTATCAACTATCAACTGAACTATGGAAAATAAAAAATTTGATGTCATTATAATAGGAGGAAGCTATTCAGGATTATCAGCAGGAATGTCATTAGGAAGATCTTTAAGAAATGTCCTGATTATTGATAACGGAAAGCCTTGTAACAGGCAGACTCCTCATTCCCATAATTTTGTTACTCATGATGGCAAAACGCCTGCAGA